>JBOGVS010000005.1:0-123076 GCA_050692555.1 Actinomycetota bacterium
CTGCAGACCACCCCTGGCGAGATAACGGGCCGGCTGGCTTTGGCCCTCCGAGCCCCCCTACGCGGGCATTTTCCGTGAGGCAACGAACTAGCCGTTCGCGGGCATCTTGACATGAGGCAACTAGGGGAGCTTTGGCGGCCCTCTGCGGGCCCGGGTACACTGGCCCGCCGTGATCCGCCGGTCCCCTTTCGTTCTGTTGGTCGTGCTCGCCGTGGCCTGTTCCAGCGACCCCCAGCCAAGAGCCATCGAGTCCCCACAGACCGGCCCCACACAACAGCCCACTCCCGGTCCGACGGCCACGATCCCTCAGGCCTCCGGCCCGTTCGCTCGCATCGCCTGTGACCTTCCACCAGAGGAGATCCAGCGCGTGTGGGCCGGCTACAACCCCGTCCGCTCCGGGGACATCCAGTTCGTCCCCGACGAACCCAACTACGTGGGGAACTTCGCCTCTCACTCCGGCCCGTGGGCCTATCTCCAGGACGTTCCGATGTTCCTGTACGGCCCCGGCCACGTCCCTGCCGTGGGAAAGGTCAGCCGTCCCGTGACCATGGCCGACCTGGCTCCCACACTGGCCCAGCACGTCGGGTTCCCGTTCGACGCCCCGGACGGGGAGTCACTCCGGGAAGCCGTCGACCCGGCCGCCGCTCCTCCCAAGCTGATCCTCACGATCGTGTGGGACGGCGGGGGCCGGGACGTCCTGGACGCCTATCCCAAGGGCTGGCCCACCGTGAAGGGGCTCATCCCCGATGGGGCGTGGTACGACGACGCTACCGTGGGGTCGTCGCCCTCGGTGACCCCGGCCATCCACAGCACCCTGGGAACCGGAGCGTTCCCCAGGACCCACGGGATCGTGGACCTCCGGTTCCGGGTCGAGGGCCGGGTCGAGCCCTCGGCGTTCGAGCGAGCCACGCTGATGATCGGCCCCTCGATGGCCGACCTCTACGACGTCGCCCAGGGGAACCAGCCGGTGATCGGGATGGTGGGAGCCGAGGGAACCCTGGGGATGATCGGACACGGGGCGCTGTGGGAAGGCGGCGACCGGGACATCGCCGCCGGGCAGCGCGCCGGGGAGTGGGGACTGGCCGACACCAACCTCCAGAACTACGAGTTCCCGCGTTACGTCACCCGGCTCCCCGGCCTCGACGAGGCCATCCGGGAGTCCGATGGCGAGGACGGAACCCTGGACGGGTTGTGGATGGGGGATGTGGACCTCAGCGTCCCCGACGCCCGGACGCTGACCCCCGGCTACGCGAAGTACCAGACCGGCGTGATCCGGGAGATCATCCGGCGCGAGGGGTTCGGCGCCGACGACGTCCCCGACCTGCTGTTCGTGAACTACAAGCAGATCGACAAGGTGGGCCACAAGTACAGCTTCCCCAGCCCCCAGATGGAGCGGGTGGTGCGGTCCAGCGACCAGGCGTTCAGTGACCTGATCGACATCCTCGATCGAGAGGTCGGAGAGGACCAGTGGGTCATGGCCCTGACCGCCGACCACGGCTCCACGCCCAACCCCGAGACCACCGGGGCCATCATCGTCGACAACTTCGAGCTGAACCGGGACCTCCTGGCGGAGTTCGACGGGGACGGGGACGATCGGCCGGTGATCCAGAGCCTCCGGGTGACCCAGGCGTGGGTGGACCTCGAGGAGCTCGAAGCGAACGGGTTCACCATCGACGACATGGGCCGGTACCTCATGGACTACACGCATGCCGAGAACACGGTGGACCCCTCGGCGGTGTCGGCGGGCCGGGGGGGCGTGAAGCTGTTCGCCGCGGCCTTCCCCGGGGACGTGCTGGAGACCGACCTCCCGTGCATCCGACGGTGAACTGGTGACCGAGCGGATCCGGACCGAGGACCGGACGCCATCCCCTCCACCCGGGACCGACCGCCGGTCCCCCACCGCCGGGGAACGCCTGGCCCGCCTGGCGGCACGACCCTGGGTCATCCTCGCGGTGCTGGGGATCGTGATCCTGGCCATGAGCTTGCAGTTCATCACCGACGCATCCCGGGCCGTCCCCGCCTTCGACACCGCGTTCTACCAGTGGCGGGTGGAGTACCTCCTCGAGGAGGACCCCGGCAGCCTGATCGAGCTTCGCGGTGCGGTGGGCGCGCTGGCCGGCGGGTACCGGATCGCCGAGCCGGTCACCGGGGCGCTCATGCGCACGGTGGGGGGCGTGGCCCCCGGCGTGCCCACGATCGTGCTGTCGATCGTGTTCCGAGTCCTGGCCGCGGCGGGGATGGCCGCCTTCGCGTGGAAGCATCGGCGGAACCTCCTGCTGTTCTACCTCACGCTGGTGTCGATCCCGGCGTTGTTCTTCCTCCAGCGGTTCTTCGGCTACATGGACAACTTCATGACGCTGGCCATGATCGCCGCCGTGCTCCTGCTGATGGACCGGATGGCCACCAGCTGGGGGGCCAGGATCGGCGTGACCATCCTCCTGTTCCTCGCGGGCATGAGCCACCCGACAACGCTGGTGATCTTTCTGATGTCGATGGGCGCGGTGGCCGTCTATCGGGTCCTCCGGCAGCGCTCGCTGCTCGCCACGCTGCGGTCCGAGGGGATGATCGTGGCCACCGGGACGGTGGCGGTGGTGCTCACCGCAGCGTTCTGGCTGGGCGGGCTGTGGGGCCCGACCTCCTCGTTCAGTGACGCGGCCGTCCCTCCGCCGGAGGACGTGGCGTTCTTCGTGGATCGGTCGATCGGCGTGCTCAAGAACCTGGAGCCGTTGTTCCCGTTCCTGGTGCTGTTCCCGCTGATGGCCGTCGGCCTGGGGCACCTGGTGGTCAAGGTGGTGCGCGAACGAGAGTGGTTCGCCGTGATCACCGTGGCCTGGACGGTTCCGCTCCTGGGGATGCTGGGATTCGTGGTCGGGGCCGCGTATCCGTACTTCCGGTTCTTCAACGCCACGCTGGCTCCCCTGCTCCTGGCCACGCTGGCGCTGACCCTTCTGATCCTGTGGCCGCTCAAGCTGCGGGGCACCGGCGGACGGATCCTCTCCGGAGCGGCGGTGGTGGCCGTGGCCCTGATCGTCGGGGTGTGGTGGCAGCGAGGCCTGTCGGCCTGGAACACCAATCCCACCTGGCTGACCCCGGAGATCCGGGAGACCATGGCAGCGGCCAGCGCGTACCTGGACGCCGAGCCCCAGGACCGCCGGGCGCTGTTCGTCACCGACGCCCAGCCCGGGGACATCGTGCCGTACGGTCAGTACAAGGAGCACGCGAACGCGATCCACGCGGGGCTTGACGGCGACCAGATCGCCGACACCACCCTGTTCTTCGGCCGGATCGAGGACCTCGAGGGCGGCCGGCCATCCACCTCCTCCGATCAGCCGTACAACGACATCTCGGCCGACACGTCGGAAGACGTGATTCCGCTGCTCGACCGGGAGGCCGGCAACGTCGTGGTGTTCATACCGGCGGTGTTCAACGAGCACTCCACGAACGCGGAGTTCCTGGCCTCGTGCCAGGAGTGTGTGCCGCTTGGGGAGAGCGGCCTGGTGGTGGTGCCTGACGTGAGCGGCACCGAGGCGGCCGACGGGGCGGTGGCGGCCGCGAACCAGGCGGCGGAGGACGCCCGGGCCTTCGCGTCCGATCCCCCGGGCCCACTGGAGAACCTTGGGGGCTCGTCGGTGGCAGCGGTTCGGCTGGGGATCCTGTTCCTCTTGCCGGGGTGGCTGTTCTACCGGCGGCTCGACCGCCGGTCGTGGCCGGAGGCCGTGGCCCTGGTCCCCCTGTTGGGGATCGCCTCGACCACCGCCATCGGGGTAGTCCTGGTGGCCATCCTCCGGACGCCGTTCACCCCGGTGCTCGGGTGGGCCACCGTGGCCATCGCGGTGATCCTAGCCCTGTTCTGGCGGCTACCGGAGGGACTCCGGCGGCGGCGCGACGTACTGTTCGCCGCACCCGCGCGGATCATCGACGACACCGCGGAGCTGTTCCGGAACCGAGACTTCTCCTCGCTGATGTTCGCCCAGTGGCTGGCCCAGGCCGCCGACGGTCTGGTCGGCGTGGCTCTGGCCAAGGAGATCACCTTCGGCGGGCAGGCGGGGTTCAACCTCGATCTGGAGGCCGCTCGGTCCCCGCGAGACGCGCTGCTGATCGTGCTGCTGACGTTCCTCCCCTACACCCTGTTCAGCCCCTTCGTGGGGGTGCTGATCGACCGGTGGAACCGCCGGCGGATACTGATCGCGGCCAACGGGCTCCGGGTGGTGGTCCTGGGGCTGATCGCGGCGGTGGGCATCACGGCCTTCGGAGACGCGGCCCTGTACGTCTCCTTCCTTCTGATCCTGGCCGGCACCCGCCTGGTGCTGGCCATCAGGGGAGCGGGGATGCCGACGGCCCTCGGAGAGCAGCGGCTGATCCAGGGGAACTCGATCTCCCAGGCCGGAAGCGCGATCTTCCAGATCGGGGGCGCGGGCGTGGCCCTGGTGGGCTCGGCGTTCCTGTCGTCACGCCTGCTCGTGGTGGGCGGGGTGATCGTGTACGCCCTGGCCACGGCGGCTGCCTTCCGGGTCCGCCGCCTGGGAACGGTGACCGAAGGGGTGCCGGTGCGCCAGGAGCTCGGGCGCCTGGTGGGGGACGTGGTGGAGGGCATCCGAGAGGTCGGACGGAGGGCCATGGCCGGGCTGGCGCTGGCCTCGTTTCTCACGGTCCGGACGGTGCTGACCTTCGTCACGCTGGCCACGGTGTTCGTCTCCCGGGAGTTCATCGCCACCGAGGGAACGGTAACCACTGCGATCCCCGCCGCGGCGGGAGCCCTGGGGGCGGCGGTGGGGTTCGTGGTGGCCCAGTTCGTCAAGGACCGGGTCCCCCCCGCACGCATCGTGGTGGGGGCGCTGCTGGTGGGGGCCGCCGGGATGCTGGCGTTCGGCGGGATCATCAACCTGCTGGGCATCTCGGTGCTGGCGTTCTCCGTGGGGCTGTCGTTCTTCCTGGGGAAGATCGGCGTCGACACCATGATGCAGCAGGCCCTGGCAGACACCTACCGGGGCCGAGGGTTCAGCCTCCAGGACATCGCCTACAACCTCTCCTGGGTGATCCCCGCGGTGGTGCTGTTCGTGTTCCTGTCCCGGGACACCGCCCGAATCCTCCTGGTGGTGGCGGGTCTGGTGTTCCTGGCCATCGCGGTGGGCATCGCCCTGTGGGCCCGCCGGATCGGGCCCCGAGCGGAAAAGGTTACGGGTACGGGACCCGCACCGCGGACGTGAGGTCGCCCTCCGGGTAGTCGCCCGTCCCCGCGGCCTCCACGTCCCCATCCGTCAGGCTGCCGATGAACGGCCCCGGCAGCGCGGCCGCGAACACCCGCTCCTGGAGCGCCGCTTCGGGGATCGTCGACCGGTCGACGTCGGCGGGCAGCCCGTCTCCGTAGCGATAGTCGCCCACGTATCGGGCCACGTCGTCGACGGTGATCCCGGCCTCCTCCATCCGGGCCCCGTCCAGGAACATCCCCGAGGGAGTGACCGTCTGCACGATGTCCGTGCCGAAGTACTCCTCGACGTTGCGACTCAGCACGTCGGGATGGATTCGCAGGCCTCCGGTGGTCTCCGGCTTCGGGGTCTGGCCGTGGTCGGCGGTGAACGCCATCACCCACCGTCCCCGCCCGACCTTGCGGTCCAGCGCTGCCACCAGCCGGCGGAGGACCTGATCCTGGGCCCGAAGCACCTCCTCTTCTTCGGGGGCCACCATGTTCCACAGGTGCCCGCCGAAGTCGGTGGGCTTCAGCTCCACGCTCAGCAGGTCCGTGATCCCGTCGGTGCCCAGGGGCTCGTTCTCCACCAGCTGGACCAGCACGTCCCCCTGGTACCGAACGAACGCCGGGGTGGCCGGCACAACCGCGGGGTCGGCCAGGTCGTAGCCGTGCCACGCCCCGTCGATGGCGCCGTCATCGGTGTCCAGCTCGGTGAGGTGCTGATGGAGCGCCGCCTCGTCGGGGATGTGATCCGGCAGCTCGTAGAACTCCTCGTTGACGAAGAGCTCGCCGATCCCCGGCTCCCGTGCCCACAGGACGGCCACGTCCCGGTCACCGCCCGGCGATCGAGTGCCCCGGCTCATCATCCCCAGGTGCCATGACTCGTAACCGATCATCCCCACCCACGGGCGATTGCCCTGCCTCCGATCCCACACATCCCCGAAGGTGGGCGAGCGAAGCAACCGAGGGTCGGTCTCCTCGTCGAAGAACACGTCGCCGACCGACCCATCGGGCAGCCGTCCGTTGATCTCGGCGATCCCGTGGGTACGGGGATAGGTCCCGGTACCCATGTTGGCGTGGATAGCCGAGGTCACCGACGGAGCCGAGCCGATCGTGGCGTTGGTGTACGTGGTCCCCCGATCCAGCAGGCCCCGGAGCTCCGGCCAGGCATTCGGCCACTGCTCCAGGAGGTTCCACCCTCCGCCGTCGTAGGCCACCAGCACGACGACCCGCGGTGCATCCTGGGCCGGCAGCAACGCCTCGTGGAGGGGCTCGCCGTCGGGCGCATCGAACTCGGTTTCCACCAGCCGGGCGAACGTGGGAGCCAGGTCGGCGATGTCCACCGGGCGGTCGACTCGCAGGCCCTCCCGCACGAACCCGGGACCGTACAGGGAGATGGGCACCCGCTGGTGGTAGTCCCAGGGAGTGGGATGGGTGGTGCGCGGGTCCGCGAGGTCGGTGCCCAGTCCCTCCCCGCTCCACCGGACCACCACGTTGGAGGGCGCGGGAACGAAGGCCACGTCGGTGGACATGTCCGGACGGTACCCGCGACGGAGGTGCTCGAGCACGTCGCCGCCCAGAGCGCCGGCCATCTCCTCCACGGTCCGCGATCCCGGTGGAGGTTCCGGCGGTGGCCCGGGCCCTTCCTCGGTGCACGCGGACGCCAGCACGATGAGCGTGGCGGCCAGGATCAAGGGCCGGGTCACGGGCCGCGATCGTACACAACTCCGCCGAGCGGCTGGGATGATGTCGCGGTGGACCGCCGCCTCATGGTGGTGCTCGTCGTCGTGCTGGCCGTGGGAGTTCCCGCGGCCGTCCTTCGGGCGCTGTGCGTGGGACGGTCGTGCCGGGAGACCACGGCTCCGCAGACATCTATCCCCTACTGCTCCCTCCCCGGGGAGGTTCGCACCCTGATCGCGGCGGGCTTCCGGGACGGGAGATCCCCCAACGTCCTGGCCGTGGCCGGCGAGCGAGGGGTTCGCGGGAGCACGGAGCTGCCCCAGGCGGGCTGGCCGTCGCTCGGGGCCGCGGACGAAGGGACCGTTCCCCTGGTGTTCGCCGGGGCCGGGATCTCCACGGGGGCCACGATCCCTTCCGGAACCACGCTGGACGCCGTGGCCCCCACGGTGGCGGAGATCATCGGCCTCCGTCGCCCCCACCCCGGGGTCCGATCGGGCACGGCCCTAGCCGGGGTGGCCGGAGGCGACCGACCCCGACTGGTGCTGATGGTGGCGTGGAAGGCCGTCGGCACTGCCGAGCTGCAGGACGCCCCGGACTCCTGGCCGGCGCTGGATGGTCTCCTGGACCGAGGGGTGGGAACCCTGGAAGCGGATCCCGGGTCCCTTCCGCCGGATCCTGCGGCCATCCTGACCTCGATCGGCACCGGAGGCCTTCCCCGCGATCACGGCATCACCGGGACGCTGATCCGCAACGAGCAGGGTGCCGTGGTGGAGGCGTGGGGCCCGGACGCCCCCTTCTCGGTGATCGCCGCGCTCGGGGACGACCTCGACGATCGCCTGGGCCAGGATCCCAGGGTGGGGGTCGTGGGGAGCCGCCCGGCCGACCGGGGCCTGGTCGGGGGCGACTGGTACGTGGAGCACGATCGGGACGACGCGGTGTTCGCCGGGACCACGGCGGAGCAGACCGCTGCCGCCACTGGGCTGCTGGCCTCGGGCTACGGCGAGGACGAAGTCCCCGACCTCCTGGCGGTGGCTCTCGACGGCCGCATCAAGGAGATGGACACCGCGCTCGGAGAGATTGTCCGTGCGGCGGAGCGGGCCACCAACGGCCGGGTAGTCGTGGTGGCCACGGCCACGGGCTCACTCCAGGTCGCGGCCGACTCCATCCCCGCGACGGTCGCGGAGCGGGATGCCGAGCGCCGGCTGGGGGTCGATGCGGTGGAGGCCACCGCGGTGGGCGGGATGTTCCTCGACCAGCAGGTGCTGACGTCCTCGGGACTCACGGTCGATCGGGTGGGGGCCGCGTTCCGCGAGCTGCGAGGTGCCGATGGATCGCCGGTGTTCGCGGACGTGTTCCCGGCCATCGCGGTCACCTTCGCCCGGTACTGCTGACCCTGTGGGACACTGACGAACCGGATGGCTCGGACCCTGGCCCCCACGGCCCCCTCGCTCCGCACCAACGACACCAGCTGGCGCACCGGCCTGCTCGTGTTGGCTGCGCTGGCCATTCTGGGCCTGGGTCTCCGGATCTCGGGCGCCCAGGGGATCGCGGCCATCCAGAACTTCCTCCTGGTGTTCGGGTCGCTGCTGGTCGAGGCGCTCCCGTTCATCGTCCTGGGAGCCGCCGTCTCGGCCCTGATCGAGGTGTTCATCCCTGCCAGCGTGTTCGCCCGTCTGGCCCGCCTGCCCCAGGCCGTGCAGATGCCCGCCGCGGGGATGGGAGGGTTCGCCTTCCCGGTGTGCGAGTGCGGGTCGGTGCCGGTGGCCCGGCGGCTGGTGGCCAAGGGACTGGCTCCCGCCGCCGCGGTCACGTTCATGCTGGCGGCTCCGATCCTCAACCCCGTGGTCCTGGCCGCCACGTTCATCGCGTACCGAGGGCGGGACGTCCTTGTCCCCATGGTGGTGGGGCGAGCCTTCCTGGGCCTGGCGGTGGCCATGGCGGTGGGGTGGATCGTGGCCACCAAGAGCCGCACCGAGCTGCTGCGGGCTCCCGCCGACGATCACCACGATGAGCACGCCGACGAGGGGAAGTGGCCTCGGTACTTCGGCCAGCTGGCTTCGGACTTCACCATGCTGGCCAAGTACCTAGTGATCGGCGGAGCGGTGGCCAGTGCCCTTCAGACGTTCCTGCCTCAGGACGTGATCGGGCGGGTGGCCGGGACGCCGGTGCTCGACATCCTGGCCATGATGGTCCTGGCCGCGATGCTCTCGCTGTGTTCGGAGTCTGACGCCTTCGTGGCGGCGTCGTTCGTGCAGTTCGGGCCGGCGGCCCAGCTGGGCTTCCTGGTCGCCGGACCGATGATCGATGCCAAGCTCGGCGCCCTGTACGCGGGAACGTTCAGCAGGGGGTTCGTCCGGACCGTGGCGGTGGCCGTGTTCGCGGTGACCCTGGCGGGCTGCCTGTGGATCCAGGTGCTGTTCGGATGAGTGTGGCGGATCACCGGGCCATCTCGACGTCGGGTGAGGCCCCGCCACGGTCGTGGAGCATGGGCCGGCTGGCGGCCGCCGTGGCCCTGGGGGCGTGGGCCGGCCTCTTCTGGTTCCTCCTGCTGTCCGGCCGCACCTATCTCTATCTGTCCACCCGAACCGCGTGGGTCGTGCCCGTCGGAGCCATCCTGCTGTCGATCGCCGCCCTGGGACGGCTGGCCACCGCCCGGACCCCCCGCCTCGACCCGATCACTCGCCGGGCCGCGTGGGGCCTGGGCGTGGCCCTCCTGCCCGTGGTGACCGTGCTGGCCCTCCCGCCGGCCGCGCTGGGGTCGTTCGCCGCTTCCCGACGCTCGGTGAGCACCGGGTTCGCGGGAGCGGGAGGCGAGCTCGCCGATGGCCCGGTGACCTTCGCCGCCGTGGCCGCTGCCGGCTGGTCGCCGGAGGTCCGGCGAGGGCTGGTCGAGCGAGCCGGGAGCCGGGTGACCTTCGAGGGCATCGTCACCAGGCGCGAGGGTCAGGCCGCCGATGAGTTCATCCTTACCCGGTTCGTGGTGTCGTGTTGCGTGGCCGACGCCTTGAGCGTCCAGGTCCGCGTGGTGGGAGCGCCTCCCGGGAAGTTCGAACAGGACCAGTGGGTCCGGGTCTCCGGAACCTTCTATCCGATCGGCAGGGAGATGGTCGTGGCGGCGTCCGACATCCAGGCCATCCCCAGACCCGAACGGCCCTACGTGAACGTGTGACCCCGGCCTAGCCCTCCAGCGAGTCGAGCGGTTGCGCCGAGGTGAGATCGCCTTGGAGATATCGCCCCGGTCCCAGGGCGTTCACCTCTTCCTCCCCCAACTCCAGGAGGAAGTCACCAGGGAGCACGGCGGCGAACAACGATCGCCGGCGAAGCTCCTCGGGAACGGAGCCGGGATCCACGCCCTCCGGCAACCCGTCTCCGTAGCGATAGCCGGCCACGAACCGAGCCACGTCCTCCACCGAGATGCCCTCCCGCCGGAGGACGTCACGGTCGAGGTACAGCTCGCTGGGGTGCGCCGACTCCACCACCGGGGCGCCGAAGGACTCGTTGACGTCGGCCTCCAGCCGGAACCGATCCACGCGCAGGCCGCCGACGGACTCGGGCGTTGGCGTCTGTCCGTGGTCGCCGGTGATCGCCAGGACGTACCGGCCCCGCCCGACCTCCCGGTCCAGCGTCTCCACCAGGGGTCCCAGCAGCAGCTCGTCCTGGGCCGCGAACACCTGGGACACCTCGGGGCCCACCATGTTCCACACGTGTCCGGCGATGTCGCCGGCCTTCATCTCCACGAACAGGAGGTCGGTGACGGCGTCTTCACCGATGGGCTCCTGCCGCAGCATCTCCAGGACCGCCTCGGCCTGATGGGCCACGAAGGCCGGGGTCCCCGTGTACCAGTAGGCGTCCTCCTCCAGAGGCACGTCCCCCCAGGCCCCGTCGCGAGCGCCGTCCACCGCATCGAGCTCGTCGACCCTGGCCTGGAGGGCCCCCGGGCCGGGAAGGTCCTCGGACAGCCGGTACACCTCCTCGTTCGTCCAGAAGTCCTCTCGGTCGGTGTCCCACAGGACCGCCACGTCACGGTCACCGCCGGGGGCCCGAGCGCCACGACCGAGCATCCCCAGGTGCCACGACTCGTAGCTGAGCATGCCGACCCACGCGCGGTTGTCGACGGAGCGATCCCACTGGTCGGCCAGCGAATCCACGCGCATCAGTGCCGGGTCGGCGGTGTCCAGGTACACGTCCCCCAGCGTTCCGTCTGGCAATCGAGCGGTGTTCTCCGGGATCCCGTGGGTCCGGGGGTACGCCCCGGTCCCGATGGTCGAGTGGACCGGCGCAGTGATCGAGGGTGAGGACCCGAGCGTGGCGTTGGTGTAGGTGGTCCCCTCCAGAGCCAGGCCGCGTTGCACCGGCCACGCGTCCGGCCATCGCTCCAGGACGTTCCATCCCCCGCCGTCGTACACGACCGTGACGATCACCGCCGGCGGGTCCGGCCGCTCCGAGCCGGGGATCAGGGCCTCGCGAAGCACCCGTCCGTCCGGCGCGTCGAATCCCTCGAAACCCAGCAGCTCCGCGTACGTGGGCGCCAGGTCCGCCAGGTCGACCGGTGTGGAAGGACGGACGGCGGACCGCACGAACCCCGGCCCGTACAGGATCAGCGGGACCCGCTGGTGGTAGGACCAGGGTGTGGCGTGGGTGGTCCGGGGATCGAACGCACCCCGGAGCCCTCCGGTCCACTGGGCCACCACGTTCCACGGCTCGGGCACCAGGGCGATCTCCCCCGAGGTGCCGGGCACGTATCCCCGGATGAGGTGCCGAACCGCGTCTGCTCCCAGGCCCCGGGCCATGGCCATGAGGCCGGGGGGCTCCGCTGCACCCCCGGCAGACGTGCACCCCGGGACCATCAGGAGGAGCGCGAACGTGGCGGCCAGCCGCGCGCGGCGGCAGAGGAAGGGCGTCACCGGTGCCTTACAATAGGGCGTCCTTCAGCGGAGGAACCAATCGGATGCGCATCCTGATCCTGGGCGGCGACGGCTACTTGGGATGGCCAACCGCGTTGCGGTTCTCACAGCTCGGCCACCAGGTCCACGTGGTCGACAACTATCTTCGCCGCCGGGCCCTGCGAGAGAACGGCGGGGACTCCCTGACCCCCATCGGGGACGACCTCCCCGTCCGAGTGGCGGCCTGGCGGGACATCGGCGACTCGCAGATCGGGGTCACCGAAGGGGATCTGTGCGATCACGCGGTGGTGGAGGAGGTCATCGAGACGGCCCGGCCCGAGGTCATCGTCCACTACGGTGAGATGCCGTCGGCCCCCTACTCCATGGCCTCCCGGGAACACGCCGTGTTCACCGAGTACAACAACGTGGTCGGCACGCTGAATGTCCTGTTCGCCATGCGGGACCTGGCCCCCGACGCGCACCTGGTGAAGCTAGGGACCATGGGCGAGTACGGAACGCCGAACATCGACATCGAGGAAGGGTTCATCGAGATCCACCACAAGGGCCGCTCCGACCGGCTTCCCTTCCCCAAGCAGCCGGGCTCCTTCTATCACGCGTCCAAGGTCCACGACTCCGTCAACATCCAGCTGGCGTGCCGGATCTGGGGACTGCGGGCCACGGACCTGAACCAGGGCGTGGTGTACGGCATCCACACCGAGGAGACCGGGCTGGACGAGCGTCTGCTGACCCGGTTCGACTACGACGAGATCTTCGGAACCACGCTCAACAGGTTCTGTCTACAGGCCGTCATCGGGCATCCGCTCACGGTCTACGGCGTCGGTGGACAGACCCGCGGGTACATCAACATCGTCGACACCTTGCAGTGCGTGGAGCTGGCGGCCTCCAACCCGCCCGACCCCGCCGAGTACCGGGTGTTCAACCAGTTCACCGAGCGGTTCACGGTCGTGGACCTGGCCGACCTGGTGGCCAGGGCCGGCAAGGAGGTCGGGCTGGCGGTGACCATCGAGCACCTCGACAATCCTCGAGTGGAGGCCGAGGAGCACTACTACCAGGCCACCAACACCCAGCTCATGGACCTGGGGCTCAAGCCCCATCACCTCTCGGAGACCCTCATCGAGTCGATGTTCGACACCATCCGCCGATACTCGAGGCGGGTGATCCGCGACCACATCATGCCGCGCACTCGATGGGCCCCGCGGACCACCCAGCCGGCCGCTCACAGGTAGCGTGATCGCTCTCCGGATCCTGGGCGGCGTGTTCGCCGCGGCGCTGCTCATCTCCGCGGTGATCCGGTTCCGTGGCCGGTGGATCACCCGGCGGAACCTGATCATCTCCACCACGCTGGCCGTGGCCGGGCTGCTCCTGGCCACGGTCCCATCGTTCTTCGATCCCCTGTTCGGGCTGTTCAACTTCCGGCGGGGTGGAGGCGGCCGGCTCCTGGCGGTGCTGCTGTTCGGCAACGTCGTGCTGCTGCTCCTGATCCTGCGAAACACCAGCGAGACCGACGTGGTCAGCCGTGACTTCCAGCTGCTCATGGAGTGGATGGGCACACAGTCGCTCCCCGCCGAGCAGCTCGAGGGTCTGCCGGCGGGCGAGCGCCTGGTGGTGGTGCTCCCGGCCCACAACGAAGCGGACAACGTGGGATCGGTGCTCCGGGCCATGCCGGAGAAGGTGGAGGGGCATCCCGTGGTCCCCCTGGTGGTCGACGACGCCTCCGAGGACCGCACGGCGGAGGCAGCTCGGGGCGCGGGCGCCCTGGTGGCCCGGTTGCCGATCCGCCGGGGAGGTGGCCAGGCGGTGCGGGTAGGCTACGAGCTGGCCCTCCGGCTCGACGCCACGGTGGTGGCTTCCCTCGACGCGGACGGGCAGCACGACCCCGATGAGCTCCACCTCCTGGTCGAGCCGATCCTCCGCGGCGAGTACGACATGGTCCAGGGATCGCGGGTGCTGGGGACGTTCGAGAAGGAGAGTCACATCCGGCATCTGGGGGTGCTGTTCTTCTCGCGGATGGTGTCGCTCCTGACCGGGGCCCGGATCACCGACGTGTCGAACGGTTACCGGGCCATCCGAATCGAGACGCTGCGCAAGCTGATCCTGGAGCAGGACCAGTTCTGGACGTCCGAGGTCATCATCGAGGCCCTCCGGCACCGGGCCCGGATCCTGGAGGTGCCCATCACCGTACGGGCCCGGGCCAGTGGGGCCACGAAGAAGCCCCGCCCGTTCAAGTACGGGTGGAACTTCATGAAGGCCATCGTCAAGACCTGGCTCCGCTGAGGCCGTCGCTCAGGCCGGCGGGAGGCCGGCCAGCAACGACACAGCCGCCGCCGGAGGGTTCGACGCTTCGGTGACCGCCCGGACCACCACGATCCGCTTGGCCCCGGCGTCTGTGACCTCGCCCAGGTTCTCGGGGTTGATCCCGCCGATGGCGAACCACGGCCGCCGGTCATCGCTCTTCGCCGCGTAGCGGACCAGGTCCAGGCCAGCGGCCGGGCGGCCCGGCTTGGTCGGCGTCTCCCACACCGGGCCGGCGCACAGATAGTCGGCCTCGCGGGCGGCCGCGTCCCACTGGTGACGGTCGTGGGTGGAGAGACCGACGATGGCCTCCGGCCCCAGGAAGTCCCGGGCCACCGCCGGTGGCAGATCGTTCTGACCCAGATGAACCCCGTCGGCCCCCAGGGCCACGGCCACGTCGGGCCGGTCGTTGACGATGAACAGAGCGTCGTGCCGGTCGGCCGCCTTGCGGAAGGTCTCCCCCCACCGGAGGAGGTCCCCGGCCTCGGCACCCTTCTCGCGGAGCTGGACGATGTCTACGCCGGCATCGAGGATCCGCTCCAGGAACCGGCCGAGGTCGCCCAGGTCCACTCGGGCGCCGGTGACCACATACAGGCGTGAACGGGCGAGGCGATCCCGGCGGGCGTCAGCCTTCATGCCATTTCTCCTGGGGGTCCGCTCGCAGGGTGATGTCCATGCTGGAGCAATCATGGCGAGCTACCCCCCCGGACCCCCCCGCCACGGCACGAACGAGCTCCAACCGGTCGCCTTCCGCAAGGATGGTCTCCTCGTAGCGGGCTCGCTCCAGGGGCTCCCCGTTTCGCTCCACCACCACGTGGCGGGGATCCAGCCCCCGGGCCCGGACGAACTCCGAGACGCTCATCGGGCCGTCGAGGTCGAACCCCCGGCCGTTGGCGGTGATCCGCACCTCAGGAGCGGACCGCGTGGAGACCGTGGGCCACCCCGGAAGGAAGCGAGGGATCCTCCCACACCGGCTCGTACCCCATGGCCTGGAGCGAGGCGGCCACCTCCGCCGGAGACCGGTGATCGGCCACCTCGAACTGCTCCTCGGCCTCGCCGGGGTGCTCGTACCCTCCTGGCTCGGTGTGTGAACCCGCGCTGGTGTGGGTGATCCCGATCCGGTGGAGACCGTCGCGGAGCGCGGGAGCCTCCCGCGTCGACAGCACCAGCCCGGCGTCCGGGAGGAACAGGCGGAGAGCGCACACCAGCAGCGTGAGGTCTCGGTCCGAGACCTCCACCCTCGGCTGGAAGCCGCTGGCCGAAGGCCGGATCCGGGGCACCGAGACGGTGATCTGGGACCGCCAGTACCGGGTCATCAGGAACCGAGCATGGGCGGCCACGGAAAGGGCCTCGGATCTCCAGTCGTCGTGCAGCCCGAGCAGCGCTCCGATGCCCACCCGACGCAGACCCGCTCGAGCGCCGCGCTCCGGCCCCAGCAGGCGCCACCGATAGTTCCGCTTCCGTCCCGCCAGGTGCACCTCGGAGTACCGGCCTGGGTCGTAGGTCTCCTGGTAGATCACCACACCCTCGGATCCGGCCTCCCGCAGGCGCCGGTAGTCCGCCTCGCTCCACACCTGCACCTCGATCGAGACCGAAGGGATATGCCCCGCCAGCACCCGGAGGTGGCGCTCCAGGAATTGCACACCGGTCAGCCGCTCGTGCTCCCCGGTGAGCAGCAGCACCGACCGGAACCCCTGGCGACGGAGATGCTGAATCTCCGCGAGGGCCTCCGCCTCTCCCAACGTCTTCCTGGCCACCGGCAGGTTTCGGGCGAACCCGCAGTACCCGCAGGTCGTCAGGCACTCGTTGGACAGGTACAGCGGCGCGTACAGGTGCATGGTCCGCCCGAATCGGGCCAGGGTCAGGCGTCGCGAGGCCCCTGCAAGGTTCTCCAGCCGCTCCCCCGCCGCCGGCGAAACGAGCGCCGCGAAGTCGGCCACCGTCCGGTCCAACGGCTCGGTCCCCAGGGCCCGGTCCACACGGGCGGGCGACGCCCCGTGGGCCGTCTCCAGCAGGTCGTCGAGCGGGAGCTCCGCGAGCTGCTGGGCGAAGGTCGTCCGGGGCAAGGGAGCCTCGAAACCGTCCCGATCGGACGGCGGCGACGCCAGGTCCTCGAGCGAGGTGACCTTCATGGCTCTGTGATTGACGGGTCGGCCTGCGAGGTGACCAGCTTGTCCAGGAACCCGGTGAGCGGGCTGGACGCCTCGGCGGCTCCGAGCTCTGGGGCCCGGCCGGCCAGCAACGCCCGGCGTCCAGCCTCCACTGCCAGCCGGAAAGCCCGGGCCATCTCCACGGGGTCGCCCGCCACAGCGATCGCCGTGTTGACCAGCACCGCGTCGCATCCCATCTCCATGCTCTCGGCGGCGTGAGAAGGCGCACCCAGGCCGGCGTCCACGACGACCGGAACGGTGGCCTGCTCCACGATGATCTGCACGGCGTCGCGAGTGCGGAGGCCACGGTTCGACCCGATCCACGACCCCAGCGGCATCACGGTGGCGCACCCCACCTCCTCGAGCCGCTTGGCCAGCACGGGGTCGGCGCCGATGTACGGCAGCACCGTGAACCCCTCAGCCACCAGCCGCTCGGCGGCCTTCAGGGTTTCCACGGGGTCGGGCAGCAAGTACCGCGGCTCGGGGGTGACCTCGAGCTTGATCCAGGCGGGCATCCCCGCGGACCTGGCCAGGTTCGCCAAGCGGACGGCCTCCTCCGCGTCCACGGCTCCGCTGGTGTTCGGCAGGAGCAGGTAGCGCTCCGGGTCGATGAATTCGAGGATGTCCGGTCCCCCGGTGGCGTCGAGGTCGACTCGCCGGAGGGCCACGGTGACCATCTGGGTCCCCGAGGCGGCCAACGCCTCCCGCATGACCTCGTGGGAGCCGAACTTGCCGGTGCCCACGATCAGCCGGGAGATGAACGACCGGTCGGCGATCGTCAGTGGATCGGTTCGGGTGGTCTCGTTCGTGGTAGCCATTTCATGCGAAGGGCCGCTTCCGCGGCCCCGTGTCTCCCTTCGCCCGCATTATCGGGTTCAGGTTCACGGGTCGCCGACGCCTCGAAACCCCGACGGATTCCGTAGCCGGCCTCTCAGCCCGGTTGCCCGAGCTCCCCGGAACTATTGATGTTGGATCCATTGTAGCGCCGTCGCCGATGACCGTCATACCCCGGTGCGTTGGACCCGGCCGATCCGCACCTCCCGCCGGACCTTCTTCCAGTCCGAGTGCTTCCTGGAGAACGCCACGTCCGTGATGAGCTGCACCACACCGATCCCCAGGATCCCCCACAGCGACCACGGCGGAAACAGGTCGTAGCCCGCGGCCCGATGCGGCAGATAGACCGCGATGAACACGGCGAACGGCGCGACCTTGGTGACCAATGCTCCGGAGGCGTGCATCCAGGCCCGCGCTCCCGGCGAGGCTCGGAGGTATGTGGCGTAGTCGATCTTGATGCCCGGCTGGACCCGCAGCGGCCCGTCCAGGAAAAAGGAGGTGAACCGGATCCCGCCCAGTCGTCCCACCAGCCAGTGACCCAGGTCGTGGAGGGCCGCACCCAGGCCGCCTCCGGCCACCAGGGCCAGGGCGCCGGCCAGGAACGGCTCCGGGGTGGCCGAGTCCCGGGCCACGGCCACCGCGACCGGCACCATGGCCACCAGCACCGCCGACCCCGAGAGCAGCACCCCGTTGCCCACCCACACGGGGAAGCGAGGCCGGACCCTCCGCTCGAAAGCCGTGCGATCGATCCGGCCCGCGACGTCCGCCCAGTGGGCCGCCAGCTTTGGCTCTCGCTTGATCCGGTCCACGATCCGGTAGAACCCCAGGTTCCCCAGGTCGGCCGCACCTCCCTGGACCGCCCGCTCGATCCTGGCGAAGGCGTCCTGGTAGTCCTCGACCGGCGTGCTCACGGGTACCTTCCGTGTCTTGGCCCAAGGCGGCCCCTACAATGAAGCCGAGACCGCCCCCAATGATGATCGAGACCACTGTAGACGGTCGGTACCAGATCCTGGCCCGGGTCGCCGCCGGCGGGATGGGCGAGGTCTACCGAGCGCACGATCCGGTCCTGGACCGCGAGGTCGCTCTCAAGATCCTGCATCCCCAGTTGGCCGACGACCCCGGGTTCATTGACCGGTTCCGTCGCGAGGCTCGCTCGGCCGGAGTGCTGAGCCACCCGAACATCGTCGCCGTCCACGACTGGGGCGAGACTGGGGGGACCTACTTCATGGTCATGGAGTACGTCCGGGGCCCGAACCTCCGCGCGATCCTGGTGCGCGACGGGACCCTGGAGCCTCGTCAGGCCGTGGAGGTGGTGGACGGGGTCCTGGGGGCCCTGGAACACGCGCACCGCCAGGGGATCGTCCATCGTGACATCAAGCCCGAGAACGTGATGATCACGACGGCGGACGGCGTGGTGAAGGTGGCGGACTTCGGCCTGGCCCGAGCCTTCGCCGATGCCCGGGTGAGCCAGGCGCCGGGGACGGTCACCGGAACCGTGCAGTACCTGGCCCCCGAGCAGATCGAAGGGGAGAACGCGGACCCCCGAACCGACCTGTACGCCACCGGGGTGGTCCTCTACGAGCTGCTGACGGGCCGGGTGCCGTTCACCGGAGAGACCTCCGTGGCCATCGCCTACAAGCACCTTCGGGAGCGGGTGCCGCCACCCTCGCGCTCCAACCCCATGGTCACCGCGGAGCTGGACCGTGCGGTTCTGCGGTCCACCGATCGCGACCGCGATCGTCGCACTCCCGATGCCCGGACCATGCGCCGCGAGATCGCCGGTGCCGACGCGGACCTGCCTCCCGCCCCTCCGCTGGCCGAGCTGGCATCCAGCGTGGCCCCCTCCGACGAGGTCCCCGCGGACCGCCTGGCAACCGTGACCATCCCCCGCACCCTGTCCCCCAGGGCCCGGCGCCGCCAACGGTTGGCCCGGTGGTTCCGGTACTTCTCGCTCCTGGTGGTCCTGGCGGTAGCGGGGTGGGCGGTGTGGACGTTCCTCATCCCTCACAACACCACGGTCCCACCGCTCGGTGGCGACCCGCTGGCCACAGCCGAGCGAGAGGCCCAGGAAGCGAACCTGGACCTGGTGTTCAGCGAGGAGTTCTCATCCACGGTCCCCGCGGGGCGGATCGTCAGCCAGCGGCCGCCGCCGGGCACCGAGGTCGAGGAAGGCACCGAGGTGTCGGTGGTGGTGTCGCGGGGTCCCGAGCTCGCCCCGGTGCCTCAGGTCACCGGGCTGCACGTGGACGAGGCCACCCGGCGGATCGAGGGGGCCGGGTTCAAGGTCGGCGGGATCGAGGAGGTCTACCACGACCAGGTTCCCAAGAACGAGGTGATCGGGCAGAACCCCGACCCCGAGACGAACCTGGAGGTCGGCAAGCCGGTCCGGCTCACGGTGAGCCTGGGCAAGGAGCCCGTCCAGGTCCCCGAGGTGGTGGGCCTGGGCGAGGGTGAGGCTGGAGCCATCCTCCTGGGGGCCAGGCTCGAGGTCGAGGTCACCGAGGCGTTCTCCGGCGAGGTGGCCCGCGGTCTGGTGATCAGCCAGGAGCCCCCGGCCGGAGAGACCGTCCCCCAGGACAGCACCGTGCGCCTGGTGGTCTCCCGGGGCCCCCGGTCCTTCGCGATGCCCGACGTGGTTGGGCAGACCGCCACGTCGGCCCAGGCCCAGCTCGAGGGGGCCGGGCTGGTGGTCCAGCGGGTGCAGATCCCCGGCACCACCGGCAGCCAGGTCGTCTACACCCAGCCGAAGGCCGGCGACACCGTCCAGTCCGGCCAGCTCGTCAAGATCTACACCGCCGACTGATGCCGTTCGGCGTCCGGTGAGGATCGGCGCCCATGTCCCCACTCGTGGACGGCTGGCGTCCGCCGTGGGGTTCGCCGCGGACCTCGGCTGCGAGGCCTTTCAGCTGTTCGTGTCGAACCCCCGGGCGTGGGCTCCTCCCTCCGTGAGCGCGGATGCCGCTCGGGAGTTCAGGGCCAGGCTGATCGAGAGTGGGCTCGGGCCGGCGTACGTCCACACGTCGTATCTGGTCAACATCGCCTCACCGGATCCGCAGTTCCTCAGGCGTTCGATCGATCTGGCTCGGAGGGAGCTCGAGTCGGCCGAAGCCATCGGCGCCGACGGTCTCGTGGTGCACGCGGGCGCGGGAGGCGCCGGCGAGCGTGGCGCCGCCGTCCAACGGGCGGTGAGAGCGATCCAGGCCATCGCGGGCTCGACCGGTGGCCCGCCCGAGGTCCTCCTCGAGCTCACCGCGGGCGGAACGGGGACCGTTGCGTCCACCCTTTCAGAAGCCGCGGAGCTGCTCACTGCGGTGGGAACGGGCCATTGTGTGGCCCTGTGCCTGGACACGTGCCACCTGTTCGCCGCGGGCTACGGCCTCGACACCCCCGAAGGTGTGGCCGGCGCCATGGACGAGCTTCGGAGCCTCCGCCTCACCCGTCGCCTTCGACTGGTCCACGCCAACGACTCCCGATTCCCCCGTGGTTCCCGGCGGGATCGTCACCAGCACGTTGGACAGGGGTTCATCGGCGAGGCCGGAATCCGTCGAGTTCTGAACGATCCCGCCGTCCGCCGCGGTTCCGTACTGGTGGAGACCCCGGGCACCCTGGAAGACCACCGCCGAAACGTGGCCGCCCTCCGGCGACTGGCCAGCGTTTGACCGCATCGAACGCCGGGTAGGACCCCCCTCGAAGGAGGGGTCGAGTCATGGGCAACGACGACGATCGCCTTCAGCTCGAAGGCAAGTGGGATCAGGTCAAAGGACGAGTCAAGGAGTCGTGGGGCGTCCTCACTGACGACGACCTGAAGCGTAGCGAGGGCAAGTGGGACCGCCTGGCCGGGACGATCAAGGAGAAGACCGGCGACAGCATGCAGAGCATCGAGCGCAAGCTGCGCGAGCTTCTGAGCGCCAAGTCCTGACCGCAAGCACGATCCCGGTGGCCGTCCGCGAGCAGCGGGCGGCCGTCGTTCACGTTCTGAGGAGAGATGGCCGACACCGAATCGGAGGGCGAACGGCTCAACCGGGAGCTGGGGGAGCTGCTTCAGGAGCTCCGGGTGGCCCTCCCGGGCGTGCAGGTCCTGTTCGCCTTCCTGCTCACGGTCCCGTTCAGCCAGGGATTCTCGGACATGAGCGACTTCCAGCGGGACCTGTATTTCGGGATCCTGCTGTCCACTGCGGTGACCTCGGTGATGTTCATCGCCCCCACCGCATATCACCGGCTCCGGTGGCGCGACTACGACAAGGAGGCCCTGCTGGTGACCTCCACCCGCCTGTCGATCACCGGCTCGGTCTTCCTGTCGCTGTCGATCGCCGGAGCGGTGTTCCTGATCGGGGACTTCATGTTCGGGGCGGGCGTGGCGGCGGAGTTTACCGCATCGATCGCCGCGCTCCTGGCGTGGTTCTGGTTCGGGTTGCCGCTGGTCCGAAAGCTTCGGGATCGCGACCGTCCGCGCGGCGAACGCTAGCCGGCGGCCACTCGGTGCCAGGCCTCGATGGCTTGCTCGATGTCCTCCGATGACACGTCGCGATGGGTAAGCATGCGAACCTTCCCGGCCACGATGGTGCACAGGACTCCTTGTGCCCGCAGCCGGTCCACGACCTCGGCCGCCGAGGCTCCCAGAGGTGATGGGTCCACGAACAGGATGTTGGTCTCGACCGAAGCCGGGTCGATGGAGCCGGGGACGGCGTCGGCTACCCCGTTGGCCAACCGGGCGGCGTTGGCATGGTCTTCCGGGAGTCGCTGCGGACTCTCCTCCAGGGCGACCAACGCGGCGGCCGCCAGCACGCCAGCCTGCCGCCACCCACCGGTGAGCTGCACCCGCGCCCGCCGGGCCTCCTTGATGAACTCCGTCGGCCCGCACAGGATGGAGCCGATCGGGGCGCCCAGACCCTTGGAGAAGCAGAACATCAGCGCGTCCGTCTCGGCCGCGTAGTCGGCCACGTCCACCCCGGAGGCGGCCGAAGCATTGAAGATCCGAGCGCCGTCCATGTATAGGGGCACGCCGGCCTCGTCGGTCACCTTCCGGATCCCCCGAAGGTCGTCCATGGGCAACACGCTGCCCCCACCCACCTGGTGAGTGTTCTCCACCGCCACCAGGTCGACCACCCGGATGTCCAGCGAGTCGGGCTGCAGGGCCTCGCGGACCAGCTCCGGGGTCAGCAGGCCCCGGGGCGCCGGAACGGGCCGGTAGGTCACCCCCGACAGTGAGGCCGCGGCATTCTTCTCCACCGTGATGACGTGAGCGGTGGCCTCGGCCACGACCTCGTGGCCGGCGTGGACGAACGTCCGAAACGCGGTCTGGTTGGCCATCGTGCCGGTGGCCGTGTACAGGGCGGCGTCCTTGCCGGTGATCTCGGCCGCTCGCTCCTGGAGACGGTTCACCGTGGGGTCGTCGCCGAACACGTCGTCGCCCACCTCGGCCTCGGCCATGGCCCTGCGCATGGCCGGGGAGGGGCGGGTAACGGTGTCGGAACGGAGGTCGATCACGAAGAGTGAGTGTAGCGCGCCACCTGGTCCACCCCTCAAGCGATCGCCGGCGCGGTTCGATACCCCATTCGAGATGTCCGAGACCGTGGATCAGCGCGCCTGCCAGCGGTGCGGGGCCCAGAACCGGCTTGACACCGACTTCTGCTGGCAGTGCTACACCCCGTTCCGAGGAGGCCCTTCCACCTTCGGATCGGAGGAGCGGGTCACTCCGCTGGCCCGGGCGGTCTCCGGCAGGACCGCCACGATGGCCCCCCAGGAAGAGGTGAACACGCGTTCCAAGGGGTTTCGGGTCGGGACCATCATCCGGTTCCTGATCCTGGGCGGGCTGGTGGCGGGCGGCTGGTTCGCCTGGCAGCACTTCAGGGGCTTCCCCTTCCCAGCGGACATCCGTGGTGCGCCGCGAATCGAATCTTCTGTCGCCCAGGACGCTTTCGACACGATCCAAGCGGAGGCTCAGGAGATGGGCGTCGAGGTGGATCTGGCGATCTATGGGCCGAGCGTCCCGCAGGCCACCTACGGAGTGGCCGTCGTCGACATCCCGGAGCCCGAATTCTGGGAGCAGGTGGGAGTCTCCTCCCAGATACCACTGACGCGTGGGCTCGTCCGTGAGGCGCTTGCCGCCCAATCCATGTTCTGCGCGCCGGCGGCCGCTGATTCTACCTGCGTATGGCTTTTCGATGACAGGATGGTGGTTCTCACGGGATTTGGACAGGGAGTCTCCGAGGTGCGTCCCGTCGCCGAAGAACTGCGGGCGGACCTGAACTAGAGCGGGTCTTACCCGGAAGCTTCTTCTTCTTCGAGACCCAGGTACTCGTCGACCACGCCGATGGTGAGCGGTCGACGGCAGGTGGGACACGCGTAGCGCGTCGGTCCCTCGTCACCCTCGGGCTCCACCGGAAGAGGGACGATCTCGTCGCCGCACGAGGGGCACCGGATCGTGGCCATCAGCCGAAGAACACCTCCGCGACCTCGTACAGCTCGTGGGGAACCGTCTTCAGCTCCGACACCGCGTCGTCCAGCGGACGGGCGATGATCTCCGTTCCCCGCAGCGAGACCATCCGTCCCCAGGAGCCCTGGGACGCCAGGTCGATGGCGGCGATCCCGTAGCGCGTGGCCAGCACCCGGTCGAAGGCCGTGGGGCTGCCACCTCGCTGCACGTGACCCAGGATCGTGACCCTGGTTTCGAATCCGGTGCGACGCTCGATCTCCCCGGCGATGACGTTGGAGATGCCGCCCAGCCGGGATCGGCCGAATCCGTCCCGCTCGTACTCCGGGGTCGGAAGCGTTCCCTCCTTGGGTACCGACCCCTCGGCCACCACCACGATGGAGAAGAAGTGGCCCCGGCTGTGACGGTGCCGGATGTGATTAGCCACCTCGCTCATGTCGAACGGATGCTCGGGGATCAGGATCACGTCCGCGCCGCCGGCCAGCCCCGAGTACAGCCCGATCCACCCTGCGTGGCGGCCCATGACCTCGAGGACCATGACCCGGTTGTGGCTCTCCGCTGTGGTGTGGAGACGATCGATGGCGTCGGTGGCGACCTGCACCGCGGTGTCGAACCCGAACGTGTAGTCGGTGGCGGCCAGGTCGTTGTCGATCGTCTTGGGTACTCCGACGACGTTCACGCCCTCGGCTGCGAGCTTGGCGGCACACCCCAGCGTCCCCTCGCCTCCGATCACGATCAATCCCTCGATCCGGTAGGCGTTGATGTTCTCCCGGAGGAGGTCCAGGCCTCCTTCCACCCGGAAGGGGTCCACCCGGGAGGTCCCCAGGATCGTCCCGCCCCGGTGGAGGATCCCCCGGGCGCTCTCCGGGGTGAGCTCCATCACCGAGCCATCGAGCAGCCCCTTGTACCCGTTCCGGAACCCCAGGATGACGTTGCCGTACCGCTCCACGCCCTTGCGGACCACGGCCCTGATGACGGCGTTGAGCCCGGGGCAGTCCCCGCCTCCGTTGAGCACGCCGATCCTGGACATGCGCTCATTCTAGGTTCCACCCATGGGTGCCGATAACCGAAGCGCCCATGAACAGGATCACGCTGCTCGCCGTGGCCCTCACGGCCCTCGTCTCCCCCGCTCAGGCGGGTGAGCTGGAAGATCGCCTCGAGGACGCCCGCGACCGGCAGGGGGAAGCGCGGGAGAGCGCGGACGTCGTGGCCGGGGACCTGGCGGCCCTGTCCACCAGGTACCAGCGGGTCCACACCAACGCCGAAGCCGCCGCGGCCCGGCTGGTCGACGCCCTGCTCCTGGAATCCACCCTCCAGGGCAAGCTGGCCCAGGCCCGGGCCCTCCTGGAAAACCGCGCGGACGCCTTCTATCGGGCCGGCCCCGCCGCGTTCCTGGAGGCCATGTTCGCCGCGGAGTCCCTGGGCGACCTTTCCGCCCGCCAGGTGCTCATCGAGCATGCTCTCGAGGCCGGGGTGGCGGAAGCCGGTGAGGCCCTGGCGGCCACCGAGTCGATCGAGGCGATCCGCCGGGAGGCCGAGCGTCATCGCGCCGAGCTGGTGGCCCGGCAGCAAGAGCTCGAGGAGATCCGGACCCTGCTCGAGATTCGCCTGTCCGCTGCCCGGCAGGAGGCCCGGCAAGCCGGAGTGCGGGTCCAGGCGCTGATCGAGGAGCGGCGCCGGCTCGCAGATCTCACCGCGACCGAGCAGATGTTCGGAGACTTGCTGGCGGTCGACGGCGACCTCGGCCGTCTCCTCCAGATGCTCGGTCCCACCGGCGGGCGCGGCTGCCAGATCCCCCCCGACCTGGTCCTCGCGGGCCGAGGGTTCGCCGGCGAGGCCTCTTTCTATGGGGAAGAGTTCGCCGGTAACCCCACTGCCATCGGACACATCTTCAACCCGGTGCTGTTCACCGCCGCCCACCGCACCCTGCCACTCCCCTCCTTCCTCCATGTCCGCTACGGGAACAAGTGCGCCACCGTGCTGGTGAACGATCGCGGCCCGTACGTGGAGGGCCGGGTGCTCGACCTGTCGGAAGGCGCCGCCTCGTATCTGGGACTCCCCGGCGTGGGGCAGGTCCAAGCCGACATCCTGGTCCCCGGGTAGCGGCGTCGCGTGGTCGGTCGGTAGCCTTCCCGATCGTGAGCGTGCTGGCGATCGACGCCGGGACCACCGGCGTCACCGCGATGGTCGTGGACGAGAACGGAGATGTCGTGGCCCGCGGGTACCGGGAGTTCCCCCAGTCGTTCCCTCGCCCGGGCTGGGTGGAGCACAACCCCGATGACTGGTGGCAGGCGGCTCTGAAGTCGGTCCAGGAGGCGGTGGGGAGAGCGGGCCTGGAGGCCGCCGCCCTGGCCGCGGTGGGGATCACCAACCAGCGGGAGACCACTGTGATCTGGGACCGGGACACCCTCAGTCCGATCCACCCGGCGATCGTGTGGCAGGACAGGCGCACCGCGGACCTGTGCCGGACGCTCGAGGACGAGGGGTGGGCTTCCCGGGTGGGGGAACGGACCGGGCTGGTGATCGATCCCTACTTCTCGGCCACCAAGATCGCCTGGCTCCTGGACCACGTGGACGGCGCACGGGATGCCGCCCAGGAGGGACGCCTGGCGTTCGGGACCGTGGACGCGTACCTCATCGCCAGGCTCACGGGCGGCCGGTCCCACGTCACCGACCACACCAACGCGTCGCGAACGATGTTGTTCGATATCCACCGGCTGACCTGGGATCAGGAGCTCCTCGAGCGGCTCCGGATCCCCGAACCGTTGCTCCCCGAGGTTCGGCCCTCGATCGGCGAGTTCGGGCTCACAGACGCTGCGGCGTTCCTGGAGGCCGCTCTGCCCGTGTCGGGCGTGGCCGGCGACCAGCAGGCCGCGCTGGTGGGGCAGGCCTGCTTCGAGCCCGGAGACGCCAAGAACACCTACGGGACGGGCTCGTTCGTCCTCCTGAACACCGGTGAGCGAGCCCCTTCGGTCCCGGGCATCCTCACCACGATCGCGTACTCGGACCTGGACGGGGTCCGGTACGCGCTGGAGGGCTCGATCTTCGTCACGGGCGCGGCGATCCAATGGCTGCGGGACGGTGTGCAGGTGATCGAGTCGGCCGCCGAGGCGGGACCGCTGGCGGCTTCGGTGCCGGATGCCGGCGGCGTGTACTTCGTCCCCGCCCTGGTGGGACTGGGGGCGCCGTGGTGGGATCCCTACGCCCGGGGGACGATCGTGGGCATCACCCGGGGGACCAGTCGCGCGCACTTGGTACGGGCAACGGTGGAATCGATGGCCTACCAGACCCGCGACGTGGCCGATGCGATGGTCAAGGGAGCGGGCGTGCCTCTCGCGGAGCTGAAGGCAGACGGCGGAGCCAGCGTGATGGACGTGCTCCTCCAGCTGCAGGCCGACCTGTTGGGGGTCCCGGTGCGGCGACCCCGGGTCCAGGAGACCACCGCCCTGGGCGCCGCCCTGCTGGCCGGCCTGGGCACCGGGGTGTGGAACACCAAGGAACAGGCCGCCGCAGCATGGTCGCTGGATCGGGAGTTCGTCCCCGGCGACCGCCAGGGGGCCGAGGCTCGGTACGCCGGCTGGCGACGAGCTGTGGAGAGGGCCCTGGCCTGGGAGCGGCCCGAGCCCTAGCGACCCGGGGCGCCGACCGCGGCCGGCTGGTTCTCCTTGGCCGCCTTGGCCAGCTGCTTCTTCACCTTGGACGCGTACTCGTCCACGTACTCCTGGCCCGTCATCATCATGATCTCGTACATGATCTCGTCGGTGACGGAGCGCAGGACGAAGCGGTCCCGGGGACGGTCGTAGTAGCGCTCGAAGGTCAGCGGCTTGCCGAACTCCACCACGACCTCGCCCGAAAGCCGCGGCATCTTGGCGTCCAGGGGCATGACATCGGGGGTGCCCAGGATGGCCACCGGGACCACGGGAGCCTGGGCCTCGAGAGCCATCCGGGCAACGCCGGTCTTCCCCCGGTACAGCCGGCCGTCGGGGCTCCGGGTTCCTTCCGGATAGATCCCCACCACCTGGCCCTCCCGGAGGGCTCGGATGCCCGCCAGGATGGCCGCCTCGCTGGTGGACCCTCCTTCCCGCCGGACCGGGATGACGTTCGTCGACTTGAAGAACCACCTGGTTCGCCAGGAGTCGAAGTAGTCGGCCTTTCCAAGGAACACCACGGTCCGGGGGCAGAGGAGCGGCATGAACAGACTGTCCACGAAGGACAGGTGGTTCGCGGTAACGATGAACGGCCCCTCGGTGGGGATGTTCTCCACGCCTCTGGCCTGCGGGTGGTAGGCGAGGCGAAGCAGAGGGCCCAACAGGACGTGCTTCAAGGTCCAGTAGAACACCGCCGCTCACCCCCGGGGCTCCGCTTCCGCCGGTTCACCCTTACCCTAGTAGACTCCCCCAGGCAGGGGCAAGGTAACGCGAACGGGAGGAAACGGACGATGGCGACCGGTTCACTGGGCCCCCTGGAGTGGGGATTCATCGCCTTCGTGGGCACCATGACCGCCCTGGCGGGCCTGTTCGCCGTCTACGTGCTGATCCAGATCTTTCGCAACCCGTCCCGCAGGTAAGCGCCCGGCCCCCCGGGCCGTTCCGAGAGGAGCCTCGTGGCCGAGAAGAAGAAGGTTCTCTTGGTGGAGGACGACGAGTCCGTCAGGCAGATGGTCCGCGTCACTCTGGAGATGAATGACTACGAGGTGGTCGAGGCCAAGGACGGCCTCGAGGGGCTGTTGTTGCTGGAGATGCACAAGCCAGACGCGGTGGTGCTGGACCTGATGATGCCGGACCTCGGTGGAGAGAGGATGCTGGCCCAGCTGCGTACCACTCCCGAGACCAGGCGCACCCCGGTGGTCATCATCACCGGCAAGCCCGAGGTGGCCCCCGAGGTCGTCGGTCTCGTGGGCAAGGAGAACTTCTTCCCCAAGCCTTTCGATCCCGACGCGGTCATTGCCCGGCTGAAGGGCCTGGTGGGATGAGCACCCGGGTGGTGCCCGGGGCAGAGGCATTCTCGTTCGAGGGAGGCCCCATCGGAATCCTCCTTCTCCACGGGTTCACCGGGAACCCCGCGTCCCTTCGCCGTGTGGGCCAGTGGCTGGCCGCCCGGGGCCACGCGGTGGAGACCCCCCGGTACCCGGGTCACGGAACCTCGTGGCAAGAGCTCGCCGGGACGCGGTGGCAGGCGTGGGTCGAGGAGGCCGAGCGGGCATTCGCGGATCTGGCAGCCCGGGTCGGGAGGATCGTTCTGTTCGGCCTGTCCGTGGGCGGGGCCATGGCCCTCCACCTGGCAGCGAGGCATCCGGATCAGGTCCACGGCGTGGTGGTGGTGAACCCCTATCTCCGCGATCGCCGGATCACGGCAGCCCCGGTGCTGAAGGCGTTCAGGCGGACCGTCGGCGGCATCGGCAATGACATCAAGAAGCCCGGGGGGGACGAGCTGCCCTACGACCGGGTGCCGGTGGCCGGCTTGGCCCAGCTCAGTCGGTTCCTCAAGGTGGTCCGGGCCGACATCCCCTCGGTCACCGCGCCGCTGCTGGTGTTCAACTCGCCACAGGACCACGTGGTCCCCAAGGGCAACGCCGAGTGGCTGATGGAATATGTGGGGTCGAAGGACAAGGAGCTCATCTCGCTCCCGAACTCGTACCACGTGGCCACGCTCGACCACGACGCCGAGCGCATCTTCGAGCGGACCCACGAGTTCGCCGAGTCCCGGGCCGTGGCTCACGGCACCGGCTGAACACGGGGGGTTCGGGGGGTAGCTCGCCCGGATGCGTCCCTGCTGTGCACCACCCGGCGAGCGGACCCCCTGATAGACAGGACGAAGGGCCGGAGCGCGCCCGCTTCGCCCCGGCCCTCCGGCTCTCTCGGAGCTACCTACGGGCAGCTCCGTACCTTGTCGCCTTTCCCCTTCTTGCAGCGGTCCTTGCCCTTACCGCCGTTCAGACGATCCTTCCCGGGGCCGCCGTTCAGGCGGTCGCGTGCGTTTCCACCGGCCAGGCGGTCGCCCTGCTGGGCTCCCCGGAGGCGGTCCTTCCCGGCCTGGCCCTTGACGGTGTCCTTGCCCTTGCCACCGTTGCCCCGGTCCTTGCCCGGGCCACCGATGAGGACGTCCTTTCCGCCCTTACCCTTCATTACGTCGTTGCCCTCCATGCCACAGATGATGTCGTCACCCGGGGTCCCGGAGAGCTTGTCGTCCAGGGAGGTGCCACGGATCGTGCAGGCGGCCAGGCCCTGGCCTCCGCCGCCACCACCGCCGCCGGGTCCTCCGCCGGCGCCGCCACCTCCGCCGCCACCACCGGCCGACGCGCTGACCGTGGTGGCTTCGGTGACCAGGTTGTTGGCCACGTTGGTGTCCTCCGTGGAGCTGGCCACCGTCGCGACGTTGGCCACCGTACCCTCGGCGCTGAACCGGGCCACGACCGTCACCGTGGCGCTACCTCCAGCGCCCAAGGTTCCCAGGTTGCAGGTGAGCACCACGAGCGTTGGTCCGGTGCACGAGCCGCTACTCGTGGTGACCGAGACAACGCTGGCGGTGAGCGGCAGCACGTCGGTCAACGCCACGCCGCTAGCAGCGCTTCCGCCAGCGTTGGCCACGGTCACCACGTAGGTCAGGTCCGAGCCGGGCGCCACCGGGTCGGGCGCGTCGGCCTTCTGAACGGCGAGGTCGGTGCCCGGACCGGCGCCACCCCCAACCGTGGTGGCTTCTGTCACCAGGTTGTTCAACGGGTTCGGGTCCAGCGTCGCGCTTTCCACCGCCGCGACGTTGTTCAGGGTCCCCGATCCAGACGGCGTCACCACGATGACCACCGAGGCGGAGGCCTCATCGGCCAACGCTCCCAGGGCGCAGGTCACTACCAGGAGGAACTGGCTACACGATCCCTGGGTCGGTGTCGCCGATACGAACGAGACGCTCTGGGGAAGAACGTCCTCCATCTGAACGTCCGTCGCAGGCTCCGGGCCGTCGTTGTCCACGGTTACCGTGTACGTGAGAGGAAAACCAGCGGTGGCTGGGTCCGGGGCGTCGGACTTGTCCACCGAGAGGTCGGCGCCGGCCGTCTGTGCCGGGGCGATCCCCGGGGCGATCAGCATCCCTGCAACCAGGGATGCGGCGAGGAGGATCTTCCTCGCGGGCATCGTGACCAACTCCTTTCGTGCGGTCGCTGCGGGCGTCCGCGTTGGGGTGGCGGGCCTTTCCCCCCGAAGAGGCCACGTTCCCTACAGCAGGTATCGGCGAAATGGGGCGAAAAACTTGAATCGAAGGGATCAGGTCATTTCGCCGAGCACCAGGTCAGCGATCACCGGGAGATGGTCCGATCGGTCACTGAATCCCGGCCCGCCCACCCTCACGGTGTCGACCGAAACCCCCTGCGAGACGAACAGGTAGTCGATGCGGGCCCGGGGCTCGGAGGCCGGGAAGGTGGTCCCCTCCCCCTGGCCGGCACGTTCGAAGGCGTCCCAGAACCGCCCCCCGATCCACCTCACCGCTCGACCGTCCGGCCCCTCGTTGAGATCGCCGCCGATCACCACTGGGTCCCGCCCGGCCAGCCGATCGCTGAGGACCCGGACATCCTCGAGCCGCTCTCCCTCGGCGAGTCCCAGGTGGACCGCCACGGCCGACACTCTGGTGCCCGCCCGGCCCACCATGGCGATCACCGCGCCCCTCCTGGTGGTACGGCGGGCTCGGGGAAAGGCCATGGTCTCCGAGCGGACGACCCGCCACGGGGGACGGGCCAGGATGGCGTTGGGGATCCGGCGCAGTCCGTGAAGACCGGAGGCGGCCTGCATCTGCAATCGGCCGGCGAACCGACGCAGCCGAAACCCGCTATATCGGGTCTCGTTCAGCAGGAGGATGTCGGGCTCCACGGCGGCCACCGCCTCCGCCGCTTGGACCGTCCCGCCACGGAACCCGTGCACGTTCCAGGCCATGACCCGGAGCCGCATCGAGGGGAAGCCTATCGGACGAGTGCAGACCGACGGGTCAGGGGATGGAGCTCTTGGTCTCGCAGCTCGAGCCCCGGTCGTGGCCGGGGCCGCCGGTGCACCGGTCCTTGCCGGGCCCTCCCCGGAGCCGGTCCCTGCCGGCCTGTCCCTTCAGCTGATCCTTGCCTCCCCCGCCGACGAGCTCATCGCGCCCCTTGCCTCCTCGAAGCACGTCGCGTCCGCCGCTTCCCAGGAGCACGTCCCTTCCCGGGCCGGTACGCACTCGATCGTTCCCCCCGAACCCGCAGGCCAGGTGGGCTCCAGCGCCGCCGACCAGCCGGTCGGCCCCCTCCGTCCCCACCAGGTGGTCGGCGAGACGGGTCTCCCTCCCGGCGCACAACGCCACTGTCGAGGTCAGGGCCGAGAGGCACGAGCCCCCGCTGCACGTCCTGGACGCGGCCAGCTCGGCCGCCAAGCCCGCCACGTCGGAGTCATTCCTCGTAGTGGCGTCCCCCAGAACGTTCTCCAACTGCCACGGATCCTTGGCCAGCGAGTACAGCTCCCGGAAGGTCACCGTGAGCCCGTCGTCCGCGTAGTACTCGATGTACTGGTACCGGGGCGTGCGGATGGACGCCCAGGTCCCGATGTTCCCTCCGGCCCATCCCTCGGTGAGCATCTTGGTGCGGGAGATGGGCTGGAGGAGTGAGACGCCGTCCATGGGGTACTGGGGACTCGAGGCGATCCCCGCCGCGTCCATGATGGTGGGGGCCACGTCGATGTTCGCCACCAGCCTGGGATCGACCGAGCCCGGTGCCAGGTGGCCCGGCCACCGGGCCAGGAACGGGATGTGGATCGACTCGGTGTACGGCTTGTTCTTGGCAGTGAGCCCGTGCTCCGACCACATGAACCCGTTGTCGGAGAGGAAGAATGCCAGGGTGTTCTCCTCCCCTCGTGCCTCGAGCTCCTGGAACACCGTCTCCACCATGTCGTCCACCGACAGCAGCATCCGCAGCTGACCCTGACGCCGGGCCTGGGCATCGGCCAGGGTCTCCGAGGAGTTCCTCACGTAGAGCGGCTTGTCGGTCTCGTCGGTCTCGAAGACGCCGGGATTACCCGCCCACGAGCCCACGTCGGCGTTCTCGTAGTCCGGCTCCACCACCAGGGGCGCATGGGGCGCGTACGGAGCCAGGTACAGGAACCACGGATCGGCGTCGTCGGACTCGAACGCCTGGAGGTAGTCGAGGGCCTTCTCCGCAACGAAATCGGTCGAGTAGGTGGGAACGTTCTGGACGGACCCTTCGATGTTCCAGTTCCGGTTGTAGTAGCCGGGCTGCATGATCGACCATCGGTCGAAGAATGGGGGGTCCTGGGCGATGTCCCAGCCGTTGAGGTACTTGCCGACGATGGCGGTCCGGTAGCCCGCGTCCCCCAGGTACTTCTGGACCGTGGACTCCTGGACGAGGTTGTCCTTGTCCCCGTTGGTGCGCACGCCGTTGTTGTGCGCGAACCGCCCCGTCATGATGGCCGCCCGCGCGGGACAGCACACCGGGGTCGCCGCGTACCCGTTGGGGAACGACACCCCTCCTTGAGCGAACCGATTCAGGGTGTCGGTCATCGCCTGCATCGTGTCGGTCCCTCGTTGATCGTCGGTGAGGATGATGAGGATGTTTGGCCGGCCGGGAGCCTGAGCTCCGGCCTCGTCGGAAAGGGGGACGGCGGAGAGCGCCAGAAGGAGGGCAACGAAGAACAGACGCGCCGGTGGAACCCCCGTTCCCATGCGCGACGAATCCTACCCCCGTGGACAGAAGGTTAGGGGACGGTGGTCCTGATCTCGCAGCTGGAGGCCCGGTCCCGGCCGGAGCCGCCCGAGCATCGGTCCGTTCCCGGCCCGCCGCGCAGGCGGTCCTTGCCACCCTGACCCTTCAGCTGGTCCTTCCCCCGCTCGCCGTGAAGCCGGTCGCGCCCGCCGCCACCGCGCAGGACGTCCCGTCCACCGCCACCCAGAAGCTCGTCCCTCCCAGGTCCGGTGCGCACTCGATCGTTCCCCCCGAACCCGCAGGCCAGGTCGGCCCCCCGGCCGCCGACCAGCCGGTCGGCCCCCTCCGTCCCCACCAGGTGGTCGGCCACCCGGCGCTCGTTTCCGGCGCACAGCGCGACCCGCGACGTGAGCGCGGCCACGCACGACGCCCCGCTACACGCCTTGGCGGCCAACAGCTCCGCCGCCAAACCGCCCACGTCCGAGTCGTTCCTCTCCTTGTCGTCTCCCAGGACGTTGGTGAGCTGCCAGGGATCGTTGGCCGGCACGTACAGCTCCCGGAACCGCACGGCTCCGGTGGACGAGTACCACTCCACGTACTGATAGCGGGTCGTCCGGATCGAGGCCCAGCCGGAGACCCGATCGGCCCGGTCCCAGAACTCGGTGAGGATCTTCGAGCGAGCCGATGGCTTGAGCAGCGAGGTCCCGTCGACCGGGTACTGGGGGGCGGGGACGATGCCGGCGGCCTCCATGATGGTGGGGGCCAGGTCGATGTTGGCCACGAACTGAGTGTCGGTGGTCCCCGCCGGGAGCCTGCCCGGCCACCGGACGAAGAAGGGTACCTGGATGGACTGGGTGTACGGGAGGCCCTTGCCCAGCCGGCCGTGCTCGGCCCACAGGTATCCGTTGTCTCCCAGGAAGAACGCCAGCGTGTCGTTCAGGTCCCCGGCAGCCTGGATCCGCTGGAACACCCGCTCCACCAGGTCGTCGACCGACAGCAGCGTCCGCAGCTGGCGGCCCCTGATCTCCTGCCCATCCGCCAGCCTCTTCGGCGGGGCCTTGGCCACCGATTGGGGCTTGTCGCTGCGGTCCTTCTCGAACACGGCGGGGTTACCCGCCCAGGTCCCCACGTCCGTCCCCTGGTAGTCGGGCTCCGCCACGGTGGGCTCATGCGGGGCGAACGGGGCGACGTAGAGGAACCAGGGACGCTGGGGATCATCGCTCTCCCAGTCGTCGATGAACTCCACGGCCTTGTCGGCGATGTGGTCGGTCGAGTACTCGGTGACGGTCTCCTCCTGCCCCGGCTCCTCCCAGAACGTGGTGGTGGTGTAGTTGTCGGTGTTCGCCGACTGGGTGATGACCGAGTAGCGGTCGAAGTGCGGAGGGGTGCCGTCCGTGGCGTCGTAGCTGTTGAGGTACTTGCCGGTGATTCCGGTCCGGTAGCCCGCATCGTGGAGGTACCGCTGGATCGTGGAGTCCTGGGCCAGGAGGTCCTTGTCCGCGTTGGTCAAGACGCCGTTGTTGTGGTTGAACCGCCCGGTCATGATCCCCGCCCGCGCCGGGCAGCAGATGGGAGTTGTGGCGAACGCGTTCGTGTACTGGACCCCCTCCGAGCCGAACAACCGCATGGTCTCGGGCATGACCTGCATCGTGTCGGTGGCCCGGTGGTCGTCGGTGAGGATGATCACCACGTTGGGACGTCCGGACCCCTGCGCAGCCGCTCCTCCGGCTCCGAGCACCGGAGCAGTCGACAAGGCTACGACGACCAGCACAAAGAAGGCGCGGACAACTCGCCACCCCTTTCCCACGGGGAGGCATTGTACCGTCGCGCTCCGGGTTTGGGTCATTGCATCGGCGTCCGGATCGCTGCCGCTCGATCGCGTCGGGTCGACGCTACGGGACGCCGCGTTCGGACTCGCACCCCCCGGCCCGGTCCCGTCCCCGGCCGCCTGAGCAGCGGTCCTCGCCGGGACCCCCGTTCAGTCGGTCCCGGCCGGCCCCCCCGCGGATGCTGTCGTTGCTGCCCTGAGCCAGCAGGACGTCGTCACCGCGGCCACCGGCGATGAAGTCGTTCCCGCCCCCGCCGCAGACCAGGTCGTTGCCACCCCCGGACTTCACCCTGTCGAGGTCACCGAGCGCGGACACGACGTCGCGGAACGGGGTCCCCCTGAGGACGTCACGGCCACTGGTGCCCACGATCGTGGCGAACTCGCCCGCGCACCGGGGCGGCTGAACGGTGAGCGCGGAGGGATCGACGAAGCTCCCGCCGGATGCCACGGTCTTCTGGGCGCCGGTGAACCTGGCCACCCGGACGACGCCGCCCGAGCCACCGAAGGCCTCGGGGTCGGCTACCACCACATTGCCGTCCAGGTCCACCCCCACGCCGGCCGGCGCTTGGAACGATCCTCCCGAGGTCACCAGGGTCTGCTCGCCGGTGTCGGGATCCACGCCGAACAGGGCCCCGGCGGCCGCGGAGATGCTTCGCCCCGTCACCAGGAGCTCGCCGGCCAGTCCCACGGCGATCCCCTGGGGATCCTGGAGGTCACCGCCGGAGGAGACCACGGCCCGTGCCCCGCTCGCCGGGTCGACCCGGATCACCGCATCGGCCCCCTCGTCGGCCACGTACACCTCACCCCGTGGCCCCACCACGGCGTCCACCGGGTCGATGAACGGGGCGCCGGAGGCCACCACGCCCTGCTGTCCGTTGCCCGGGTCCACTCGGAACAGGGCTCCCGACCCGAACGCGTCGCGGTCGAGGACCAGGACGCGCCCGTCGGGGGCCACCACGACGTCACGCGGAGTGACGAAGTCCCCGCCGGACGACACCACGTGCTGCTGGCCGTTCGTGGGCGCCACCCGCAGCAGACCCGGCACGCCCTCGTCTGTCACCAGGAGCCTGCCGTCGTTCCCCACCGCGATCCCCCGTGGCCGCACCAGGTCGTCGCCCGAGCTCACCGTGTCCCGGGCTCCGCTCGAGGGATCGACGCGGAAGACCGTGGCGGTGCCGGGATCCGACACCAGCAGGTCGCCGGCCTGAGACGTGGATGCCACCGCCGGGGAGATGGACACCGCCACAACCAGCAGAGCCCCGGCCAAGATGCCCGGACCGGGCCGCCTCACGCCGGACCGATCGTGGTCCCGGCCTTGTTCTGGAGGGCCTCCGGCGCGTCGTCCAGGGAGCAGATCACGGCCCGCCGGCCTCCGTTCTCGATGAACTCGCAGGCTGCCTCGACCTTGGGGCCCATCGATCCGGGAGGGAACGCGCCGTGCGCAACCATTCGCCTGGCCTCCTCGGCCGTGAGGTGGTCGATGAGTCGCTGGTCGGGTTGTCCGTAGCGCTCGTACACCCCTTCCACGTCGGTGCAGATCAGGAAGGTGCCTGCGGCCACGTCCCGGGCCAGGATGGCCCCCGCCAGGTCCTTGTCCACCACGGCTTCCACCCCGATCAGCCGGGGGCCCTCCTCGATCACCGGGACACCGCCACCGCCACCACCGATGACGATGGCGCCCGACTCGGCGAGCAGCCGGATCACCGGGGCCTCCACGATCGAGTACGGCCGGGGCGAGGGAACCACCCGCCTCCACTGGCCCTCGGTGGTGGGGGCCATCTTCCATCCGCGCTCGGCGGCCAGGCGCTTGGCCTCCGCCTCGTCGTAGTGAGGCCCGATCGGCTTGGTGGGGTTCTCGAACGCCGGGTCGTCGGGAGGGACCCGGGTGAACGTCAGGACGGTGACCACCGGCCTCTCCATGTCCCGCTCGTAGAACACGTCTCCGATGGTCACCTGAAGGAGGTACCCGATCTGTCCCTGGCTCTCGGCTCCGCACACGTCCAGGGGCATGGGGTGGACCCATTCGCTGGCCGCCTCGTTCTGCAGGAGGATCCGACCCACCTGGGGGCCATTGCCGTGGGTCACCACGATCTCCCAGCCGAGATTGGCCACGTCCGCCACGCGCTCGGCGGCCATCCGGGCGTTCTTCCGCATGACTTCGGCGGAGTCCTCGTCCCCCCTGCGCAGGAGGGCGTTGCCCCCCAGAGCCACCACCACCCGATCCGTCACGAGGGGATCCTCTCCGCCAGGATCTCGGCCAGGGTGGGATATCCCTCCACTTCCTCGAGCTCGTACCGGACCCGAACCGACGGCTTGCGGATGTCGGCGACCTTCGCCAGATCGACAGGAGTAGCGATGATCACCACGTCCACGGGAGCGGCGTCGATGGTCCGTTCCATCTCGTCGATCTGTGCCGCCGAGTACCCCATGGCCGGGAGGACCGGCCCCACCGGGTAGTTCTCGAAGACCTTGGTGAGCGAGCCGGTGACGTACGGCCGGGGGTCCACGATCTGCGCGGCTCCGTGGGCCCTGGCGGCCACGATGCCGGCTCCGTAGGTCATCTCGCCGTGGCTGAGGGTGGGGCCGTCCTCGATCACCAGCACCCGCTTGCTCTTCACGGCGTCCGGGTTGTCCACGGTCACCGGGCTGCGGGCTCGGATGATGGTGGCCCCGGGGTTCACCTCGCGGGCCGTGGCCTCCACCCGGTCGACGTTGCCCGGGTCAGCGGTGTCCACCTTGTTGATGACCACGACGTCCGCCATCCGCAGGTTGGCCTCCCCGGGGTGATAGGACGTCTCGTGGCCCGGCCGGTGGGGATCGGCCACCACGATGTGCACGTCGGGCCGGTAGAACGGGAGATCGTTGTTCCCGCCGTCCCACACCACCACGTCGGCCTCGGCCTGGGCGGCTTTCAGGATCTCCTCGTAATCCACCCCGGCGTACACCACGGTGCCGGCCGCAAGGTGGGCCTCGTACTCCTCCCGCTCCTCCACCGTGGCCCTGGCTTCCCGGAGGTCCTGGTACGAAGCGAACCTCTGCACCCGCTGGGCGACGATGTCCCCGTACGGCATGGGGTGGCGCACGGCCACGGGCCCGCGCCCCTGAGCCTTCAGAGCCCGGATCACGGCCCGGGTGGTCTGGCTCTTGCCCGCTCCGGTGCGCACCGCGCAGATGGCCACGACCGGTTTCGTGGAGCTCAGCATGGTGGCCCGGGGCCCCAGCAGCGCGAAGCTGGCTCCCGCGGCCAGCGCCCGGCTGGCCCGGTGCATCACATACGGGTGGGACACATCCGAGTAGGCGAACACCACCTCGTCCACCTCGTGATCGCGCACCAGGCGTTCGAGGTCCCCCTCGGGGTGGATGGGGATCCCCTCCGGGTACCGCGGGCCGGCCAGCTCGGGTGGATACCGCCTGCCCTCGATTCCGGGGATCTGCGTGGCCGTGAACGCCACCACCTGGGTCTCGGGGTCGTCTCGATAGACCACGTTGAAGTTGTGGAAGTCCCGTCCGGCGGCGCCCATGACGAGCACCCTCTTCATGCGCTCCTCCTCTTCGAGGGCCCTTGAGCGTACGGCAGGCGCCCGGGGCGGTACAAGGATATCTGGCGGACTGAAACGTCGGCCGAATCCCCTCCGGCCATCATGCCGGGGTGCTCAGCCGCCGCCGGTCGTGGATCTCAGTCCGGGGAGCACCTCTCGGGCTACCAGGCTTCGTCGGTCGGCGGGCCCGGCCAGGACCATCACCGCCCAGGTAGCCCCGGCGTCCCCTAGGGCCTCCAAGAACTCGCGGAGCTGGGCCACGGTTCCCGTCCACGCTTCGTCGTCCAGCCCCCGGGCCTTGCGCTTCCTCACCAGCTCCTCGGTCTCGGCATCGTCCTTCCCGGCCAGCACGATCCCCGCCCAGGTCGGCTCGACCGCTCGGTCCCCGGCGGTCTCGCGGAGCACGGCCACCTTGCGTTCGTAGGCTTCGGGGTCCAGGCCCCACCCGTTCCACCCGTCGGCGATCCGTCCCGCCATACGCACCACGGCATCCGCCTGGGCCCCGATCCACACGGGCGGACCGCCGTCCTGAGCCGGGGGCGGGAGGAGGGGGCCCAGGAGCTTGGGGACGTGCCTGCCTCCGGGGAATCGCCCTCCGGCGAACAGGGCCTTGACGGCCTTGACCGTCTCCTCCAGGTGCTCTCGCCGCTCCGACTTGCCCAGCATCGGGATGCCGTACGCCACGTGCTCGGGCCGGTCGATGGGGTCCCCGGTGCCGATCCCCAGGATGAACCGGCCTCCCGCGGCCGCGTCCAGCCAGGACACCTGTTTCGCCAGCATCCCGGCCGGACGGATGGATGCCCGGGTCACCAGGGTCCCCAGCGTGACGCGGTCGGTCACCGCAGCGACCGCCGCCAGGATGGTGAACGCCTCCAGCGAGGGCCGGTCCGGCGGGGCACCGGGCGGGAAGAAGTGGTCGAAGGCGAACACGCCGTCGTAGCCAAGGTCCTCGGCCTCCCGGGCGGCGTCCAGCACCTTGAGGGGATCGCCGGAGAACAGCGGCAGGATCACGCCGACCTTCACCGCTTCACTCCAGCAGGTCGAGGGCCAGAGCCGCGGCGCCGATCGCCCCGGCATCGTTCCCCAGGAGGGCCGCCACGATCTGGACGTCTGGTCGGTGATCGGGGGCCTCTACCGCGTCCCGGAACGCCCGCCGGGCCGGCTCGAGCAGCAGGTCGCCCTCCTCTGCCACGCCGCCGCCCACCACGACGAGCTCGGGGTCGAGGGTGTTCACCAGTCCGGCGATCCCCTCCCCCAGTCGCCGCCCCACTTCGGCGAAGATGGCCATCGCCCCACCGTCTCCCTTTGCCGCTGCGTCCGATACGTGACGCCCGGTCACCCGTTCGCCTCCGGCCAGCGTGGCGATCAGTGAGGTCGGATCCGCGTCCGCGAGCTGCTGGCCCAGGCGGCCGATGGCCTGCCCGCTGGCCACCTGCTCCCAGCAACCGCGATTCCCACACCCGCACGGAGGCCCGTCCGGTTCCACGATCACGTGGCCGATCTCGGCGGCGAAACCGTGAGCGCCACGGAACAGCCTCCCGTCCTCGATGATCCCGCCGCCGATCCCGGTACCCACGGTCACCACGAGGGCGTGACGGGTCCCTCGAGCGGCCCCGAATCGATATTCGCCCCACGCCGCCGCGTTGGCGTCGTTGTCCACCACACACGGGATCGCCACCCGATCCGCGACCAGGGCTCGGAGGGAAACCTCCCTGAGCGGAAGGTTGGGGGAGAAGGCCAGGGCACCGGCCTCGAAGTCCACCATTCCCGCGGCCCCCACACCCACGGCTCCCGCCATGCCGCCCCCTGCCAGCGTCTCGGCCACGTCCAGCACCGCATCCAGAATCGTGTCCGGATCCCTCGGAGGGGTGTCGCGGATCTCTCGAGCCTGGATCGCTCCGTCCGGATCGATCCTCAGACCCATGACCTTGGTGCCCCCCAGGTCGATGCCGACGGCCGCACCGCGCACGGGTCAGAAGCGCAGGAGGGCTCCGATCCCCCCGATCTCCTCCAGCCGGGGCATCTGGGCCACGCTCTCCACCCCGGCGCTGCTTCGGAGGGCCAGCTCAACAGTCTCCTCGACGATGTCGGGCACCTTTTCTGTCCTTGAGCCGCACGACGCGCACGTATCTCCGGAAAGGGCCCGGTGACCGCAGGACGGGCACCGAACGCCCGGAGCCGACAGATCCGCCGTCAGCACCAGGGTCTCTACCCGCCCGGCCTCCAGGGCTGCCAGAGTCTCTTCGAGCCCGCCCACGCCTCTTCCGGTTCCCGCCGTGGCTTCCTGGACCACCCGGGACACGGTTTCTTCCTCCCGCCGCCGCTCCAGATCGAGCTCAAGGGTCAAGGCGTGGTCCACGACCTCGGTGGGGCTGGCTCCGATCGGGAGGTTCGCCCGGTCGATCACCGTTCTCCGAACGTAGTCGTGAAGCTCCCGCTCGAGCTCCGGCACGATCTCCTCCGGGCCCGCCAGGACCAAGTGGTCGAAGTCCCGCTGTTGGTGCAGGCGAAGGAGGGCCTCGGATACCCGCTTGAGGTGGCGCTGGACGTGGTCCTCGATGTGCCGCTGGAGCCTGGCCTGGGCCCAGCCTCCCTGGTCGTGCTGTCCGGGGACATCGTCCAGGATGCTGGTGACCTCCTCGATGTCGCCCAGGCGGGACAACAGCACTCGGGCCTTCTCCCGGTCCACCAGGACCGTGCACACCGTCTCCGCCAGCTCCAGCACGGACTCCAGTGGGAGCAGGTACGGTCGGGGGGCCACCACGACCCGGTCGCGGAACGTCCGGTAGAAGGGGACGTCCTGCCACAGGCCGGCGCCCGAGCACGAAAACAGGGCCAGTCCCCGAACGCCGCTCCGGTCGAACTCATCCCGCGCGTATCGTTCGATCCGTTCGGCGTCCTTCCCCACCGAGCGTTGGGCTTCTCGGTCGTCCTGGGGAGCCTGATCCCTGGCTCGCCGGGCCAGGTCCTCCGCCCGGCTGATCACCGCTCCTCGCTGCGGGTACCGGCGGCCGTCGACGTCCATGTACAGGGTGGTGACCGGAAGGCCGTGGGTCTCCCACTCAGCAAGCTTCCGCAGGAGGTCCCGGTCGGGCGGGGCCACGCTCCTACTCGACCTCGATGTGCTCGAGCTGCGAGGTCCGACCCAGGTCGTCGGCCCGAGCATTGAGCACAGCGGTGAGCGCCAAGACGAACTCCCGTCCCGCCGCCATGAGGTGCTCCACCGCCTCCGGACGGGCGTTTCCCGTGACGGTCAGGAACATGCCCACCGGGCAGAAGCCCACGGGGCACACGTGGTCGGTCTCCTTCTCCCGCTTGCTCGTGGATCGCTTTGCCTGGGCCATCGCTCCTCCTACCTCCGGCTTACCCGGGCCGCACGGCCCGGCTTCTCGGCGAACCTGACCTCCAGCCCGTCCTCCGTGGACCGCGCCTGGTGCACCTCCAGGCGTTGCAATGCGGCGGGTAGGATCAGGTTCCGCTTGTAGGAGCCGACTCTGACGTAGAGCTCGTCCCCCTTCCGAAAGATGTCCAGCTCTCCGCGATCGGCGAACGGCAGGCGCATCGACAGGACGTACCACGGTCCCTTCTTTCGGACCCGGATCGGCTGGTCCCGGTGGAGCACGTCGGTGACGTCGCGCTCGCCGTATACCTCCTCCCCCATCCGTTCCAGAAGCTCCAGGCCCACCATCTCCTGGTCGAAGAGCCTGGCTTGGAGGATGGGCACCGGCTGGAACGACTCCTCGATGGTGGCCAGGTGCTCGGCCTGGATCTCCTTCCACTTGCCGAAGTACGGATCGTTGACCTCGTCGGGGATGATCCTGTTGGCCACCACGGCGTCGACGCGATAGCCGAACAGGTTCAGGTAGGTGTAGGTCCGGCGGGCCTCGGCGATGACCATCTTCTCCGCGTTCACCACCAGGCGCACCGAGGCGTTCTTCTCGTCGGTCAGCAGCCGGCGCACCACCTCCAGGTTGCGGTGCAGCCGCTCCACGGCCGCGAAGATCCGATCATCGGGGATCGGCATGCTGGTCACCCGGGTGAGCACCGGACGGATCGTCTTCACCACGCCGCGCTGGATGGGGAAGATCCGCTCGATGTACCAGTTCATGACCTCCGGGAGCGACAGGAGGCGGAGCGTCTCCGCGGTAGGGGCGCAGTCGATCACCATTAGGTCGTACTTCCCGCTCTCGGCGTGCCGGCGCATGTCCGTGAGACTGAAGATCTCGTCGAGTCCGGGGATCACCGAGAGCTCCTCGGCCTCCACGGTGTCCACGCCCATCCAGTTGAGCAGCGAGATCACGTGTTCCTGGATGTCCCTCCAGTTGGACTCGAGCCGGGCCTGGGCGTCGATCTGCTCCGCCCACAGGTTGTCGGCCAGCTGGTGCTCCCGGTCCCCCAGAAGCTCGCCGAACGAGTCGGCCAGCGAGTGCGCCGGATCGGTGCTGGTGACCAGGGTGCGGACTCCGGCCTTGGCCGCCCGGACCCCCGTGGCCGCGGCCACCGTGGTCTTGCCGACGCCGCCCTTCCCCGTGAACAGGAGGATCCTCATCGAGCTCCTATCGTAACGCTCACCCCTCGACCCGCTTCTTCAACCCCTCGAGCGCCGTGTTGATCGCGGTGCGATCCGCCCTCCGCTTCACGAACCCGGGGACCGGGACGCCGAGCTCCACGGCCAGCCGGTATGTCACCTTCGTGTCCCCGTTGAGCGGCTCGAGCTCGTACGAGCCGGTGATGTCCTTGACCGCCCCCGAGGCCTCCGCGGTGGTCCACCGCACCCCTCGATCCTCGGCCTCGTACTCGTACCGAAGTGTGTACGTCGCGGAGAACCCCATGGCCGAGAACTCGTAGGCCACCTCGCTGGGCCGGCCGCCGTCGCCACGCTCGCGAACCTCTGCCGAGCGGATGCCGTCCACCCATTCGGGGTACGACTCGAAGTCGGCGATCACCGCCATGATCTCCGCGGGATCCGCATCGATCTCGATCGAGCCCTCGGTCTGCTCGGCCATCTCGCCTCCGTTTCGTCAGCTGCCGGTGTCGTGGACCCACGGCTTGCCGGTCTCCCGGAAGTGGCCCACGTTGATCAAGCGACAGCGCCCGATCGTGATCCGGTCCACCAGGGGCTGGTGGACGTGGCCGAAGTACGACCACCGCGGCTGGTGTGCGTTGATGTACGACACCAGTCCCGTCGAGCCGGGCTCGAACCTCCGGCCCAGCACGTCGTACACCAGCCAGGGGATCCGAGGGGGCTGGTGGGTGCACACCACGTCCACGGTGCCCAGTGCCTCCAGCTTGCGGTCGTACTCGGCCGGGTCCACCTCCCCCGGGACGAACAGGGGGGTTCGCAGCCCCCCGCCCACGATGCCGACCCGCTCGCCGTCCAGATCGACGACCTCACCGTCCACGAACCGGACCCCGGGACGCTCGAAGGATCGGAGCATCTCGGGGATGTCCACGTTGCCGTAGGTCACGAACGAGTTGTCCGGAAGGGCATCGAAGACCCGCTCGTACTCGCGGTATGCCAGCTCCCCGAACCGCTCGCGGAGCTCGGGCTCGTTCGGGGCGTGTCGGCGCATCACCTTCCGGGCCTCGTCGTATCGGCCCCGGGCCCGGAGCCCCGCAGCCTCAGCCACCGGGTCCCGGCCGAACACCTCGACCAGGATCCCGTCCATGGTGTGGTAGTCGAGGACGTTGATCAGGTCCCCCAGCACCAGCAGGGCGTCGCACCCCTTCCCCGCCTCGCGGAGGTGGTCGGTGGCGCCGTGGAGGTCGGAGATCACGTGGACACGCACGCAGGCGAACCTAGCATCTCGCGACGCCCTCAACCGAGAGCGATCAGACGCTGGAGCCCTGAGAGCCGGCCAGCATGACCCCCATCGTGGCCAGGATCACCAGACCGATGGCCCCGAACAGAAGCATGCGGGCGGAGAGGATCTGGGCCCGGCCGGCCGCCGCTCGTGCGGCGTCGATCGCCGACACCACGTAGATCGTCACAGTGGCCAGCGCCGAGGCCAGGAACAGGGGGAGGAACGACCCGAGGGAGAATCCCCGGGCCCCCACCGGCAGCGTGACCGCCATCACCAGGGCGAACCCGAACACCACGGTCCGGGCCATGCCCTCTGCCACCCGGCCCACCGCGACGTGTCCGAACCCGGGGAACAGCAGCGAGAACATCTTGGCCCTGCCGGGATCGACCGGATCACGACGCTCGGGCTCCTCGAACAGGCGTCCGAAGGGGGTCCCGCACGTGGCGCACGCCGAGGCTTCCAGCGGGTTGACTGCTTCGCAGGTCGGACAGGTCCACACCAACCGCCCGGCATCGCTCCGGATGCCGGTGGTCCGAACCCCGGGGGCGGGAACGGCCCGTTCCTTGACATCGTCCCCGCCTTCGGCTGTGGCATCCAGCGGGGTCAGGCATTGCCCACACCACTCCGCCTCGGGACTCACCAGGCCGCCGCACGCCGGGCACCTCTGGGCGGTCATCGAAGCGTCTCCAGAAGGCCCACCAACCCGGCGCGCACCGCGGTCCGGATCCGCCGGAGTCGGCGAAGCGCGCGCCGAGAGCCGCCGGGAAGGTCCAGATCGAGCAAGCAGTTGACCACCGTTCCCTCCTCGAACGGCTCGAGGTACCACTCCAGGGTCCCAAGGGAAGGCCTCAGGTTCAGGAACATCCCCACCCCGGGTCGCTCCCGATCCGGAGTCGCCTCCCAGGGCCTCCCGTCCAGGCGCAGCGACAATCGTTCCCCGGACCACGTCCCCACGCCCGGCCACCATCGCTCGTAGGTCGCCAGGTCAGACAGCGCTTCGTACACCCGATCGGGCGCCACGGGCACGAACCCCTGGTCGTGGGAGCGGAGCGTCACGGGCCCACCCGCCCCACAGCCACCACCACCACGGCGGCCACGACGCCCAGGATGAGCACGGCCACCAGCCAGGCCAGGGCGGAGGCTCCTCGGTCGTTCGCCGATCCTGGTCGCACATCCATGGGTCCGGACGATTGTCCCACTGGTACCCTCGCGCGGTGTTCCTTCGGGAGAACGAGATCGGCGGAAAGCTCGCTCCTCACCTCGTCCCCGGCACCGAGGTGCTCGACCTGGGAGCGGGGACCGGTCGCATCGCCGGCTGGCTGGCCCGACGGGTGGGGATCCGCCCCACGCTGGCCGACGTCACGGCGTTCGGGAACCGGGTCCCCCACCTTCCCTTCATCCTCATGGAGGATCCGCTCCGGGTGCCCGCCCCCGACGCCTCGTTCGACGTGGTGGTGATGCTTTTCGTCCTGCACCACGTGGAGCGGTGGTCGGACCAGGAACGGCTGGTGGCCGAGGCGGCCCGCCTTACTCGCCGGCGCGTCCTGATCATGGAGGACACCCCCACCTCGAATCTCGATCGGAGCCTCAACGTGGGTTGGGACTGGCTCCTCAACCTCCGACACGGGGTCCCCAAGCCGTTCACCTTCCGAACCGCCCGGGGATGGGGAGAGGTGTTCCGACGGTCCGGCCTTTTGGTCCGGCACACCGACACGTACCGGGCGAAGTGGCCGACGCTCATGACGTACCACCACACCCTGTTCGTGCTGGATCGTCACGGGAACGGCACGGAATCCGGCTGACACCCTCGCTGTTACCCTCATGGAGATGACCGTCGAGTGGACCCACGACCCCCGTGCGTTCGTTGCCCGCGACTGGACTCCGTTGGTTCTTGCCGACCCCGAAGCCACCTTCTTCCACACGCCCCGGTACCTCAAGCTGTACTGGGAGGAGTTCGGCGCGGAGCACCTCCATCTGGCCACCGTGGTCCTCGGCGGCCAGGACGTGGCCGCCGCCGCGTTCGACCTCCGCGACGACGTCCTCACGTGGCTCGGCGGCTTCGACGTGACCGACTACATGGGGCCGGTGGGGATCCCCGAGGCCCGTGACGCCGCCGCCAAGGAGCTGATGACCTCGCTGGCCTCGCGGCCGCAGTGGAGGACCGCGGACCTCGCCGGACTCCCGAAGGGCGGAAGGTGGCTGCCGGCGCTCCTGGAAGCGGCGAGGGACGCAGAGCTCCAGGCCGATCCCGGCGACGACGGGGTGGCCCCCCTGCTCGAGCTGCCGGACACGTACGACGCGTACCTCGAGGGGTTGCCGGGGAAGCTCCGACACGAGATCCGGCGGAAGGAACGGCGGCTCCGCGAGGCCCTTCCGGATGCGCACCTCGTAGAGGCCACCCCCGACACCCTGGCCCGGGACCTGGATCGCTTCGTTGAGCTCCACCGTTCCAGCACCGGTGCGAAGGGCAAGTTCATGGTCCCGGGCGTGGAGCTGTTCTTCCGCCGGCTGGCCGAGGCCCTGCTCCCCGATCGCACGTTCCGGCTGGTCTTCCTGGAGGCCGGAGAAGACAAGGTGGCGGGGGCGGTTGGGTTCCGGTGGCACGACCGGTTCTTCCTGTACAACTCCGCCTTCGACCACCACCGAGCCAGCCTGTCGCCCGGGATGGTCCTGGTGGCCGAGATGATCCGGGGCGCCATCGAAGAGGGTTGCCGGACCTTCGACATGCTGAAGGGCGACCTCCGGTACAAGTACCGGTTCGGGGCCCGACCTCGGCGGATCGGCCGGTTGCGGCTTCACCGTCGATGATCGAACAGATGGAGTCCCTCCGCGCGGGCCGGGGATTCGCGGACCTGTCGGCGTGGCGGAAGGTGGTGTGTCGGGGGTCCGACGCCCGGCAGTGGCTCAACGATCTGCTCACCGCAGAGATCGTCGAGCTCCGGCAGGGCCAGGCTCGCCGGGCGCTCCTGTTGACCCCGACGGGCCGGATCCGGGCGGACGTCACGGTGTCCGTCTTCCAGGACGGTGTGCTGCTCCTTCAGGACCCCGCCCAGCCCCAGGCGGTCCACGAGCTGCTGGATCCGTACGTGTTGTCCTCCGACGTGGAGCTCGAGGATCGCACCCCGTCGATGGCCCTGGTGGCCTTCCCCGGGCGGGCTCCGCCCGCAGCGGAAGAGACGTGGACGTCCTCCCCCTCCGTCCTGGGCCAGGGGGGTGACGTTCTGGGACCCGTCGAGGCCCTGGACGACATCCGAGCCCGGGCCCGTACACACGGCCTCGTCGAGGTGAGCCCCGAGGCACTCGAGGCCTGGAGGATCGAGAACGGCGTGGCCCGGTTCCCGGTCGATCTCACTCCGGACTCGCTGCCCCACGAGGCCGGGCTGGAACGGGACATCGACCCGGTCAAGGGGTGCTTCCTGGGTCAGGAGGCCGTGGCCAAGGTTCGCAACCTCGGGCATCCCCCGTTCCTGGTGGTGCCCGGCCGGGCGGGCGGGCCCGTGGCCCCCGGCGATGCAGTCGTGGCCGGCGGGGACCGGGCCGGGACCGTCACCAGCGTCGCCTCGAACGCGGGGACGGAGACACCGGTCCTGGTCCGGATCCGATGGGCGGCCCGCGACGCGCTGCTGCGCACCGCGTCCGGGATCCCGATCACGAGGCTCGGCGAGGCTTCGGGCTGAGCTGGAGGAGAGGAACCAGCCCCGCCTCTCCCAGCTTGCGGAGAGCCCGGGCCTCCTCGGCGTCCACAACAACCGCTCCGTCCTCGCGCTCCAGGATGAACGTCACCACGCAGTCATCGCACTGCGTGGTCCCCTGGTGCGCGCATTGGTCGCACTCGATCCGCATGTGGCCTCCTTCCCCATGTCCCGTCGGAAGGCTATCGCCGGCCGGTGACACGAACGGATCGGCTCAGAGGACCCCGCGGGTGCGCAGCTTCGACAGCTCCTCGGCCGACAGCCCCAGCTCACCGAGCACCTCGTCCGTGTGCTGGCCCAGCTCCGGCGCCGGGGTCAGCGGCTTGGCCTCCGCGTCGGGCAGGGTGATCGCGGGGCCGGGTCCCACCGGCTTGCCCTCGACCTCGGCCACCATCCCGCGGTGGCGAAGCTGCGGGTCCGCCACAGCCTCGGCCATGTCGTTCACCGGGCCGACGCACGTCTCCAACCCGGCCAGGGCCTCCACCCATTCGTCTCGGGAGCGCTCCTGGAGACGGGCGGCCAGGCGGGTGGCGATCTCCTCCTGCCGGGCGGGCACGTACTGCACGTCCACGAGGTCCTCGAGGTCGAGGGCCTCGCACAGGGCCCGCCAGAACTGCCCCTCCAGGGCGCCCACCGCCAGCCACTTCCCGTCGCCGGTGCGGTACACCCGGTAGCAGGCCAGCCCGCCCCCCAGCTCCATGGCCCCCCGCGGTGGGACCTGGCCGGTGGCCAGGTGCCAGCTCATCAGCACGGCGCCCCACGACGTCACCACGTCGAACATCGACACGTCCACCAGACGCCCCCGCCCGGTTCGGGAGGCCTCCAGCAGTGCGGCGGTCAGGCCGATCGCCCCGGCCATCCCCCCGCCGAGATCCCCGACCTGCACCGACGGCAGCACCGGAGGCCCGGCCGGCTCTCCGGTGGCATGGAGCACCCCCGCGTACCCCGTGTAGTTGATGTCGTGGCCCGCGCGGTCGCGGTACGGACCGTCCTGTCCGTATCCGGTGATCGCCGCGTACACCAGCCGGGGGTTCTCAGCAGACAACGAGTCGTATCCCACCCCCAGGCGATCCAGGACGCCGGGACGGAATCCCTCCACCAAGGCGTCCGCCTCTCGAACCAGGCGCTTGAGCAGGTCGGCGCCTTCGGTGGCCTTGAGGTTCAGGGTGATCGACCGTTTCCCCCGGTTGAGGGCTCGGTGCGCCGCCCCCTGACCGTCGACCATCGGCGGCATCCACCGGATGTAGTCCCCTAGTCCGGGCTCTTCGACCTTCACGACATCGGCGCCCAGGTCGGCAAGCAGCAGGGTGCAGTAGTTGCCCGGGAGCAGCCGGGTGAGGTCCAGGATCCTGACGTCCTGGAGCGGTCCGTTCATCCGCCCGCGCCCTCCGCGGGGAGGTCGACCGGGACCTCCTCGACGGCGTCCGAGGAGCCACACCACCGGCAGGTCACCTGTTCACGATCCACCGACAGCACCTCCTCGTCCTCCACGGTCAGCTCCCCGCCTACCGTGAAGTGGTGGTACGCCCGGCTCCGGCGGGTCTCGACCACGTCGAACCGGGTGAGGTTGCCGCACGCCGCGCACCGGAACCTGGTCCGCGGCGGGCTCGCTCCGGTGCCCATCCCGGGGGATTGTACCCCCCCGCCTTGACCTCGAACGTCTGTTCGGATAGCCTCGAGCCTCCGCGCGGCCGCGGATCGTGTCACCGGGGGGACCTACGGTGCGGACCATGGCCGGGCAGGCGACGTTCGAGGACCTGGGGATCCCCCTGTCCGAGGTCACGTTCGCCTGCGTGGACCTGGAGACCACCGGTGGGGCCCCGCCCGAAGCCAGGATCACGGAGATCGGAGCGGTCAAGTACCGGGGCGGCGAGCGCCTGGGGGCGTTCCAGACCCTGGTCGATCCCGGCGTCCCCATTCCTCGGTTCATCACCTACCTCACGGGGATCGACGAGGTCGCGGTGGCCCAGGCGCCTCCGATCGAGCTCGCCCTCCCGCCCCTGGTGGAGTTCCTCAGGGGCACGGTGTTCGTGGCCCACAACGCCTCGTTCGACTTCCGGTTCCTCAACCACGACCTGGTCCGGACCGGCTACGACCCCATTCCCGGCCCACCGGTGTGCACGGCCCGGCTGGCCCGGCGGGTGCTGGCGAACGACGTCCCCAACGTCCGGCTGGCCACTCTGGCTCAGTTCCTCCGCGCGGGGGTCCAGCCCACCCACCGGGCGCTGCCCGACGCGGAGGCCTGCGCGGAAGTCCTGCACGGCCTGCTCGAGGCCGGTGGCCGGCTGGGGATCCTGACGCTCACGGACCTCCATCTGGCGGTCCGTGCCCGTGGCCGGGCTCACCACACCAAGGTCCGGCTCGCCGACGGCCTGCCCTCGGTTCCCGGCGTGTACGTGTTCCGGCGTGCGCCGACCCCCTCGGGTTCCGGGGAGGTCCTGTACGTGGGGAAGTCCCGGAACATCCGGGCCCGGGTCCGCTCCTACTTCCACGGCGACGACCGGCGGAAGATCGAGAACCTCCTCGGGGAGACCGGGGCCATCGAAGCCCGTCCGTGCGCAACGGAGGTCGAGGCGCTGGTACTGGAGGCACGGCTCATCCGCCGGCACGCGCCCCGGTACAACCGCAGAGGGAAGTCCTGGCGCCGGTACGTGTACCTGAAGCTCGACCTCGACGAGGCGTGGCCCCGGCTCAAGGTCGTGCGCCGGACCAAGGGCCGCGGTGCGTACCTGGGGCCGTTCACCAGCGCGTCGGCGGCCCGGCGGGCCAAGGAGGCATTGGAAGACGCCTTCCCCATCCGCCGGTGCACGTTCCCCATGGGCCGGGCCACCAGGTTCCCGCCCTGTGCGCTGGCCGATCTGGGCCGGTGCACCGCCCCCTGCGACGGCCGCATCGAACTCGAGCGCTACGAGGGGCTCGTCCGGTCCCTCCGGCACGCCCTCTCCGAACCGGGCGGGCTCCTCGCGGCGCTCGAGGCCAGGATGGAGCGACTGGCCGCCGCCGAACGGTTCGAGGAGGCCGCCGGCGCCCGGGACCGTCTCCGGTCGTTGGTGCCGGCGCTGGCCCGAGCTCGGAGGGAGCGGTGGCTGGTCGAGGCCGGCCGGTTGGACGTCGAGGCCGAGGGACGAAGGATCTCGTTCCGCCACGGAGCTCTGGTGGTCCGTGGTGACGAGGCGGGGTTTCCCGTCCCCATCCCCCTGGAAGCGGCCGACGAGGTCCGGGCGGCGTCGGGATGGCTGTCCTCGCGTCCGGTGCGGGTGCTGGCCGCCGACCACGCTCCGGCCGAACCGGTGGCCGGCGGAGCGGCGCTCTCCCACCTTCGCATCCGGCTCGAAGGGGAGCGTGCAGCCAGCCGGTAGAATCGGCCCGTGGAGCGCGCGGTCATCGTAGAGGGCGCCCGGACGCCGATCGGGAAGTTCCTCGGTTCGTTCTCCGAGGTTCCCACCGTCGACCTGGGCATCACCGCGGCCCGAGAGGCCCTCCGGCGAGCCCGGGTCGAGCCGGACGACGTGGACGAGGCGGTGTTCGGCCACGCCCGCCAGGCGGGGAACGGCCCGAACACGGCCCGCCAGGTGGCCTATCGCTCCGGCCTTCCCCAGGAAGTGCCGGCCCACACCGTCAACATGGCCTGCGGCTCCGGCGTGAAGGCCATCGAGGTGGCCGGGCAGCAGGTGGTCCTGGGACACGCCGAGATCGTGCTTGCCGGGGGCTACGAGAACATGACCCGGACCCCGGCGATCCTGGACCGGCTGCGCTTGGGCTACCGGATGGGGAACGCCCGGGTCCACGACGGGATGTACCGCGACGGGTTCCTCGATCCGCTGTGCGGGCTGGTCATGGGCGAGACCGCGGAGAACCTGGCCCGGAAGTACGGCATCCCCCGGGAGGAGCAGGACGAGTTTGCGTTCCTCACCCAGCAGAAGGCTCAGGCCGGCACGGCCCGGCGCGCCAGGGAGATCGTGCCGGTGGGGGTCCCCCAGCGGAAGGGGGATCCGATCGAGATCGCCGAGGACGAGCACCCCCGCCCGGAGACCACCCTCGAGGGCCTGGCCAAGCTGTCGCCGGTGTTCGCGGAGGACGGCACGGTCACGGCGGGGAACGCCAGCGGGGTCACCGACGGGGCGGCCGCCGTGGTGGTGATGAGCGAGTCGCGGGCCAATGCCGAGGGCCGTGAGCCGCTGGCCCGCATCGTGGCCTCCGCCTCGGCAGGCGTGGACCCCGCCTACATGGGCATCGGGGTGGTCCCCGCCGTCACCAAGGTGCTCGAGCGTAGCGGGCTGCAGATGAGCGACTTCGACGTGGTCGAGATCAACGAGGCGTTCGCCGCCCAGGTCCTGGCCGTCGACCGGGAGCTGAAGCTGGACCACGATCGGCTGAACCCCAACGGCGGAGCCATCGCCCTGGGCCACCCCATCGGGATGTCCGGGGCCCGGATCGTCCTCACCACGGCGTACGAGATGCGGGAGAAGGACTACTCGCTGGGGCTGGCGGCCCTGTGCATCTCCGGGGGCATGGGGATGGCCATGGTCCTCGAGCGGACCTGACGACGAGCCTCAGCCGGCCAGGGCCCAGACCACCACGCCCACGAGGACCGCCAGGGCCACCAGGAACAGGATCAGGTCGTTTCGCTTGACCTTGCCCGGCTGCATCGCGTTGAAGCCCATGGTCGCCTCAGCGTAGCAGGGGCGGCTACTCCTCGACGCCCTGCATCAGGTCGCCGAAGGTCCGGGCGTTCCTGGTCCCGAAGTCCCGGTAGCAGTTGTTGAACAGCGCATGGGTCTCCCGGGCCCCCTCGGTGAGCCGCTGAACCCGGGGCACCCATTCATCCAGCTCCTGGTCGGTGTAGTCGTACTTGAACCGCTCGACCACCGGGATCCCCTTCTTCTCCCACGTCTCCGACCGGCGTCCGTGGAACCGGACGAAAGCGTACCGCTCGGAAGTCGCTTCGGCGATCGGTGGGACGCTCGAGGCGAATCCCTGGGGCATGTCCACGCACACGAACGGGATCTGCTCGGACCGGAGGAAGTCCAGCGTTCTCTGGGCTCGATCTTCGTCGTCGAACCACGTGGCCTGCCGCAGCTCGACGGCGATGTCGTAGTCCGGCAGCCGGTCGCGGGCGGCCACGATCTCCTCTCGCGACTTCCGGCCCGGCATGAACCACTGGGGAAACTGGAACATGATCACCCCGAGCTTGCCCGCCGAGTGCAGAGGCATGAGGGCCTCTCGGAACACCTCCCACACCCGCTCGACGACGTCGTCACCGAGATGCTTCGGGTAGAGGTTCGCCGGTGCATCCTCCGGCAGTGTCTTGCGGATGTCCTTGGGGAGTCCCCTCGCCTTGGTGGGGTGCCCGGTCATCACCGAGAACGCCTTGACGTTGAAGACGAACGTCTTGGGGGTCCGCTCCACCCATAGCTCCGCGTTCCTCCTGCTGGGGAGCCCGTAGTACGTCGAGTCGACCTCCACCACGTCGAACTGGGACGCGTAGTACTTCAGACGCTCCTCCGGGTTGTTGGCCTCGGGTGGATACCACCCCGACTCCAGGAGGGTCTTGTCCGTCCAGGACGACGTGCCGACTCGGAGCTCGCCCACCTACACGCGCGCCCGCCGCCGGCGGATGGCCCGCAGCGCCTCTCGGAGCGGCTCCAGGACCGACTCGTCGTCGATCTCCATGGCCAGCTCCTCGATCGAGCCCATGTCCTTCAGCGCCGCCTCCAGCGCATCCCCGGCCTCGTCCGCCTGCCGGAGGGCTTGCACCAGGAGCGACGTGTAGTCGCGGTTGAACGCCTTGCCGCACCACGGGCAGTGGCCCCCGGCCTCGATTACCTGCTCCGGAAGGAACTCGCGCCCGCAGTTCGCGCAGGTGCCCCGGATCCTCATGCTCGCCCCGCCACCGGTCGGGGCCGGGCCATTAGGTCCGTGACGATGTCGGCCAGGGCGAACGGGTCGACGGGCTTGGTGAGCCAGGCGTCCGCTCCCGACCACTTCGCCAGCCAGGTGTCCTGGGCCCTGGCCAGGATCACAACTACGGAACCGGGGAGGGGCTGGGCCGCTCCCTTGAGGTCCTTGGCCACGGCGAACGCCCCCGCGCCGGAGGCGATCTCGTCGGCCACCACGAGATCGGGGCGCTCCCGCCATGCCAGGGTCAGCCCCCGCACGCCGTCGGTAGCCTCGACGTATTCCCATGGCTCCCCGGACCGGCGCTCCAGCGTGCCGATCGCCACCTTGAGCTGGTGGCGCAGGGCCGGATCTGGGGAGATCACCAGGGCCTTCACGCCGGTCATTGTAGCGGCCGCCACGACCATCCCCGCCATTCCCCTACGTCCACGGCGATGGCCGGGCCCTGTGGCGGCATGGTGGCGTACTGCTGGTACTTCTCGGCCAGCAGCCACAGGGCCCGGTCTCTCTCGGGGCCGACTTCGATCACCCGACCTGTGCCCCGCATCCGGACCCACCACAGGCGGGGCCAGTCCTCCTCGTAGTGATCCACCAGAACGGCGACTTCCGGATGGGCGCGGATGTTCCGGAGGCGCTGGAGCTCCCGGTCGGCCTTCGGCTTCTGGTCCACGCTCGAGTACAGGGTGTCGCCGTCCAGGACGAAGACGAACGGGACCAGATGGGGGCGTCCCCGAGGATCGATGGTGGCCACCCGGGCCACCCGAGCCTCGGCCACCAGCCGGCGCATCGTGGCCTCCTCCACGGGCGCACCTTAGCGGCCCGGAACCAGGGACATGGCAGGAATTCGGCCTTACCGCGGCGAACACTTGCTCTGCCCACCCACCGAGGAGGACACGCCCGTGCTCCGCCGGCTTCGCCTCGCCGCCATCCCACCTCTCCTGGCCGCCCTGCTGGCCGCCCCGGTCCCCGCGGGCGCCGCCCCGGAGGAGATCCGCATCGTCCGAGATCAGTTCGGGGTCCCCCACGTGTACGCCCAGACCGCCCAGGGGGCATCCTTCGGGGCCGGATACGCGCTGGCCCAGGACCGCCTGTGGCAGCTACACGTGTTCCGTCGCATCGCCAAGGGCCGCCTCTCCGACATCCTGGGCCCCCTGGTCGTGGACATCGACCGGACCGTTCGGTTCTTCACCTACACGGAGGAGGAGCGGGCCGCCCGGTTCGCTACGTATCCGGCGGACATCCAGGCAAACCTGCACGCGTTCGCCGACGGCATCAACGCGTGGATCGACGTGGTGCGAACGGATCCCTCGAAGCTTCCGTTCGAGTTCGCTCACTTCGGCGAGCCTCTCGACGAGGACTGGACCGTCGACGACAGCGTGGCGCTCGGCGACGTGCTGATCCTGTCGTTCGGCTCGGGCGGCGGCGACGAGCTGGCCAACGCCGCGCTGCTGGCCGACCTGGTCGACCGATTCGGAGAGGAACAGGGGCTTCAGAGGTTCGACGACCTGGTCCTGACCAACGACCCGGACGCGCCGGCGAGCATCCCCACTCGGTACCCGTACGAGCGCCGGCCGACCCTGGCCCGGGACGCCGAGGCCGAGGCTCGTCGCGGCCTCCAGGACGACGCCCGGCTGGGGCTGGAAGCAGCAGCCGGCGGGACCGGCCAGGCCCAGGCGGCCACCGGGACCCTGTCCCAGCTCGGACTGATCCCCGACGTTCGCGCAGCGGTGGCACAGTACGAGACCCTGGAACGGGGCCTGCGGCAGCTGGACCGGGTGTTCACGTTCGGCTCGAACGCCCAGATCGTGGGCTCGAGGATGTCGGAGACCCGGAACGCGGGGCAGACCGGCGGTCCCCAGGTCGGCTACCTGCTGCCTCAGTGGCTGGCGGACTTCGGCATCCACGGTGGCGATCTGGACGCCACCGGGATGACCTTCGCGGGGGCCGGTCCGGCCGTCCTGATCGGCCGGGGCCCCGGGTACGCCTGGACCACCACCACCGGGGCCTCGGACCTCACCGACACCTACGTGGAGCGGCTGAACCCCGACAACCCCCGGGAGTACGAGTGGAACGGACAGTTCGAGGCGATGGACTGCCGAACCGAGGAGTACACGGCCCGAGGCGTCCCCTTCCAGAGCGAGGAGATCTGCCGCACCCGGCACGGCCCGGTGTTCGCGTTCGACGAGGCCAACGGAGTTGCCTACTCCCTCCGCTACGCGTGGTTCAACCGCGAAGGCCAGACCGTGGAGGGCTTCTTCCGGTACAACGAGGTCCAGAGCGTCGAGGACTTCGCCACGTTCTCAAACTACCTGTCGTCCAATCACAACATGTTCTACAGCGACGACCAGGGGAACACGGGGTACTGGCACCCGGGCAACCATCCCGTTCGAGCTCCAGGCGTGGACATTCGGCTGCCCCAGGACGGTACCGGCGGCTCGGAGTGGCAGGGGCTGCTTCCCATCCGGGAGGTTCCCCACGCCGTGAACCTTCCCCGTGGGTGGCTGACGAACTGGAACAACCAGCCCGCGCAGCCGTGGCACCGGGAAAAGGCTCATCCCGCCCTGGACAACGTCATCGATCTCCAGGCGGCCCTGGATCCGTCTGGCCCGACGCTGCCCGATCCCGCCGGCGGCGTGGTGAACCCCGACCGGAGGGTGGACTTCGAGGACCTGTCGGCGAACCTCCGGTACGCGGCCTTCAAGCACCATCGGGACACGGCCTTCCGGCGGTTCCTTCCCCAGGCAGGGCTGTCCTCGGATCTGGCGCGCCGGGCCGCGAGCGTGATCCTCGGATGGGACGGCTTCCTCACCGACCGCAACGCCGACGGGATGTACGACTCGGCGGGCAAGACCATCGTGGACCACTGGGTGGCCAGGATGCGCACCGATGCGTTCGCCGACGACCTCGGCGACCTGTCGGGCTCGGCGTCGGAGAGCCTCCTGTGGCACGTGCTCGCTTCCGACGATCGGTTGTCTCTGGCCTTCGACTGGCTCGGCGGAGGTACACCGGCCGACCTTGCCGCCACGGCCTTCGAGGACGCCGTGGCCGAGCTGGCCGTGGAATTCGACAACGAGGATCCCGAGACGTGGCGGGAGGAGGTCGCGTACGAGCACTATCAGCGGCTCAATGCCGACCTGTTCACGGATCTGGCCCAGGGCCAGGCCGGCGCGGACGCCTCATCGGACTCGGCCATGCCGGGCGACGTCCCCGATCTGATCCGCATGGACCGGGGAACCTACAACCACGTGGTCACGTACCAGGCCCGGCCGACCGGATCCGGGCTCCTGGGCCAGGCGGAGTCGAAGGCCGGAAGCGTGATCCCGCCCGGGCAGAGCGGGTTCATCAACCTGCTGGGCCAGGAGCACGAGCACTACGAGGACCAGCTGGCTCTCTACGAGCAGTGGCGATACAAGCCCATGCCCCTCGGCGAGGACGCCGCCATGGCCTTGGCCGAGTCCGTGGAGGTGATCACCTACCCCGGCTCATAGCCACCGGCCGGCCCGGGCGTCGTACGTCCCGTCGCGCCACGAGGCCCTGCCCTCCTCAAGCAGGGACTTGACGACGCGCTCGGACGGCGTTCGCGGCAGGTGGTCGCGGAACTCGTAGTACCGGGGGACCTTGAACGCAGCCAACCTGCCTTCGAGGAAACCGTGGAGCGCCTTCGGATCCGCCTGCCGATCGGCCACCATCACGATGTACGCCTTGGCCTCCTCCCCCATGATCTCGTCGTGGACGGGCCCCACCGCGCAGTCCAGAACGTCGGGATGGGTGTTGAGGGCGAACTCCACCTCGGCCTGAGAGATGTTCTCCCCACCCCGGCGGACCGACTCCTTGATCCGCCCGCGGAAGTAGATCCGCCCTCCCTCGTCCATCTCGACCAGATCCCCGGTGTGGGCCCATCCATCTTGGAAGAATCGGTCTGTGGCTTCCGGGTCATCGAGATATCCCTCCATGAACCCCGAGCCCCGCAACCGTAGCTCGCCGACGCCGCCGGGTGGGACGCGGCGGCCCTCGGCGTCGACGACCGAGGCCTCGCAGTGCTCAAGCGGTCGCCCGATCGATCCCGAGCCCACCAGCTCGTCGTGCTCCTCGTCCGGCACGGCGATGTTGATCCCCGTCTCGGTCATCCCGAAGGCTTCCAGCCATGGAACCCCCCACCGCTCCTCGATCTCCGCGTGCAGGGCTGGAGGGATGGCCGAGCACGACACCCGCTCGAGGGCGTGGTCCCGGTCCCAGGGAGCCGGTGGCTGCTTGAGAAGCACCGTGGGCATGGCCCCCAGGCAGTAGAAACAGGACACCTTCCACTCGGCGACGTCTCTCATCATGGTGGAGGGATGAAAGCCGTCCAGGACCACCATGTGGGCCCCGGACCGAAGGGTGGCCACGACCACCCACATCGGATCGATATAGGAGAAGGGCTGAGCGGTGAGGATCCGCTTCCCCGGACCCAGCCGCAGAAGACCGACAGCCACGTGGCCCATCCGCTGCCAGAACCCGTGGGTCAGGAGGCAACCCTTGGGGAACCCGGTGGTCCCGGAGGTGTACTGCACGTTGGCCAGGGTGCGCCCGGTGCATGACGCCGCCGGGGCCGGCTCGGCGGCCGTCAGCGCCTCGGGCGCGTGCTCCTGGGTTCCGACTTCCACCACGGCGTCTCCTGCGATCTTCCTGGCAACGGGGGCCGCTGAGGTATCGCAGACCACCAGGCGAGCGCCGCTGTGTACCACGATGTGTGCCGCATCGTCCGGGCCAAGCCGGCTGTTGACCGGCACCGCGACGGCACCCAGGGTGAGCGCCCCCAGCCACGTCGTCGGGTAGAAGAGGGAGTTCTTCATCATCAGGGCCACCCGGTCCCCCGGGCCGATCCCCCAGGACGCCAGGAGCCCACGGGCCCGGCCAACGCGCTCGTTGAACGATGCGTACGTCAGCGTTGTGCCGTCGCCGAACGAGATGAAGTCCTGCCCTCCCAGGGCTTCCGTCTGTCGCTCCAGCAGGTGGCCGAGGCTCTCGAGGGCCGGATCCATTTCCCCGCTAGCTCCGGGCCCGCAGCTCCAGGAATCGGCGGATCCCTCGCTGGGGGAGACCACGCTCCCACGCTTCCATGGCCGCGTCACGCTCACGACGGAGCGCGCCTTCGACGTCCTGGGTGGGAAGCCTGAGCATCCGGAGGTGCAAGGGCGTGGCCTCGCCGAAGCTCGCTACGATCCGGCACGCCTCGTCGGCGACGGCGGCCGGATCATCGACCCACACGTCGATGAGCCCCAGCTCGTGGGCTCGGGCGGCATCGATCCGCTCTCCCAGCAGGACCAGGCCGATCGCCCGCGGGCCGACCAGAGCTGGGAGCGTGGCCGTCGAGCCATTGGAGATGGTGAGGCCCAGCCCATTCTCGGGGAACAGGAACTCTGAGTCGGGACCGCCCACCCGCAGGTCGGTGGCGCAGGCGATCTCGGCGGCACCACCCACCGCGATGCCGTTGAGCGCGGAGACCACCGGCGCCTCGGTCTCGAAGATCGCTCGGGTCACGTCCTGAAACGCCTCGATCAGCGTCTCGAAGGTGTCCCGGTTCAGCTCTTCGGTGATCTTCAGGTCGTCGCCCGATGAGAAGGCCCGGCCCTGGCCGGTGATGACCACGCCGGGGGCCCGGTCATCCGTCCCGTACCACCGGAGCCCCGCGCTCAGATCCGTCAGCATCTCGATGGTCAGGGCGTTGAGCACCTCGGGGCGGTTGAGCCGCAGGACGGCAACATCGCCGGCCTCGTCGGCAACGATCGAGTTGGAAGATGGGCTCCATCCCGCCACGGCCGCGATTCTATTCGCGCTCGAGGGGCATCAGCCCGGTGCGAACAGGACTGAAAGAGTGGTCAGTCGTACCGGGGCTTTGCCGACGGCCCCCGCCAGGGGTAGCCGATGGTGTGTTGCCAGCAGTTGGGCCCCGGGTTGTAGGAGGACAGCTTCGTCCCGCAGACGGTGCAGCTCCTGCCGGACTCCGATTCTTCGATCTCCGGTTCCCTGGGCTCGGGCGATGCCCGCCGGGCTTCCTTGGCCATTTCCCAGTCTCCCTTGAACCGACAGCCTGACACCGTACGGGGCGCAGGCACCCCGCTGGCCCCTTTCCCGGGTGGTCATAATCTTAGCATCGCGGCGCAAATCACCTGGTCACGGGGGGTTCGGGGGGTTCGGGCTGCTACTCGACGGTCCAGGTGTCTCCGGCGTGGAGCAGCTTGTCGAGGTCGCCCTCACCGAGCTGGTCCTTGGCCGCCTGGAGCTGTCGTTCCATGGCCTCGCCGTACACCGGCCGCCGGACGTCGCGGAAGATCCCGATCGGCGTGGGGCCGGTGGGCTGGTGAGCGAGCTGGGCCAGGGAGAAGGCCAGGGCCGGATTCTCACGGTGGGCGTCGTGGACCAGCAGGTGCTCCTCCCCGGCCGACTCCACGTCCACGATCTCCAGGCTGCCGTCCGGCTTCTGAACCACTCCGCGCTCGTTCTCCTCTCCGAACCGGATCGGTTCCCCGTGCTGGAGCCGGATCTGGTTCTTCTGGGCTCCGTGCTGCTTGTCCCGCACCGCGGCGAACGCTCCGTCGTTGAACACGTTGCAGTTCTGGTAGATCTCGATGAACGCCGCTCCCTCATGGGTGGCCGCGCCTCTCAACACCTCGGTGAAGTGCCGACGGTCGTTGTCGATGGTCCGGGCCACGAAGGCCGCCTCAGCCCCGATGGCCAGGGCGACGGGGTTGAACGGGTGATCGAGTGATCCGAACGGGGTGGACTTGGTGACCTTGCCCTCCTCGCTGGTCGGGGAGTACTGCCCCTTGGTCAACCCGTAGATCTGGTTGTTGAACAGCAGGATCTTGATGTCCACGTTGCGGCGCAGGGCGTGGATCAGGTGGTTGCCTCCGATCGACAGCGCGTCGCCGTCGCCGGTGGCCACCCACACCGACAGGTCGGGACGGGCCGTGGCGATCCCGGTGGCCAGCGCCGGAGCCCGGCCGTGGATCCCGTGAACGCCGTAGGTGTCGATGTAGTACGTGAACCGGCCGGCGCACCCGATCCCGGCGACCCACACCATCTTGTGTGGCTCGACCCCCAGCTCGGGGAGGAAGCCCTGGACGGTCGACAGGATCGCGTAGTCCCCGCAGCCCGGGCACCACCGCGGCTCCTGGTCGCTGACGAAGTCCTTCTTGGTCAGCGTGAGCTCGGTGGGGGCCTCACTGTCGCCCGGCTGGCCGTTCCCCAGGTGCCCGTTCCCCTCGGTCACGCGAGCCTCCTGATGATCTCCTCTTCCAGCTCCTCGGCGAGGATGGACTGGCCCTGGACCTTGCTGAACACCTGGACGTCCACCAGGAACTCCGCCCGGACGATCTTGGTCAGCTGGCCGGTGTTCATCTCAGGAGCCAGAACGCGCGGGTACCGGCGGAGGACGTCTCCGGTGTTCCGGGGCAACGGGTTCATGTGGTACAGGTGCGCCCGGGCGATCTGCTTGCCACGCTCCCGGACCCGGTCCACCGCAACCCTGATGGCCCCGTACGTCGAGCCCCAACCGACCACCAGGAGCTCGGCGTCTCCGTCGGGATCCTCCACCTCCAGCTCCGGGATCTCGTCGGCGACCTTGAGGACCTTGGCCGACCGCAGGTCGGTGGCCCATTGATGGTTCTGGGGGTCGTAGGAGATGTTGCCGGTGCTATCGGCCTCCTTCTCCAACCCGCCGATCCGGTGCTCCAGTCCCTTGGTGCCGGGGATGGCCCACGGCCGGGTCAGGTTCTCGTCCCGGAGGTAGGGCCAGAACTCCTCCCCCATGTTGGGCCCGGTGGCGAAGACGGGATCCATCTTCGGCAGCTGATCCGCGTCCGGCAGCCGCCACGGTTCCGACGAGTTCGCCAGGAACGTGTCGGTCAGCAGGATCACCGGGGTCCGGTACGTGACCGCGATGCGGCAGGCCTCGAACGCGGCGTCGAAGCAGTTGGAAGAGGTGTACGCGGCCACGATCGGCAGCGGCGACTCGCCGTGCCGGCCGTACATCGCCAGGAGGAGGTCGGCGGCCTCCGTCTTGGTGGGCATCCCGGTGGACGGTCCGGCCCGTTGCACGTCGACGATGACCATGGGGAGCTCCAGGGCCACCGCCAGTCCCAGGGTCTCGGCCTTGAGGTCCATCCCCGGCCCGCTGGTCCCGGTGATCCCCAGGTGTCCGGCGAACGCCGCGCCCAGCGCCATGTTGGCCGCGGCGATCTCGTCCTCCGCCTGGAACGTCCGGACGTCGAAGTTCTTGTATCGCGACAGGATGTGCAGGAGCTCGGAGGCCGGGGTGATCGGGTACGAGGCGTAGAACATCGGCAGCCCGCTCCGCACGCTGGCGGCCAGCAGGCCCAGAGACGTGGCCAGCGCTCCGCTGACGTTCCGGTACGTCCCCTTCTCCGCCGGAGCCGGCTTGACCTCGTAGTGCACCGCGAACACCTCGGTGGTCTCACCGAAGTTCCACCCGGCCTTGAACGCCGCCAGGTTGGCGTCCCGGACCGCCTCGTTCTTCCCGAACTTCTTGTTGATCCATCGCTCGGTGATGTCGGTCGGCCGGCCGTACATCCACGACACCAGCCCCAGGGCGAAGAAGTTCTTCGACCGCTCCGCCTCCTTCTTGGTGATGCCGGTGATCCCTTCGAGGGCCCGGACGGTGATCGTGGTCATGGGGACCTTGAAGACCTGATACGAATCGAGGCTCTCGTCCTCCAACGGGTTGGAGGGGTAGCCCGCCTTCTCCAGGTTCCGGTCGGTGAACCCGTCCTCGTTGACGATCACGATGCCGCCCTTCTCCACGTCACCGAGGTTCGTCTTCAGGGCAGCAGGGTTCATGGCCACCAGGACGCTGGGCTGGTCGCCGGGAGTGAGGATGTCCTTGGAGGAGAAGTGGATCTGGAATGCCGAGACCCCGTGGAGCGTTCCCGCGGGGGCCCGGATCTCAGCTGGGAAGTCCGGGAGTGTGGCCAGGTCGTTGCCGACCACCGCGGTGGCCCCGGTGAACCTGTCGCCGGTGAGCTGCATGCCGTCGCCCGAGTCTCCGGCGAACCGGACGACTACGTCCTCTTTCTGCTCGACCGACTTCGTCGCCATCGACGCATCGGCCGGGCCTGCGCCCGGCCGCCAGCCACCTCCTCGGGTTGTCGACCCTCATGGTACCCGCTCTTGGGAGGACCGTCGGCTACAGTGTTCCGCCGTGCGCCGCTGGCTCGCCCTGTTCGCAACCCTGGTCGCGGCCCTGGGGACGGCACCCCCCGCTCTGGCCTGCGGAGGGATGGTGTCCTCCACCGGCGCCGCCGAGGTGGGGGGCTTCGAGGCCTTCCTGGAGCACGACGGAGCCACCGAGGACCTCCTGGTGGCGGTGGCCTACCAGGGAGCCGACGACCCCGAGGGCTTCGCCTGGCTGATGCCGTTCCCCGAGGCTCCGGAGGTCACGGAGGGAGACCTCGGCCCGATCGAGGCGGCCGGGGCGCTGACGGAGCCCCCGCAGCGTGAGGACCACGTGCCCGAGGTGATCCCCACCGACGAGGGGGACGGATTCGCGGTGGGAGAGGCACCGGGAGGCGGAGCCGACGTCCTGGATCGGACCAGGGTCGGCGACCTGGAGTTCGTCACCCTGGGGGCGGGCCAGGCGGCGGAGATCACCGAGTGGATGTCGGACCACGGCTTCGCCTTCCACGACGAACAGGAGCCCGCCATCCAGGCCTACCTGGACCGGGGATGGGTGCTGGTGGCGGCGCGGGTGGCGCCAGGCGCCGCTCCGGACGTCGGCGCCCTGACCCCCGTACGGTTCCGATTCGCCTCCCCCGAGCCGGTGTACCCGCTGGCGCTGGCCGGCTCGAGCCACCAGGACCTCCCGCTCTCCATGGAACTGTTCGTCGTGACGCCGGACCGGGTGCACTCGGCCACCTACCCCGAGTCGGTGGTGCGCCCGGACGATCAGGGAGACTTCCCCGCCCCCCGGAGCCGGCTGGAGCTCCGCTACGCCGCCCCGCTGTCCGCCGCGGAGGCCGGTTCGGTGGAAGGGCAGGCGGGGTCCTGGCTGGCCAGGTACGAGGCGGTCTGGGCGCCGGCCGACCTCACCGAGGACCTGGTGCTGGAGCGCTCCAGAGACCAGGCCGCGGTTGATTACCGGGATCTCCTGGACGAGTACGCCTCCGCCCGGCGGTGGGTGTACGTGGCCCGGGCGGGTCTGATCGGCGTGCCGGTCCTGCTGATCGGCGGAGCGGTGTGGCTGGTGGTCCGGCGCAGGCGGCGGAGAGCGGCGAGCCCTCCGGGGAGCTAGAGCCCCAGGTCCTTCTTGGCCAGCTCTACGCCGACCACCATGTTCCGAAGCTTGTCGAACGCCACGTCCCACGAGCGGGTCCGAAGCCCGCAGTCGGGGATCACGTGCAGCCGGGTGGGGTCGTCGAACACGTCGGCGGCGTACAGGATGCGGTCGCGGACCAGCTCCGGCGGCTCGACGAAGTCCGTGTGGATGTCGAGCACGCCCAGACCCAGCACCGGGCGGTACGGCAGGTCCCGGAATCGGGAGATCACCCGGTAGCCCGGCCGGGCCTCCTCGGACCGGCCGAGACCCCGGGTGTCGTAGTTGGCAAACCCCACGGCGTACTGCCGGCAGCTGGTCATCCCCTCGATGGCCGGGAAGAACAGGTCGTAGTCCGAGAAGCACAGGTGAGTCGAGAACACCGCGTCCAGGCCGGCCACGCTCTCGTTGAACGACTCCACGAACAGGTCGAGCTCGTCGGTGCCGGTGGAGCCTCCCGGCTCATCGATCTGGATCCACCGGGCCCCCAGCCCGATCAGTGCCTCGAGGTTCGGCCGGATGAGGTTGCGGGCCACGTCGAGGATGAGGCGCTGGCGTCCGTCGCGGCGCCGCACCCGTCGGTCGGGGATGGCCGGATCCGTCTCGGTGAAGTAGTGCTCGTCGAAGGACCAGTCCGCCAGGGTGTACGCCCCGGTGATCGGAACCTTCAGCTCCGCCCGGGCCACCTCCCGGACGAACCCGAACTCCTCGTTGTGGTACGGAACCCGCAGCGACACCGGTCCGGTGACCGCAGCCTTGGAGTAGTACTTGTTGTCGAAGGCTCGGACGATCCCTCGCCAATCGAAGCCGTCTGCGTGGGCCACGGCCCAGGCGTACATCTCGCTCCGTTGCTGCTCGCCGTCGTAGACCACGTCAAGGCCAGCGGACTCCAGGAACCGGACCCCGTACCGGCTGGACCACCGCTTCACCTCGTCCTTCTGCGGGCCGTCCAGCGGCCCCTGCCGCACCAGGTCGACCAGGTCCTCGTAGCCTCCGACCGAGAGGCGCTTCCCCCAGGACCGGGCCTCCTCGAGGTCCCGCTCTTCGATCGGGGTCCCGGCGATGGCCTTCACCCGCCAGTTGGGCTTGCCCAGCGAGCCGAGCTCGTGGGTCAGAAGCGGGGCCGTGAGGAGGTCGGTGGGAGCCTGCACGCTCACCCTTGCCTCCGGAGGATCTGCGCCACCTGCCCGAGGAGCCGGATCTTCTCCCGGCCCACCTCGGCGGGGAGGAGCTCGAGGTCGCTGCCGCTCGACACGAACAGCCGGGTGGGGCGAACCCGCTCTGCCACTCGACCGACGAACGACGCGGTCTGCTCGGGGTCCTCCAGAATCGACCGGCGTCCGTCCAGGCACCCGACCAGCATGCCGGTCCCCCATGGCCCGGCCAGGGCCTCCAGGTCGGTCTCGGCGAAGTCGATCCCCACCGCGTCCACGGGAAGACCTACCAGCCGGTCGGCGTGCGGGGCGGCGTCCCCGAAGTAGGTGTGGAGGACCACCGGCACGCCGTCGGCGCCTTCTCGGACCCGCGCCAGGGCCTCGCCGAACGGCTCCCAGGAAGCGTCCCCGATCCCGTGGAACGCCAGCCAGGGCTCCTGCAGGTGAACGACCCCCGCCCCCGCTTGCACCAGGTGCTCCACCGCCGGCCGGAGGACTCCCCCGGCGAGCTCCAGCATCAGGGCGTCGCGATCACCATCGGTCTGCGCGACGCGGGAGAACAGGAAGGGCGACGGCAACGTGGCCACCCGAGGCTCCGGGAAGCCGTCTTCGGTAACCCACGAGGCCAGCCCGCCGTCGAGGCGGGGACGCTCCCCGACCTCCGGGGCGCGGTAGAACGAGTTGTTGTCGAACCACCTAACCAGCACCCGGGCGTCCAGGCCCCGGGAGGCCTCCACGAGCGGGCGGAAGATGTCCGCCCACCGAAGCAGGCCGTCGGAAAGGAAGTCGAGCCCCGCCTCGCGTTGGAGGTCCAGGACGTCCTCTCTCTCCCGCCGGAACTGCTCCTCGACCTTCTCCGGTGTGGTGCGGTCCCGCTCAAGGTCGCGCGTAGCGGCCACCAGCGTTTCGGAACGCGGGTGGATGCCGTGGACGTAGGCGGAGACGTCAAGAGTCATCGCCGAATGCTACCGGCCGGTAGCTCCGGGTGACAAGGGAGGTGAGGGCTTAGTGGAAGGAGTGCCCGCAGGCGCACGTGCCCTGGGCCACCGGGTTGTCGATGGTGAACCCGCTGGCCTCCAGGGTGTCGACGAAGTCGACCTTCGCCTCCTTGAGGTACGGCGCGCTCATCCGGTCGACGGCCACCCGAACCCCGTGCTGCTCGGCGGTGACGTCGGTCTCCTCGATCTTGTCGTCGAGGTACATGGAGTACCGAAGCCCCGAGCAGCCTCCGGGCTGGACGGCCACCCTGAGCACGACCTCGGGCTGTCCCTCCTGGGCCAGCAGCTCCTTGACCTTCCCCGCCGCTGCCTCGCTGAGCTGGATGGTCTGGACGTTCTGCTCCGTTTGCATGCCCCGATTATACCCGAGGGGCGTCCTCAGACCCCTCCTTGAAGTCCGCGGGTTCGGCGCCCGAGGCCCGGATCAGGTCCCCGGGGGTGATGGGGAACACCGCGTGGGGCGTCCCCGCCGCGGCCCACAGGACGTCGTGGGACAGCAGGTCGCGGTCCAGTAGGACCCGGAGCGGCCGCGGGTGCCCGAACGGTGGGGTGCCGCCGATGGCGAACCCGGTGGCCTCCCGGGCCTCATCCGGGGTGGCTCGGCGGATCCGCACCCCCTCCATGAGCTCCGACAACCGTCCCATGTCCGCGCGGTTCGGCCCCGAGGTCAGCGCCAGGAACGGCCGGTCGCCCGCCACGAACACCAGGGACTTCACGATCTGCCCGACCCGGCACCCCACCGCCCGGGCGGCGTCCTCCGCGGTCCGGGTCCCCTGAGGGAACTCCCGAACCTCCGGCGCCAGGCCCAGACGCTGCGCCTCGGCCCTGAACCGCTCGATCGCAGTGAGCTTGGCCATCAGTCGGGCTCCGCGAGGGAACCGGCCGCCTCCGCGGCGGTCTCCTCGAGCAGCTCTGCGGCACGCTCCATGGCGGCCCGCAGCCCGGCCCGGGCGGCCAGCGAGTATACGAGTTCGGCCGGCGGCGTCACTCCTTCCTCGATCTGCCCGGCCACCACCACGGTCCGGCACCCGGCCTCCCGGGCCAGGCGAAGGACCCCGGAGGGGGCCTTCCCCCGCTCGGTCTGCCGGTCGTATCGGCCCTCCCCGGTGATGGCCACGTCGGCGACCCCCAGCCGCCGGGGCAGGCCGACCGCGTCGGCCACCAGGTCGAAGCCGGGCCGGAGCCGGGCACCGAGGAACGCCGCCAGGCCCGCCGGGAGGCCACCCGCTCCCCCGGCGCCCGGGAGCTCGCGAACGTCGAGCCCCACGTCCCGATGGACCACGAACGCGAAATGAGCCAGGGCCTCGTCGAGGAGGACCACCTCATCGGGCGAGGCCCCCTTCTGGGGACCGTAGGTTCTCGCCGCCCCATGTGGCCCCAGCAGGGGGTTGTCGACGTCGCAGGCCACCACCACCTCCGGGTCCTGGAGGCGCCGATCGATCCCCGAGCCGTCGATCAAGGACAGCCGGCGGAGCTCGGCCCCTCCCGGTTCGAGCTCCAGCCCCCGGTCGTCGAGGAGCCGAACCCCGATCGCCTGCGCCATCCCGGCGCCGGCGTCGGTGGTGGCGCTCCCTCCGATCCCCACCAGGATCCGGCGGGGGCGGTGCCTGGCGGCGGCCAGCAGGAGCTCACCGGTTCCCCTACTCGTTGCCCGGAGCGGGTCGCGCCGTCCCTCCGACACCAGGGAGAGCCCCGAGGCCTCGGCCATCTCCACGATGGCCGTGAGCCCTCGATCCGTCTCCGCCAGCCCGAAGTCCGCGTCCACGGGGTCTCCCAGGGGGCCGGTGACCCGGACGCGCTCCGATCGTCCACCCAGGGCGACCAGGAGCGTGGCCAGCGTTCCCTTTCCACCATCGGCCACGGGGACCTCTGCCACCTCGGCCCGAGGGTCGGCTCGCCGCCATCCCGCCGCCAGGGCCCGGGCCACCTGTGGGGCGGTCAGCGTTCCCTCGAACTTGTCCGGGGCGACCACGACGCGCATGCCGCTATGATGCTTCGCCGTGGACCTAGACCGGGAACGGCTCCTGGGCATCGGCCGGTTCGAACGCGAGGCCCTGGGCCGAACCGTGCAGTACACACCGCCCCAGCTCTGGGAAGCCGAGAGCCCCTGCGAAGGATGGCGGGTCAAGGACGTCCTGGCCCACCTGGCTGCCGCCGAGGTCGCGGCCGCGGCCATCGCCGGTGACGAAGCCCCCGCGGAGGTCGAGGAGTACCGGAAGGGCCTGGAGGCCGGACGTCCGTTCGTCGTCGACGAGTGGAACAGGTGGACGGTCGAACGACGTCGGGACGCCGACCCGGTGTCGTTGGCTCTGGAATGGGGACGAGCCGCGGATCTCCTCCTCACTCGCGCCGCAGCGGCCGGTGCGGAGGACTGGGCCAACAAGGAGGTCCCCTGGGTCGCCGGCGATCTCCGGCTGCGCTACCTGGTCCAGACCCGGATGGCCGAGTGGTGGGTCCACGGGGAGGACATCAGGGAGGGCGGCCACCTGCCTCCCCGACGTGAGCACTGGGCCATCTACGTGGTGAACGACTTGGCCATCCGGCTGATCCCCTATTCCCTGTCGATCGCAGGCCGGGACATCAAAGGCAAGAGCGTGGAGATCGAGCTCCACGGAGTCGGGGAAGGCGTGTGGCGCCGGAGCACCGACCCCTCGGACGAGCCCGCGGGGAAGCCCGACGCGTACATCACCGGCGACGGCTACGCCTTCGCCTCGGTGGCCGGGGGGCGAGCGGATGTCGACGTGTGCCTGTACGAGGGTCTCCTCAACACCGGCGGCGAGGTCGATGTGGCGGAGCCCGTGCTCCAGACCCTCCGCTCGTTCCCCTGAAGACGCCAGGGAAAAACGGCGTCCCCAATCCGGCTCGGTTTGACACCATCGGAACCCGTGGCTAACTTGAGCCACGAGCCTCGAGAGAAGGAGCCTCATGGCCGCTCACGCCCTGACCCGTCGCCCTCTGACCACGACCACCCTGGCGCTCGGCGCGTTTCTGGCCGCCTTTGCCGTGTGGACTGCCCCGCCGGCTCAGGCCGCCACGTTCATCGTCACCCGGTTCGACGACCCCTCCCAGCGGGTGCCTCCCCGGGGACTGCTCCCTCCGGGAGGCGGTCATCGACGCCAACGCCCTGGCGGGATCGGACACCATCGTGCTCGGCGCGGGAACCTACACGCTGTCGATCCCCGGGACGGGTGAGGACGCCGCCGCCGACGGTGACCTGGACGTCACCGATCCCCTGGTGATCCGGGGAACGGGCTCCGGGAACACCTTCATCGACGGTGGGGGCGCGACCACGAACGAGCGGGCCTTCCACGTGTTGAGCTCCCTGGACATCTCCATGGTGACCATCCAGAACTCGGTGAGCCCCACGGGCTTCGCCGGCATCTACGGCCAGGGTGCCGCCTCCAGCCTGACCATCACCGACGCCGTGGTCAGCGGCCACACGAACACCGCCTCCACCGGCGGCGACTACGGCAGTGGGATCAACAGCGAGGGGACCCTGACCCTGACCAACGTCATCTCCCGGAACAACTCATCGCCGATGTTTTGCTGCAGCGGGATCTTCCACTTTCCGGCGGCCACGACCGGCCCGTTCACGGCCCGGAACGTGACCTCGGTGGACAACACCGATCTGAACTGTTGCAGCGGGATGTACGTGGACACCGACGACCCGGTCGTCATCGAGAACGTCAACGTGAGCCGGAACATCTCCGCGGATAGCTGCTGCACGGGGATCTACCTGGACGGACCAGGGACCGCCACGATCAGGAACGCCACGGTCGCCGACAACCAGGCCCAGGGTACCTGCTGCGCGGGCATCTACAACGGTGAAGCGGACCTCACGCTGGAGAACGTCACGGTCAGCGGGAACGTGACAATCGACTGCTGCGCGGGCATCACACACGATACGACCGGGATGACCCTCACGGCCAACAACCTCACCGTGACGGGGAACCGGGCCAACACCGACAACACGGGTAGCGAGAACGGCGCGGGGATCTCGAACTTCGACGGGACCGTTCTGCTCAGGAACTCGATCTCTTCCGGGAACACGATCGGAGCCCCGGGAGTGGGTCCCGACTGTTTCGGCCCCATCACCTCCCAGGGCCACAACCTGATCGGCACCACCGCGGACTGCACCTTCACCACCACCACTGGCGACATCATCGGGCAGGACCCCAGGCTGGGGCCCCTTGCAGATAACGGAGGGCTGGCCGGTCAGACCCACGCCCTCCTTGCGGGCTCCCCGGCCATCGATGCGGGCGACCCGGCGATCCCCGGCTCGGGGGGGACCGCCTGCGCGGCCACCGACCAGCGGGGCCTGGCCCGGAACTGCGACATCGGAGCCTACGAGCTGGTGATGTGCGCCACCGTGCCGGTGAACCGGATCGGGACCGCCGGAGACAACACCCTCACAGGCACCGACGGCCCCGACGGGTTCCTGGCCGGAGACGGGAACGACACCGCCACCGGGCTGGGAGGGGACGACGCCTTCTGCATGGAGGGAGGGGACGACAACGCCTCCGGCGGAGGGGGCAACGACCTGATCCTCGGCGCTGCGGGCAACGACACCTCCGACGGGGGTGACGGGGACGACCTGATCCAGGGCGGGGACGGGGACGACACCGGCACCGGCGGAGCGGGGAACGACCAGATCCTCGGGGAGGCCGGCAACGACATCGGGGACGGCGGGGAGGGCAACGACACCTTCCTGGGCGGCGACGGCAACGACCTGGGCAAGGGCGGGGCCGGCAAGGACCTCCTCAAGGGGCAGAAGGGCAAGGACCGCCTCAACGGAGGCAAGGGCAAGGACCGCCTGGTGGGAGGCGGGGGCAAGGACCGCCTGAACTGCGGCGGGGGGAGGACGTCGGGAAGGGCGGTCCGGGCAAGGACAAGTCCCGGAAGTGCGAGAAGGGGAAAGCCTAGCGTCGTCCTGGTCGGGCCGGCCGCTCCAGCCGCACCATCCCCGCCACCGGGATCAGCTCGCGCTGGGCCGGGGTGGTCTCCCGGGTCTCCATGACGTGAAAGCCCAGCTTCTCGTAGAGGTCCCGGGCCGGCTCGTCGATGGCGGTGTCCAGGGCCACCCCCAGCCCCAGTCGATCCGCCCCGGCGATGACCCGCTCCATCAGGGCCGTGGCGATGCCCTGCCGCCGGTGCGGCTCCGCGACGGCAAGGATGCTCACGTACAGGAACCCGCGCTCCACGGAAGGCCGGAGCCGGTCCATTACGCGGGCTCGTCGGGCCAGCCCCGGCGCGTGCCGCGCTCCGGCAACCCGGGCGAACACCACCCCGGTGCCCAGCTTCAGCGAGCTGAACATCCGGCCGGGAAAGGCAGTGACGATGCCGGCGATCTCACCTTCGGTTTCGGCCACCATGCCGAACCGGTGGGCCAGCTCGGTGCGCTCCGCCGAGTACGCGGCATCGACGGCCCGGAGTGCCATCCGCCGGTCGTGGAGCACATCCTCGACGCTGGGGATGGCCGCCAGGATGATCGGAGCCACCCCGGGAGCGATGCGCAATGTCGCTCGCCGGAGGGCCGGATCCGGCCGTTCAGGAAGCGGCGCCGCCCGCGTTCGCCAGGGCATCCTGGAGTACGTCCCAGCCCAGCACCGCGCATTTGATGCGGACCGGGTACTTGACCACGCCCTTGAGGGCCATCAGGTCGCCGAACGTGTCCTCGTTCGGCTCGGCCTTGCCTTCCATCATGCCGCGGAAATCACGGGCCAGAGCCTCGGCCTCCGCCGTCTCCTTGCCCCGCACGGACTCGGTGAGCATGGACGCGGATGCCTGGGAGATCGAGCAGCCCTGGCCCTCGAAGGTGATCTCGGCGAGCGTGCCGGCGTTCAGGCGGGCATGGATGGTGATCTCGTCGCCGCACAGCGGGTTGTTTCCGTGTTCCGACACCGTGGCGTCGGGGAGGTCGCGCTTGTTCCGAGGGTTCTTGTAGTGATCCAGGATGACCTCCTTGTAGAGGTCGTCGATGGACACTACGCGAACACCTTCTCGGCGGCCTTCAGTCCATCCACCAGCGCATCGACCTCTTCGGGGACCGAGTACACGTGGAATGAGGCCCGCACGGTGGCTGGGACGCCCAAACGCCGCATCAAGATCTGGGCGCAGTGGTGGCTGGCCCGTACCGCCACCCCCTGCGATCCGAGCACCTGGGCCAGGTCGTGGGGATGGATGTCCTTGTACCAGAACGAGATCGTCCCGCCCCTCTTGTCCGGGTCCATCGGGCCGTGGATGGTGGCGCCGACCTCCTTGAGACGTTCCAGCGCGTACGTCGTGAGCTCGCGCTCGTGCTCGCGGACGTTCTTCATGCCGAGGTCGGCCAGGTAGTCCACGGCCGCTCCGAGCCCCACGGATTGAGCGATGTTCATCGTCCCCGCCTCGAACCTCAGCGGCGGTTCCTTGTACGTCGAGTGGTCCGGATGGACCTCCACGATCATCTCGCCACCACCGAGGAACGGATCCATGGCCTCCAAGATGTCCAGGCGACCGTACAGGCCGCCCGACGCCGTGGGGCCCAGCATCTTGTGTCCCGAGATCGTCAGGAAGTCGATGTCCAGCTCCGACACATCGACCGGGTTGTGGGACACGAACTGCGCGCCGTCCACGACGACCACCGCTCCGGCATCATGTGCCAGCTCGGCGATGTCCCGCAGCGGCGGCAGCGTCCCCAGGACGTTGGACTGTCCGGTCACCGCCACCACCTTGGTGCGTCCGGAAATGGCCTTGTGGAAGGCGTCCAGCTCCACGAGACCCTGGTCGGTGATCGGCACGTATCGGAGGACGGCGCCGGTGTCCCGGGCCGCGAGCTGCCAGGGAACGATGTTGGAGTGATGCTCCATCTCGGTGAGGACGATCTCGTCGCCCTCCCGGAGGAACTTCCGGCCCCAGCCGTGGGCCACCAGGTTGATCGACTCGGTGGTCCCCCGGTTGAACACCACACATCGCGGATCGGGAGCCCCGATGTGCGCGGCCACCTTCTCTCGTGCCGTCTCGTACAAGGCGGTGGCTTCCTCCCCGAGCTCGTACACCGCCCGGTGGATGTTCGCGTTGTGGCGCTCGTAGAAGGCGGTGAGGGCCTCGATCACCTGCCGGGGCTTCTGGGAGGTGTTGGCGCTGTCCAGGTAGACGAGCGGCTTCCCCGACATCGTGCGGGACAGGATGGGGAAGTCCTGGCGTAGCTTCACGGGATCCAATGCGACAGTCTCCTCGACTCTGGCCATCGTACGCTCCCTATGTGGCGGCCCGCTCGGGCTCGGCGTGGTCGGTGTCGGTCTCGATTCCCAGCTCTTCTCGAAGCCCCTCGTAGCCCTTGTCCTCCAGCTCCTTGGCCAGCTCGGGGCCGCCCGACTTCACGATCCGGCCCCCCATCAGGACGTGGACCCGGCCGGGGGTCACGTAGTCGAGGATCCGCTGGTAGTGGGTGATCAGCAGGATCCCCAGCTCGGGGCCGGCCAGCTGGTTGATCCCGCCCGCCACCGCCTTGAGGGCGTCGATGTCCAGGCCGGAGTCGGTCTCGTCCAGGATGGCGATCTGCGGCTCCAGCACCGCCAGCTGGAGAGTCTCCATTCGCTTCTTCTCACCACCGGAGAAGCCCTGGTTGACGTAGCGGCGGACCATGTCGTCGTCCACTCCCACCAAGGCCATTTTCTCCTTGAGGATCTTCCGGAACGCCAGCGCGGAGATCTTCCGCTCGTCGTCCCCGGTGGGGTTCTTCACCGCGTTGTACGCCGACCGCAGGAAGTTCACCACGCTGACGCCGGGGACCTCGACCGGATACTGGAACGCCAGGAACAGCCCTCTGCGGGCTCGTTCATCGGGGGTCACGCCCAGGACCGGCTCGCCCCGGTACAGGACCTCTCCCCTGGTGACCCGGTAGCCGGGACGGCCCATCACCACGCCGGCGAGCGTGGACTTTCCCGAGCCGTTGGGGCCCATCAGGGCGTGAATCTCACCCTGACCGACCGTGAGGTCCACTCCACGCAGGATCTCGTTGCCGTCCACCGCGACGTGCAGGTCGCGGATCTCCAGCGTCGCCTTGTCTTCAACCATCGATCTCCACCTTCACCTCGTCGTCTTCGACTTTCACCGTATATGCGGGCACGGGGAGGGTGGCCGGGAGGCTCCGCGGTCTCCCGGTCTCCAGGTCGAACACCGACCCGTGCCGGGGGCACTCGATCGTCTCCATGTCCGGGTCCACCTCGCCCTCATGAAGGTACGCCTGGGCGTGAGAGCACACGTCCCCCACCGCCCGGAACCCTTCCTCGCCCAGGTTGACCACGGCGATCTCGTGGCCCTGGATCTCGAACCTCCGGGCCTCGCCTTCGGGGATCTGGTCAGTGCGGCATACGGTCACCAGGGCCATCCCTACGGCTTTCCCCGAAGCTCGTCTTCGATGGACCGCTCCAGTCCGGCCCGGACCTCTTCCAGCCCCACCCGGTCCAGGACCTCCTGGAAGAACCCCCGGACGATGAGCCGCTCGCCCTCGTCGGCAGGGATGCCCCGGGACTGGAGGTAGAACAGCACGTCCTCGTCCACCGGCCCCACGCTGGCGGCATGCGAGCATCGGACGTCGTTGTTCTCGATCTCCAGGTTGGGGATGGAGTCCGCCTTGGCCTGGTCCGAGAGCACCACGTTGCGGTTGGTCTGGAACGCGTCGGTCTTCTGGGCCCCCGGGCGCACCCGGATCAGTCCGGAGTACACCGCCCGGCTGGCGTCCTTCAGGGCGCCCTTGTACAGCAGGTCGCTGGTGCCATGCGGGGCCACGTGATCCTGCAGCGAGCGGTGATCGAAGTGCTGGGTGCCGTCGGTGAAGTACACCCCCAGCATCTCGCTGTGAGCCCCCGGCCCTTCGAGCACGGCCTCCACTTCGGTGCGGGAGAGAGAAGCCCCGAACGACACCGCCAGGGAGCGAAGCTGCGCGTCCCGGGCCAGGCTGGCCCGCTGGACCGCCAGGTGGGTCATCCCGCTCCCCCAGTCCTGGAGGGAGACGTATCGGACCCGGGATCCCGGCCCGGCGAAGATCTCGGTGATCGCGTCGGACAGCGCGCCCTGGAGGTCCGGGGAGACCTGCCGGTCGATCAGCGTGACGTCGGCCAGCTCCTCAGCCACCACGATGGTGTGGGGAAACACCGCGGCGCCCTCGGCGTCCACGTACGTGAGCACCTGGAGCGGGAGCTCGAGGGTCACGCCGCGGGGAACGTACAGGAACGCTCCCCCGGTTCGGAACGCGGCATGGAGAGCGGTGAACTTGGTCCGATCGGCCGGGACCAGCGCGTGGAGCCGATCCTCGAGCAGCTCGGGATGCTCATCCAGGGCCCGGTCGATCCCGGTGAAGATCACTCCCCGCCCGGCGAGCTCGGGATCGAGGTGGACGGTGGCCGTATCCGAGTTGTGCTGGATCAGGAGGCCGGCCCGGTCCCCGATCTCCCCGGCCGCCTCCAGCAAGGACTCGTCCAGGTCGTCGAGGTTGCCCGCCGACCGTCCCGGAGCGTGAGGGAGGAACCCCTCCAGGTCGAGCGTGGACAGGTCCGTGTACCGCCATTCCTCGGTCTCTTGCGAGGGCACAGGGAGCGCGCCGAACGCCTCGAGCGCCCGGTTACGAAGCTCAGCGGCGAATGCCGGCTCCCCGGAGGGTTCCGGCAGGGCCGCCTGGGTGAATCGGGTCTCGGTCAGGGTCGCCATGTCAGTCGGTGGGTTCAAACTCAGTGTATCGGCGGCAAACCCGACTGTCGAGGTAGGATTTAGCCATTGGATGCATCATATGGTAGGCTTCTCGCCGTGGCGAGGAGGCAGGTCATCGTCCAGCTCGATGATGAGCTCATGGAGGGTCTGGATCGGGCAGCTCGCAAGCTCGGTGTGAGCCGGAGCGAGCTGCTCCGCCGCGGAGCCCGGGCCCTCCTTGATGCGTTGGCCGAGGCGGAGGCCGACCGGCAGCTAGTCGAGTCGTACCGACGCCTTCCCCAAGAGGCGTGGATCGTCGAGGCGGGACGTCGGTTGGCGGGCGGCCTGGATCTCGGTTCCCCTCCACCGGAGTGAACCGGGGCGACGTCTACTGGGCGGATCTCGGGCCCGCGGCCGGGCGGCGGCCGGTCGTGATCCTGACCAGGAACGTTGCCATCCCCCTCCTGACGGCGGTGGTCGCCGCTCCGGTGACCACGACCGTTCGAGGGATCCGATCCGAGGTGCCTCTCGGTCCTGAGGAGGGCCTGCGTGTCGAGTGTGTGGCGTCGTGCGACTCGCTGTACACCGTGGTCAAGGAAGTTCTCGACCCCCGGCCGGTCGGTTCCCTGGGAGCGGCCAAGCTGATGCTGCTCGACAGCGCCTTCCGCTACGCGCTCGAGATCCGCTACTAGCCGCGTTCAGAATTCGACGCGAGCCTGCCTAGGGCTTTACGACTGGAGCTTCGCGGCCCGGGTTGCCTAGCCGACCGAGCCTTCCATCTGGAGCTCGATCAGGCGGTTGAGCTCAACGGCGTACTCCATGGGGAGCTCCTTGGTGATGGGCTCGATGAAGCCGTTGACGATCATGGCCATGGCGTCGGTCTCGGACAGGCCCCGGCTCATCAGGTAGAACAGCTGGTCCTCGCCGACCCGCGACACCGTGGCCTCGTGGCCCAGCGCCGCCGACTCCTCCTCCACCTCGATGTACGGGTAGGTGTCGGAGCGTGACGCCTCGTCGAGGATCAGGGCATCGCACCGGACGTTGGACTTGGCGTGGTGAGCCTCGGGCTCAACCCGCACCAGCCCCCGGTACCCGGTCCGCCCCCCGTCCTTCGACACCGACTTCGAGGTGATGATCGACGTGGTGTACGGCGCGGCGTGGATGGCCTTCCCGCCGGCGTCGGTGTGCATCCCCTCGCCGGCGTAGGCCACCGACAGCACCTCGCCACGGGCGCCCTTGCCCAGCAGGTAGATGCTGGGGTACTTCATGGTCACCTTCGAGCCGATGTTCCCGTCGATCCACTCAACGATGGAATCCTCGTGGGCCGCGGCCCGCTTGGTCACCAGGTTGTACACGTTGGTCGACCAGTTCTGGATGGTCGTGTACCGCACCCGGGCGCCGGGCTTGGCGATGATCTCCACCACCGCGGAATGCAGGCTATCGGTGGTGTAGATCGGCGCCGAGCAGCCCTCCACATAGTGCACGTACGAGCCCGGCTCGGCGATGATCAGGGTCCGCTCGAACTGCCCCATGTTCTCGGCGTTGATCCGGAAGTAGGCCTGGAGCGGGATGTCCACGTGCACGCCCTCGGGCACGTACACGAAGGAGCCGCCGGACCACACCGCGGAGTTCAGCGCGGCGAACTTGTTGTCGTTCGCCGGGATGATCGTCCCGAAGTACTCCCGGACCAGATCCTCGTGCTCCCGGAGGGCGGAGTCCATGTCGGTGAACACCACGCCAATCTGGTCAAGCTCATCCTTGATCTTGTGGTAGACGGATTCGCTTTCATACTGCGCCGAGACGCCGCCGAGGAACTTCTTCTCGGCCTCGGGGATCCCCAGCTTGTCCCAAGTCCCCCGGATGTCGTCGGGCAGATCCTCCCAGGACTTGGCCTGCTTCTCCGTGGCGCGGATGAAGTAGTAGATGTTCTCGAAGTCGATGTCGGAGAGGTCGGCGCCCCACCACGGCATGGGGCGGCCCTGGAAGTGCTTCAGGGCCTTGAGCCGGAACTTCCGCATCCACGCGGGCTCGGACTTGATCTCGGAGATCTCCGAGACCACGGCCTCCGAGAGCCCCCGCTTGGGGGTGAACACGGAGTGCTGGGGGTCCTTCCAGCCGAAGCGGTACCCCTGGTCGAGCTCCTTGAGGTCGGGACGGGTCGCTGCCATCTCAGCTCCCAGTATACGAGGGGGGTGCCCAAAAGCCTACCCCAGAGGTCGGATTCAGTCGATGGCCACCCCGACCAGGCGCCCCACCAGGAGAGCCACCGCCACCCCGATGGTCGCCATGGCCACCAGCTCCAGGCCGGCCACCAGGGGCCGCTCGCCGGTGAACCGGCTCCGGAGGCCCCCGGCCACCAGCAGGGCCACCGCGGAGACGCCGAACGAGGCCGCCAGGGCCGCCAGGCCTTCGGCGAACAGGAAGGGGGCCACGGGGATCACCCCCCCGATCACGAAAGCCACGAACACCACCGCCGCCGCGCCCAGCGGCCGGCCGAAGTGGGCCGACAGTCCCAGCTCCTCCGACATCATCACCTTGAGCCACACCCGGGGATCGGCCGTGATCCGGTCCACCACCCGGTTCAGGAGCTCCCCCTCGAAGCCGCGTTCCCGGTAGATCGTCCGAATCTCCTCCCGCTCCACGTCCGGCTTCTCCCGCATCTCCCGGACCTCTTGCCGGAGCTCCTTCCGGTAGTACGACCGGTATGCCTTCGCCGACACGTAAGCCCCCACGCCCATGGAGATGGCTCCGGCCACCACGCCAGCCAGCCCGGCCAGACGGACCGTCTCCGCACCCGCGCCTGCGCCGGCCACCCCGGCCAGCAGGGTGAGGATGGACACCAGCCCGTCGTTGGCCCCCAGGGTGACGTCGCGGATCCACTCCCCCTCAACCCGGTGGGCCTGTGGCTCGAGCTCGACCTCGTAGTCAGGACCCAGACCCTGGAGCTGCTCGGGGTGTTCCTCGATCTGGTGCTCCAGGCGCGACAGGTCTCTCGAGGACACTGCTCCTCCTCGCGGCGGCGCGATGAGGGCCCGCGAAGACGGACCCTCATCAACCCTACCCGAGAACCACGGGTCGCCTTGCGGCGCCCGGCGAGCTATCGCTCGATCGGCGCGCCGACCAACGAGCCGTACTCGGTCCAGCTGCCGTCGTAGTTCTGGACCTTCTGGTAGCCGAGCAGCTCCTTCAGCACGAACCAGGTGTGGCTGGACCGCTCCCCGATCCGGCAGTAGGCGATGACCTCCCCCTCGGGAGTCAGTCCCTCACCCTCGTACAGAGCCCGAAGCTCGTCGGGGGACTTGAACGTCCCGTCCTCGGCCGCGGCCTTCGACCACGTGATGTTGAGGGCGCCGGGGATGTGGCCGGGCACCTGGGCCTGCTCCTGCGGGAGATGGTCGGGGGCCAGCTTCTCCCCCCGGTACTCCTCCGGAGAGCGGACGTCCACGAACGAGGTCTTGCCGACCTTGGACAGCACGTCATCCCGGTGGGCCCGCAGGTCCTCGCGGATGGGCCCGCCGATCTCGAACTCGGTGGCCGGGAACGAGGGCACGTCGGAGACCAACTCCCGGCTCTCCAGCTCCCACTTCTGCCGCCCTCCGTTGAGTAGCTTGACCCGGTCGAAGCCCAGGTACCGCAGCAGCCAGTACGCGTACGAGGCGAACCAGTTGTTGTTGCCGCTGTACAGGATCACGGTGGTGTCGGGTCCCACGCCGGCCTGCCGGAGGAGGGCGGAGGCGCCGCCCTGGTCCACGTAGTCGCGGCGCAGCGAGTCGTGCAGGTCCTTGAACCAGTTCCACCCCACGGCGCCCGGGATGTGTCCCTTCTCGTAGGCAGAGGTGTCCTCGTCGACCTCGATGATCCGGACGTTGGGGTCGTCGACGTGGTCGGCGAGCCAGTCCGTGTCCACGAGCGCTCCGGGGTTGGCGTAATCGGTCATCGGTGATCCTCCTGTTCTGGTCGGGATGGTCGTGGGGGGTGGCCCGAAGGCCTCAGCGAGACGGCCTGGTACAGCCGCAGGCGCGGTTGGGGATCATGGTCCCGGCCGACCGGGCGCAACGCGTTGGGATCATATCTCCGATGCCTTTGATGGGATTCGCCGCGGGCTTTGTACCGGAGGGGACGCTCCGCTGTCAAGCCTCAGAACATGCCCAGGGCGGCCTTGGCCTCCTCGGACATCTTGTCCGGGGTCCAGGGGGGGCTCATGACCATCTCGGCCTCCAGCCCGTCGACTCCCTCCACACCCTCGAGCATCTGCTGGATCTGGGTCTCGATCAGGGGCCCGATGGGGCACCCCATCGTGGTCAGGGTGTAGGTGATGTGCACCGTGCTCCCCTCGATCTCCACGTCGTAGACCAGCCCGAGGTCGACGATATTGATCCCCAGCTCGGGGTCGTTGACCTGGCGAAGGGCCTCCATGACCTGGTCCTTCAGGCCGGAGCGGTCGCCGTTCCCGGCCTCGGGGGCCGGAGCCGCCGCCTCGTCAATTTTCGGGTCGTCTTGCTTCATCGGCTCTATCTAGAGGATATCCTATGGCCCTCTCAACGACGACTTGCGGGGGAACGCATCGATGCGCGTACTGATCGTCGATGATCACCCGGTCACCAGGGACGGCCTGCGAACGGCCTTCGGGATGTCGGACGAGATCGAGGTCGTTGGAGAGGCCGCGTCCGGCGAGGAGGCCATGAAGGCCGTGGACGACCTCAGCCCCGAGGTCGTGTTCATGGACGTCCGGATGCCCGGGATGAACGGCATCCAGGCCACCCGGATGATCCGGGAGCGCCACCCCGAGACCAAGGTCATCCTGTTCACCATCGACGAGTCCCGGGCCAGCGTGGCCGAGGCCATCCAGGCCGGGGTGTCCGGGTACCTGCTCAAGGACGCGGGGGTCTCGGAGCTGGTCAACGCGGCCCGCCAGGCCATGCAGGGCAAGGCCGTCATCCACCCCAGCCTGACCCAGGCGTTCATCGAGGAGGTCCAGCTGGTGGACCGGCCCTCCTCCCCGGAGGCCCCGCTGTCCCCGCGGGAGATCGAGATCCTCCAGAAGATCGCCTACGGCGCCACCACCAAGGAGGTCGCCGACCAGCTGGGGATCTCCTTCCATACGGTCAAGACCCACCTGGAACGGATCTTCGAGAAGCTCGGGGCCAACGACCGCGCCCAGGCGGTGGCCATCGCCATCCGCCAGGGCCTGGTCGAGTAAAACTCACCCTCGGTCGGGGCCCTGCCGATACCTCCCTCGATGAGTGAGGCAACCCTCCTGGTGTGCGGCCTCGACCTGAGCACCGTCGAGGACCTGGGCTCCCGTGGATACCGTGTGGAGACGGCCGACACCGGGTACCGCGCGGTCGAGGTGGCCGAGCGGTTGCACCCCATCGCGGTGATCGCTCGATCCGATCTCCCAGGCCCGGAGCCGGCCGAGCTGATCCGGAGGCTGAAGGCTGCCGCCCCCGAACGCCGGGTGGTCGTGGTGGCCGGCTCCCCAGAAACCGAGGCCGCCGTCCAGGTCCTTCGCGCGGGGGCGGACGCCGTGCTACTGCCACCGACCGTGGAGCTCCTCCTGTGGACCGTGGCCCGGGTCGTCGAGGGCGGCGTGGTGCTCGATCCCACCATCGCCCGCGGCCTGGTCGAGTCGCTCACGCAGTCCGTCACCCGGGAGCGGGAGTGGGCCCGGGCCCTGGCTCATCAGGCTCAGCAGGCCGAGGAGCTGGCCCAGACCAAGACCGACTTCCTGGCCAACGTCTCGCACGAGCTGCGGACCCCCCTCACCATCATCAAGGGCGTGGCCGCCACCATCTCCCGGCTCCCCATCGATGCCCACCGGGACCGGGACGACCTCCTCGAGCAGGTCGAACAGGCGGCCGACAAGCTCTCGGGCACCGTCGACGGCATGCTTACCCAGGCCGAGATCCACCGGGGTGAGTTCTCCCTCGACTTCCGGCCCTGCGACGTGGCCACGGTGATCCGGGAGGGCGCCGGAGAAGCCGCCGACCGGCATCCCGGCATCCAGGTCGAGGTGGTGGTCCCGAACACCCTCACCGTCGTGGCCGACGCCCGAGCCGTCCGCGGAGTGGTTCGCCAGCTCGTTGACAACGCCTGTCGGTACTCGGACCAGGGAGGGACCGTCCGCCTCAAGGCCCGGATGGCGGACGAAGGGCTCACCGTGCACATCACCGACCGCGGTCTGGGGGTGGGGCGGGACAAGGTCGCCGCAGCCTTCGGCCAGGCATTCTCGCCCGGCGAGGAAGTCCTGACCAAGCAGAGGTCCGGGTTGGGCCTCGGCCTCAACCTGGCCCGCAACCTGGTCGCCCTGCACGGCGGAATCCTGTGGGCCGAGCCCTTGCCCGGCGGAGGTTCCCGGCTTTCGTTCACGATCCCCGCAAACGGACCGTCCGACGGAGATCAGGACGAGGGGGCACCCGCAGCGGAGGCCAGGACTTCCTCGTAGCCCACGTCAACGTCCGGGCCCTCGATACCACACGGTCCGGACCCCGCCGGGTTCTACCCGCTGGTCCTGCCCCGCGTCGCGAAGCAACAACCGGATCACCCCACCGTGCGAAACGACCAGGTGGTCTCCGTCCGGAAGCTCGTCGATGGCCTCCCGGACCCTCCGTCGCAGGTGCGGGACCGACTCACCCTCCGGGGCGGCGAAGTCGTCGAAACTCAGGAGGGCCCTCTGCGTGGCCGCAGGGACCCGATCCCAGGTGGCTCCTTCCAGGGCCCCGAAGTCCAGCTCGCGGAGCCGGGAGTCGGGAACGGCGATCCCGGCGGCGATCCGCGCGGTCGACAGCGCGCGGGACAGGTCCGAGCTGCGCACGGACGCGAACCGTCGCCCGGCCAGCACGCTGCGCAGCGCCATGGCCTGGCGCCTCCCGGCGGCGTTCAGGGGCACGTCGCGCCACCCATTCAGCCGTCCGGAATCGCTCCACTCGGTGTCGCCGTGGCGAACCAGCCACAGGCGCACGGTCATCGCCACCACGCCAGCGAAGCGCCCGAAGCAGCCACGGCCGCTGCCACGATCAGGACCAGCACCTCGGCCACCTGCTGGGCCGCGCCCAGGACGTCCCCGGTGACTCCGCCGATCCTCCGCCGGGAGAACCACCCCACGCCCGCCGCTCCCAGGGCCGCCGCGGGGCCCGCCAGAAGGAGCCACGGTCCGAGGGCCACGGCCCCGGCAACGAGACCGGCGGTGAGGGCGCCGAGCACCTGGGCCCGGGTCACGGCGGAGACGTGAGCCGCGGCCATCCCGTCGGCCGTTGCCGGGGCCAGCGAGCCCATCACTCCGACTGCGGCTCCCCGGCTCAGGGCGTGGGCGCCCACCAGGGCAGCGATGCCCGCCTGTGGCCCCAAAGTCGCCACGCAGGCCACCCGGATGACGGCGCTCCACACCAGGGCCAGAACCCCGAAGGTGCCGTGGTGGGGATCCCGCATGATCTGCAGCGCCTCCTCACGGCTCCACGAGCCTCCCAGCGCGTCTGCGGTGTCGGCCAGGCCGTCCTCGTGAAAGGCCCCGGTGATCAATGAGCCAAGGGCCACGGCGATCGCCGCGGCCGGGAGCGGGGGCAGCACGAGACCGAGCGCCGCGTAGGCCCCGGCCACGGCCAGGCCGACGAGGGCTCCGACAACCGGGAACCACGGCACGGAGGCCGCCAGGCCAGGCGGCGCTCCGGGCCCACGTGGAACCGGGACCCTGGTGAGAAGCGACAGGGCCCCTAGGAGGTTCCTCATCCGAGCCCCCAGTCCTCGAACGTATCGACGTCGGTCACCGCCGCTGCGGCAGCCCGGATCAGAGGAACGGCGAGCAGAGCCCCGGTGCCCTCACCCAGGCGCAGCCCGAGGTCCAGCAGGGGCAACAGCCCCAGCCGCTCGAGCAGCCGTCCGTGTCCGGGCTCGGGTGAACGGTGGCCCGCGATGCAGTGGTCCAGCGCTCCGGGTCGCACCAGCTCCAGCGGAGCGGCCGAGGCGGTCACCACGAAGCCGTCCAGGACCACAGGGATCGAGCGGAGCCGGGCCTCGAGGATCGCCCCGCAGATGGCTGCTAGCTCCGGTCCACCGACCTGGCGTAGCACCTCGAACGGGTGACGACGCGCGCCCACCCGTTCCCGGGCCGCCTCCACGACGGCGCGCTTACGATCTAGGATCGCGCCGTCGACACCCGTCCCCCGCCCCGTCCAGTCCGCCACGGATCCCTCGAACAGCGTCGCGCACACGGCTGACGCCGCCGTGGTGTTGCCGATGCCCATCTCCCCCAGCACCAGGAGGTCGGTCGGTACGCCTCGAACGGCGCCCCGCCCTTGGTCCAAACACGACGCGAAGCGCTCCTCGGAGAGCGCGCTCTCGCGGACCAGGTTGCCGCTGGGGTGGCCGACCCCCACGTCCACCACGTGGAGCTCGGCGTCCACCAGCCGAGCCAACACCGAGGCCGTCCCCGCCCCGGCCTCGAGCACCTCCACCATGGCGGACGTCACCTTGGCCGAATAGGCACTGACGCCCTCGTCCGCTACCCCGTGATCCGCGGCGAACAGCACGGCGGCGGGCCGCCGCACCGCCGGCCGGGGTGAGCGCTGCCACCCGGCCAGCCATACCGCCACCTCGTCCAGCCGGTCGAACGCCCCCGCCGGCCGAAGGACCCGGGAGGCGCGGTCACGAACCGCCGCCCGGGCATCGTCATCGGGCTCCGGAAGGTGGGCCAGCGCCTCGGTGAGCTCAGCCATCGGTCCCCAGGTCCGCCGGCTCGCTCAGTGGAAGGACCCGGCCGGCGACCACCAGCAAGTTGCTCGCCGCGACGTCCGCCCAGATCGCGTTGACCTCGCCCAGGAGGTCCCGGTACCGGCGGGCCAGAGCGTTCATGGGCACGATCCCCGAGCCGACCTCGTTGCTGACCACGATGGTCGGGGCGCTCCGCCGGGAGGCCAGGTCCGCCGCCGTGCGGGCTCGATCGGTGACCTCGGCGTCCTCCTCCCCTCGCTCGAGCAGGTTGGAGACCCATAAGGTCAGGCAGTCCACCACGGCACAGGCCTCGGCCGCAGTCCCCGAGATCGCCCCGTCCAAGTCCACCGGTTCCTCTACGGTGTCCCACGACGGCGGCCTGGCGGCCCGGTGCCGTCTGATCCGCTCGGCCATCTCCTCGTCCCTGGCCTCGCCGGTTACGATCACCGTGACCGGCCCCCGCCACCGAGTCGCCATCTGCACCGCCAGGGCCGACTTGCCGCTCCGGGCCCCTCCGAGCAACAGGGTGAGAGCCATCAGAATTCGATCCCTCGCCGTGTCCCGATACCCGCGCCGTACTCGCTCATGCCCGGGCCTCCCGTCCGTCGCCAGAACCGCCGGCCGTGGCGCGCGTGGCGATGACCACCACACCGCCGCCCTGGACATCGAGCACGCGAACCGAGGCCCGGTAGTGGCGGCGGATGGCCCCTTCGGTCAGCACCGACCGAGCCGAACCCTCGAGGGCCACGGTGCCTGAGTCCATCATCACCAGGCGTTCGGTGAATTGCCCCGCCAGCGTGAGGTCGTGCATAGCGCTGACCACAGTGAGGGCGTGCTCCCTGCGCAGCTCGTCCACCAGTTCCAACACCTGCTGCTGATGGCCGACGTCCAGGGCGCTGGTCGGCTCGTCGAGAAGGAGAACGGGTGCCTCCTGGGCGAGCGCACGGCCCAGGATCGCTCGCTGCACCTCGCCCCCGGACAGCGATCCGAGGGCCCGCCCCGCCAACTCTGTAAGCTCCAGCCTCTCCAACACGCCGCCCACTACCTCGAGGTCCCGCCAGCCTTCCCGACCCAGGTACGGGATGTGGGGCGTGCGCCCCAGAAGGACGTAGTCGGTCACCGCCATCGACGCAGGCGTTAGCGGTCGCTGCGGCACGTAGGCCACCAGCCGGGCCACGGCCCGCCGCCCCAGGGCCGACACTGGGGTGCCCGACAGCCGCACCACCCCCGCGAACGGCACCAGTCCGGCCACCGCGCGCAGGAGTGTCGTCTTGCCGGCACCGTTCGGCCCGATGAGCCCCACCCAGGCGCCGCGGCGCACGTCAAGGGTCACGCCCTGGACCACTCGGGTCCCGTCGAAGGAGACCGTGACGTCCTTCAGGCTGATCGCCGTCAATCGAGTCTCCGGCTCCGGCTCAGCACGAGCAGGAAGAACGGCGCCCCGAAGAACGCGGTGATGACCCCGATGGGGATCTCGGCGGGCGCGATGACGGTCCGGGCCAAGAGGTCGGCGAGGATGAGGAACGCGGCGCCCACGAAGATTGACAGCGGAAGGACCACCCGGAAACTGGACCCCACAGTCAGCCTGATGGCGTGAGGGACGATGATCCCCACGAACGCGATCAGGCCGCTGACCGCTACCGCCGCGGCCGTGGCCAGCGTCGCCGCCACGACGAGCACCAGGCGGATCCGTCCCGCCCGGATGCCCAGGCTGTCGGCCTCCTCGTCGCCGACGCTCATCACGTCCAGCAGGCGGCGATGCAGCACGATGGCCAGCCCGCTGAGAGCCACATACGGGAGGATGAGAACGACGTCTCCCCATCCGGCCGTGCTGAGCTGTCCCAGGATCCACGAGTACACCTGGCGTAGCGTGTCCGCTTCCCGTAGCTGGACATAGGCCTGGAGGGCGGTAAGAAACGACGCCACGGCCACCCCGGCCAGGATCAGGTCGTGGTGGTCCGAGTCCGGCCCCCCGAACGGCCCAGGACGTAGGTGGCCCCCACCCCGGCGAGGCCGCCAGCGAAGGCCGCCACGGGCAGCGGAGGCACCGGCCAGGCCGACGACTCCGGGAGGTAGGCGATGGCCAGGGTGGCGCCCAGCCCAGCGCCCGCGGCCACACCGAGCAGGTATGGGTCGGCCAGGGGGTTGCGGAACACGCCCTGGTAGGCGGCGCCCGCCATCGCCAGCGTCGCCCCCACCAGGCCGCCAAGAACGACCCGGGGGAGCCGAAGCTCCCACAGGATGGTGGCTTCACGCTCGGACAGGCCTGAGGTCAGGTCGACCAGAGGCAACCGATCGACGAGCTCGCGCATGACGCCAACCGGGTCCAGCCGCACGGGGCCCACCATCACGGCGAGGATCGTCACCCCCAGCAGCCCGCCGGCCGGAACCAGGATCCCTCGCAGGCGGAGCCGCGTCCCCGCGAGGACCGCGGGTGTCGACGGTGCAGAGGCGGCCGGCGCGGCCATCAACCCACCGGTTCCAGCTCCGACACGGCGGCCGCCGCGGCCCGCAGGAAATCGACCACCCTGGGCCCCCCACCGGGACGCAACGTCATCGTCGAGCTCCACGACGGCACCCGTCCGCACCGCCGTGAGCCGGTCCCACCCGGGCCGCTCGGACACCGTCTCCAGCGACTGACCGCAGCACTTCGTGTCCGAGAGGAAGATCAGGTCGGGATCTGCCTGGATGATGTACTCGCCGGAGAGCTGCGGGTACCCGCTGCCTTCCTCGTCGGCCCGGTCCGCGATGTTCCGCAGCCCGAGGAGCCCGTAGACCGTTCCGATGAACGTTTCGGACGTTGCGGTGAAGTACGTGTCGTCCAGCTCGTGATAGTAGGTCGGAGGTTCGGAGAGGTCCGGCACCGACTCGACGATGGTCTCCATCTCCGACTCCATCGACGCCACGACCTCAGCGGCTTCGGCGGAGTTGCCGGTGGCCATACCGAGCTGCTCGATCTCCGCGTAGCTGTCCTCCAACGTTTCCGCGGCGGGCTGGAGGATCAGCGGGATGTCCAGGGGCTCCAGCGAGTCGACCAGATCTCCGAGATCATCCGACGCGACGACGAGGTCCGGCTCATACCCCGCAATGGACTCGATGTTCGGCTCGTATCCGGACAGGTCGGTGACCGGTGCCTCCGCCGGATAGTCCGAGTTCTCGTCGACGGCAACCACCTGGTCGCCCGCACCGATGGCGAACAGCATCTCGGTGGACGTTGGTGAGAGGGAGACGATCCGCCCGGGCCGCTGAGCGATCTCCACCTCGCCGTTCGGGGCCGTGACCGTGACGGGAAACCCCTCATCTCGGCTGGCGGGACGGATCTCGGAGGGCGATGACGCGCACGCCGCTGTGGCGAGCGCCAGCGAGAGGACGAGCCGGTGGGCTCGGGACATGCTGACTCCTTTCCGGCCGAACGCGCGGCCAGACATGCCGTCCCGCGCCCGGGAGCCCAGAAACGACGACGCCCCCGGCCCTCGCCGGGGGGCTGCGTGCTCCAGGCCCGCCACCCTTGCGCGAGGGACGGCTCCTTTTTGCCCCGGGCAGGTCTCCTGGCTTCCGGATCAGCGCTCCCTCGGCCTTCCCAGGGGTGTGGCCACCCCCAGTGGCATCGTCGAGGTCACTCCCCGGTCACAGTGGCGCGACCGCGCCGGATTCTCACCGGCTTCCCTTCGGGTCCCCCGGGACCCGGGCCCGGGCGGGGCTGCCGCTCCCACTCGGGCCACCTCAGGGCCATCGACGCCCCCGATTGTGGCCTCCGTGGGGAGGCCGGTCAACTCGCGGTCTGGCGTTCGGGCACCCGACCCCATACACTTCGGCCGAGGTTCCAGTGGCCTGGGCCCGGTACGCCGTGGTGCTCCTGATCGGTCTGTCATTCACGGCGACCTCCACGGGCGGAACCGTCCTCCCGGAGACCACCCTCCCCCGCCATGCGCACGTGGCCGGCGTCGCGGCCCTCCTTCCGCCGAAGTGGGAGTTCCGGCCGGTGGGTGAGACCGCCGCCCACAAGACCGGCATCCAGGCGTCCGCGGACCTGGCGGGGTGGTCGCCCACCGACCTCCGTCGACCGGGGCTGGAGGCCTACTGGGTCGATGCCACCGAGGTCGGCGTGCCCACCGACTACTACCAGTTGGCCGTTCGAGGACCCCTGGCCGACATGGCGCACGAGGCGCCCGGCTGCTCGTCGGAGACCCGGCGGGTGGCCGTCCGCCATCCCCACCGCGACGCGCTCACCTGGCACTACGTGGTCACGGAGTCGGGCACCTGCGTGTCGCGTTCGAGCGTCACCCGGTGGGCATCGTTCGTGGCCGCTCCCGGCTACGGTCCGGTGCGCGAGCTGGGGATCCCTCGCTCCGGCCTCTACGTGGTCACCGCGTCGGTCCCGGCGGGGCCCGCCGCCGAGGACCGGCTCCAGCGGCTGGTATCAGGGGTGTCGTTCGGGGGGACGCCGGTTCCCGTGTTCCTGGCCACCGCGGGCCTCCCGGCCCAGCTCGCCTAGCCCTTCGGGCTCCGGTCCACGAACGGCGGCACGATCACCTCGGCCTGGCCTCTTCGTCCTCGCACGTCGATCTCCACGGTGCTCCCGGGGCCGTGCCGGTCGGCGGGTGACAGGTAGGCCATGGCGATCCCGATCCGGAGCGTCGGGGAGAACGTCCCGCTGGTGGTCTCCCCCACCCGGCGGTCCCCGGCGAACACCGGGTAGTGGGCCCGGGGGATCAGCTTCCCTCCCATCCGCAGGCCTCGGAGCCGGGCCGGTACGCCTTCCGCCTTCTGCCGCAACACGGCCTCCCGGCCCCTGAATTCACCCTTGTCGAAGGCAACGGCCCACGACAGCCCCGCCTCCAGGGGGGTCCGGTCCTCGGAGATGTCGCTCCCGTGGAGCGGGTAGCCCATCTCCAGGCGAAGGGTGTCCCTGGCCCCCAACCCGGCCGGCTCCATCCCCAGTGGCCGCCCCGCGTCGAGCAGGTCCCGCCACAGGGACCGGGCCACGGCCTCGGGCACGAACAGCTCCACCCCCCGCTCCCCCGTGTACCCGGACCGGGCCACCAGGACCACGACGTCCCGGTATGACGCTTCGGTGGAGTGCATGTACTCGAGGCGCTCCGCCTCGGGGAACAGCTCGCCGACGCTCTCGAACGAGCGCGGCCCCTGGACCGCGATCGTGCACAGATCCTCGCGGTGGGCGACGCCCACGTTGGCCGGCGCACCTGCCGACAGGATCTCCAGGACCGCGGCGGTGTTGGCCGCGTTCGGCACCACCAGCCACCGCTCCTCCGAGACCCGGTAGACGATGAGATCGTCGACGATGCCACCCTCCTCGGTGAGCACCAGGTTGTACTGGGCCCCTCCGACCGCCACGGACGACAGGTCGTTCGTCACGACCTGCTGGAGCCACGACGCGGCTCCCGGTCCCTCGACGTCCACCTTCCCGAGGTGGGTGAGGTCGAAGACTCCCACCGCTTCCCGAACCGCGCGGTGCTCGGTGAGCACCCCGGCGTACTCGATGGGCATGGACCATCCGCCGAACTCGCCCATCTTTGCGCCCGACGAGGCGTGCAGCTCCTCGAGCGGCGAGTGCTTCACCAGGGCGTCCACCGTGACCTCCAGAGCCGATTCGGGTGGCGGTAGTATGACGGCCGGAGGCGAACGCGGGACCCAGCCCCGGGAACGAAAGGATCACCGCCATGCCTGATGCGTTCGACGTTGTCGTCATCGGAGCCGGCACCGGCGGCTATTCCAGCGCACTCCGGGCCGCCCAGCTCGACAAGAAGGTCGCCCTGGTGGAGCGAGACGACCGTCTGGGCGGCACGTGTCTCCTCCGCGGGTGCATCCCCACCAAGGCCCTGCTGCAGTCCGCCGCGGTCATGGACGCCGTGACCCGTTCGAAGGAATGGGGCATCAAGGCCTCCGGCGAGCCCGAATGGCCCGCGGTCCAGGATTTCCAGGCCAAGGTGGTCGACAAGCTCGTGTCCGGGCTTACCAGCCTGGTCAAGGCCCGAAAGATCGAGATCGTCAAGGGAACCGCGAAACTCACATCGCCGTCGGCGGTGGAGGTCGACGGCCGGAACCTGGAGGCCGGCGCGGTGGTGGTGGCCACGGGGTCGCAACCAAAGCTGCTGCCGGGCATGGATGTCGGCAAACGGATCATCACCAGCGACCAGGCCCTGACGCTCGATCGGCTCCCGTCGTCGGCGGTGGTCATCGGGGCCGGAGCCGTGGGACTGGAGTTCGCCTCCCTGTATCGCTCGTTCGGCGCCGAGGTCACGCTCATCGAGGCCCTCGACCGTCTGGCGCCCCTGGAGGACGAGGACATCTCCAAGGAGGTCGCTCGGGCGTTCCGCAAGCGGGGGATCGTCGCGCACGCCGGAGCCAAGGTCCAGGAAGCGAAGGAAGGCCGGGACGCCGTCACCGTGACGTTCGAGGCCGGAGGGAAGAGCGAGAGCGTCAAGGCCGACATCTGCCTGGTGGCCGTGGGCCGTGGCCCGGTGACCGAGGGGCTGGGGCTGGAGGACATCGGCGTGGAGGTCGATCGAGGCTACGTGAAGGTCGATGGCCAATGCCGGACCACCGTCGACGGTGTGTGGGCCCTGGGCGACGTGTGCACGTCCCCGTTCCAGCTTGCCCACGTGTCGATGGCCGAGGGAGTGCAGGTTGCCGAACGCATCGCCGGCACCGAGGTCCCCGACCTCGACTATGCCGGCGTGCCCAGGGTGACGTTCTCTACTCCGGAGATCTCCTCGGTCGGCCTCACCGAGGCCCAGGCGAAGGAGCGCGGCGCGGAGGTGGAGATCGAGAAGTTCAGCATGCAGGGCCTGGGGAAGGCCAACATGCTGCGGGAGGGCGGGCTGTGCAAGGTGGTGGGCGAGAAGGACGGGCCGGTGCTGGGCGTGCACATGATCGGCCCCCACGTCACCGACCTGATCGCCGAGGCCATGCTGATCACGAACTGGGAGGCCATGCCCTCCGAGGTGGCCGCCCTCATCCATCCCCACCCCACGCTCTCCGAAGCCATCGGCGAGGCCCACCTGGCCCTGGCGGGCCGGCCGCTGCACGCGATGTGAGCGCCGACACCGTGGTACACAGAGCTCCAGAGACGAGGAGGTCCATGTGGCGACGCCGGTAACGATGCCGCAGCTCGGCGAGACGGTGGTCGAGGGCACCATCATCAAGTGGCTGAAGAAGGAGGGCGACACCGTCGAGCGAGACGAGCCGCTGTTCGAGATCTCCACCGACAAGGTGGACACCGAGGTCCCTTCGCCGATGGCCGGTGTCATCAAGGAGATCAAGGTGCAGGAAGGCGAGACCGTGGCCGTGGGGACCGAGCTGGCCACCATCGAGGAGGAAGGCGGTGGCGACGGCCAAGCCAAGCCCTCTGCGGAGGAGCCGCGGGAGGAGCCCCAGAAAGAGAAAGCCCCCGCCGAGGCCCCGGCCGCCAAAGAACGGCGGGCGGAACCGCAGCCCAGCGGGGGGAACGGCCAGGCCGAGGAGCGCGCTCCGGCGCCCTCGGCCCCCCAGCCCGCAACGGTCCAGCAGGGCCCTCGGAGCCGCATCCTCTCGCCGCTGGTCCGCCGGCTGGCCGAGGAGAACCAGATCGACCTCTCTCAGGTGCAGGGCACCGGCACCGGGGGGCGGATCACCAAGAAGGACATCACCGCGGTGATCGAGTCCGGAGCGGCCCGCGTTGGTGCGTCCCAGCCGGCTCCTGCTCCGGCGGAAGCCCCCGTCGCTCCTCCGCAGCGGGCGGCGCCGGCCGCCGGCGAACGTGAGGAGGTCCGCCCGATCTCCCACATCCGCAAGCGGATCGCGGAGAACATGGTGGCCTCGCTCCATTCCACGGCCCGAGCCTGGAACCTGGTCGAGGTCAACTTCGAGGACATCGTTCGGCTGCGGAGCCGGGCCAAGGACACGTTCAAGGCACGTGAGGGGATCTCCCTGACGTACATGCCGTTCGTGGCCCGGGCCGTGTGCGACGCACTGCTGGCCCACCCCGAGGTCAACGCCAGGCTCGACGTGGAGGCCGGCACCGCCACGTACCGGAACTACGTGAACCTGGGGATCGCGGTGGCCTACGAGGAGGGACTGATCGTCCCGGTGGTCCGGAGCGCAGACGAGATGAACGTGGTGGGCCTGGCCCGTGGGATCAACGACGTGGCCACCCGGGCGCGGTCGAAGAAGCTCAAGCCGGACGAGGTCCACGGCGGGACCTTCACGATCACCAACCCGGGCCCTTTCGGGTCGATCATGAGCGTCCCGATCATGAACCCCGGGGAGACCGCCATCCTGGCGTTCGACGCCGTGGAGAAGCGGCCGGTGGTGATCGACGACGCCATCGCCATCCGGCACATGGTGTACCTGTCGATGTCCTGGGATCACCGGATGATCGATGGCGCTTCGGCGGCGCAGTTCCTGGGCCGGCTCAAGAGGAACCTGGAGACCTGGGACTTCACCCCCGAACTCCAGGCGTACCTTGACTGACGCCTGGCTGGCCACGCCCGGGGTGGTCCCCTACTCGACCGCGTTCCGGGTCATGCACGACCTCGCGGCATGGCGGGCCGCCGCCGAGATCCCCGACGTGCTGATCCTGTTGGAACACCCACCGGTGTACACGGCGGGACGGCGGACCGATCCCTCCCACCTGCTGCTGGCCGAACCGGAGATCGAGCGAGCCGGCGCGGAGCTGCACCGGGTCGACCGCGGCGGCAGCGTGACGTTCCACGGGCCGGGCCAGCTCGTAGGATACCCCATCCTCCACCTGGGGCCGGCGCCGGACGTCATCGGCTACCTCCGAAGGATGGAGGAGGCGGTGATCCGGGCCTGTGCAGACCTGGGGATCGACGTGGGCCGCAATCGCGACACGGGCGTGTGGGCCGGCGACCGGAAGGCCTGTGCCATCGGGGTCCGGGTATCAGGAGCCGTCACGCTTCACGGGTTCGCCCTCAACTGCGCCACCGACCTGTCGTGGTATCGGGCCATCGTTCCCTGCGGCCTGGCGGACCGGGGCGTGACATCGCTCACCGAGATCGCCGGGAGGGAGGTCGCAGTGGCCGACGCACAGCCCGCCGTGGCCCGGCGGTTCTCCGAGGTCTTCCACCGTCGCTTGCTGCCCGCTCCTCCGGAGGTCGATGCTCTGTTCTCACCGGTGCCCGCCACGTCCACCGCCTAGCCCGTCCGGGGCCACGGTTCGGCCTTGCGGGACCGGGGAAACATACCGGCAGAGGAAGGAGGGGAGATGACCGAACACGTCCACACCCATGGGGATGCGCCTCCCCACGCCCACGAGGGAGCCACTCCGGGGCACACGCACGACGGCCCGGCGACCACGACCGCGGTCCCTGCCGTGGACCCCACCGCTCAGCCGGTGGCCACGACGGCCACGGCTCCCGCGGCGGTGGAGGTCGGACCGTCCGGGGGCGGCATCGCCCTCCGGATGGCCCTTACGGTGCTCGGCGCAGCGGGGATGATCGTGGGCGCGTTCCTCAAATGGGGAGCCGAAAGGATCGGCACGGAGGTGGAGTTCCGGGCGTTCTTCGACACCGAGGCAGTCGGTGGCCCAACCGTGGGCTTCGCCACCTCGACCGGTTTCGCCCTCATCGTGCTGGGCCTCCTGGCCCTTCTGGGGATGGCCTTCCGGACGGGGTGGCTGACCCGGCTGGCCGGAGCCCTTGGGCTGGTGGCCCTGGTGATGCTGGTGATCACCCAGTACCAGGCCGACGAGACGCTGTCGTTCTTCCAGATCGGCTTCTGGGTGTGCGCAGCCGGCAGCCTGGTGGCCCTGATCGGTGGCTTCCTCGGCTCGCGGCCGAGGATCGTGGCCACCTCGGTTCCGGCCTAGGACCGCAGCCGGTCCACCGCCGAGCGCAACGCTTCGGTGATCTCCCGGGCCCGCGACAGGCGGGCCCGGGGGTCGCGTTCCTGCCGGACCTCGATCGGCTCCCCGAAGGCGATCCGGACCCGTCCCCGCCGGGGCTTCGAGGAGCCTCGGGGCATGGCCTCGAAGGTCCCCCGGATCCCCACCGGGACGAGCGGCGCTCCGGAACGCAGCGCCAGCCAGGCAGCACCCCCTCGGAACGGCAGGAGGTCCGGCGACCGGGTCCCTTCCGGATACATCCCCAGAACACGCCCGCGCCGGAGAACCTCCAGCGCCGTGCGGACCGCCATGACGTCCGGGCCCGCCCGGCGGACCGGGAACGCGCCCGTGGCCCGGAAGACCCATGACGAGATCGCGCCGTCGAACAGCTCCTGCTTGGCCATGAACCGCACCGGGCGGGGACTGGCCCACACCAGGAGGGGGATGTCGAGCAAGCTGTCGTGGTTCGCCGCCAGCACCACCGGTCCGCGGCGGGGAACCCGGGCCTCGTCCCGCACCTCGAGCCGGTAGTAGCGGGCCAGCGGTCCGGAGACGCCCGCCTCGACGAGCCGTTGGTACCGACCGATGTCCGACATCGACTTCGGGCCGCGGGCGGACCCCTCTCCGGCCACCAGCGCGGCCGCGTGGCGCAGCGAATGGACGGGGGCATCGTCGGGGAGCCGGATGCCGAACGCATCCTCCAGCCCCAGGACCAGCTCCGTGTGGGTCAGGGAGTCGAGGTCCAGCGATTCCTTGGGGCCCGGCGCCGCTCCGAGGACTTCGGCGGCCACCGCGGCCACGCGCTTGTCGGCGAGCTCGCTCACGAGAGGCCAGCGTAGGTGGCTCCGGGAGGAGGCGGAAGGCCCGGTGCTAGACTTACGCTCGACCGGGCCCTCAAAGCGGCCTGAGCCGGGCAACTCACTCACCAAGGAGGGCGAGGGGTGGCGCAACGGGTCAAGCAACAGGCCGACCGGCACTCACAGCTCGGACTCTCTCAGGACGACCTTCTGGCGATGTATCGCGCCATGGTCAGCGCCCGACTGTGCGACGAGGCCCAGTTCCGACTGAACCGTCAGGGAAAGGCGCCGTTCGTGGTCCCGGTGTCCGGACACGAGGGCTGCCAGATCGGCACGGCGTGGCCGATGATCGCCGGCAAGGACATCTACGTCCCCTACTACCGGGACATGGCGGTGTGCCTGGTGGCCGGGATGACCCCCAAGGACGTGTTCCTGGGGGTGTTCGGGAAGGCTGACGACCCCTCCTCTGGCGGCCGGCAGATGCCCGCCCACTGGGGGTCTCGCAGGCTGGGGATCATCTCCGGCTCCTCTCCCATCGCCACCCAGATCCCCCATGCCGTGGGGATCGCCTACGCCATGAAGTTGCGTGGTGAGGACGCCGTGGTGGGATCGTGGTTCGGGGACGGCGCCACCAGCGAGGGCGACTGGCACGAGTCCATGAACTTCGCGGGCATCCACGACCTCCCCGTCATCTTCGTGTGCGAGAACAACCTGTACGCCATCTCCGTCCCGCTTTCCAAGCAGGCCGGTGTCGAGGACCTCTCCAGTCGGGCCGCCGGTTACGGCTTCCCGGGTGTCAACGTGGACGGGAACGATGTGTTCGCCTGCTACGAGGCCATGGCCGAGGCGGTGCAGCGAGCCCGGTCGGGCGGCGGTCCAACGATGATCGAGTGCCGGACGTACCGGTTCCATCCCCACACCTCCGACGACGACGACCGCACCTACCGGACCCGGGAGGAGGTCGAGGCCGCCCGGAAGAAGGACCCCATCGTGTTGTTCGGGCAGTACCTCAAGGGGGCCGGGCTCATCGACGACGAGCGGATCGAGTCCTTGCGAGTCGAGCTCAAGGAGGAGGTGGACCGGGCCGTCGACGAGGCCTGGAACGCTGCCGACCCCGATCCGGACACGGCCACCCGGCACGTGTTCGCCGAGGAGTCGTGACATGACCGAGAAGAACCTGGTCACCACGATCCACGACACGCTCTTCGACGAGATGAAGTCCGACGACCGCGTCGTGGTGATGGGCGAGGACGTGGGCGCTCGGGGCGGGGTGTTCCGGGCCACCGCGGGATTCCTCGACGAGTTCGGGGAGCAGCGGGTCATCGACACCCCGCTGGCCGAGTCCTCGATCGTGGGGCTGGCCATCGGGATGGCCCTCCACGGCCTGCTGCCGGTGGCCGAGATCCAGTTCGCCGACTTCATCCACCCGGCCTTCGACCAGCTGGTATCGGAGGCGGCCCGGCTCCGGTATCGCTCCAACGGGGACTTCGGGGTCCCCATGGTCGTCCGGGCGCCGTACGGCGGTGGGGTCCACGGTGCCCTGTACCACTCCCAGTCGATCGAGGCGTTCTACGGCCACGTCCCCGGGCTCAAGGTCGTCCTGCCCTCCACCCCTTACGACGCCAAGGGGATGCTGCGCCGGGCCATCCGGGATCCCGACCCGGTGCTGTTCCTCGAGCACAAGAAGTGCTACCGCTTGATCAAGGGCGAGGTCCCGGACGAGGATTACGAGGTCCCCATCGGGCCGGCGGACGTGAAGCGGGAGGGCGATGACCTCACGTGCATCTCCTACGGGCTCATGCTCCACCAGTCCCTGGAGGCCGCGGCCAGGCTCGAGGACGAAGACGGCGTCTCCGTGGAGGTGGTCGACGTCCGGACCATCGCCCCCTTAGACCGTCAGACCATCCTGGAGTCGGTGAAGAAGACCGGCAAGGCCATGGTGGTGTACGAGGACAACCGGACCTACGGGGCGGGGGCCGAGATCATCGCCACGATCGCCGAGGAGACCATGTTCGACCTCGATGGTCCGCTGGTGCGGGTGGCCGGCCCCGACATCCCGGCGATGCCGTTCGCGGGGCCGCTGGAGCACTTCTACATGCCCGACGTGGACAAGATCCACGCGGCCATGAAGGACCTGGCCGACTTCTAGGCTCCGTCGAACGAGCGGCGCTCCCACCACAGCGTCCAGCCGTCTCCGGCCAACGATCCGGATGCCCAGTCACGCCGGGCAGGCCGCTGCTCCGACCACTCGGCGCCGACCTCCCGGACCGTGCCGTCGGAGAGCACCACGGCCACGACCTGGGGACCCCGCTGGGAAGCTCCTTCCGCCTCCCCTTCCACGACCTGGAGGCGGGGACGCTCCGCGAGCTCCTTCGAAGCGGACATCTGGGCCATCTCGCTTCCTCCAACCCTCGGGGTTCGGGCTCCCTCTTCACGTACTGACCGACGGTCAGTCACACCATACTGACCAGTGGTCAGTCTGTCAAGGCCCTCTCGGAAAACCCCGGACGAACCTCAGGTGGCGGGCAGACGAGGGGCCTTCCCGCCTCAGGCTCTACACTGGAATCATGCCGGGTCGGGACAAGAACCCCCACCAGCGGCGGCTCCACCTGCCCATCGTGGAGACGGACGGGCACGGCGGCCACATCGAGGACACCCATGTGGCCCACTCGGTGGGGTGCGCCCAGACCGCCAGGCCCGTCGGGCGGCGCCCCGAGTGGCTGAAGGTCAAGGCCAAGTTCGGCCCGAACTACCAAGACCTCAAGCGGATCATGCGCGACCGGGACCTCCACACCGTGTGCGAGGAGGCCGGGTGCCCCAACATCTTCGAGTGCTGGGAAGACCGGGAGGCCACGTTCCTGATCCTCGGCGACCGGTGCACCCGGCGGTGCGGCTTCTGCGACGTGCAGACGGCCAAGCCACTCCCCGCGGACGAGGACGAGCCCCGCCGGATCGCCGAGGCCGTCGAGGCCATGGGTCTCCGATACGTGGTGCTCACCGGCGTGGCCCGGGACGACCTCCCCGACGGCGGTGCGGCCATCTGGGCGGCGTGCGTCCGTGCGGTGCGCGAGGCCCTCCCGGAGGCCGGCGTCGAGGTTCTGACCCCGGACTTCAAGGGCGATCCCGAGGCGCTGCGAACGGTGCTGGAGGCCGAGCCCGACGTATTCGCCCTCAATCTGGAAACCGTGCGCCGGCTCCACGGCCGGATCCGCCCGGCGTTCGGCTACGACCGGACCTTGGACGTGCTTCGCACGGCCAAGGCCATCCGACCGGGCCAGTTCACCAAGTCTGGACTGATCCTGGGGATGAGCGAAGAGCCGGCTGAGGTCATCGAGTCGATGCACGACCTCCGCGCGGCCGATGTGGACCTGGTCACGGTCAGCCAGTACCTCCAGCCCACCAAGTTCCATCTCCCGGTGGACCGGTGGGTCACGCCCGAGGAGTTCGCCGATCACGCCAGGGTGGGCATGGACATGGGCTTCGCCCACGTGGAATCCGGCCCGCTGGTCCGGTCCTCGTACCACGCCGGGAAGCAGCTGGCCCGCGCCGCGTCCCGGGGCTGACCTTCACGCCTCGACCAGCACCTCCTCCAGGTAATCGCGCAGTGTCGACTCCGCCTGGGCCCCCAGGAGGCGGTACCGGAGCTCGCCCTCCGCGTCGGCCAGTACCGTGGCGGGGAGCCAGGGAACGTGGAACCGGTGGGCGATCTTCCCCGTCGGGTCCTCGACGCTCGGGTAGGTGACCGCGAACTCGTCGAGGTAGGCCCGCGCCGCCGCGGGGTCGTCGCGGAAGTTCACCCCGATGAACGCCACCCGGCCCTCATATTCCTCGGACAGCCGCTGGAGACCCGGTTGCTCGCGGCGACACGGCCCGCACCAGGACGCCCAGAAGTTCACTACCACCACCTTGCCCCGATACGCGGCCGGGGTGACCTCGCCCCCCAACAGGGCGGGCCCGTCGATCTCCGGCATCGGCCCGGAGAGCTCCACCGCGGCACCGGGATCTTCCGGTTGCCGGGTCGATGCCACCAGCCACAGCCCCGCGACCACCACCGCCGGAACCAGGGCGAGCAGCAATAACCGGGTCCGCGCCGAGGCCATGGACCAACGCTACCAGTGGGTCGGAGGGAGAGAGGAGCCGGCCTGTAAGCCGGATTCTGTGCCCGCAAGCGGGTGGCGGCCATCTCTCTGCGAGCCGCGTCGCCGCGGCCCTGAGGGCCGGGGGCCAAAGCCCCCTTGCCCATGCAGCCTACCCGGGAGCGTCGGGCGGGCCGCCCGTCCCGGCCGTGCGATCGCCTCGGCCGGAGTGCTCCCTGCTTGGCCTTGCTCCGGGTGGGGTTCGCCGAGCCGCGCCGGTCACCCGGCACGCTGGTGAGCTCTTACCTCACCGTTTCACCCTTACCCGCCTCTCGGCGGGCGGTCTGTTCTCTGTGGCACTTTCCGCGGGTCGCCCCGCCTGGGTGTTACCCAGCACCCTGCCCTGCGGAGTCCGGACTTTCCTCGAGCTCTGTTGAGCCCGCGGCCGCCCGGCCGGCTCCTCCGGAACCAGGATAGCACCCGGCCCTCACTCCTCCTCCGCTTCCTCCTCGAACAGTCGGGGCCCGGGCTCCGGGGGGCGCCAGTCCCGGCCCTCGTCGCCCAGCCAGGCGTCGACTCCCTCGTTGGCCAGGCGATCCGCCTCAGCGTTCAACTCCCTGGGGACGTGCTCCAGGGTCACTTGGTCGAACCCCTTGATCAGCGCCCGGGCCCCCTCGTGGAGGCGCCGAAGCGTGGGGTTCTTGACCCGGAACCGCCCGGAGAGCTGCTCGATGAGGAGCCGGCTGTCGGAACGAAGGAGCACCGACCGGGCGCCGCGCTCCGCCGCCAGCCGCAGGCCGGCGACGGCCGCCCGGTACTCGGCCACGTTGTTGGTGGCGGGGCCGATCCCCTGGGCCAGCTCCGCCACGGTGCGTCCGTCCTCGTCGACCACCACGACCCCGATGCCCGCCGGACCGGGATTGCCTCGGGCGGCGCCGTCACAGAAGACGATCAGTCGGGGACCAGGATCCGACGGCAGTGCGGACACCTCCGAAGCCCCTGTTCCCGCTTGAGGCGATCGAGCTCGAGGGCCGAGAGCTTCTCGTGGCACCCCTGGCACACCCCATCCCGCAGCGCGGCGGCTCCGATCCCCCGCTTGCCGGCCCGGAGGTCCTCGTACAGCTCCAGGACCTCCTCGTCCAGCTCGGAGGCCAGGCGGGTGCGCTGCTCCCGGTGCCGGGCCACGGTCCGCTCGATCTCCTCGAGCTCCCGACCCGAGGAGGTCTCCGCCTCTTCCGCCTCCCGGCGGGCCTCGGCCATCTGCGCCTCGAGCGCGGGGATCTGTCCCTCGAGGTTCTCTCGCCGCTCCATCTGGTCCAGCTCCTCGTCCTCCAGCCGGGACTTCCGGCGACGGATGCTCTCGATCTCGGCCTGGATCGAGGACAGCTCCTTGGGGTTGGCCACGGTCCCGTCGTACAGCCGCCGTTGCTCGGCCTCCGACCGGGCGTCGAGGGAGGCGATCTCGTTCTCCAGCCTCCGCTCTTCCGAGGCCACGCTGTCGAGAGCCAGGCGCAGCTCCCCCACCGTTCCCTCGGCTTGCTCCATGACCCGCCGGGCCTCGTTCACCTCGTCGCCCGACTCCAGCTCCCGTCGCCGGGCCTCCAACCGGTTGATGGTCACGTCCAGCTCCTGGAGCTCCAGGATCCGCTCCACGCCCTTCACGGCCGGCGAAACGGGTCGGTGGAGATCTCCGATACCAGCGCCTCTCCGACCCCCGCGATCTGGAGACCGGCGGCCAGGTCCCGGACGAACGGCCACTCGGTGCCGTGATGACCGGCGTCGATCACCGCCAGCCCGGCACCGGCGGCCTCCAGGGCCTGGTGGTGCTTCACGTCGCCGGTCAGGTAGGCGTCCGCACCCGACGCGATGGCCCGGGGGATCAGCGAGGCGCCCGCGCCGCCGCACAGCGCCACGGTCCGCACCTCCCCCTCCGGGTCACCGGCGAATCGCGGCTCGACGTGGAGACGAGTACCGCAAGACGCGGCGAAGCCGGCGACGGTGGCCGGCTCCGGCAGCCTGCCGACGCGCCCCATCCCCAGCCCTCCGCCCGCCAGCGGATACACGTCGTAGGCCACCTCCTCGTAGGGATGGGCGGCCATCATGGCCTCGACGGCGGGCTCGAGGTGCTCCCGGGGGACCACCACCTCCAGCCGGTCCTCCTCGACCTCGTTCAGCTCCCCGCGCTCCCCGACCGCGGGATGAGCGCGCTCCGACGGTAGGAAGGTCCCGGCACCGCGAACCCGGAACGAGCAATGGGTGTACTCGCCGATGATCCCTGCTCCGGCCCCGGCCACGGCGTCGAGCACCTTGGCCGTGGCCTCGGGGGGAACGAACGTGACCAGCTTGACCCTGGAACCCGCGTCGGTGCGAGCGAGGGGACCGGTGACTTCCACCTCCACGGTGGCCGCCAGCGAGTCGCTCACCCCCGGCTGGGCGACGTCGGCGTTGGTGTGGCAGGCCACCACCGCGACCTTGCCCTCAAGAGCGGAGGCCACCGCCCGGGACACGGGGTCGGCGAGGTCCAGGCTGGCCATGGGGCGGAACAGCAGGGGGTGGTGGGTGACCAGGATCCCGCACCCTCGCCGCGCTGCCTCGCCCACGACCTCGGGCAGGGGATCCAGGGCCACCAGGGCTCGGTCCGCCGGCCACGACCGGTCGCCCACCTGGAGTCCGGGGTTGTCCCACTCCTCGGCCCACGACGGCGGGAACCGCCGGTCGAGGAGCTCAAGCCAGTCGGAGACGATCGCGCCCATCGAGGGCACAGGATACGGGTCCGGCAACCGGGCTATCGGTGGCGGATCTTCGCGCAGCTCCCGAATCGGTCCTTGCCGGGTCCCCCCGTGCACCGGTCCTTGCCCGGCCCGCCCTTGATCCGGTCCTTGCCCTTGCCACCGGCCAGTCGATCCTTGCCGGCCTCGCCGAAGAGCCGGTCCTTGCCGCCCGAGCCCTTGACCCGGTCGCGGTCCCGCCCTCCAAGGATGATGTCGTCGCCGCCCATCCCGATCAGGCGATCGCGGCCTCCCAGGCCGCAGATCAGGTCGGGGCCCTTGGTTCCTCGGATGTGGTCCCGGCCGTCGCTCCCGGGGAACTGGGTCACTCCGCTCTTCTTCTGGCCGCCCGGGCACCCCGAGGAGAACATCAGGACCTGCTGGAACGTGGGGCGGTCCTGCCACTGCATCGCCGGCACACCGAGGAGGCCCACCGATGTGTACTGGATCTGGTCGGCTACCTCGTCGGCTTCCCAGGAAGCCGGGTCGCCCCCGAACCGGCCCTCGAGATCGGCCACCGCCTGATCAAGGCTGTCGAGGAGGGCGGTCCGGCAGGCCTCCTGCCCCCCACCGGCACCGCAGTACTGGCGGGAGAAGGGCCCCTCGACCGGAAGCCCCAGCACCGTCCGGAGATCCTTTTGGAGGTGCCCGTACCAGCCGTCGTTGAACGCGCTCCCGTTGCCGTCGAGCCCTGGGTGGTCGTCGTGCGTGTACGGCACGTTGTCGTAGGCGCCGCCGAGCACCGGCCCGAACACCGCCTCCAGGGCTCGCTCCCACCACGCGTCCATGAGGGCCACCCCCGACTGCTGCTCGTACGCCCCGTCGCGGTCGAGGTCCCGCCGGTGGGCACCGGCCTTGTTCCAGGCGTCCAACAGCCCCACGGCCTGACGCAATCGGTCCGAGCCGGGATCACCGATCACCTGGAGCATGTACGGCAGCACCTTGTCCCCCCGAACGTCGACGGTGGCGGCGTCGCCCATGGCCTTCACCAGCTCGGTGAGGTCGACCTTTCCGTCGTTCTGGATGGCGGCCTCGATGCGGTCGTTGATGCGCTGGACCCGGTCCACCGGCGCGTACCCCCAGTTGCTGTCGGAGGACCGGAACCCGGGAGCCTGCTTGTTGTTCCAGCTGGTGATCCATCCCTTCGCCGGGCTGATGTCCTTGGGGATCTCCACGAAGTCGAGGAGCCGCTGCCACCGCGTATCGCTCCGGTCCCACACCGGGAGGTCAAGGTCCGTGCCTGGTGCCCGGACCGGGTAGGACCCCCCCAGCTCGTAGGCGATGTCCCGGTCGTCGACGTAGAACCAGTTGAAGGTGAAGTTGAACCGGGCGAACGCCCGCTGGAAGTCCTGGGCTCCGTGGATCCGGTTGGGATCCATGATCTCCACGTACGCCAGGGCAGAGTCCACCTCCCCGCCGTACGTCACCCGCTGCCGGACGAACAGCACGGGCTTCCCGCCCACCGTCCCTCTGGCCTGGACGATCCCCCGGGTTCCCCCGCGCAGGCCGTCGGATCCCGGCAGTCCCGCGAGCTGGACCCGCTCGGTGGTCATGGTGACCAGCTGCGGGGGTCCCTGGCCGCCGCCAGACGGCTTGGCCAGCCACTGGTCGGTCCTGCTCTCGATGGGGACGCACTGGCCGTCCGCTCGGAGGTAATGCGTGCTGTTGATGGTGGGCATCCCGCCGCCGGGGACGCACAGCTCCACGACCCGGATGTCCACCTGATCACCGTCGGCCGACGTGGCGCTGTACCCATAGCCGTCGCCTCGGCCCAGCAGTACGTACAGGGAGATCCCCGGGAACCCCACACCCCGAGCCTGGAGGCCGGGGCCGTGCATGTCCAGCTCCATGAGGATCTCCGGCGACCAGTACCCCACCTGCGGCCCGAACACGGCCATGGGGTTACCGTCTTTCGACAGGCTCCGTCCGACCAGCAGCGCGTTGCTGGCGCCGCGAGGGAACATCAGCGGAATCTTCCCGAACGGGCCGTCGGCCGCGAACGGGAACGGGAACGGCCCGCTTCCCAGAGGGCCGCACGTATCGGCCACCACGTCGTCGTCGTCCTCGACGGGGCCATCGGGGACGGCCGCCGTTGAGGGATTCACCGTCCCCAGGTTGTCGTTCCAGGGGAACCGGACGTCGGTGGTCCTGGGGGCCTCGGGGTCGTCGGCCAGCCGGAGGTCGTCGAGGATGGTCCGCGCTTCCTGGCCCGTGTATCCCTCGTCCTCGAGCGCGTTCAAGAAGTCGGCGTTCCCCAGCTCCCCGCCGCCGCCCACGCCGAGGTTCCCTCCGATCAGGGAGGCCACCGCCACCGTGTCGGCGATGGTCCATTCCCTGGGCATCACCTGAAGGGCCGGGTACTCGGCGGGGAGCCGGGATGGGTCGGCTCGCACCTGGTCGATGTACGCGTTGATGCCGGCGATGTAGTCCTTGAGGTCCTGTCTGGCCTGGTCGGCCAGGGCGGGGTCGGTGCCGGGGGGGGTCTGCTCCGCCATCGCGGTGAGCTCGGCGTCGGTGTAGTCCGCCACCTTGTACTGGTTGCAGTCCATCCGGAGGTTGGCCTCGCTGGGGCCCAGGAACTCGCTGAGGCGGCCCCGCCCGGTGTGCCGGAGGACATCCATCATGAACAGCCGGTCCTCCCCCGAGGCATAGCCCGCGCCGAACAGCGTGTCGGCCCGGGTGGTTCCATAGATGTGCGGGACCCCGAAGCCCTTGTCGCGGATGATCACGGTGCCCGGGCGCGGCGAGTACCGGACGTCCACGTCCCCGGGCCGAACCCCGAACGAGGCGTCCTTGAAGTAGTCGGTGAGGTTGCCTTCGGTGAGCCCCGGCAGCCCCTGCACCAGGGAGTCGTACATGTCCCGCTGGTCGAGGTTGTGGGCCGGGGGGGCCTGTCCGCCCTGGATGGCCAGGAACTCATCGGTGGTGGCGTATCGCCCCTGGCCCGGCGGGAGGATGTTGAGGGCCACCACGCTGCGGTCCCTCTCCCGATAGGGGTTGACGGGGTCCGGAGCCGCGGAGACCGGGGCCGCCGAGGGCAGCGCCGCCACGCTCAGGAGCAGGGCGAACGCCAGCAGACGAGGCATCCTCATCAGGAGAGGCTTCGACGGACCCTCCCCCGCGTCCTGCCCCACCCCCGTCCGGGTACGGTAGGCGCCATGGTCGTCGCGAGAGCTCCATCCACAGTCCGCCGGACCGCGTTCCGGGTCATCGCGTCCTTGATGGCGGTGGCGGGGATCGGGTTCGGCCTGTTCACCGCGGTGTTCGCCTTCGTCGGGGAGGGACAGGAGATCCACGCGTTCCACAACGGCGTGGTGGCGGCTCTCCTCATCGTGCTCTCCGGACTGCCCGCGTTGGCCGCGGCCCGGGATCCCGAACGCTCCACGAAGTGGCTGGTTCACCTGGCGGTCGTCGGCGTGGCCGGGCTCGTCACCATGATCCTGAGCCTCACCGTCGATCCGTTCACCCTCCCCGTCATCTTCCTGGTCGGGGTGCTGTGGGCGCTGCGGCCGAGCGACGAGCGACCGCTGCCCTCGGGGCGTCCCAGACCCGTGCTCCTGGTGCTGGCCCTGGCCGCGGCCGTGCCGCTGGGCGCCTACGCGCTGGGCCAGGCCGAGCTGCAACGGATCGACACTAGCGAGCACGCCGACTTCTACCACTGGGTCGAGACGTCGTTCACCGCGGGCTCCGTCCTCCTGCTCGGACTCCTGGTCGCGGTCCGCCCCGCCGCCTATCGAGTGTCCGCCTGGGCCGGTGGGGTCACAATCGCCGTCATGGGCGCTGCCTCCCTGCTCCTCCAGGGGAAGGCGTCGGCGTTCGACACCCAGTGGGCCTGGGCCGCCCTGGCTGGAAGCGTGGCCTTCGTCGGCGTAACCGAATGGGAAGCCCGGCGAACCGAGAGGGCGGGGCGATCCGCGTGAGGGGTAGCTGAACGGTAAGCAGAGAAGGAGGATGGATCCGATGCCAGCGAACCGAAAGACCTCGATTGGCTTGGTGGTGACCCTGGCGGCCACCATCGTGCTCGCCGGTACGTCGCCCGCGTTGGCCCAAGAAGCGACCGAACACGACAACGAGTTCGTCGTTCTCACCGGGCAGCTGGACATCCCCGAAGGCGAGACCTTCGACAGCGCCGTCATCTTCAACGGCCCCGCGACCGTGGCGGGCACCGTCCGAGGGCCGGTCGTCTCCTTCAACGGAGACGTGGAGGTGTCGGGGACCGTCGAGGAGAGCGTGGTGTCCTTCAACGGAACCGTCACGGTGCGCTCCGGCGCCGTGATCATGGAAGACCTGGTTACCCGAACCGAGCCCGTGATCGAGGAGGGGGCCACGATTCAGGGCGATATCCGGCGAGAGACCTTCGATGTATTCCGGGAGCCATTCCCCTTCTGGGCTCGGTTCCTGTCATGGTTCGCGGTCACCGTGTCGCTGCTTGGCTTGGGGCTGCTGCTCCTGCTCCTGGCACCCCGGGGAGCCGATGCGGTAGCGGAAGCATGGCGAAGCGGGAAGGGGGCGACCATCGGTTGGGGGCTGATCTTCCTGGTCGGGCTCCCCTTGGTCGGGATCCTGGCCCTGATCACCCTCCTGGGAATCCCGTTCGGCATCGGCCTGCTCTTCGCCCTTGGCCTGATCTACTCGATGGGATACGTGGCCGGCGCCTGGCTCCTCGGACGCCAATTGCTGAAGGCGCCGAGCTCCCGGGTCCTGGCGTTCTTCCTGGGGCTGGTAATCCTTCGCGCCGTGGCCCTCGTTCCGATCCTGGCGGGGATCGTTGGCGCCGTGGCCACGGTCTTCGGGCTGGGTGCGCTGATCGTGGCGGCGTGGCGAGCCGGACGCGCTGTTCGGACTGCCGCCACAACGCAGCCCTCGACTCCCTAACAGAGTCGAGCCACACTCACGGAGTTCCTGGTACGGGGGTTCGGTCCGCCCACGGGGCGAACCTCAGCCCTCGTTCGGGCGTCAGAACAGATGGATGCCCCAGCGACGGAGCAAACCGATCGTTCAAGGGATTGCGACCTCGTTGATCGCCGCCCTTGCCTGCGCGCCTCGACCGGCCCCAGGGGACCCGACATCCCGACCGGCACTCGTGACGGGTGGGTCGATCGTGGACGCGGTCGTGAGCGATGACTCCATGTGGGTCCTCACATGCGATCGGGCGTGCGGCGGAGAAGCGCGCGAGAGTGCAGGCCGTGCCGTGCACATCGACCCCGGAACGGGTGGGGTATTGGGGTCGGTGCCCGTTTCAGCGCCTCAGGCAATCGCTGCGGGAGAGGGAGCAGTCTGGGTCGCGACCTTCTGGGAAGACACGGTAATCCGAATTGATCCGACCACGTACAGGGTAGCTGCGAGGACTCATCTCCTCCTACCATTCGAGGTCGCTGCGGGTGACCACCGATTCCTTCCCTTCGACATTGCTGCCGGAGAAGGGGGCGTTTGGGTGACGAGCGGCCGCGGCGCAATCGCTCGCATCGATCCTCAGAGGAACCAAGTCGAGGCAACCATTGTCACCTCTCCCCAGCTGGCAGGGCATGTCACCTCAGGCGAAGAAGCCGTGTGGGTCGTCGGAGATCTGGGAGTTAGCCGCATTGATCCTTCCACCAATGAAGTTGTTGCTGGGGTCGAGGTGGATTCAGCCGAGAGGCGTCTGGCGATCGACCAGGTCGCGGTCGCTGCTGGCTCCGTCTGGGCGAGTGGCACGTGGGCGGAGTCACGCGGAAGCCCGCCGGACTACGTCTTGACCGATCAGGGTGGAGTTGTGCACATCGAGCCGAGCACGAACGGAGTCATCGGGGAAGCCTCGGTTCCCGGAGGAAGCCAACTTCTCTGGAACAGCGAGGAAGTCTGGACGATCAATCAGGACGGCTCGCGGGTCTCGCCGATCGATTCAGAAACGACCGCTTTCGGAAAGACGATCGAGGCCCCACCGGACCGTCGGTTCGTGGCCGTGACTCGAGATTCCCTCTGGGTCATCGGCACAGACGGGAAGCTAAGAGCACTCCGGGGAAACTGACCCAGTCACCCATCCGACTCACCCCGGGCCAGACGCACGGCATCCTCCAGGCTCATGGCCCGTCCTTCATCCCATGCCTTCCGGGCCGTCTCCTCTGGAAGGTGCGCCCGGGCCTCGTCCGCCGGATCGCCTTCGAGCAACCCCGCGAACCCGCCGGGAGGGCCACCGACGCGTTCCTTGACGGATTCGAAGGCGCCTGCCAGGCGAATGGCATCCTCGTGGCGGCCCTCCCACGTTGCCAGGAACGCCAGGTCGATGAGGGCGATGCCGGCCCCGGTCTGGTTGTCGACCTCGAGGAACAGGTCCAGGGACTCGAGCGCGGTGGACCGGGCGTCCTCCCGGTGGCCCAGGCGGCCGTGGGCGAACGCCAGCCAGACCAGATCGAAGGCCAGATGCAAGCGATCCCCCATCCGCCGCCAGATGGCCACGACCTCCTCCAGCCGTGCCAACACGGCTTCCCACCGGCCGGCTTCGGCATCGGGGATCACCAGCATCGCCTGGGCCTGGGCAACCCCCCGCTCGTCGCCGGCCCGGCGGAACAGCTCGAGGCTCTCATCGAGCAAGCGGACGGCAGACTCGATGTCCTCCCCGGCAAGGACGAACGACAGGTTGTACAGGGCTTCCGCGATCCGGGCCGGATCGCCGAGCTCCCGCTCGATGGGCACGGCTTGCTCATAGAAGGCCCCGGCCCCTTCGCGGTCCTTCTGCCACCAGGCGATCCCCCCCGCAGCGATCAGGGCCTTGGCCCTCGCGGACGTCTTGCCCTGGCCGGAAGGCATGGCCAGGATCTCCTCGAACCATCGCCGCCCCTCGGCCAGGTGGCCTCGCTGCTGCCAGAACCGCCACAGGGCCCCGGCCGCTTCCTGGGCCCGCTCGGCGTCCCCGGCCTCGATGGCCCACCGGAGGGCCGCCCGGATGTTGGGATGCTCCACCTCGCACCGGTCCAGCCACTCAGCCTGGTCGTCGGCGGTGAGGTGCGGCTCGGCTTCCAGAGCCAGGTCCAGGAAGTGCTCCCCGTGGCGCCGGCGTACGGCTTCGAGGTCGCCGCCGGCCCGCAGCCGTTCCAGGGCGAAGTCCCGGATGGTCTCCAGCATGGCGAACCGGGGATGTCCGTTGGGGTCGGTCCGGCGGACCAGCGACTTGTCGACCAGGGAGGTCAGTCCTTCCAACGGGTCCAGGCCTAGGTCCCGGGGGTCGCTCACCGCTTCGGCCGTCTCGAGCGTCCACCCTCCGGTGAACACCGCCAGCCGAGCGAACAGCGCTCGCTCGGCCTCGTCGAGGAGGTCGTGGCTCCAGGCGATGGCCCCTCGAAGGGTCCGCTGGCGCTCGGGGAGGGTCCGGGCCCCCGAGGTGAGGATGGACAGGCTCTGTTCCAGCCGAGGGAGCATCTGTTGCGGCGTTAGGACCTTGGTCCGGGTGGCTGCCAGCTCGATCGCCAGGGGCAGTCCGTCCAGCCGGGCGGTGATCTGCGCCACAGCCGGGGCGTTCTCCTCCGTCACCCGGAACCCCGGCTGAACCGCCAGGGCCCGTTCGGTGAAGAGCTGGACGGCCTCGAAGCGGCCAAGCGTCAGGACGTCCGGGGACTGCGCCGGATCGGGTTGTCCCAGCGGTGGCACCTCATACTCCTGTTCCCCGCGGATGGACAGCACCACCCGGGACGTGGCCAGCACCTTCAGCTTCGGGGCCCCGGTCAGGAGTCCCTCGATGACCCGGGCCGCCTCGGCGACCTGCTCGAAGTTGTCGACCACCAGGAGGAGCTCCTTGTCCCTCACGTGATCCTTGACGGCGTCGAGGATGGGGCGTTCGGGCTCCTCCGGGACCCCCAGGGCCTGAGCCAGCGACGACGGAACCAGGGCGGTGTCGATCACGGAGGAAAGGTCCACGAAGAACGCACCATCCCGGTACTCGGTGAGCGTCTCCGCAGCAATCTGGAGCGCCAACCGGGTCTTCCCCGTCCCCCCGGCGCCGGTCAGGGTGAGCATCCGGGTCCGGCCCAGGAGCCGCTGCACCGCCGCCATTTCCTCCTCGCGGCCCACGAACGAGGTCAGCTGCTCCGGCAGGTTGTTCGGCCGGGCGTCCAGGGTCCGGGGCGGTGGAAAATCGGGCGAGAGACCATCGATCACCAGGCCGTGGAGGCGGATCGGCTGGTCGAGATCCTTGAGGCGATGCTCTCCGAGATCCCGGAGCGAGACCCCGTCCGGGAGGGCGTGCTCCACCAGCCCCCGGGTGGCCCCCGAGACGATGACCTGGCCGCCGTGAGCAGCCGAGGCGATCCGGGCCGCCCGGTTCACGTCGAGGCCCACGTAGTTGTCCCCCCCAGGGATCCCCTCGCCGGTGTGGATGCCCATCCGAACCGGAACGGGAGCGTCCGGGGACCAGTCGTGCGAGGCGAGACCGCGCTGAGCGGCCACGGCAGCCCGGACGGCTCCCACCGGGGTGGGGAAGACCACGAAGAAGGAGTCGCCCTCGGTGCTGACCTCCACTCCCCCGCCCGCGGCGATGGCCCGGCGAACGATCTCCGCATGGCGGTCCCGTGCCGGGGCGTACCGATCCCCGAGCTCCTGGATCAGCCGGGTAGAGCCCTCGATGTCGGTGAACAGGAAGGTGACGGTCCCCATCGGCAGCTCGGCCATGAGGGAAGCAATGTAGCGCGTCCGGCGCCGGGCTCCGATGTGCCTATGCTGGCCAGTTCCAGGACGATGGGAGGGAACGTGCTGCTGGAGAGCAAGAACGCGGTGATCTACGGAGCCGGGGGGCCGATCAGCGGCGCGGTGGCTCGAGCGTTCGGTCGCGAGGGGGCCAGGGTCTTCCTGGCCGGCCGCACCCGTGCCCGGCTGGGCGAGGTGGCCACGGCCATCTCCGATGCCGGGGGGGAGGCCGAGACGGCGGAGGTCGATGTCCTCGATGAGGGCGCCGTCGACACCTATGCCGACGCCGTCGCTCAGGACGCCGGGGGCATCGACGTATCCTTCACCGCCATCGGGCACGGAGACGTCCACGGGGTCCCGCTGGTCGAGATGGGGTTCGACGATTTCGCCAGGCCGATCACCACGGCCATGAAGGCCCAGTTCCTGACGGCACGGGCCGCAGCGCGGCACATGGTCAAGCAGGGTTCCGGGGTCATCATGGCCATCACCGCGACGACGGCCCGCCTGGCCACCCCTCACGTAGGTGGTACTGGGGTCACGTTCGACGCCATCGAGAGCCTGTGTCGGCAGCTGGCCGTGGAGCTCGGGCCGCACGGGATTCGGGTGATCTGGCTGCCGACCACCGGGATCCCCGAGGCGTTCAAGGACACGGGCGAGCCACCGCCCAACTACGGCACCGGGAGGCTGATGACGCCCGAAGAACACGTCGCCTGGATGCAGGAACAGACGTTGCTGGGACGGCTGACCTCGCTGGCGGACGTGGCCAACGCCGCGGCCTTCGTGGCCTCGGATCAAGCGGGCACAATGACCGCAGCCGCGGTGAACCTCACCGCCGGTGCCGTGGCGACGAGATGAGCGAACAGGAGACGGCGATGCTGAAGAACTCACCCTTCTACGCGGGTTTTGCGGTTGACGACACCTCCAAGGCGCAGGCGTTCTACGGGGAGACGCTGGGGGTGAACGTCATCGACATCGGCAATGAGTTGCTGTCACTTCAAGCAGGAAACGGGTACGCGGTGCTGATCTATCCGAAGCCGGGACACGTCCCAGCCGCCCACACGATCCTGAACTTCCCGGTGGACGACATCGAAGCGGCCGTGGACGCCCTCACGGAAGCCGGGGTGGAGTTCGAGCATTACGACCAGGGACCGCTAACGACCAACGAGAAGGGCATCGCCACTCCCGGACCGAAGCAGGCCTGGTTCAGGGACCCGGCCGGGAACATCTTGTCGGTGATCCAGGACTAATCGTCAGCCGGCGCGCGCCTTGAGCTTCTCGAGGTACTCGTCAAGACGCTCATACGTCTCAGCCGCGCCGGACTCCATCCCCGTGTTCAGCATCCCGTCGCGGTCCTCCACCGAGTCGTAGACAGCGTTCGCGGTGACCGTGGTCTTCCCGTCGTGCTCTTCGAGGGTCAACGTCTCGACCGAGACGTGGCCGGGCATCCCTTCCCACTCGAACGTCCACACGATGCGCTCCGGCCGGACGATCTCCCGGAACTCGCCGCGGAACCCCTGGTCCTCTTCGTCGCCCGGGCCCTTGTGTACGATCCGCCACTTGCCGCCCGGCCGGAAGTCGATCTCGCAGCTGGCGAACTCATACTTCCGAGGCCCCCACCAGTTGGACATGTGCTCACACGAGGTGTGGGCCTCGAACACCACGTCGCGCGGCGCGTCGAAGACACGGGTCATGCGGATTTCCTTGTCCGACGGCGTCTCCACCGAGAGCTTGTTACCGCTTCCGCCCATGTCCCTTCTCCTTTCCTCGGCCCTGGAGCTTCTCCAGGTACTCGTCCAGTCGGTCGTAGCTTTCCTCCCAGAAGCGCCGGTACCGCTCGGCCCACTCGGCGACGTCCTTGAGGGGCCTCGCCTCGAGCCGGGCCGGTCGCCACTGCCGCTCCCGGCCCCGGGCGATCAGCCCCGCCCGTTCGAGCACCTTCAGGTGCTTGGAGACGGCCGGCAGGCTCATCTCGAACGGCTGCGACAGCTCGGTGACGGAGGCCTCCCCCGCCGACAGCCGCGCCAGGATCGCCCGCCGCGTGGGGTTCGCGAGGGCCGCGAAGGTGCGGTCCAGGCGATCGGCAACCTTTGTCATTCAACCTCCTAGTTAAGTAACCGAGTGGTAACCTACCTTCCGGCGGGTGCTCCTGTCAAGAGATGACCGTCCGACCCGGCGGCCGGTCCCCATCAGCCCGACGGTAGACTCCGGCACGATGCGGCAGGTCTCGGACGCATTCCTCCTGAACATGGCCGAGGTCTCCGCGACCCTCATCGGCCTGTTCCTGGTGGGGGTGTCCTTCTAGGGTCTCTCCCTCACCCTGGTGGGGGTGTTCTTCTAGGGTCTCTCCCTCACCCTGGTGGCCATGAACCTTGTGTGGACCAGATGGCTCTTCCTCCTGCTCAGCCTCATCCTCCTTGCCGCGAACATCGACACCGTTGCTCGCATGTGGGCGGTTGCGAAGGTCACCGGGCCCCACCGGCTTCCTGCTGGTGAACGAGGGGCTGGGATCGGTGGGAGTGCTGGCCCTTGTCACCCTCCCGTGGATCCTTGGGGGGGCTCCATCCGACCAGGGAGGACCTCACGTGGGCCATCCTCCTGGCGTTCGCCACGGGCACTCATCGCCCTGGTGCTGTCGGTCTTCGTTACGGCCGGGTTGGAGGCCCGCCGACTGAAGGGGTGAGGGGTCGCCCGTTCGCCTCAGAGACTGGTCACCGGCGAGCGCGGCGGCGACGGGTTCGTCGATTCGATCCGTCGTCATCCGAGCCCGGTCCGCACGTCACGGTCGCGATGGTCTCCGGTCATGCCTGCGGCTTGTTACGCCTGACCTCCTGCAAGACCCAAGTGTTGCCGTCGGGGTCGCTGAAATCGGCGAACGAACCGTAGTCCTGGTGATCGGGATCCGGTCCCGGCTCCCAGCCGCCCGGGCCCATGTGCCGGATATCGCTAACGTCCACACCACGTCCCACGAGCTCGGCACGGGCCGCCTCGATGTCGGAGACGATCAGATGCGTGCCCCGGTAGGAGCCCGGTGACGCGTCCGTGATCCCTATCCCGATGGAGACCGAGCACGCCGAGCCGGGCGGGGTCATCTGGACGACGCGGAACTCATCGTTGGGCTGATGGTCGACGTCCAGGTTGAACCCGAGCCGTTCGACGTAGAACGCCTTGGCGCGGTCCACGTCCGAGACCGGAATCAACACCAGTTCGAGCTTGTAGTCCACGATTCAGCCCTCCTTCTATCGATTGGTCACTGTTAGATGATCGCGGTCTTGCCCTCCAGGAGCCCCGTCATCCTGCCTCCTTTGCTTCGCCGACGTTCACGATATGCAACGTCGGATCCGGTGAAGACTCATCGGTGATCGGATGATTGCCCCAACCCCAGACCCTGACGCCAGGGACCGATCCGGACGGACCACCTCCTCCCTCCTCCGTGATCTCGTCTACCAGCGCATCCGGACGGGGATCGTCGAGGGTGAGCTGCCCCCCGAATCGAGGCTGAGGGACTCGGAGTTCGCCCAGGAATTCGGGGTCAGCCGCACGTCCATTCGGGAGGCACTGAGACGCCTTCAGGACGAGGGCCTGGTACTGCCTCCGCCAGCCGCTGGACGCGTGTGGCTCCGCTGGACCTCGAGGAAGCCAAACGCGTGTACCCCATCGTTTCGGCTCTGGAGAGCTTGGCGGTTCGGATGCTCGTCTCCGTCGGCGAAGAGCTGGCGGACGGCCTAACGGCGGCGAACGAGAGGCTGCGGGCCATGTTGGCCACCGGCGATGGGCTCGAGGCGTCGCGAGCCGACGACGCTTTCCACAGCTTGCTGGTGGATGCTGCACAGAATCATGAGCTGTCAGAGACCATCGATCGCTTCAAGGCTCGATTGCAGCGCTTCGAGATCGCCTTCTTCAGGGGCCCGGACGCATCGAACTATTCGGTCGATGAGCATGCAGCGATCATCGAATCCCTCCGCCACGGAGATCTCGACGGCGCGGCGAGGGCGGTCGACGCGAACTGGAAGCGAGGGCTGGATCGGTGGGCCACGCCCAGACCTGTGGAGCGTTCCGTCCGAACCTCCTCGAGCTGAGAGGGGTCCCACGCCCGCTCTGTCGACAGTCCCGCCCCGCCGTACCTCGCGCCTTACTCCCCTGTGAGCGCGCTCCCTTTTAGGAGGACGAAGAACCAATGGCCGGGGCGCGGGCGGTGAGGAGCGCGTACTGGATGAAGCCACGGGCCCGCAGACGCTCGACCTGACGGAGACCCACCTGGGCGCCCCAGACCTGGGCCCGCGGGAGGCCCCGAGGCGAGGCGAGCCGGCTCCGTCCCAGCCGAAGCGCCGGGTCGATTGTGCGGGCGGCGCACAGCTCGACGCGTACGTCGGCGAACCCCGCCGCCTCCGCCAGCCCGGCGATGCGCCCGGCACTGGCCATCTGCCGCGTGCGCATCCCCCAAATCCGCAGCTGCAGGAGCCCGGCCGCGGCGTCCGGGAGGGTCCGGGGGCGCCGCTCGACGGTCACGTCCGACATGGACAGGACCCCGCCCGGCCGGAGCACCCGGAGCGCCTCTGCGAAGAAGGCCGCCCGGGAAGGGAAGTGGAACGCTGCCTCCACGCAGATCAGCCCCTCGAAGCAGGCGTCCCGGAAGGGGAGGCGGACCGCGTCGGCGACCACCGGGAACGCCTCCGCCGACGAGAGACGCTCCTGCCCGGCCCGGAGCTGGAACTCGGTGATGTTGACAGCAACGAGCAGGCGGGGTGCCGTCACCCGCGCGATCACCGGGTCCTGGGCGCCGAGGCCATTCGCCACATCCAGGACCGCGCCGCCCCGAGGGAGCGAGTCGGCGAGGATCTTGACCAGGCGTTCGGGGGCCCGCGCAGCCTCCTCCTCACTCCCCTCCCCTTCCCACCACCCCAGGTTCAGCCAGCCGGGTGCCGGGGCCAGGAAGAAGCCGGTGCCGAGGCTCTCGTAGACCGTCACCGCCGGGCGGGTCCCGAGATGGAACATCCCCCGGAGATGCCGGAGGTTCGCCCGCGTGAGCCCGAACACTCGTCCAGGCTATCGTCCTCTGAAAAGGAGCAGATCGGCCCGGGCCGACCACACCCCCACGAAGATGGTCGTAGTAGACGAGATAACCTCCGCCATCGAGCGGGGATACCGACTACCGGCGAGAGATCCCGATACGCGTGCCGGAAGCGGCGCCGTCGCCGGTAGGGCAGCCCAGGGCGGCTGAGGCGCTCGCCGCCTGTCCGGTCACCAGGGGGATCAGCTCGGGGATGCGTTCCGGAGTCACGCTCACCGTCCATCCCGAGACGCTCATGGCCGCCACCACCTCGCCGGTGTGGTCGCGGATCGGGGCCGCCACGCACCGGATCCCGTCCTCGTTCTCGACGTTGTCGATGGCGTAGCCTCGCTGACGGACCCGCTCCAGCTCCTCGCGAAACCGCTTCGCGTGCACGAAGGTGTGGTGGGTCCGGCGGATCAGCCCCACGTCCTCCACATACCTTGCCCACTCTTCCCCCGGCCGGGCCGCCAGGAGGACCTTCCCCAGGGCGGTTGAGTGGCAGGCACCTCGAGCCCCCAGTCGGGAGGCCATGCTCACCGCCTGCCGGCCCTCCACCTTGTCGATGTACACCATCTCCAGCCCGTCCAGAACGCCGAGGTGGGCAGTCTCCGAGGTGAGCTGGGCCAGTCGCTCCAGATGTGGCCTGACCTCCTGCCGGATCTCCATGCGATCGAGCACCATCGAGCCGAGCTCCAGGACCCTCGGGCCCAGCCCGTACACACGAGTCGTGGGGTCCTGCTGGGCCCATCCCATCTCCACCAGCGCCGAGACGAAGCGGAAGGCCGTGGTCTTGTTCAGCTCCAGGGACGAGGCGATGGAGGACAGGCTCGACGGCCCGGCCTCGGCCAGATGCTCCACGAGCTGCATCGTGCGACGGGCGGACTGGCTCATCGGCCCCCCACCTGGATTTGCGAACCGTGAACGGCCAGACTAGACTGCGTTGCGTCCATAGGAATAGGATTTCACATATCGAAATCCTGTGCAAGTCGGGAGGCGACACATGACGGCGCGACTTGCGGGTTTGGCTCTCGCCGGACTCCTGGTCCTGGGAGCGTGCACCGAGGGCGGGGGCGGCGGGGAAGACCGTGGAGACGCACAGGCGGAGAACCTGCGGATCGGCGTGGCCAACTTCACCCTGTGCTGCGCCTACTTCATCGGCATGGACGAGGCCGCCCAGTTGGAGGCGGCGGCGTACGGCAACGTCGAGGTCATCTCGACCGATGCGGGCGGCGACGCAGCCAAGCTCACATCCGACGTCGAAGATCTCCTGGCCCAGGGCGTCGACGGACTGATCATCAGCGCAGGGCCGCTGGAGTCTGCACCTGCCGCCCTGGAGGCCGCCGACCGGGCGGGGGTCCCCGTGGTCATGGTCGACCGGAAGCTGACCGGCGGCCCCTACACCAGCTGGATAGGGCCCGACAACGAGGCCATCGGACGCCAGGACGGCGAGTACATCGCCGACCGCCTCGAGGGCAAGGGCAAGCTCCTGGTGATCAGCGGGGGACCAGCCGACAACACCATCGGGCTGGCGCGGACCAACGGGATGCTCTCGGTCGTGGAGCAGACCAACATCGAGGTTGTCCGGGCACCGCAGTTCGGCGAGTGGAGCGAGGACGGCGGCCTGGCGGTCACTGAGGACATGCTCGCGGCCCACGGCGACCTCGACGCCATCTTCTGCGAGAACGACTCGATGTGCCTCGGAGCGCAGAAGGCCGTCGAGGACGCCGGACTCACCGACGACATCTTCCTGGTAGGGGTGGACGGGCAGAAGGAGGCCCTGCAGGCCATCCTGGAGGGCACCAACTATGAGGCCACCGGGCTCAACGACTCCGACCAGATCGGGCGGGAGGGCTTCCACCGGCTGATGGCCATCCTGGCCGGGGCCGACTCGGAGAAGGACACCGTGCTGCCGTCTCCCCTGATCACTCGGGAGAACGCCGAGAAGTACTACGACCCCGACAGCGTCTTCTGAGGGCGGCCGGGTCGCAGGTGACGAGCGACCCCGAGTATCGTCGGCAGAGGGGCGTGTGCCATGCGGATGCTGATCGATAGCGAGTGGGTAGAGGCTTCCGACGGCACCCGGATCGAGGTCCGGAACCCGGCCACCGGAGAGGTCCTCGACTCCGTCCCCCAAGCCTCGCTCGGGGACGCCCGGCGGGCCGTGGAGGCCGCCCTCCGAGGGAAGGAGCGGATGGCGCGGCTCCCCGCCCACGAACGCGCCGCCATCCTGTTCCGCACGGCCCAGGCCATGGAGGAGAACCTCGACGACCTGGCCCGGCTCCTGGCCAGCGAGAACGGCAAGCCGCTCCTCCAGACCACCGAGGAGGTGCGGGCCGCCATCCGCATCTTCTGGGGGTTCGGCGAGGAGGCCAAGCGGATCATCGGGCGGGTGATCCCCATGGACGCGGTGCCGGGCATGGAGCGACACGTGGCCCTGGCGGTCCGCCAACCGGTCGGCGTGGTGGCCGCCATCGTCCCGTTCAACTACCCGGTCGAGCTCTACGCGCACAAAGGAGCGGCCGCCCTGGCGGCGGGCAACGCCGTCATCGCCAAACCCCCTACGGAGTGCCCGCTCACGCTGCTCCGGATCGCGGAGATGCTGGAACAGGCCGGCCTCCCCCAAGGAGCCCACCAGATGCTTCCCGGCCCCGGGGTGCCGGTGGGTGAGTTCCTGGCCTCGACAGAGGGCGTCGACCTGATCACGGTCACCGGTAGCGTGGGCACCGGACGCCGGATCTCGGAGCTGGCCTCGGCCACGCTCAAGTCGGTACACCTGGAGCTGGGCGGCAACGACGCTCTGATCGTCTGCGACGACGCCGACCTGGAGAAGGCCGCCGAGGCGGTGGTCCTCGGCCGCCTGGCCCGTGGCAATGGCCAGATCTGCTGCGCGGTGAAGCGCGTCCTGGTGGACGCTCCCTCATTCGACGATCTGGCCCAGATCCTCACCGAGAAGGCCAGGGCTCTGCGGGTCGGGGATCCCCTCGAGCCCGGCACCGACGTCGGCCCGCTGATCACCACCGAGGCCGCGGAGCGCGTGGAGGCGTTCATCGAGGAGGCCGTGGCCGCCGGGGCCAAGGTCCGGGCGGGAGGCCACCGGCGGGACGCCTTCGTCGAGCCCACGGTGCTCACCGACGTGCCGCCCGCCGTCCCCCTCTTCCGCGAGGAGGTGTTCGGCCCGGTGGCCCCGCTGGTCCCCTTCCATACCGTGGACGAAGCGGTGGCCGTGGCCAACGACACGCCCTACGGTCTCCAGGCGGCGGTGTTCACGAAGGACATCTCCCGGGCTTTCGACATCGCCTACCGGCTCCAGGTCGGCGGGGTGATCGTGAACTGGTCCTCCGCGGTGCGTGTGGAGAACCTCCCCTTCGGGGGCCTCAAGTTCACCGGCCACGGCCGAGAAGGGCTCCACGACACCCTGGAGCTCATGACCCGCCAGAAGTCGATCCTGGTGCACGACGCGCTGTCCGGCGCCTTCGAAGAGCGGTGAGCAGCGGCGGCCCCGCTCCGGCCGCCGAAATGCGGGGCATCGACAAGCGCTACGGCGTGACCGTGGCCCTCCGGGGCGTGGACCTGACCGGCGTGGCCGGCGAGGTGCACGCCCTGGTCGGCGAGAACGGAGCGGGCAAGTCGACGCTCATGAAGGTCCTGTCGGGTGCCGTGCAGGCAGATGAGGGAGAGGTCCGGCTCGACGGTAACCCGGTCCGGATCGGCGGACCCGCGGAGGCCCGCCAACTGGGCGTGCACGCCGTGTACCAGGATTTCAGCCTGGTCCCCAACCTCTCGGTGGCCGAGAACATCTGGCTCAACAGGAGCGGCGACCGCGGGCGCCGGTGGTGGGTGGACCGGTCGAGCGTGAACCGCTCGGCCGAGCGGCTCCTAGACGAGATCGGATTCACGGGGCTGGACGTCCGACAGCCGGTATCGCGGCTGCGGGTGTCGGTCCGGCAGTTGGTCGAGATCGCCAAGGCCGTAGTCGAGCGGCCCCGGGTCCTGATCCTCGACGAGCCGTCGGCGGTCCTGTCGCGGGAGGAGCTCCGCCGCCTCTTTGGTCTGGTCCGGCGGCTGACCACGGAGGGAACGCTGGTCTTCTACGTGTCCCACCGACTCGAGGAGGTCTTCGAGATCGCCGACCGCATCACCGTCCTCAAGGACGGAGAGGTCGTGGGTACGGTGAGATCGCAGGAGGCCGACGGGCAGGAACTGATCCGGATGATGGTCGGTCGGAGACTGGAGGAGATCTATCCGAGGCGCGGCGGAGCCGGGGGCGAAGAGGTGCTCGGCGTCGACGGGCTGGGCCGGGACGGGGTCTTCACCGACGTGTCGTTCTCGCTGGCGCGTGGCGAGATCGTGGGGGTGTTCGGCCTGGTGGGAAGCGGCCGGACGGAGATGGCCCGATGCATCTTCGCCGCGGAGCCCGCCACCTCGGGCGCGATGCGTCTGGAGGGCCGTCCCTACCGACCACGCTCGCCCGTCGAGGCCGTCGCCCTGGGCGTCGCCTACCTCACCGAGGACCGTGCCCGGGACGGTCTCGTGCTCACGGACACCATCCGCGACAACATCAGTCTGGCCTCACTCCGGCGCCTCGGGCGGTGGGGACTTCTGGATCGGAAGACGCAAGAGGAGCTGGTGGGAGCCAAGGTGCGAGAGGTCGATGTCCGCCCTCCCCAGCCGTCGCGGGTGGTGAACCGCCTGAGCGGCGGGAACCAGCAGAAGGTCATGCTGGCCAAGTGGCTACTGACAGAGGCGAAGGTCCTAATCCTTGATGAGCCGACCAGGGGTGTCGACGTCTCCACCAAGGTGGACATCTATCGCAGGACCGCCGCCCTGGCCGAGCGGGGCGTGGGCATCCTGCTCATCTCCTCGGAGCTCCCGGAGATCCTGGGGATGAGCGAGCGCGTCCTGGTGATGCGACGGGGGAGGGTGGTCGGGGAGTTCGACGGGGCCCGGGCCACCGAGGAGGCCCTGCTCGCGCCGGCGGCCGGGGTCCGATCGTGAAGGACGAGTCCCAGCGTCGGCCGCTCGGTGGCGGGTTCTCCTGGCGCGGCCTGGTAGGCGGAGGCCGCTGGGTCGATTACGGGTTCGCCGCGGTCTTCGTGATCCTCGTGGTGGTGGCGGCTGCCTCGTCGGAGTTCTTCTTCACCCAGAACAACCTGACCAACATCGCCCGCCAGATGGTCGCCAACGGGTTGATCAGCGTGGGGATGCTGGTGGTCATCCTCACCGGGGGGATCGATCTCTCCGTGGGGGCCGTAGTGGCCCTCGCGGGGATCACGGCCTCGGGACTCCAGGCCGACCTGCCGCTGGCGCTGGCGATCCTGATCGCGTTGGCCGTGGGCTCCGTGGCGGGCACGGTCAACGGGTTCCTGGTCGCCCGGTTCAGGCTGGCCCCATTCATCGTCACTCTGGCCACGCTGAGTGCGTTCCGGGGCCTGGTCTTTGTGTACTCGGATACCCCGATCACCCCGGGCGATCCCTCGTTCCGAACGCTCTTGGGGGGAGGGTTCATCGGGCCGATCCCGGTTCCCGTGATCATCATGCTGATGTGCTACGTGGCCGTGTGGTTGTTCATCGGCCGGACCACTCCGGGCCGGGCTATCGTGGCCATCGGCGGCAACGCGGAGGCCGTCAGGCTCGCCGGGGTCAACGTCCGGAAGCATGTGGTCCTCGCCTACCTGCTGTCGGGATTCTTCTCCGCGCTGGCCGGGGTTCTCCTGGTCTCCCGCCTGGGCATCGCCCAGCCGAACGTAGGCGTTGGGTACGAACTGGACGCCATCGCCGCCTGCGTGATCGGTGGCGCGATCTTGGGCGGCGGGGGCGGGAGCGTGGTCGGGGTCCTCGGGGGTGTGCTCACCCTGGGCCTGATCGACAACCTCCTCAACCTTTTCAACGTCCAGTCCTACTACCAGCAGATCCTCAAGGGTCTGATCATCGTGGTGGCCGTCCTGGCCCGCCGCGTCACCAAAGCCGAGGAGTTCTGAGCGATGGAGGAGGGACCGAGCATCGACAAGGGCATGGATCTGCCCTCACTCGATATCGTCGCCTTCGGGGAGCCCCTCGTCGAGTTCACGGCCGAGGAGCGGGGTCCGCTCGGGGCCATCCGCACGTTCCGCCGCGGTTGGGGCGGTGACACCTCGAACACCGCCGTGGCGGCGGCCCGGCTCGGTGTCTCGGTGGGATACGTCACGCGCCTGGGATCGGACGAGTTTGGCCGCTCGTTCCTCGCGCTGTGGCGGACGGAAGGAGTGGACACATCGAGGGTGGTCGTTGATCCAGAGGCCTTCACCGGCGTGTACTTCGTAGCCTTCGAGGAGAATGGGGCGCACGACTTCACCTACTACCGCCAGGGCTCCGCGGCAAGTCGGCTCCGGGCGGGAGATCTCGACCCGGACTACCTTGCGGGCGCCAGGATCCTCCACACCAGCGGCATCACGCAGGCGATCTCCGACTCGAGCCGAGCGGCCACCCAGGGAGCGATCGCCGCGGCCAGGGACCGAAACGTCGCCATCAGCTATGACGGCAACATCCGCCCGAAGCTCGCTCCCCAGGCAACGCTGCGGGAGACTTTCGAGTCGACCGTCACTCTCGCGGACATCGTGTTCGTCAGCGACGAAGACCTTCGCCATCTGTACGGCGAGGTGCCGCTCGATCGTGCAGTGGAAACGATCCTGGGCCGCGGCCCCCAGCTCGTGGTCGTCAAGGCCGGGGTCCGGGGGTGTCTGGTGGTCGGCGCCGACGGGCGGCGGGACACCGTGCCGACGTTCCCTGCTCGGCCGGTGGACACAACGGGGGCCGGCGACGCGTTCGACGCGGGCTTCCTCGTTCGATGGCTCGAGGGTGGTCCCCCCAACGAGGCGGCCGAGTTTGCCAACGCGGTGGCCGCACTGACAACGTCGGGCCTGGGAGCGGTGGGGCCACTCCCCACCCGCTCGCGGGTCCAGCGGTTCCTTGAGGGGGAGGGCCGAGCGGTGAGCCAGGTCGCCCCCATGGGAGAGGAGGACTGAAGGGTGCAGACTAAGTACTCTGGGTCGAAAGTTCGGTGACGTTTTCTCATGCAGCCCGCGGCAGGTCTGCGTCGGCAGATGAGAGGCGGCGCATGAGGCGGGCCAGATCGTTTCGGCTGAACTTCCACTCGAACGGC
>JBOGVS010000006.1:0-94734 GCA_050692555.1 Actinomycetota bacterium
CAGCCATGGTGAGCCCCACCGCCTCGCTCCTTCCCCTCGGGGGGCCGCCAGGGGAAGGGTCCCACGCGGGCATTTCCTTTTGAGGCAACGAAGCGATTTCCCGGGCATTCTTCGTGAGTCAAGTCGGGCTATGGACGCCGGGCCCCTCGTGGCCGTAGGGTCCCCAGGTCGAGCGAGACCGAGGGAGCGGACATGGGCAGGATCCTCGCGCTGACGGCGGCCGTGCTCCTGGCTACCGGACTGCCCGGTGCCGGCGCATCACCGACCCTTGGCAAAGCGGCAGAGCCGACCATGTCACCCACAGGCCGGGTCCGCGCCGTCTCCGGCGCTCTTCGTGGACCGGCCACGGGACCCTCTCGGCGGGGACAGGAGGGCATCGAGCTACTGGTTCCGGACCCCGCGGCGGTCGAGGCCGAGAAAGAAGCGGCCTCCTCCACTGCCCCGGGGGAACATCAGACCACGAGTGGCGCCTCTCCCGGCGGACCCCGAGCCGCCGTGTTCAACGGGCTCAACCAGCCTGGGATCCCCGCCGGATCGAGCACCCCCCCGGACGCCACCGGTGCGGTGGGTCCCAACGACTACATCGAGATGGTGAACAGCGAGATCCGCATCTACAGCCGGGACCTCACCACCGTGCAGGATTCCAAGACGCTCGGGGAATTCATCGAGTTTCCCGCCGATAGCGTGTTCGACCCCCAGATCCAGTGGGATCAGCAAGCAGGTCGCTTCCTGTTCGTGATGGACGACATCGACCCCGTCTTTGGGAATTTCCTCGCCATTGGCTGGTCGAAGACGGCGAATCCCGGAAACCTCGACGCTGGGCCCCTCGCCTCAGAGGATTGGTGCGTGGACTTCATCCCCACGGGAGACTTCGACGACTACCCGAAGCTAGGACATAACGACACCCACATGCTTGTCGGCACGAACGTCTTCGACGAATTCGACGATTACGTTGGAGCGCGCTTATGGGCCGTTCCCAAGCCGGCGCCGGGAAGCACCACGTGTCCCTCGACGTTGAACGCCTTCTTCTGGGCACCGCTCACCGCTGCGGACGGTGACTTCGTCTTCACGCCGGTGCCGGCGAACACCTTCGGGCCCTCGCCGAACGGATACGTCGCGGCAGCAGACTTCGCGACTGGCGATTCCGAGATCATGGTGTGGCACGTCAGCGGCCCCGCCGCCGCCCCGGTGCTCACCGAGGACGGCGAGATCGGGGTGTCCACCTACGACTTCCCGGCCAACGTGCCCCAGCCGGGAACGACGAACGTCCTGGACTCCCTGGACGCCCGGCTCACCCAGGCGGTTGCTGCCCCCGATCCGGGGGCGGGGGGAGCCATGGCGGTATGGACGCAGCACACCATCGACGGGGCCGGTGGCCGGTCGGTCGTGCGGTGGTACGAGCTGGTGCCCGCCGCGGTGACGCCGAAGCGACAGGAGGGAACCATCTCGAACGCCAGCCACTTCGTGTTCAACGGGGCCATCTCGCCCGCCGCGAGCGGCAGCGACGCGGTGATCAACTACAACGTCGGCAGCGCCACATTGAACGCCGAGATCCGGGCCCAGTCGCGCACCGGCGCGACCACGCTGGGGACCATGGAGGGAGAGATCACCCTCGGCGCCAGCGTCGCCTTCGACCAGGACTTCACGTGTACGGATCCGGGAGGGGGGCCGCCCTGCCGGTGGGGCGACTACGCCGGAGCCAGTCCGGACCCTCTTTACGCCCGGGTGGTGTGGGGATCGAACCAGGCGATCGGCACATCGAACGCCGACAACCCCCACTGGGTCACCAGGAACTTCGCCCTGGCCACCGCAGCGGGCGAGGACCGGGTGCTGTGGGTCACCGTATCAGGCTCCGGAACCGGGACCGTCTCCGGTCCGGGCATCGGCTGTCCCGGTGACTGCTCCGAGATCGTCTCAAACGGAACCGCGATGTCGCTATCGGCGACGGCCACAGGTGCATCGACCTTCCAGGGCTGGGGCGGCGACTGCTCCGGGTCCGCCTCGTGCGACCTGACCCTGAACGAGAATCGATACGTGACCGCCACATTCGACGCTCCTCCGCCACCGCCACCGCCAGCTCCGCCACCGCCACCTCCGCCACCCACTCCTCCGACGCTCAGCCTCTCAAGCGCCAAGGCCAAGGAGGGCAAGCCGGCGATCTTCACCGTGACCCGGACGGGGGACCTCACCCAGGCCCTGGGAGTCCCCTTCGCCACAGCGAATGGGACCGCCAAGGCGCTCAAGGACTACAAGCCGGCCTCCGGGACCCTGTCCTTCGCCCCGGGGGAGGCTTCGCACCAAGTTAAGGTCAAGACCAAGAACGACAAGAAGGACGAGAAGAACGAGAAATTCTCGTTGAAGCTCACGGTGGGAACGAACACGTTCAGCGTGGGAGTCAAGATCAAAGACAACGACTGACGGGGCTAGGCGTGACGATGCCGACGGCCCGCCGAGGCCGCGCTCACACACGTGTCCGCCCCAACGCTCGTTTCAAGGGCCCGGCCTCGGTATCTCGCTTCACGGTCTGGAAGGCGGGTCGAGAACGCCCCCGCGGCATTGGTGGCGGTCGTCTTGATGGTCCTCCACCTCTTCTTCTTGACCTTGCGCTCGATCTCCACGGCGACGCTCTGGACGCACGCGGCGAACCCGTCGGCCACCGTGACCTTGCCCTTGGCCTTCAGGTGCTTCTTCAGCTTCAGGGTGACACTCCTAGGATGAACTCCCGGGAGATCCACGGTGAGGGTCCGCTGACCGGAATCCGCGAAGTTCCCGACCCCGTCAAAGGCTCGGATGGCCCAGGTGTGGGCCCCCTCGATGAGCGGAGCGCCGGGCGTCGTGGAGGTGGTCCCCGATCCGATCCCGTCACGGCTCACGGAGCCATCCACCATGAGCTGATACTTCGAGATCCCCGTCTCCGAATCCGTGGATGGGTTCCAGGTAAACGTGGGGCTGTCCGTGTTCACCGTCGTCCCGCCGACCGGAGCCACGAGGCCTGGTGACGACGGAGGCGTCTCGTCCACGTCCACGGTGATCGTATGCATGTTGGAGTCGGTGGTGTTTCCCGCGAAATCGAACGCTTTCGCGTACCAGTCAAACGTTCCTTCCTGAAGGGGAGACGCCGGCGTCGCCGAGGTAGACGAGGGGTCGATATCGTCCCGGACCAGGTCGGACCCGACCCACAGCTGGTACTTCGCGATCCCCATGTTGTCGGTCGCCGAATCCCAGGAGAATTGCGGCGTCCGCGTGGTCACCGTGGCGCCATCGGTCGGAGCGACCAATGAGAAGGGTTCCGGGGGGATGGCATCTGTGAGGACAGCGAGCGCCTGATTCACGTTGAGCCGCCCCTCGGTGACCATCTTCCCGGTGAAGGCCGGCTTCAGATCCACGCTGTTGAGCAACGCGGATCGCAGATCGGTGATCGTGGCGGTGGGATCGGCCCCCAGCAGCAAGGCGGCCGCGCCGGCGACGTGCGGCGTGGCCATAGAAGTTCCGTTGAAGAACGCGAAGCGCGTTCCGGGGTCCGGATCGCTCGCACAGAACACCTCTACATCGTCGATGTGCGCGCCGTTGGCAACTGCCGCATCGTCGTCACTGACGAACCGGAACCGCAGGTAGACCGTTGCCTGGCCGTCAAGACCCCCCAAGTCCGCCAAGAAGAAGTCGAACAGTCCCCCGGTGCTCCCGGTCCATGCCTCCAACTCGCTGGCGCCACTGTTGAGGCTGGCGACGGAGGTGGCGGCTCGGATCGAGACGTGATCCTGCATGTCGCCCGTGGCCAGCCGCATCTCGTACCCGAGCGTGCAGCCCGACCGACCGGCAAGGCTGAACGGGGCCGCCAAAGTCACGTCCGCGGTTTGGTTCTGAGGGTAGTTGCCGCCGACGCTGTCAGCTATCGAGTGCGTGGGGCTCGGGGCGGAGACCTCGGCAGTACGTTCCCACTTGGCGGGATCGGCTGTCGTAACCCAATCCCAGTTGTTGGCGCCCTCGAAATCGTCGAAGAACATGGAGTCGTATGTGGGCAGCGTGCTGAGAATATTGGTTCCCGGGGCCGCCAGGTCCACCGAGGTCGCTCCGAAGTTCGAGAAGTCCGCCAGCTCATCGTCTTGGTCGCTCGCGGCCACACAGATCAGGTTGACGGGGTCGTGGTTGCAAGGATACGAGGCAGTGAGGTCGTTGTTCGTCGCCTCATTTCCAGCGGCCACGGCGAACAGCGTGCCGGTTGCGTTGTTGATGGCGTCGCGCTGGGCCAGGCTGAATCCCGGGCCTCCGAGGCTCATGTTGACGACATCGGCTCCCATGGTGCTGGCGTAGTTGATCCCCGCGATCTGGTCCGAAACGGGACACGAACCGACATGAGTGCAGACCTGGACCGGCATGATCGTGACGTTCCAGTTGACGCCCACCACCCCGACAGCGTTGTTCCCCACCGCCCCGATCGTCCCTGCCACGTGGGTGCCGTGGTCGTTGCCGTCCCGGGGATCGTTGTCGTCGTAAGCGAAGTCCCAGCCGCGAACATCGTCATCGAACCCATTCCCATCGTCGTCAAAGGCGGGCGTTCCGGCCGCTTCCGCTGTGTTGCTCCACACGTGAGGCGCGATGTCGGGCCGATCCCAAGCCAATCCGGTGTCCAGAACTGCCACCACCACGTTGGTACTGCCCTGCTGGAAGTCCCACGCCTCCGGGGCGTCGATGTCGGCACCCGACGTCCCTGTGATGCCGTTGACCGTCTGTCCGGTGTTGTTGAGTCCCCACAGGTTGAGGTACTCGGGGTCGTTCGGGGCCGTCGGCATGATCCGGTGGATGTAGTTGGGTTCGGCGTAGGCCACGTCCGGCCGGGATTCAAGCGCGGTCATTGCCCCCCGTACGCTCTGTCCGGGACGAGTGTGAACCAGCTCGGTCCTCGGCAGCGGCAGGCGGTGTTCCAGGCGAACGTCCGCACGGTCGCGGATCCGATCGCGGACCCGGGCACTGGTGCCGGGATTGAACCGGACCAGCACCTCGCCGGGGACGGACTCGGCCTTCGCTTGCGGCTTGGACACCTTGGAAGGAGAAGCCGAGCCCGTGGCAGGCGCGGCCGCGGACAGCAGGGCCACGACCAGCGCAACGGCAGACCTCCTCAGAGCAGAACCCCCTCCTCCGCGGCGAGTGTCTCAGCTGATAGGGACGACCTCAATAGGTCAAACATCGGCGCCCCGTTCGGCCGAATTGAGGGGGGCAAGCTCAGCAGCGGAACGTCTTGGTCTTCTCGCTGCCCCGGTGGTCCAGGTCGCCGGGGAACGAGGCGGTGATCCTGCAACGGCGGGCTTTCGGCCGGTTGAAGTCGGTCTCGTACCGCCCCCGCTTCAGCTGAGGGTGTTCGGCCTTCACCTGACGGAAGCCCTTGCCCTTCTTCTTCTTGAACAGGGTCACTTCGATCCGCTGGCCGTTGTGCTTGGGCTTCAGCTTGCCCTTGGCGATCACGTCTTCATCGTCTCTCTTCACCTTCAGGGTGAGGGAGCTGGGGTTCGGCGTCGGAGTGAGCATGAACTCGTACGAGCGGGCCGGTGAAGACGTGGGGTTGCCTCCCGACTGGGTGATGTTGGTGATCACCGCCACCAGGGTCTGGCACGCGGCCGGATCGAAGCTCTGGAGGGTCACGGTCTTCCCTCCTCCGGCATCTCCTGACAACGGAACATTGACGATCTGCCCTCCGGTGTCGCAGGCTACGCTGCCCCGGAACAGCCCACCGTTCGAGGTGTTCTTCAGCACCGCCTGGAACGGCCCGGTCCCCGGGGGCAACGTGATCCAGTTGAGCGAGTAGTTGTCGGGGAGGCTGCCGACGGCCTTGGCCCCGATCCCGGGCACCCGTCCGTGAACCGGGGTCGGCCCGCGCAGGGCCACGTAGTCCGGCCCCTCCTCCAGGCAGTACGGATACACGTACCCGCCGCCGCACCCGCGATTGAACTTCAAGGCCACCGCGGCGTCGTGGTAGGCGGTGGGCAGGTCCAGGCCCGCCGGACCCAGCGCCAGGCCCAAGGCGTCGAGCTGGCTCCCCTGGTTCTGGCTGACACTCTCCCAGAACCGCTGGTAGAGTTGCTCACTCCCCGCCGGCAGCGTTGTGCCGAAGCGTTCCGCGATGGCCCGGAACACCACCCAGGTGGCGTAGGGCTTCCCTTCGTATTGACCCATGTCATCGGCGAAGTCCGGCCACAGGTAGTTGTAGTTGTCGTTCGACCCGTCGAACACCTCGTCCTCGACCCATGTGGTGATTCCCTCGACGAATCCGAAGTCGGGCACGTTCGATCCACTGAGCGCTCCGTAGCCGAACTGGATGGAGTGATTGAACTCGTGGGCTACGGTTGCTTCGAGGGAGGGTTGGGGCGGAGACGGGAACCCCGAGTAATCCTCCCTGAGGACCATGCACGAGGCATAAGCGTCTCCCTCATCCCAGGGTGTGTTGGGGTTGTTCCCAACGAACCCGGCATGGGTGCCTATGGCCGTGACGTAGCCGTACAGCCCAGGCGCGAGATCCTCCAGGCGCACCGGATACTTGTTGTTGGGCGGGGGACTCACGGACATCGGTGGCGCCGCCCAGCCGAACGCCCCCACCTCCGTGTTCCACGCGGCGTCCAAGGAAGCCGTATAGCTGCTGATGCTCAGGCCGTCCGAACCGCCGTCCACTGGGGCCTGGTCGTACTCGATGTAGAAGTGCGCGCTCTCGATGGTGTGCGTCTTGACATCAGTGGAGTCTCCGCAGACATCTCCGATCGGATGGGCCTCGCTGTCTCCGGCCATGAGCTGGCGGATCTCACGGCGTTCCGGTCCCGGATTCATGGTCCGGGCGTCCCGCCTGAGCTGGAGGAGCGGGAGGGTCCCATCCCAGGGCACCTCACTCCGGTATCCGGCTGGGAGCCGTTCATGGTCTAACAGCGCGTACGCCAGGTACAGGGCCCCCGTTTCCCTGTCGATCGAGCCGCGCTCCACGGCCCGTTCGATGAGGTCGGGGGTGGCCAGACGCGCCGGACCGGCGGGGGCAGCAGGCGCAGCGAGCAGGCCTGCCGCCGTCACGCCGAGGAGGAGGGCAACCCGGATGGGGCGCATGTTCATCGAGGCTATCGGCATCCGGCTCGGAAAGGTGACGGAGGGCTCAGGACCGCACGCACCAGTACAGGTCGGTGCGGTACGGCAGCGAGAACTCCCTGTGGCCCGCGAGATCGGAGTGCGTGTTCGCCAGATGGCGGACCTTGGACAACACCCGCTCCTGTTCCGGAGGCGGCAGGACGGCGATGAAGCTCATGGATGCGACTCGCTCCACCAGGACGTCCGGGTCCATCCGCTGCTGATGGGCAAACCGAAGGCGGTGAAGTGTCTTGAAGTGGTCGGTCCTGGTGAAAGCCCCCTGCCAGGCGGCATGGCGCTCGTGTCGCGGAGCGTTGCCCTCGTACGGGTCGATGATGCCCGAAAGCTCCCGCACCCATTCCACGGATTCGTCGCGGACGTTCCACAGCAGGCCCAGCCGGCCGTGGGTCCGGAGCACCCGGTGGATCTCCGGGAGGGCCCGGTCCCCATCGAACCAGTGGAATGCCTGGCCCGCCACCACCGCGTCGAAGGTCTCGTCTGCGAACGGGGTCTGCTCGGCGGTGCCGGCCACGATCTCCACGCCGGGGGCCATCTGCGACAGCCGGAGCCGCATCGCCTCCACGGGCTCGAGGGCCACCACCCGAGCTCCGGTGGGGACCAGCTGGCGGGTGAGCTTGCCGGTCCCCGCGCCCAGGTCGAGCACGGTGCACCTCCGGCCGATCTCCAGCTCCTGGACCAGCCGGTCGACGGCTTCGGTGGAGTAATCGGGGCGTGCCCGCTCGTACTCGTCGGCGGTGGCCCCGAACCCCTCGCTGGCCGCCGGGTGGACGCTATCGCTCACGGGGAAGGGCGGGTTTTCGGCCGGCCCAGCCGTAGGTCGCCGGATCGAGGGCCGGATCCCAGCCGCCCGGCTGCTCGGTGACGAACCGAACCCCGAGGCCTTCCTGTTCGCCTCGGACCCGAGCCGCCAATCGAAACCATTCCAGGTCTCCGGGCCCCGCCACGGTCACCCCGCTGGTCCCCGACGCCCGGGTGGCGGGGTCGTCCGCGGCGAGGGGCGAGGGGCGGAACACCCGACGGAGGATCGAGCGGACCTCGTCGTCCTCGGACTCCACCACGGCGCGGGTGCCGTCCCACACCGCGCTGCCCACGATGGCCTTGGGGTCCTCCGGGCGAAAGAAGTCCGCTCGCATAACGGCAGGATACTGGCTCGATCCGAGACCTCATGACTAGTCCCCCATGGCCCGGAGGGACTAGTGCCCGACCCGTTCGAGCCAGGACAAAGTTGGTCACAGTGGGCCATTGTCACGGACCGGGTGTCCGACCGAGACTGGACCCGGCAACCGATGGAGACCATGAAGAGGAGCAACATGCCCGCGTACCACCCGTTCAGACTGCTGGCCGTGGTCGTCCTGCTCGCCATGCTGGTGGGCACGGCCACCATCCAATCCGCTACTGCCGGCAAGGGCAGGGGATGCGACCCCAACTACAAGAGGGCCTGTATCAAGATCACCAGCCGTGACCTCGACTGCGATGACGTGAAGAAGACGAACTTCAACAGTGTGGGGAGCGACCCTCACGGGTTCGACGGCGACAACGACGGGTGGGCCTGCGAGAGTTAGGCAACGGACTTTTAAAGCGGGGGGATCCGAGGACCCGGGCGGCTAGTCCGTCCGGGTCCCGGGCTTTGGGCCTTCCTGGAGCACCGCCAGGCCGCACCGCCGACAGAACCGTGAGCCCGGAGCCGCCGGACGGCCGCACCGCTCGCAGGCTCGCTTTTCGACCGGGATGAACCGGTCGTCCTGGTGCCTCCCGGTTCGGGCCGCCCGACCCTCGCGCTCCAGCTTCACCAGGTGTGCCAGCACGGACCGGGCCGCCACCGGGAACATCTCGGGGGGGACCTCCGTGCCGTATATCCCGGGCACCATCTCATCGGGAGTCTGCTTGCCCTCGGCCAGGGCCCCGAGGATCTGCTCCTCGCGTTGGGCCCGGTGCCGCAGGTAGAACTCCAGGCGGCCTTTGGGGGTGAAGATCACCGGCCCGTGCCCCGGGTAGATCCGCTTCGGTTCGAGATCGAGCATCTTCTGAAGCGATCGGACGTACGCGCCCATGTCTCCTTCCGGCGGGCTGATCACGCTGGTCCCCCGGCCCAGCACCGCATCGCCGGTGAACAACAGCCCGTCCGGCTCCACGACGAACGCCAGGTGGTCCGGAGTGTGGCCGGGCGTGTGCACCACCCGGATCCGGACCGCACCCGCCTCCACAACCTGGCCGTCCTCCAACGGCTCCTCGCCATCCTGGGGACGGAACGACTTCACCGGGGCGCCGGTGGCCTCGGACAGACGGCGGGATCCGGGGGCGTGGTCGGGGTGGTGGTGGGTGACCAGGATGGCGTGGATGGGCTCGGCCTCCTCGGCCACAGTGAGAATGTGCCCGGCGTCTTCGTCGGGACCGGGGTCGATCACCACCGACGGTCCCTGGCCCACGATCCAGGTGTTGGTTCCCTCCAGGGTGAAAGGCCCGGGGTTGGGGGCCAGGACACGGATCACCCGGGTCATCGCCGCGGCGAGACCTGCTCTACCCGGAGGGCCAGAACGTCTTCCACGCTTCGGCACCTGGCCAGGGCGTTGAGGGTGACGAGCGTGGGCCAGATGATCGAAGCCCCTCCACGGTTCGCCGCCTCCAGGATGTCGGAGGGACGAGCCCACCACGCCTCGACGATCTCCTCTCCGTCCGGCGTGACTCGTAGACCGGGCGGCGCCGCGGTGGCGAAGAACCGGGCGTCGTAGCGGGTCTCGAAGAACTCTGGGGCCACCCATCGGGCCACCTCCACCAGCACGCCGGAGGGCGGCGGGTCGAAACGAATGGCCTCGATCGGCTCCTCCGGACGGCGGGCCACCGGGCCATCGGCGGTGAGCAGGACTCCCGCCTCCTCGTGGAGCTCCCGGACGGCGCAGGCCCGGGCCACCTCCGCGGCGTCCCCGAACAGGCGGACGGCCAGGGCCCGATCACCGGGCTCGATGGCCCCGCCGGGGAATACCACGTGCCCGGGGAGGAACCGGGTCGTCTCCGAGCGACGGAGGGCCAGCACCTGGACACGGTCCCCTTCGGATCGGGCCACGATCACGGTCGCCGCCGGCCTGGGCTCCATTTCGCCGTGATTGTCGCAGGGTTCCGGTACGGTGATGATGGAAAAGGTCCCCCCTCGGTCTGTTGCCAGATATACGGTCGTGGAGGTATGGTTATATGGCTATGAAGACGACCCTCAATCTGGACGACGAGCTCCTCCGCGCGGCCAAGAAGGCCGCGGCCGACAGGGGAATCACCCTGACCAGGTTCGTGGAGAACGCTCTCCGGGAAGCACTCCGACGGCGGAGGGACGGCAAGCCCTTCCGGTTCGAGTGGGTCACCGAGAAGGGAGTGGGGCCCCCTGCGGTGGACATCAGCGACCGGAAGGCTCTGTGGGACGCCATGGAGGGCCGGACCTGATCGCGGTCGACACGAACATCCTCGTGTACGCCTATCGCGAGGAGGCTGAGCAACACCACAGGGCGGTTGGGGCGCTGTTCGATCTGGCAACCGGAAACGAGCCGTGGGGCTTGCCGGTGTTCGTGATGGGTGAGTTCCTTCGAGTGCTGACGCATCCGAGCATCCTCCGGCCTCCGAGCAAGCCGGCAAGGGTAATCCAGGCCCTCGAGAGCATCATGGCCAGTCCCACGGTTCACGTACTGTTACCCGGCGACCGGTTTTGGACCCTCCTTCGAGACACGGTTACGACCGGCGCCGCCCACGGCAACCAGGTCCAAGACGCAGAGATCGTGGCCGTGTGCCGGGAGCACGGCGTCGACACGATCCTCACCGAGGATCGGGACCTCCTCAGGTTCCCCTCGATCCGGGTCCGGACCCTTACAGGCTGATCCGGCAGGCGTACCCGAACGTCGGGCTGGCGGCCCCCGTAGTGGGGGCCACGGCCTGCCACTCCATCTTGATCGGCGCGGTCACCGTGGGAGCCGTGTGCTCCGCGCACTCCTTCTGGCTCATGCCCTTGCACCGGCCCCCGCGCTCCGAGAGGGGACCGATCGTGGGGCGGTCGAACTCCAGGATGTCGATCCCCCGTCCGGCATCCAGCGAGTACAGGATCCGGCCGGCCGGATCCGTGGGTGCGAAGTACGCGGCCCACGTGGCTGAGGTGGGAGGGATGAAGTAGCCGATCTGCCGGATATCCGAGGGGTCGTGCACGTCGAGCAGCCGGACGCCCTGCTCGTACCACCCCTGGGCCACCACGTTCTTCCGGACGTCGAAGTAGTGGGCCGAGCACACGGCGGCAGGTTGCGCCGCGTCCGCCAGAAGCTCCGTGGTCCACGAGTCCATGGGCTGGAGGTCCTGGCCGGTCGGCTTCCGCTTCTTCTCCACCAGCGGGAGCGACCAGGTCTGGAACGAGCCGGCGCCGCGGCAGCCGGGGCGGGTGTAGTCCTCCTCGGTGATGAACACCACGTCGTCGCGGCCCAGGCGACGGGAGTTGTGGTGGATGAAGTCGTTGAGATTCCCGCCGTCCCCCAGGCCCAGCTCGTCCCCCGAGCCGAAGTCGTCGTACGTGCTCTGGCTGGCCGCCGGGTCCGTTCGGGCCGCCAGGAGGCCGTCGTGGTAGGCGGTCATGTCGAATGTCTGGGTGACCGCCCTGGCGTAGTTCGACGGGATCCGGTACCCCGCGGTCCCGTCGAACCCGGCCACCCATGCGATCCCCGCCCGGTCCACCTGCACGTCGTGGGCGGCCAGGCCTCCCACCGGGGTGGCGAAGGTCCCCAGGTTGACCGGGGCGGCCGGCACCCGCAGGTCAATGACCCGGATCCCCCCACCGTCGGTGACCCACGCGAACCTGCAAGCCAGGATGCAGCTCGCAGTGTGCCCCGGTCCGCCGAACAGGGGATTCCCTCCCATCTGGTGGGTGGACAGCAGCGCGGGCTGGGCGGGATCCGAGACGTCGACGACGTACAGGATGCCCGTGCTCTCCGCAGCGTCGTTGCTGATCAGCAGGATGTCCCCGCCCAGGTCGACGTCCTCGTTCTCGAAGTGCGGCAGGGCAAGCGTGCCCAGCTGCGCGGGGGCGGCAGGGTCGGAGATGTCGTAGGTGGTGAGCCCGCCCAGGCCGGTCACGTACATCACGCCGCGGTCGAATCGGGCCCCGATGACCCCGGGGTTGGGGATGGTGGCCAGGAGGCTCACGTTGGCGGAGGCCATCGTCCCGGTGGGATCCTCCACGCCTCCGGCCGTGGCGGGGATCATCACCACAGCGGAAGCGATGAGAGCGAGGAGCCCGCGCCGAGCGACCATCCTGGTGCACATTTCGCCGCCTCCGGAGTCGCTCCCTGCTCTGGTACCGTGAATTCTTCGGCGACCCACGGAACGAACCGGATGCAACGGACAACACTGCCCCTCCGCGACCGAATACTCGGCCAGATCCGCGACCAAGGCCCGATCACCTTCGCCGCGTTCATGGAGGCCGCCCTGTACGACCCCGCCGAGGGGTTCTACGCCCGCCCGCCCGTCGGCGAGGGGGGCCACTTCGTCACCAGCCCGCACGTCTCTCCGGCGTTCGGCGACCTCACGGCCAGGCAGGTGGCCGAGACCTGGGACCTCCAGGGCCGGCCCCGCCCGTTCACGGTTGTCGAGGTAGGAGCGGGTGACGGCACGCTGGCCGGGCAGATCCTCCGCGCCGTCTCCACCGTCCCGGACCTGGCCGAGGCCCTCCGGTACGTGGGGGTGGAACGCAGCCCGGGAGCCATGGCCGCCCTCCGGGATGCAGGGATCGATGCTCACGACTCCCTCCCCGCCGTCGGGGCCATCACCGGTTGCGTGATCGGGAACGAGGTCCTGGACAACGTTCCCTTCCACCGGCTCCGGGAGCTGAACGGTCGCGCCGTTGAGGTTTTCGTCGGAGCTGAGGGGGATCGACTCGTCGAGATGGAAGCGGAGGCGCCCGCCGAGCTCGTATCGTTGCTCGATCCTCCGTTGCGGCCGGGCGAGGAGCGCCCGGTGTCACCCGCCGCCCTGGAGCTCATCCGGGAGGTGGCCGCCGCGCTGGCCCGCGGGTACGCCTTCTTCTTCGACTACGGGTTCGGCGGCGAGATCACGCCGGGCCCGGTCCACGCCTACCGGGAGCACACCGTCCTGGCCGAGGTACTCGACGAGCCCGGCAGCCGGGACGTCACCGCCGCAGTGGACCTCGACGCGCTGGCAGCCGAGGGCCGGCGGTCGGGGCTCCAGGTGTGGGGGCCGGTGCCCCAGCGGGAGGCCCTCCTGGCGCTGGGGTACCGGATGTGGGCGGCCGGCGTTCGGCGGCGGCAATCAGACGCGGAGGCCCGGGAGAGCTGGCTGGAGGCCAACCGGCTTTACGAGGCCCGGAGCCGGGCCTCGATCCTGATCGACCCCGGCAAGCTCGGCGGCCTGTCACTCCTGGCGTTCGCCACGGAGGGTCTCCCCCCGCCGATGGCGGTCCTCGGCGACCGACAGACTGGCTGCTGACGCGATAGTTCAATCCGCCCTGACTGATCTCTAGCGGTCGATGTCACCGACCACGAAGAACACCGATCCCAGGATGGCGATGAGGTCCGCGAGCAGCTGGTCCTTCAGCATCATGGGCAGCACCGACACGTTGGAGAAGGAGGCCGTCCGCATCTTCAGGCGGTACGGGAACTCCTTGTTGTCACCGACCAGGTAGTAGCCCATGAGGCCGAGCGGGTTCTCAGTGCGAACGTAGATCTCTCCCTCCGGGAACTTGTTCGGGATCTTCTTGGCCACGAACTCGCCGGCCGGGAGCTTCTCCATGCACTGCTCGACGATGTTGCAGGACTGGTGCATCCGCTGCACCAGGACCCACAGCCGGTCGTAGCAGTCCCCAACTTCGCCCACGGGGACCTCGAACTCGACCTCGGAGTACTTCTCGTACGGTTCGTCCTTCCGGGAATCCATCGGAACACCCGAGGCGTGGAGCACCGGGCCGGAGACGCCGTAGGACACAGCCACGTCGGGGGGTAGGATCCCCACGTTCTTGGTCCGGGCGGCGATGATGTCGTTTCCCATGATCAGGTTGTCGAAGTCGCGGAGCTTCTTGCGGATCCACTTCAGGACCTCGGCGGACTGCTTGAGGAACCCTCGAGGAAGATCGTCCTTCAGGCCTCCCACACGGGCGAAGGAATGGTGCATCCGTGCCCCGGTGGCCGCCTCCATGAGGTCCTGGATCATCTCCCGCTCCCGGAACGCGTAGAACATCGGAGTCATCGCCCCGAGCTCCAGCGGGTAGGAGCCCGTGAACATCAGGTGGGAGAGGACTCGGTTCCACTCGGCCATCATGGTGCGGATCCACCGGGCCCGTTCTGGGACCTCCACCCCGGCCAGCCGCTCCACGGCGATGCACCATCCCAGCTCGTTGTTGAACGCCGACAGCCAGTCGTGGCGGTTCATGAGGACCAGCACCTGCCGGTGGTCCCGAACCTCGGCCAGCTTCTCCGCGGCCCGGTGCATGTAGCCGACCACGGGCTCCGCGTGCCGGATCTTCTCGCCGTCGAGCTCGAGAACCAGCCGGAGCACCCCGTGCGTGGAGGGGTGCGCGGGGCCGATGTTGAGGACCATCTCCTCCGTGGAGAGGTCCCGCTCGGTGGTGGTGATGATGTCCACCCCGCCGCCCCGGAGGAGCCATTGCTCCCCCATCTGCGTGGACGCGGGGCGCTGCTCGGTGTCCGACATTGGCAGCCCTAGCCTACCGGAAGCGGTGGATCCTCCCGGTTCCCGCCTGTCGTAACCCTTCCCTATCCTGAGCTCACCTCCCCCGAGGATACCTTCCTGTTGTCTGGAAGGAGGAGGGAGGGGACAATGACGGTGGACGAGCGTTCTCGTCATGCGCTCTACAGGAAGCTCGAGGAGATCTTGGGCCGTGAGGATGCCACGACGCTGATGGAGCACCTCCCGCCGGTCGGCTGGGCGGGTGTCGCCACCAAGCGCGACCTCGATCATCTCGCGGTAGCCACCAAGCGCGACCTCGATCATCTGGCGGTAGCCACCAAGCGCGACCTCGATCATCTCGCGGTAGCCACCAAGCGAGACCTCGATCATCTCGCCGAGGCCAACCAGCGCGACCACAGCCACCTTCAAGCCGACCTCGTGCAACTCGAGATCCGGATGACCGGGCGGATGGAGACCATGGAGCACCGCGTGCTGGCCACCTTCCGCAAGGAGCTGACGTCTCAGACGCGAACCTTCGCCCTGGCGATGACCGGCTCGTTCCTCACCGCCGCGGGCATCGCCGTGGCGGCTGCCGTCGCGCTCTGAACGCCGGCCGGGTTCCGTGGTGAGCCGGCGGCCTCGGATCCTGATCGTCGGGGGCGGCTACGTCGGCATGTACACCGCCATCGGGCTGCTCAAACGGGCACCGATCGGTTCCCTGGATATCACGTTGGTGGCGCCGGAGAGCTTCATGCTGTACCAGCCGTTGCTCCCCGAGGCCGCGTCGGGGAACATCGAGCCCCGCCACGTGGTGATCCCGTTGCGCCGGGTCCTGAAGGGAGCCCGGATCCTGACCGGCAGGATCGCTTCTCTCGATCAAGGCCGTCGCGTCGCCACCGTGGCGCCCGCGGAGGGCGATCCTCACGAGGTGGCCTTCGACCACCTGGTGGTCGGCGTGGGTGCGGTCTCCCGGGTGGTCCCCGTGCCCGGCCTGGCGGAGAGCGCCGTGGGATTCACCTCGGTGACCGAGGCCATCTACCTCCGCAACCGGGTCCTCTCGTCCATGGACCTGGCCGAGTCCACTCGCGACGAGTCGATCCGCCGCAAAGCACTCACGTTCGTGTTCGTGGGGGGAGGGTACTCCGGCGTGCAGGGGCTGGCGGAGCTGGAGGACCTCGCTCGCGACGCGTGCCGGTACTACCGAACCGTACGGCGACAGGACATGCGGTGGGTCCTGGTCGAGGCGACCGACACCATCCTGCCGGAGATCGGGCCGGAGCTGGCCGGCTATGCCGTTCAGCGCCTCCAGCGGCGCGACATCGAGGTTCACCTGGAGACCCGCCTCGAATCGGCCGTCGGTGGGCGGATCGAGCTGTCCAACGGCGACGGGTTCGAAGCCGACACCCTGGTGTGGACGGCCGGAGTGCGAGCCCACCCGGTGGCCGAGCGGCTCGGCCTGCCGACCGGCGAGCGCGGCCGCCTGGTGGTCGACGAGTACCTGCGGGTCCAGGACGCCGACCGTGCGTGGGCGGCCGGGGACTGTGCCGCGGTGCCGGACCTGGTGGGCGGCGGGCTGTGCCCGCCCACGGCTCAGCACGCCCTGCGCCAGGCCCGCCGCCTGGCCAAGAACCTGCTGGCCACCCTGGGGGGACGCCGGCTCAAGCCGTTTCGGTACCGGCAGCTCGGGTCGCTGGTGTCCCTGGGAACCGCCAAGGGGGTGGCCAGGGTGCTCGGCGTGCGGCTCCGGGGATTTCCTGCCTGGTTCCTTCACCGCAGCTACCACCTCCTGGTGCTGCCCACGATCAACCGGAGGATCCGGATCATGGCCGACTGGACGCTGGCGGCGTTCTTCCGCCGCGACGTGGTGCAGCTGGGGTCGCTCCAGCGGCCCCGCGACCCGTTCGCCCAGGCCCTCGGCGAGGACCCCGGCACCGCCGGAAGCGCGCCACCCGGTCCAACTGCGGCCTGAGCCACTCAAGAGTGCTTGAAACGGTCGAAACTCCCCATAGAATCGCCCTAGCCGCACCGAGGAGATGCCTCGGACATGAGCCCGCCCGCGCCCGGCCTCCGCAGCCCGATGGCCGCTTCGGCCGTCGTGTTCCTGGCCATCCTCCTGCTCCCCGGAACGGCGGCCGCCGCGGTCTCGTGCTCGGTGTCCGTCACCACGGCCACCGTGACCATGGGTTCCGGTGACACCGCGAACCTCGCGGTCTCCGGGGCCTCCATCACCGTCAACGGCACACCCTGCGGGACCACGTCCACCGTGGACACCATCGTGGTGAACGGAGTGGGAGGCAACGAGGTGGTGAACGTGAGCCTGGCCGGCGGACCGTTCGCCCCGGGGGCCACCCCGGAACCCACCGGTGTTTCGGAGATCGAGATCTCGGCCAGCCTGCGAGGGGGCAGCGACTCCCTGGTCATCACGGGCGGCGCGGGCGTGGACACGGTGGCGCTCGGCTCTCTGGGGATCAACCTCACGGGGGACGACGACGCCGACCTCACCTTCACCGGGGTGGAGGGATTCGTGGTGAACGGGGCCGAGGGGAACGACGTGGTGACCGGCCGCGGCGACGACGACGTCGGGGTTCCGTTCACCACCGGTATTTTCATGCTCGGTGGGGACGGGGACGATGACCTGACGGGTGGGGCGGGCACCGACGGAATCCTCGGGGGAGCCGGGATGGATACCGTGCGCGGGTGGACCGGGAACGACGTGATGTTCGGCGAAGCCGATGACGACGCGCTCGATGGGGGGGCCGGGGACGACAACCTGTTCGGGGGAACGGGATCCGACGCCGCCCTGTACGCCTCCGCCACCAGCGCCGTCACCGTGAACCTGGCCACGGCCAGCGCCTCAGGCGGGGGCGTGGGGAACGACACCCTTACCAGCCTCGAGAACGTCACGGGGTCGGACTTCGGCGACACGCTCACCGGCGACGACACAGCGAACGTGTTGAACGGCGCCGGTGGAGTCGACGTGCTCCGAGGAGCGGGCGGGGCCGACGCTCTCCTGGGCGGTGACGGCCTGGACACCGCGGCCTACGACTCGGAGGGAGCCGGCGTCATGGTGGACCTCCAGACCGGCGCCACCGGCGGAGCGGCGGCGGGCGACACGCTCTCGGGCGTCGAGAACCTCACCGGTTCGGACTTCGCGGATTCCCTTACCGGAGATGCGGGCACCAACGACCTCCAGGGGGGGAGCGGCGCCGACACCCTGGCCGGCGGGGGCGGGGACGACGTCATCGCCGGCGGGGCGGGAGCGGACGTTCTGGACGAGGGAGCGGTGCCCAACGGCAGCGACGATCTATCCGGCGGGACGGGAGTGGACACCATCGTCTACGGGGATCGGGTGACCGACATCGCCCTGTCCCTCAACGGCAACTTCGACGACGGAGCCGCCGCCGAGGGCGACAACGCCAACGAGGACCTGGAGACCATGGTCACCGGGACCGGGGACGACGTGCTGGTCGGTAACGACGCGGGCCAGCGAATGGAGTCCGGCCCAGGAGACGACTTCATCATCGGGGGCGACGGCGACGACACCCTCGTGGCGGGGCCCGGCACGGACACCGCCGACTACCAGGGCGCCACAGGCGGCGTTCGTGTCGACCTGGCCACCGGGAAGGCCCTCGGAGGCGCCGGCAACGACATCCTGGAGGGCGTGGAGGACCTGATCGGGAGCTTCGGCAGCGACATCCTCAAGGGGAACCTGGGCCCCAACGAGATCCTGGGCGGGGCGGGCGATGACGAAGTGGCGGGGGGCGGGGGTCGTGACCGACTCTCCGGCGGGAGCGGAGACGACGAGCTCCGGGGCAAGAAAGGGAACGACGTCCTCCTGGGGAAAGCGGGAAACGACCTGTTGCTGGGTGGGGCCGACAAGGACCGCATGGACGGCGGGCCGGGGGTCGACTCGTGCAAGGGTGGGCCGGGACCCGACCGGGCCCGCCGTTGCGAAGAAAGGTCACCGTCGCCGGCCCGATCCAGGGAGCGAGCCGGCTCGTCCTGAAACGGCGTCTCCACCAGGAGTGCTTGAAACGCTCGAAACCCCCACTACAATCGCCCTAGCCCTACCGAGGAGAAATCCCCGACTTGAGCCCGCCCCAGGTCAGGCGCGGGGCCCGCTTGCTCGCGGCCTTCCTGTTGCTGACGCTCCCACTGGTGCCTTCAACCGCAGTGGCGGTGGCTTCCTGCTCAGAGGTGGCCGGGACCGCCACCGTGACCATGGCTTCGGGTGACACCGCCACGCTGGCGGTGTCGGGAACGGACATCACCATGAACGGCGCCAACTGCGGGACCACCGACACCGTGGACAGCATCGTCGTGAACGGGTCTAGCGGCACGCAGACCGTGAACCTCAGCCTGGCCGGCGGGCCGTTCGCCCCCGGGGCCACGCCGGAGGCCACCGGCACCTCGGAGATCGAGATCACCCTGAGCATGGGGAGCGGAACCGACGTCCTGAACATCACCGGAAGCCCTGATGCCGACACGATCTCGTTGGGGAGCCTGGGGGTGAACCTGAACGCCGACGACGACGCCGACCTCACCACGGAGTCCACCGAGACCTTCATGGTGGACGCCGGCGAGGGCAATGACGTGGTGTCGGGGCTCGGGGGCGACGACACCGGTGCCCCGTTCGCCTCCGCGATAACTCTGAACGGCGAGGGCGGCGCCGACAGCCTGACCGGCGGCGTGGCCAGCGACTCGATCACCGGCGGGGATGGCGCGGACTTCCTTCTGGGAGAGGCGGGGAACGACACCATCCTCGGAGGCCCCGGCGACGACAATGTCGGCGGATTAGCGGGGAACGACACCCTGGTCGGCGGAGCCGGGACCGACACCGCCCTGTACGCCTTCGCCGACAAGGGGGTCACGGTGAACCTGGCCACGTCGGCCTCCTCCGGGGGGGCGGGAAGCGACACGCTGAGCGGCCTGGAGAACGTGACCGGGTCGCCGTTCGACGACACTGTCTTCGGTAACGATTCCCCGAACGTCCTGGACGGTGGCCCCGGATCCGACCTGCTCCGGGGGGGCGGGGGTGCCGACGCTCTCATCGGTGGTGACGGTATCGACACCGTCTCCTACGACCAGGCCACCGCCGGGGTCACCGCGAACCTGGAGACCGGGGCAACCGGGGGCGGAGCCGCGGGCAACACGATCAGCGCCGTGGAGAACGTGACCGGCTCGGACTTCGACGACACCATCACCGGGGACGCCTGGGACAACGACCTCCATGGCGGAGCGGGGGACGACACCCTGGCCGGCGGTGACGGCAACGACGTTGTCGAGGGAGGGGCGGGCAACGACGTCCTCGACGAGGGGGGCACAGCCAACGGGAGCGACGAACTCTCCGGCGGGGACGGGACGGACACGGTGGTGTACGAGGCGCGGGTCGCCGACCTCACCGTGTCCCTCAACGGCGGGTTCGACGACGGGGCCGCCGGCGAGGGAGACGACATCGACGACGACATCGAAACCGTCCTGACCGGGTCCGGGAACGACTTCATCGTGGGCGACGCCGACGGCCGACGGCTCGATGGGGGGCCGGGCGACGACCTCCTGATCGGGGCCTCCGGAGACGACATCCTGGTGGGCGGTCCGGGGATCGACACCGCCGACTATCAGACAATCACCACCGGCGTTCGGGTGGACCTGGGAGCCGGGCAGGCCACCGGAGGATCCGGGAACGACACCCTCGAAGGGATCGAGAACATCCTGGGGAGCAGCGGCAGCGACGTCCTGGTGGGGGACCTGGGGCCCAACGAGCTCATCGGCGGGCCGGGGGACGACGACTTGGCCGGGGCCCGAGGTCGTGACCGGCTCTCGGGCGGGAGCGGGGACGACGAGCTCCGGGGGCTGAAGGGGAACGACGTCCTACTGGGGAAGGCGGGGAACGATCTACTGCTCGGCGGCCCGAAGAAGGACCGTCTGGACGGGGGCCCAGGGTTCGACGAGTGCAAGGGGGGGCCCGGCCCGGACCGCGTCCTCCGCTGCAACGAGAAGGTCACCGTCGCCGATCTGATCTAGCAACGAACTGCAGGACTTCGGACCGGGCGGGGAGTCCTCAGGACACTCTGGTGCGTGTAGCCAACTGGCTACCACGACGCGAGGCGGCCACCGCCCCTCCCCCGGGGGCGTCGGCACCGGCCATCTCCTACGGGAGCTGGGAGTCGATCCAGGACTGCAGCTCGGGTCCCGACTCGAGGCTGGTGATCAAGGCGTAGCGGGGCCGATCGTACTTCTGGTCGTCATGCCACACCGCGTGCCACAGCCGCTCGGAGTCCACCACGAACTGGGCCCCGGCGGGCAGCGGAATTCGGTGCTCGGACGACGGATCGTCCTTCTCCTCCCGGACGATCATGTAGGAGTCGGGGTTGTCGGTGAGCTGAAGCCAGGTTCGAACCACCCACCCGGTGCCCTCCGGAGTGATGCGATTGTTGTCGTCGGGGTGGAGGTTCTTCAGCGTGTCCGGCTCCGTGTTCGGCTCGAGCTTGATGATCCGGACCCGGCCGAAGTTGGCGCCCACGCTCTCCACGTACTTCTTCAGGGTGGGTGACCGTTCGATGTTGTCGGTCCACACCCCGTCCTTGTCGGGTTTCCCGTGCTCCCAGAAACCCCGGGGGTCGTGCTCACCCGTGGCCGAAGCCAGGATGGCGAAGTTGGTGTCCCCTCCCGACTTCCAATCCACGTACTCGAGCGACTCCCATTCGGCGGGCTCCGGCATGGGGCCTTCGAACCGCTTCAGCTCGAGGTAACCGGTGCCCTCCATGATCGGCAACGTGACGAACCTCTTCCTGTCGACCTTCTTGCCGGGGGTGTCCATGGTGAACGTGCCTCCTTACAGACGGACGGGTCGCATGATAGTCGAGAGCCGGCCGCCAGCGCCCGAAACGCCTCCGCACGTCCCCCATCTGGCCGACAGCAAGATTGGCGACTTTCGGAACGACAAGAACGGGCATTGAATCTAAGGCCGGAGCAACGATGCGCCCGCAGAGACGCTCCACGTCCGCGCGGCCCGCCCCCCCCAAGGATCGCGCGAAGTCCCCTCCTAGCGACGGCTGCTCGCATCCGGAGAGGCGCCTGATGATCCTGATCCGGCCCGGCCTGTCCTTCGTGTTCTGCATGGACTGCGAGCAGGGCCAGTGGTGGTCGGAGGGACGCGGCCCGATCCCCCGGCCGGAACGCACGGAGCCGCAGAGCTGACCGGCTTCAGGGCCCGATCAGCAGCGAGCCGCTGACCTCGTGCTGTCCCGGATCCAGCCGGAAGTCGATGGTGTCCTCGGCGGTGGCTCCGGGACCAATCTCGCCGATGTCCACGGGGACGTCCGTACCCTCCACCCGCAGCAGGACGGTTCCCTGCCAGGGGTGAGCGGTGTCGTTGGTGATGGGGACCCTCAGCGCCACCTGGCCGTCCGGGTCGGTGGTGGCCCGGAGGTCGACCGACAGCCCCCCGCACAGCTCTCCGGAGCCGCTCTCTTCCAGGAAGGTCGAAGAGAGAAGGGTGGCCTGCCCGCCGTCCCCCACCAGGAAGGTGAACGGCGTGGCCACCTCGTCCCTACAGGTCAGCACGTGGGTCAGCCCCCGGAGCGTGGAGACCGTAACGGGGATGAGGAAGGCCCCCAGGAGAGCCCACAGGGCTAGCTTGGACCGAAGGATCGCAGGCACGAACTGAGTGTGGGACAGGAAGAACCGGGAGTCAAAGGGATCAATGGCGACATCGTCGAAATGTCCGACCGCCGGAGCGGCAAGGGGTAGCATTCCCGCGTGGACACGGCGCTCAACGTCCGGCTGAGGCGAATCGGGTATCGCCGTGCCCGGGCCCTGCTACTGGGCATCGGCCTGGCGGCTCTGGCGGTTATCGCGGCCATCACCTACATCCGGCGGGTCGAGACCGTCGAGGTCGTGGCCACGCTGCTGTTCATTCCCATCTTCCTGGCGCTGGTGTTCTGGAGGGTTCCGGGAGGGCTGATCGCCGGCCTGGTGGCGTCGGGGACCTACGCCCTGATGCGGCTTCCGGCCATCGACGCGGTTGGGTCGGGACCGTTCTTCGGGCTCATCCTTTCCCGGACCGCCGCCTTCGTGGCCTTCGGCCTGATCGGAGGATGGGCGGCCAAGCAGCTCGAGTCGGCTATCCGGAAGCAGGACCTCTACGACCAGATCGACGACGCCACCGGCCTGTTCAACGCCCGGTTCTTCCTCCAGCAGACGGACCTCGAGCTCTCCCGCCTGAAGCGTTACCAGACGCTGTTCTCGGTGGCGTGGGTGGACATCCCCGACTCGGCGATCGAAGAGCTGGGACGCCGCAGGGCGACCCGAGCACTTCGGGACCTGGGGCGGAACATCCGAGAATCCATCCGCACGGTCGACCGCGCCGTCCACGGCCGCATGGACGGCGCTCACCGCCTGGCGGTCATCCTCCCGGAGACCGGCCGGGAGGGCGCCCACGTGTTCACCGGCCGGTTCGCGGAGGCCATCGGCCGGCTGGTCTCCGACCTCGGCGGCCGGCTTCCTCGGGACCGGCTCACCGCGCGTTCCGCCACACTCCCAGACGACGAGGAGGCCCTTCGGACCCTCCAGGGGGACTTCGACCGGATCGACAGGATCGACCACCCCGAGACGCACGAGGTGAGCCGCTCGAGGGCGTGACGGGGTCAACGAATTGCGCCGTTCCGCCGACACCTAGTAAGACATGGTGACCGCCCAGCAGGAGCCGAGACCCAAGCCGACGAGGATCCCCGCCACGGCGGCGACCATGGCCATGGCCGTCGGCGGGCTGGTGCTCCTGGGGTGGCTCCTCGACGTCGAGCGGCTCCGGTCCTTCGCCCCGGGCGCCACGAACCCCACGGTGGCGAGCATCGCGGTGGCCCTGCTCCTGTGCGGGGTGGCCCTTCGGCTGGTGAGCCCCGAACCTCCCCCCCGGGCCGGAAGGTGGATCGGCCGGGTGCTGGGCGTGGGAGTGGCGGCGGTGGGCCTGCTCAAGCTGGGCGAGTACGCCTTCGGCTGGGACCTCGGCATCGACCAGACCCTGTTCGTCGAGGACCCCGGGCCGTTCCCGGGGGAGATGGGGCTCCCCACGGCCGTGTCCCTGGTGTCGGTGGGACTGAGCCTGACCCTGCTGGACGTTGAGACCAGGCGGGGGGTCCGTCCTGCCCAGGGGCTGGCCGTGGCCGGCGTCCTGCTCCCCATCCTCAGCCTGATCGGCCGTCTGTACGGAGTCCCGGGGCTATCCAGGCTGGTGCCCGGAACCTCAGCGATGTCCCTGCCCACCGCCGTCACCCTGGTGGCCCTCGCCGTGGGCATCCTGGGGTCCCGCCCCGGGCGCGGCATCATGCGGGTGGTCACCAGCGAGGGTCCCGCCGGCATCCTCCTCCGGCGCCTCCTGCCAGGCGCCGTGGTCGCGGTGATCGGAGCGGGATGGCTGCGGCTGGCCGGAGAGCGTCGCGGGTACCTCACCCCGGAGGCGGGCGCCGCCGCCATCGTGATCATCAGCGCGGTGCTCCTGGCCGTGCTCATCTGGAGGAGCGCCCGATCCCTGTATCAGGCGGACCTTCAGCGGAAGGACGCGGTCCAGCGGATCACCACCAGCGAGGAGCACTTCCGGGCGGTGGCCGAGAACACCCCGGACGCCATCATCACCGCTTCCACCACCGGCACGGTCACCTACTTCAACCCCGGAGCCGAGGCGATGTTCGGCTATCCCGCCGCCGAGGTGGTCGGGCAGCCGATCACCATCCTGATGCCCGATAGGTACCACGCCGCGCACCGGCAGGGACTGGTCCGGTACCTGGCCACCGGAGAGCCCCGGGTCATCGGCACCACCGCAGAGCTCGAGGGCCGGCGGAAGGACGGGGGGGAGTTCCCCCTGGAGCTGTCGCTCTCCGTATGGAACACCGCCGAGGGGAGGTCTTTCACCGGGATCATCAGGGACATCTCGGCCCGGAAGGAGACCGAGGAGGCGCTCCGCCGAACCCAGGAAGACGCGGAACGGGCCAACCGGGCCAAGAGCGAGTTCCTTTCCCGGATGAGCCACGAGCTCAGGACCCCCCTCTCCTCGGTGATCGGCTTCGGGCAGCTCCTGGAGATGGAGGAGGAGCTGGAGCCCTCGCAGCGGGAAAGCGTCGAGCACATCATCAAGGGAGGGCGCCACCTCCTCTCCTTGATCAACGAGGTCATGGAGATCTCCAGGATCGAGACCGGCCAGCTCAGCTTCTCGATCGAGCCGGTCCCGGTGGGAGAGGTGACCGCCGAGGCCCTCGGCCTGGTGAGGCAGATGGCCGACGAGCGGCAGATCTCGGTTGAGGTGGACGGCGGACGAGGCCTCACGGTGATGGCCGACCGCCAGCGGCTGAAGCAGATACTGCTGAACCTTCTGTCCAACGCGGTCAAGTACAACCGGGACGGCGGCACCGTCCGGGTGGCCACCAAGGAGACCGGGGGCCGGGTTCGGATCGAGGTGGCCGATTCTGGCCCCGGGATCCCCGTGGCCCTCCAGGACGAGCTGTACAGCCCGTTCAACCGTCTGGGCGCCGAGGCCACCGGGGTGGAGGGGACCGGGCTCGGCCTGGCCCTGTCCAAGGCCCTGGTCGAGGCCATGGGGGGCATGATCGATCTCGACAGTGCCGAGGGCCGGGGGAGCACGTTCTCCGTGGAGCTGGCCCGGGCCAAGGGCGGGGAGACGGTCTCCGTGGAGGGCGAGGAGCCGCAGGACCTGGAGAGCATGGCGGAGACCGCCCGGACCGTCCTGTACATCGAGGACAACCCGGCGAACCTGCGGCTGGTCCAGCGGGTGCTGGAGCGCCGGCTCCCGGGGACCCGGGTGCTCTCCGCCACCGAAGGGCGTGGCGGATTCGAGCTGGCCCGCGAGGAGCATCCCGACCTGATCCTGCTGGACCTGCACCTCCCGGATCTGCCCGGCGAGAAGGTCCTCCAGCGCCTCAAGGAGCACCCGGAGACCCGGGACATCCCCGTGGTCATCGTCACCGCCGACGCCATCGCGGGACGCTCCGAGCCCCTGTTGTCGGCCGGGGCCGTGGCCTACCTCACCAAACCGCTCGACCTCCGCCGGCTCCTGGGGCTGGTCGGGGATCTCCCCGCGACCCGGCAGGCCACCGGGCCCAGCGGATCCACCGGGTCCACCGCGTAGGAAACGGACTCAGGCGGTCTCTGACCGGGGCGGCTCGAGCCTAGCGACAAACAGCTCGCCGATCGACTGCGCCGTGGCCGGCCGGCTGAAGTAGAACCCCTGTCCCAGGTGACACCCGAGCGCCTGGAGGTGGGCCACCTGCTCGACCTTCTCGATCCCTTCCGCCACCGTGTCCAGCCCAAGCCCGTGCACCAGCCTGACGATGCCTCGGGCCAGGCCCCACTCCTCGACGCCGGTGGCCACCCCGGAGACGAAGGACCGGTCGATCTTCACCACGTCCACCGGTAGCCGACGGAGGTAGTTGAGGGAGGAGAACCCCACACCGAAGTCGTCGATGGCCACACGAACGCCGAGCTCCCGAAGCCCCTTCAGGCCCCGGATCGTGGCCTCGGCGTCCAGCAACAGCACGCTCTCGGTTATCTCCATGGTGAGCGACGCGGGGTCCAGCTCGCTGTCGCGGAGGGCCTCGGCCACCTGTCGCACCACGTCGGTGCGGTGGAGCTGGCGAGCCGACATGTTCACGTTGACCTGGAGGGGTGGGGTCACCGTGAAGCGCCGCTGCCACTCGCGGGTCTGGCGGCAGGCCTCCCTGAGGACCCACCGGTCGATGTCCACGATGAGGCCGGTCTCCTCGGCCAGGGGGATGAAGTCGTTCGGCTGGAGGAGTCCCCGGCGGGGATGGTTCCAACGGACCAGCGCTTCGATGCCGGTGATCTCCCCCCGCGGAAGCTCCACCACCGGCTGGTAATGGACGACGAACTCCCCGCGCTCGACGGCCCGGCGGAGATCCGTGCCCAGTTCGAACATGTTGAGCACGTTCGAGTGGACCTCGTCGCTGTAGACCTCGTACACGGCCTTGCCCTCCTGCTTGGCCGCGTACATGGCGGCGTCGGCCTTGCGCATGAGCTCGTCCACGCCCTGGGGGTCCCGGCTCTCGGCGATGCCGATGCTGGCGTCCAGAAACAGCTCCTGCTCGTCGATCCGGAAGGGGGCCTTCATCCGCTCCAGGATCCGATCGGCCACGTGGATGGCCTCGGTCATGTCCGCGTGCTCCACCAGGACGGCGAACTCGTCGGCGCCCAGCCGGGCGGCGGTGTCCATCGGCCTCACGCATTCCTCCAGTCGCCTGGCGAACTCCACCAGGACCCGGTCCCCGGCCAGGTTGCCCAGCGTGTCGTTCACCGCCTTGAACCCGTTGATGTCGACCATCAGCACGGTCACGGCGGCGGCGCGTCTACGGACGCCGACCAGGGCGTGCTGGACCCGGTCGCGGAACAGGGCCCGGTTGGCCAGGTTCGTGAGGGCATCGTAGAAGGCCTGGCGGGAGAGCTGCTCCTCCAGGGCCCGCCGATCGGTGATGTCCACCAGGACCCCGCGAAGGGTTCCCGGGGTCCCGTCGTCTTCCGGAACCACGAAGGCCTCGTCGCGGACCCACACCACCCTGCCGTCCTTGCCCACCAGCCGGTACTCCATCGACAACGCGGGGAATTCGCCTGGGCCAAGTCCGGAGGCTTCCTCCCACACGCGAGCCTCCATGGCCACCACCCGGTCCAGGTCGTCGGGGTGGACCCGCTGGGCCCATAGCGTGGGATCGCCGACCCATTCCTCGGGCGGGTACCCCGTCATCCACTCGATCTGCGGGCTCACGTACCGCCACGCGCCGTCCGAGCCGGGATCGGCCAGGTAGGAGACGGCCGGAGCCCGCTCCACCAGGTCCCGGTAGCGCTCCTCGCTCTCCCGCAGAGCTCCCTCGGCGGCCCGCAGCATGGACGCGTCGACGGAGAGCATCCGCAGCCGGAGCAGGGCCAGGACGAACACCATCATGCCCACGGCCCCCGCCGCCGTGCGCTCCAAGCGCCCGGCCTCGATGTCGGACACCATGCCCACGACCGGGGCCAGGAGAGCCGCCGCGGTTAGCGCGGTGACCCGGAGCCAGGATAGGCCGGCGTCGTGGTGCGGGACCGGTTCGGCCAACCGGGCCATGGAGGGATGGAGGGCGGCCACCCCCAGGAGGAGGTAGGCCACAAGGTAGACGGCCACGAAGGCGTCGCTGTAGGCGAAGGATCGGGACAGGACCGCAACGGAATACCAGGTGTCCGCGGAGGTCTGGCACAGGACCGCGAGAACCAGGAACCACAACGAGGGCGAGGGCGCCCCGCGGGTGGTGGCCAGGCGAACGACCACCCCCAGCAGCATCAGGCCGATCAGTGGGTAGGCCACCGCCGACAGGAGCCGTTGATCGAGGTTCAGGCCGGATGCGGAGAACGCGGGCTCTATCTGCACCAGCCAGACCACGGTGGACAGGCCCAGCGTGATGATCACGGCGTCCACCATCCCGCCGCGGTCCTTGCGGCCCCGGCCGGCCACGATGACCACCAGCCCCGCCAGGACCAGCCCGTACGACAAGAGGAACAGTCCGTCCGCGACCGAGGGGTACGGAAGCGGATCCCCGGTGAGGACCGGGTAGAGGTACCAGACCGCGTTGGCGGGGACGTTCACCGCCCACCCCGCCACCAGAAGCTTCCAGCCCAGATCGTGCTTGGGACGGTGGAGCCGAAGCCCGCTGAGGATGGCTACGGGCAGCGCCGCCGCCAGGACCACGAAGGCGATGGCCCGCGGAAGGCCGGGCGGGAGGAGCAGATAAGAGGCCACCGCGGCCAGGCCGCCGGCCAGGTACCAGGCCCACGCGGCACGGGGCCATCGTCCGGCCTCAGCCACGGTCGCTCCGAGCGAGGACGGCCCACGGGAGGCCGAGACCGTTGATCGCGTCGAGGAGCGCGTCGAACGCCACCGGCTTCACCAGGTACGTGTCCACGCCGAGCTCGAACGCCCGGAAGATGTCCTCCGAGTCGGAGGAGCCCGACAGCATCACCACCGGGAGCTTCTGGAGCTCGGGGTCCTTGCGAAGCCAGGCCAGGATGTCCAGCCCGCTCCGCGAGGGGAGGTGGTTGTCCAGCAGCATCAGCACGGGGACCGGATGTTGGTCCCTGTCCCCGAACCGGCCCCGACCCTCGAGGTAGGCGAAGGCCTCTTCACCGTCGTGGAACATCACGATGGGATTGGCCAGGCCGGCCTTCTCCAGCACCCGTTCGATCAGACGGGTGTGCCCCGCATCGTCCTCGACCAACATGATCGGTGGTACGGCCAGGCGAAATCACCTCTCCCGCGTCGGACCCTCTCTGGCTCTTATCGGCCGTCCGAGCGAGCCCTTTGAGGACCAAACGTCCCAGGTCGGTGCCCTAGAATCCGACCGTGGATTTCTCGGTCCCCAAGGAGCTGGAGGAACTCCGAACTTCCTTCCGGGCCTTCCTGGAGCGGGAGGTGCGGCCCGTGGAGGAGCGGTTCCGCCCTCGGTTCCAGGAGGACCGGTTCGACGAGGAGATGCGGGACGCCGGCATGGCCCTACGGCGGCGTTCGGCCGAGCTGGGCTTCTACGCGGCCCACATGCCCGAGGAGGTCGGGGGGTGGGGGCTGTCCAACCTGGCGTACACGCTGCTGGTGGAGGAGGGGGCCCGGACCGGGCTCCGGTTCGGGACCTTCGTCCTGGGCCCGCCCAATCCCGAGGCCCCTACCCCGATCCTCATGGACCTCCCCGACCACCTCCGGGACAAGTACGTGCCCCCGCTGGTCCGGGCGGAGAAGACCATGTGCTTCGCGCTCACCGAGCCGGAGGCCGGGTCCGACGCCCAGTCCATCCGGACCACCGCCATCCTCGACGGTGACGCCTGGGTGCTCAACGGGCGGAAGCACTACATCACCAACGGGGCCCACGCCGACTACGCCGTGGTGTTCGCCGTCACCGACGGCGAGAAGCGGGCCGCCGGAGGGATCACCGCGCTCCTGGTCGAACGAGACACGCCCGGCTTCGGGGTCGGCAAGCACCAGCGAACGATGGCCGGCGACACCAACCAGGCGGAGCTGGTATTCGAGGACTGCCGGGTGCCCAGGGAGAACGTCATTGGAAAGGTGGGCTACGGGTTCCAGGCCGCCATGAAGTTCCTCAACGCCGGCCGGGCGTTCATCGGCGCCCTGTGTGTGGGGCTCGCCGACTACCTGATCGCCATCTCGGTGGAGCAGGCCGGAGCCCGGGAGACCTTCGGCAAGCCCATCGGCCGGAACCAGGCGATCCAGTGGATGCTGGCCGACTCCGCCGTGGAGGTCCACGCCGCCCGCCTGCTGACCTACCACCTGGCCTGGCTGGTGGACCGTGGCGAGCAGCCCATCAAGGAGTCGTCCATGGTCAAGCTGAACAACACCGAGATGGTGGGCCGGGTGGCGGATCGCGCCGTGCAGATCTTCGGAGGGATGGGCGTGCTCACCGAGGCTCCCGTGGAGCGCATCTACCGGTTCGTTCGCATGCTCCGGATCGTGGAGGGCACTTCCGAGATCCAACGCCTGGTCATAGCCCGCACCCTGGGCCTGTAGAGATGCCCGACGCCAGGCGGCGGCTCCCGTCGGTCGACGCGCTGCTTCGCTCTCCTCCCGGTCGCCGGGTGGCGGAGCGATTCGGCCGGCCGGTGGCCAGGCAGGCGCTGCGAATGGTGCTGGACGAGGCTCGCGGTGGGGTGGAGCGCGGACGGCCCCCTCCGGCGGACGAGGTGCTCCTGGCCCGGGCCGCGCACGTCGCCGCCAGGGCGGCCCTGGGTCTGTCGGCGGTGATCAACGCCACCGGGGTCATCCTCCACACCAACCTGGGGCGGGCGCCGCTCCCCCAGGTGGCCGCTCGGGCCGCGGCCCGAGCGGCCAGAGGCTACTCGGACCTCGAGGTGGACCGGGAGACCGGGAAGCGTGGCCGGCGGACCTCCCGGGCCGAGTTCCTGCTGACCTCGCTGACCGGGGCGGAGGACGCCCTGGTGGTGAACAACAACGCCGCCGCGCTCCTGTTGGCCCTGGCGGGCCTGGCCAGGCGGAAGGAGGTGCTGGTCTCCCGGGGCGAGCTGATCGAGATCGGCGGCGAGTTCCGTCTGCCGGACATCATGGCCGCCTCTGGAGCCCGTCTGGTGGAGGTGGGGACGACCAATCGGACCCGCCTGACGGACTACCGCCGGGCCCTCTCCGAGCGGACCGGCCTGATCCTCAGGGTCCATCCCAGCAACTACCGGGTGGTGGGGTTCAGCCAGTCGCCGGGCCTGGGCGAGCTGGTGGGGCTGGCTGGCGGGGCCGGGGTGCCGCTCCTGTACGACATCGGGAGCGGGCTCCTGGATCGCTACCGAGGGGTGCCGGCCGAGGAACCCTCCGCGGTGGAGGCCCTGTCTGGGGGCGCCGACCTGGTGTGCTTCTCCGGGGACAAGCTGCTCGGGGGCCCGCAGGCCGGGGTGATCCTGGGGCGGGGAGACCTGGTGAAGCGGCTCCGGGGCCATCCGCTGGCCCGAACGCTGCGGGTGGACAAGATGACCGTGGCCGCCCTGGAGGCCGTGCTCCGGCTGTACGCCACGGAACGCCGGGAGCAGCTCCCGGTGTGGCGAGCGATCGAGGAGCGACCGGCTCGGCTCCAGGCCCGGGCCGCGGCGCTGGCCCGGACCCTGGGAGGGAGCACGGAGAAGGGGGAGGCGGTGGCCGGTGGCGGTTCGCTCCCCGGGTACGCCATCCCCTCCAGGGTGGTCCGGCTCGAGGTTGCGGCCCCGGAACGCGTGGCGGCCCGGCTCCGCGTGGGCAACCCTCCGGTGTTCTGCCGGGTGGATCCGGGCGGCCTCCTCTTCGACCTCCGGACGGTGGACCCCGAGGACGACGAGCGGCTGGCGCGGGCGGTCCGGTACGCCCTGTCCCAGGATGCCTGAGCCCGGCCCCCTGCACGTGGTGGCCACGGCCGGCCACGTGGACCACGGGAAGTCCTCGCTGATCGTCCGACTCACCGGCATCGATCCCGACCGGTGGGAGGAGGAGAAGCGCCGGGGCCTGACCATCGATCTGGGGTTCGCCTGGTGCACCCTCCCCTCCGGCCGGGAGATCGGGTTCGTGGACGTGCCCGGCCACGAGCGGTTCGTACGGAACATGCTGGCGGGCGTTGGTCCGGTCCGCCTCGTCCTCCTGGTGGTGGCCGCCGACGAGGGGTGGAAGCCGCAGTCCGAGGAGCACCTGTCGATCGTCGACGTCCTGGGGGCCGAGCGCGGCGTGGTGGCCCTCACCAAGCGGGACCTGGTCGACGACGCGCTACTGGCCCAGCGGCAGGAGGAGGTCCGGGAGCGTCTGGCCGGGACCGCCCTGGCCGAGGCTCCCCTCGTGGTCTGCTCCTCTCGGACGGGCGAGGGGGTGGACGAGCTGCGAGCCGCGCTCGACGAGCTGGTCGCCGCGGCCCCACCCCCGGAGGACCTGGGCCGCCCGAGGATCCACCTCGACCGCTCGTTCACGATCCGGGGCGCGGGAACCGTGGTCACCGGGACGCTCACGGGTGGGACGCTGGCGCCGGGCGACGAGGTGGTGATCCATCCCACCGGGCTGCGAGCCCGGATCCGCTCGCTACAGACGCACCGGCGGCCGGTGCAGGTCGCTCGCCCGGTGTCTCGGGTGGCGGCGAACCTGGCGGCCACCACCAAGGACGAGGTGGAGCGCGGCGACGTGCTCACCCGCCCGGGTCAGTGGCGGCCCACCGCCTTGCTCGAGGCCCGGTTGGTCCCGGTCCGGAGCCTCGGCCATCGGTTGACCGGTCGAGGGGCGTACAAGCTGTACGCGGGCTCAGCCGAACGGGACGCCCGGCTCCGGTTCTACGGGGAGAGCGGCCTGGTCCGGATCAGGCTCTCGCGGGCAATCGTGGCGGAGGTCGGGGACCGGTTCGTGCTCCGCGAGGCCGGCCGGCGGGAAACCGTGGCCGGCGGAGTGGTGCTGGACACCGATCCCCCGGCCCGCCCCGGGGCCGACGCGGACGCGGCGGCCCGCCTGGAACGCCGAGAACGCGCCACCCGCGACGACATGGCGACCGTAGTCGTGACGGAGCGAGGAGCGGTGCGCGCCGCGGACCTCGGCGTCCTGGCCGGCTCATCTGCCAGCTCACCACGAGCCGAGCGGGTGGGCCCGTGGTGGGTGGCGGAGGACCACCTCGCGGAGCTCCGGCAGGCTGCCGTGGGGGCGCTGGAGGCCTTCCATCGGGACCGTCCGCTCCAAGCGGGGATCGACGGCGCCGACCTCCGTCGGGCGCTCGAGGCATCATCGCGCGACCTGGCCCCGGTACTCGAGCAGGGCCTGGCCGCCGAGGTGCTCGCGCTCCTGGAGCGGGAGGGGGTGACCGCCCGTGACGGGAACACGGTCCGGCTGGCCTCGCACCGAGTCAGCCTGGGGGCCCGGGAGAACGACGCTCGGCGCTTGGTCGACGCGGTGAGCGCCGGAGAGCCTACCCCTCCGACGGTCTCGGACCTCGTGGCCCAGGGGTTCGACCACGAGCTGATCGAAGCCTGCGCGGCCACCGGACGCCTGGCCCGGGTGTCGCCCGAGCTGGTCACCACTCCGTTGTTCCTGAACCGAGCGGAGAAAGTAGCCACGGCCGAAGCGGCGAAACCCGAGGGGCTGACCGTGAGCCGGTTCCGGGAGCTGCTGGGGACCACCCGGAAGTACGCTCTCCCGATCCTGGAGTCCTTCGACCGCCGGGGCCTCACCCGACGGGACGGCGACGTCCGCCGCCCGGGCACCGGCTGAGGAGGGTTAGATGGTGCGAATGAACCGGATCCTGCTGGTGCTTTCGATCGCTGCCGCGTTGCTTCCTGCCACGATCCGCCCCGCGTCGGCATGCAGTTGCGCGGCGGTGTCGCCCGAGGACCTGGCCAAGGGTGCCAAGGTCGTGTTCACCGGATGGGCCCGCTCGGTCACCGACGACGGAACCACCCTCGCCACCCGCTTCAGGGCGAGGATCGTCTACAAGGGATCGGTCCCCGCCATCTCGATGTCGTCACCTCGAACCAGTCGGGAGCGTGCGGCTTCCCGTTCCGCGAGGGGGAGCGATACACGGAGTTCGGCAGCAAGGTCCGGAACCGTGAGATGAGCACCAATCTCTGTGAAGCCACGAAGCGGGGAGGGATCCATCCCGCCAAGTTCGGACTCCCCCGCGGCACCCGGAAGTAGCCCGCCGAGGGGTCTGCTGGAGGCTCGGCCGGATATAGCCAACTGGCTATAAGAGCTCGACACACCCACCGCCCCCCAGCCCGGCCTCCGTGTCACCGCCCGGCGGTACGGTTCCGCGAGCCTCAAGCAAACCGATGGACGCCGGAAGGATCCTGAGTGACGCGCGACGGAGGGCCGGGCTGACCCAGACCGAGCTGGCCGGGCTGGCCGGGGTGCCGCAGGTAACGGTCTCTCGGATCGAGCGCCGGACCCGGGTCCCGCGTGTCGACACGCTGGACCGGCTCCTGGAGGCCTGCGGGGCGGGTCTGATCCTCACCCGCCGGCTCGGGCTCGAAGTGGATCGCGAGCCGATCCGCCCGGTCCTGGCCCTCTCGCCGCAGCAACGGCTACGAGGTGGATCCCTGGGGATCCTGGCCATGCTGGCGGTCAGGCGGGTGCGGTTCGTCGTGATCGGCCTAACGGCCGAACGGCTGCACGGCGCACCCGCTCCAACCGATGAGGTGGCGGGCTGTGCTCCAGCGCACCACGACAACGGGCGACGGGTGGAGGCCGTGCTCCGGCAATTGCGGCAATGGCGGATCGGCTACAGCACGCTTCGGTGGCGCCGGATGCCGCCACCACCCTTCGGTTCCTACGGCGAGCTGGCAAAGGGCGCCGACCGGGTGACGGTCCGCGGCCGGCGCATAACCGTCGCCTCCCTGGACGACCTGATAAGGATCCGGTTGGCGGCCCGTTCATCCGGTCACCGCGAACAAGCAGAGGTCCTGGGCGCGGTTCGGGACGCAACCGACGCCCGTGCCCCTAAGCCAGCTCGGCGATGACCTCGACCTCGACGGGAACGCCCAGGGGCAGGACCGGGACCCCCACGGCCGAGCGGGCGTGCTTCCCGGCGTCGCCGAACACCTCGATCAGGAGATCACTGGCGCCGTTGGCCACCTTGGGCTGCTCAACGAAGTCCGCAGCCGAGGACACGAACACCGTCACCTTGACGATCCCGTGCACCCCGTCCAAAGAGCCAATCTCCGACTGAAGGACGGCCAGGGCCTGGAGGGCGCACCGGCGGGCCCAGGACGCCCCCTCCTCGGTCGAGAGATCCTCCCCCAGGCGCCCGGTGACCATGGGCTTACCGGCATCGAGGGGGACCTGCCCCGCCACGAACGCCAGTCCCCCGGCCACGGCAACAGGGACGTAGGAGGCCACGGGCGCAGCGACGGCGGGGAGCTCGATCCCGAGCTCCCGGAGGCGATCCGAGGCGGTCAGGGTTCAGCCGGCCCGGCGGGCCTCGCGCTCGCGCTCCCGGATGATGGCCTTACGCTCGACCTCGTTCAGGCCGCCCCAGATACCGTGGGACTCACGGTTGCGCAGCGCGTAATCCAGGCACTCCACCCGGACGGGGCACCGGGCACAGATCCTCTTGGCCCGGGACTCCCGGGCCTCCTTCTCTTCCTTGCGTTCGAAGTAGTTGGGCGCGAAGAACAGCTCCGAGTCCTCGCCGCGGCACGCGGCCTCGTACTGCCATCCGATGTCCCACTCGTTCGCTACCATCGCGGCGTCGGCCATCGGGCCGATCCTCCTTCGGTTCTTCGTCACAAGAACCCCCGGCGGTTTCGTCCCCTTCCGGGGCCGGGGGCCTATTGATTTCTCCAATATCTCCTGTGCTAATGGTCCGTGTGTCACGTTACCAGGGACCCCTTCTTCTTGTAAAGACCCCAACGAAGGGGCCCGCGAGCAGGGCCTTTGCACCCGGAAGGCCACCCCGGCCTCGGGGCCAAGGTCTATCATCGGCGGGTGGAGCGGCTCACCGTGGAGGGCTTCGACCGGCTGTACGAAACGGCGAGGGCGCTGGGGGAGGAGACCCGGTTCGGCATCTACCGAGAAGTGTGCACCTCCCCCGAGCCTATATCGGTGAGCGCCCTGGCCACCGCCTTCTCCCTTCACCCCAACGCGATCCGCCAGCACCTGGCTCGCCTCGAGCAGGCCGGGCTGCTGGTCTCCCGCGCCGAGCGCGGCGGCGGCGGAGCGGGCCGGCCCAGGCGGCTGTACAGGCCGAGCCCCCAACCGATCGACTTCACCCATCCCCCCCGGTCCATGCGCTCGCTGGTGACGATGCTGGCCGGAGCGATCGACTCCCTTCCGTCGGACGAGAAGACCCTGGTGGCGTTCGGACGCTCGTGGGGCCGGACATGGGCAACCAAACGGAAGCGCGGCAACGGGTCCGTCCCTCGGAGCCGGCGCGGACGGGCTCAGTACCTCACCGTTGAGCTGCGCGACTGGGGGTGGGAGCCGGCGGCCATCCGGGAGAACGGCTCGGTGCGCCTCGTGACCGGCCGGTGCCTGTTCGACGACCTTGTCCCTCACTCCCCAGGCCGGTGCTGCGCCCTCGAGCAGGGACTGCTGACCGGGCTGGTGGAATCCCTGGTGAACGGCCACGCCAGGGTCAAGCGGGCTCAGGGCTGCAAGCTCGAAGTGGTGCTCTGAGGGCTCTTCTGGCCGCCCCCCCGGCCGGACTCCATCTCCCGCATGGCGTCAATGAACGGGCCGAACAGCTCCACGGGGATCGGCAGCACCAGCGTTGAGTTCTTCTCCGCAGCCACCTCCGTCATGGTCTGGAGCAATCGGAGCTGGTAGGCGATGGGGTGGCGGGCGATGACCTCGGCCGCCTGGGACAGCTTCTCCGAGGCCTGGTACTCGCCCTCGGCGTTGATGACCTTGGCCCGGCGGGTCCGCTCGGCCTCCGCCTGACGGGCCATGGCCCGCTGCATGGTGTCCGGGAGGTCCACGTCCTTGATCTCCACCAGGGTGACCTTGACCCCCCACGGCTCGGTGAGCTCGTCGATCACGATCTGGAGCTGATCGTTGAGGGTCTCCCGCTTGGCCAGGAGCTCGTCGAGCTCCGCCTTGCCCAGGATCGATCGAAGGGTGGTCTGGGCGATCTGTGACGTGCCCAGCAGGTAGTTCTGGATCTCCACGACCGCGCGCACCGGATCGACGACGTTGAAATAGATGACCGCGTCGACCCGGACCGTGACGTTGTCGCGGGTGATGATGTCTTGCGGCGGCACGTTCATCGTCACGGTCTGGAGGTTGACCTTCACCATCCGGTCGATGAACGGGATGATGAAGAACAGCCCCGGTCCCTTGGCCCCCGCCAGCACCCGGCCGAGGCGGAAGATGACACCCCGCTCGTACTCCTGGACGATCCTGATGGCCTTCACCAGCAGGATCAGCAGCAGGAACACGATCACGCCGATGGTGATCAGCACCTCCATCTGGTCACTCCTCCTCCTTCTCTTCCTGTTCTTCCGCCTGGACGATCAGCATCAGCCCGTCGATCCGGCGCACCCGGATCCGGGACCCGGCGGGGATCGGGCCGTTGAGCGCGCGAGCCTTCCACAGCGCCCCCTTCACCCACACCTGGCCTTCCGGTGAAAGGTCCGCCCGGGCCTCCCCGGGCAGCCCCACCATGCCCTCCTGACCGGTGAGTGCGGCCCGCCGTCGGGACCGGAGAGCCACGGTCATGGCGAACCCGAAGAACAGCACGCTGCCGAGGACCACCACCCCCACCAGCCAGGGGGAGACCGCGATCTCCGGGGAGACCCCGGCGAACAGCAGCAGCGACCCGACGGCCAGGGCGATGGCTCCTCCGGCGGTGAACACCCCCAGGCCGGCGGTGAACACGTCGATGGTGAACAGCACCAGACCCAGGACCAGGAGGGCCAGGCCGGCGACGCTCACCGGGAGGACCGACAACGCGTACAGGGCCAGGACGATGGCCACCGCGCCGCCGATTCCGGCCACCCCCAGGCCAGGCTGCGAGAGCTCGAACACGATGGCCCAGAACCCCAGGACCAGGAAGAGGTAGGCCACCGTGGGGTTGGTGACCGCGTGGAGGATCCGGGCGATCAGCCCGGGCTGGTGGAAGCGGATGGTGACCGGCCGTTCCTCCGTGGCCTGGGTGACCAGGGTCCGGGGCCCCGCGATGGTCTCCACCTCAAGGCCGTCGAGGTCCCTGAGCAGCTCGGTGAGGGACACCGCCACCAGCTCGACCACTCCCCGGGCCTCCGCCTCCTCCGCGGTCAGGGCCTCGCTTTCCCGCACGGTGGCCTCGGCGAACTCCACGTCGCGGCCTCGTTCCTCGGCCAGGCTGCGCAGGAGGGCGGCGGCGTCGTTGACGGCCTTCTCCTCCGTGGCCCCCGACAGCTCACCGCCGAGGTCCACGGGATGGGCCGCGCCCAGGTTCGTGGCCGGGGCCATGGCGGCCACGTGCGAGGCGTACACCAGGAACACCCCCGCGGAAGCGGCCCCGGCGCCCGGCGGACCGACCCACACGACCACAGGGACCGGTGACGTGGTGATCTCCTGGACCATGTCCCGCATTGACACGTCGAGGCCGCCGGGGGTGTCGAGCTGGATGATCACGGCGCCGGCGCCTTCGTCGGCCGCCCGCTCGAGCTCCGTGGACAGGTACCCGGCGGAGGTGGGATCGATCACGCCCTCGAGCTCCACCACTTCGACCACGTGTCGGTCCTGTGCCCAGGTCGATGGGCCGGTGCTGAGGAGGAGCGCCGCCGCCGCCAGGCAGCCCAGCGCCAGTCGTCTCACGTCGGGGCCGATCGTACCAAGGGGCCGCCAACTGCACCCTCCAGGGTTCATGGAGGTTTATCCTTGCTTCGTCCCGAACCCTTCTTCCATGAGCGGAACCCACCGTACCTACGCACCGCACTCCATCGGTGAGCACGTCTTACGCCTTGGGCTGCTGGGAGTGGTCATTGGGTTCGGGTCCCTGATGTTCGCCGCGGCCCTGTTGCCGCCGATAGGGGCGGCAGGAAGAGCGGTCCAGAGGTTCGCCGACGAGTTCAACCAGATCGGCACCGACGTCGACCTCCACTTCCCCAGGATCCCGGAGCGATCCACGATCTACGCCGCCGACGGCTCGGTCCTAGCCACGCTGTTCCTCGACGAGAACCGGAAGATCGTCCGGCTCAACCAGGTTCCCGACCTGGCCCGGGACGCGGTGATCGCCATCGAGGACGACGAGTTCTACGAGCATCCCGGCCTGGACTTTCAGGGGATCATCCGGGCCCTGCTGGCCAACGTGCGGGCCGGTGAGATCGAGCAGGGCGCCTCTACGATCACCCAGCAGCTGGCCCGCAACGTGTTCTCGGTGATCGGCAAGGAGGACACCCTGGCTCGCAAGATCCAGGAGGCCCGGGTGGCCATGCGCCTGGAGGAGCGCTACACGAAGGACCAGATCCTGGAGCTGTACCTGAACGAGGTCTATTTCGGGCGCGGCGTGTACGGGATCGGCACCGCCGCTGAGTACTACTTCGGCAAGAAGCCGGGCAAGCTCATCCTCCCGGAGGCCGCCATGCTCGCCGGGCTGATCTCATCCCCGGAGACCTACTCGCCGGTGAACGATCCCGGCGCGGCCATGGGGCGGAGGAACGTGGTCATCGACCGCATGGCCGATCTGGGGATGGTCGGACTGGAGGAAGCGAACGCGGCCAAGGCCACCGACCTGGGCCTGGACATCACCGAGGTGGGGAACGAGGACGCCCGGTTCCCCTTCTTCGTGGAGTACCTGAAGGCCCAGATCCTGGACGATCCCCGCTTCGGTCCGACCCGCAAGGCCAGGATCAAGACCCTGTTCCAGGGGGGTCTGAAGATCTACACGACGCTGGATCCCGCGCTCCAGCGGGCCGGTGAGGCCATCGTCCGTAACCATCTCCCGGCCCCCTCGGACCCCGAGGGCGCCATGGCCTCCGTCGACGTCCGAACCGGAGCGGTCAAGGCCCTGGTGGCCAGCACCGAGTTCGAGGACTCCCAGGTCAACCTGGCCACCGGCCAGGGAGGCACGGGGCGGCAGTCGGGCTCGGCGTTCAAGCCCTTCACCCTGGTGGCCGCCCTCGAGCAGGGCATCCCCGTCGGCAAGGTGTACAAGGCCGCCTCGGGCCAGTACGTGGACTGCGGGGCATACGGGGGCCGGTACCAGGTGTTCAACGCGGGAGACGGAGGAGGGACCGGGTTCGTGGACCTGCGGACGGCCACGGCCGGCTCGATCAACGCGGTGTTCGTGCAGCTGGCCGTCGACGCGGGTGTGCCGAACGTGGTGGACGCCGCGCATCGGATGGGGATCGACAGTCCCCTCCCTCCCTATTGCTCGGTGACCCTGGGGACCGCCGAGGTGACCCCGCTGGAGATGGCCTCCGCGTTCAGCACGCTGGCCCGGGATGGCGTGCACTGCGAGCCGTTCGCCATCACCAGCGTGGAGACGCGAACCGGGAAGCAGGTCCTGTCGCAGAAGCGCGGGGCGTGCGAGGAGGTCGTGGACCCCGACGTGGCCAACGACGTGGCCGGGCTCCTGGGGCTGGTGGTCGACCAGGGGACCGGCACCGCGGCGGCGTTGGGGAACTGGGACGTGTTCGGGAAGACCGGCACCACCAACGACTCCGCCGACGTGTGGTTCTCCGGTTGCACCCGGCAGATCTGCGCGGCGACCTGGGTGGGCCACCCCGAGGCCCGGGTTCCGATGCCGGGAGCCTACGGCGGCACCGTGGCCGCGCCGATCTGGCACGACTTCATGCTTCGGGCCATGCAGGGGCTGGCGTCGCAGCCGCTCCCGGCCGCGCCCGTCCCCGAGCAGGCCCAGGTTCCCAGCGTCGTGGGAGCCACCGAGAAGGACGCCGTCGATGCCCTGGTGGACGCGAACTTCACCCCGATCGTGACCTCGGTGCCGGGCGTGGAACCGGCCGGAACCGTGGTGTCCCAGTCGCCGGGAGGAGGGGCCACGGTGACGGCGGGGAGCCGGGTGACCATCTCCGTCAGCGACGGGAAGGTGGCGGAGGCGCAGGTGCCGAACGTCGTGGGGCTGGACCGGACGACGGCAGCCGGCACGTTGCGCCAAGCAGGGTTCCGGGTGAACGTGGACATCGCCATCACCGACCAGCAGCAGTTCGACGGCATTGTCACGGCCCAGACGCCAGAGCCCGGCACCTCTGTGGCCGAGGGGGCCACGGTGACGATCGCGGTAGCCGATTACAAGAAGCCGAAGCCCCCACCGGGTGGCACCCCGCCCGACGGAACCTAGGGCCCGGAGCCCTCCGCTTCCGCTTCCGCCAGGCGTTCTCGCACCCGGCGGTTGACCTCCCGTCCATCCACGCCGCCCTGGGCCTTCCCCATCACCCGGCCCATGACCTTCCCCACGTCGCCGGGGCCGGTGGCTCCGGTCGCCGCGATGGCCTCGTCGATCAGCGCATCGATCTCCTGGTCCGAGAGACCGGCGGGCAAGAACTCCTCCAGGACCGCCTGCTCGGCCCGCTCCTTCTCGGCCAGGTCGGTGCGGCTTCCCCCCTCGTAGGCCTCCGCGGCCTCCCGCCGGCGCTTGACCTCGCGGCGCACCACCTGGACGAGCTCCTCCTCGGTGAGGTCGTGGCCCAGCTCGACCTCCCGGTTGCGGACCCCGGCCGCCAGCAGCCGGAGGGTGGCCAGCCGGATGCGGTCGCCGGCCTTGAGGGCCTTCTTGATCCCCTCGGTCAGCCGGTCGCTCACCTCGCCCACTACAATCCCTCCACCGTGCTCGGCGCCCTGTTCATCGTGCTGCTCGTCGTCGGCCTGGCGATCGTCGCGTACGCGGTGTTCGTGGAGCGGCGCTGGTACCGCCTGGGCCGGTACCGGCTCGACATCCTACCGGGGGGCCGGCGCCTCGACGTTCTCCATCTCTCGGATCTGCACATCACCCGGGGCCAGGAGGACAAGGGCCGGTTCCTGGCTTCGTTGCCGCGTGCTGACATCACCGTGGTGACCGGCGATGTGCTGGGCGAGCCCGAGGCGGTGGAACTGGCGGTGCGGATGCTCCGGCCGGTACAGGGCCGGCTGGCTTCGTTGTTCGTGCTGGGCTCCAACGACCTGTACGTCCCCCGGCCCCTCAACTACATCCACTACTTCGTCCCACCGCGGCTCCGGAAGCGGCGGCCGGCCCGGAGCGGACGGGCACACGAGCTGGTCCGGGCCCTGGAGCGCGAAGGGTGGGTGCACCTGGCGAATCGCAAGTACGAGCGCCGCACGGACGGGCTGCGGATGGAGATCGTGGGCCTGGACGACCCTCACGTCCATCGCAGTGACATCCGGGTGGCGGCCCGGGAGCAGCCGGGCGCGTTCGGCCTGGCGGTGGTGCACTCGCCGGATCCGGCCCCCGAGCTGGTGGCTCTGGGCTACGACCTCGTGGTCGCCGGGCACACCCATGGAGGACAGGTGCGGCTTCCGCTCGCAGGTGCGCTGGTGACGAACTGCACGATCCCAACCCGGCTGGCCAAGGGACTGGCCCGCCTGGGGCCGGCCTACCTCCACGTCTCCCCGGGGCTGGGGACCAGCAAGTTCGCCCCGTTCCGGCTGCTGTGCCGCCCGGAGGCCACCCTCCTCGAGCTCCGCGAGCGAGGAGAGCTAGGCCGATCCGGCGGCGATCCGCCGGAACGCTGAGTCGTACGCGTCGATCATGGTCTCGGCGGAGAACAGCTCCTCCACCCGCTTCCGGCAGGCGCGGGGATCGATCTGGTCAAGCTGCTTGATCGCCTTGGCCGCGGCGGTTTCGTAGTCCTCCACCGGGACGATGAACCCGGTCTCCCCGTCGGCCACCACCTCCGGGACCGAGCCCCGAGGGGTGGCGATGACCGGCGTCCCCGAGCTCATCGCTTCGGTCATCACCAGGCCGAACGGCTCGTCCCAGTCGATCGGAAACAGCACGGCCCTGGCCCGGCCGATCAGATCCACCTTCTGCTCGTGGGGGATCTCCTGGAGGACCTCCGTGCCCGGCGGGAGGATCGGCTGGACGTCCTTCTCCCAGTGGGTCCGCTCCACCGGCTCGGCGATCTTCACCGCCATCACCAGGGGAAGCCCGGCCGCCTCGGCCGCCCGGACGGCTCTGACCGGACCCTTGTCCGGGTTGACCCGCCCGAGGAACAGGAGGAAGTCCTCTTTCTCTTCGCGGAACGGGTACTGCTCGATGTCGATGCCGTTGTAGATCACCCCCGCGTAGCGGAGGTCGGGCATCATGTCCCGCTGCGCCCGGCTGAGCGCCACGAACCACACCCGGTCCGCCACGGCCTCGTAGATCTTCTGCATCTCGGGAGTGAACGACCGGTGGAGGGTGTGCACCACCGGGACGTCGACCAGCCGGGCGGCCACCATCCCCGACCAGTACGTGTGCTGATGGAGGAGGTCGAACCGGGACGGGTCCCGGTGCGCCAGCAGCTGCTGCACGGTGTCGTGCCAGATCGAGTTGTTGAACATGGGTCCGGGAGCGATCTCGAACGCGAACTCGAGGTCGGCGCGGGTGGTGGAGTCTCCGGTGGCGAACAGGGTCACGTCGTGTCCTCGGTCCACCAGACCGTCGGACAGGAGCGAGACCACCAACTCGATCCCCCCATATCCCTTGGGGGGTACGCAGACCCACGGAGGAGCGATCTGAGCGATCCGCATGGTTGCGGCCGGCGGCCGAGGCTATGCTAGCAGCGGGAGGCGGACACCACGCCGGACGGACGGGAACCGAACACCGAGGACCTCCTTCCACCGGAGGTCCGGCAGCAGATCGAGCGAATCGGGGAGGCCGACATCCTGGTCGGGATCCCCTGCTTCAACAATGAGGACACCGTCGGTGGAGTGGTCACCGCGGTGGAAGCCGGGCTCCGCAAGCACTTCCCCGCCCATCGCGCGGTGATCTGCGCATCCGACGGCGGCTCCACGGACCGGACTCGCGAAGTGGTGGCGGCGGCCCGGGTCGGCGACCAGGCGGAGCGCCTTCTGGTCCCCCCGGCCACCCCCGTCCCTCAGAAGGTCCTGCTCCGGTATCGAGGCCCCCCGGGGAAAGGAAGCGCGTTCCGCTCGATCTTCGAGGTGGCCCGACGGCTCGGCGTGGGTGCCTGCGCCGTGGTCGACGCGGACCTCCGGAGCATCACCCCGTACTGGCTCGACCGGATGCTCACCCCCGTGGTCCACCTGGGGTACGCCTTCGTGGCCCCGGTGTACTCGCGTCACAAGCACGACGGGACCATCACCAACTCCCTGGCCTATCCGGTGAACACCGCGCTGTACGGGGTCCGGATCCGCCAGCCGATCGGCGGCGAGTTCGCCTTCTCCGGGGACCTGGCCTCGTTCTACGCCGACCAGGACGTGTGGACCTCGGACGTGGCCCGGTTCGGGATCGACATCTGGATGACCACGGTGGCCGTGGTGGAAGGGTACCGGACCTGCCAGGCCATCCTGGGAGCGAAGCTCCACGACCCCAAGGACCCCGGCAAGGATCTCGGGCCCATGTTCCGGCAGGTGGTCGGGAGCCTGTTCGCCCTGGCGGGCCGGTATCGGGACCGGTGGGGAGAGATCGATACCGTGACCACCCCGCCCACGTTCGGGTTCCGCGCGGCGTTCACCGCCGAGCCCGTGCACGTCTCCGTGGCCCGGCTCCACTGGAAGTTCGTGGAGGGCTACGTGCGGCATCACCGGCTGTGGGAACGGGTCCTGTCCGAGACTTCGCTGGACGGCGTGGAGCGCGCGGTGTCCGAGGCTTCGGAGAGCACCGAGGGGCTCAGCCTGGACGCCGGGCTGTGGACCACCATCGTGTACGACTACCTGGTGGCCTACAACGCCAGGGAGGCCGAGCCCGGGGAGCTGCTCGACTCCCTGATCCCCCTGTACTTCGCCCGGACCGCCTCCTTCGTGGCCGAGACTCGCGACGAGACCGACGAACAGGCCGAGGCCCGGATCGAAGCCGGTGTCGATCTGGCGATCGAGATGAAGCCGTATCTCCGAGAACGGTGGGCCCGCCTGGCCGTCCCTGCCCGATCCCTGGACGAGCAGCCCGTCCCCGAAGACGGCGAGCCCGTCGAGGTAGCGCTGGCCGCCGAACGCGCCGAGTAGCGGGAACCCTCCACCCCCCTCCTCCGTCCAACGCTCGAGGAGGTGGTCAGATGCGCAAGGTGATTGTGGGACTGGGAACGGCCCTGTTCCTCGGAGCGGCGGCACCCGCGTGGGCCTGTGGCGGGTTGATCGCTCCGAACGGTGCCATCGGTCTGGTGAAGACGTCGACGCTGTCCGCGTACGTGGACGGCGTCGAGCATTACGTCACCCAGTTCGAGTTCGCCGGGGCCGAAGGCGAGTTCGGCTCGATCGTCCCCCTTCCCGACGTGCCCTCGAAGATCCGCAAGGGCGGGGGGTGGACCCTGGAGCGCCTGGCCATCGAGGTCCAGCCGCCGGTCCTGGAATTCGCCGCGACGGCGGGTGCGGCCGATGCGGCTCCCCGAAGCGTGGAGGTCCTGGCCGAGAAGCAGGTCGGCGCCCTGGACATCACGATCCTTCGGGGCGGCGGCGACGCGGTCGGGGACTGGGCCCGGGACAACGGGTTCGACCTGTCGCCCGACACTCCGGAGGTCCTGGACTTCTACGCCGCGCGGAGCCCCATCTTCATGGCCGCGAAGTTCGACGCCACCGAGGCGGCCCGGCGAGGCCTCGAGGTGGGCGAGGGGACCTCGATCCACCTGTCGATCCCCACGGACGACCCGTGGGTTCCCCTGCGGATCCTGGCCCTGGGCCAGTCCGGCGACGCGCAGATCGAGGCCGACGTGTTTCTTCTGACCGAGCGGGAGCCGACCCTGCTGCCCGCGCCGTCCGGGTCGGGCGAATACGTGGAGCGGGACGGTCTCTTGATCTCCCGGAGCGAGCCGGCCAGCGAGTTCCTGCTGACCGACCTTGCGAGCGACCGGGGCATGCAGTGGCTGCCGACCGACGACATGTGGTTCACCTACCTCGAGGTGAACGAGCAGGCCGACGAGCTCACCTACGACCTGGCCATCGACGTGTCCGGCCGGGACGCGCCTTCGTGGGTCGACGCCGGGCTCTCGGGGCCGGTGCCGGCCGGACGCACCGCGCTGCTCTGGCCGGCCGTGGCCGCCTTCGGCCTGGCCGCGGTCCTGCTGGTGATCGTGGCCGGCCGGCGAGCCGTTCGCACGGCATGAAGCCACGGGTCGTTGCGCTGCTGGGGGCGGCCGTCGTGGCGGCCGCCCCCGCGGCGTGCTCAGAGGGGATCCGGACCATCGAGGTGACCATCGAGCACTCCAGGTTCCTCCCCGGCAACCTGGGGATCGATCCGGGAGAGACCGTTCGCTTCGTGATCAGCAACGGCGACCCCATCAACCACGAGTTCATCCTCGGTGATCAGGCCGTACAGGATCGCCACGAGGTCGGCCACGAACCCCACGGCGCCATCCCCGGTGAGATCTCGGTCCCCGCGGGGGAAACAGCGGCCACCACGTACACGTTCCCCGGCATCGAGCGGGAGCTCCTGTACGGCTGCCACCTCCCGGGGCACTGGGACTACGGGATGCGGGGCACCGTCCGGGTCGGCTGAGGCCGCGGTCTGGCCCAGGGCCGGGACGATACAATCGGAGCTCGCGCCGAAGGCGCGGACGGGACGTAGCGCAGCTTGGTAGCGCGCAGCGTTCGGGACGCTGAGGTCGCGGGTTCAAATCCCGCCGTCCCGACCTCACCCCCTAGACTCTGCCCATGCAGCTGGCGGAGCTCCAAGACCTCATGCGCCGAACGTACCTGGAGCGTGATCACCGGCGCGGGATCGACGGTACGTTCCGGCGGATGGTGGAGGAGGTCGGAGAGCTGGCCCGCACCCTCCGCCACGACGACCCGCCGGCCCGCCTCGAGGAGCTCTCGGATGTGCTGGCCTGGCTCGCCTCCCTGGCGAACCTCGCCGGCGTGGACCTCGAGGAGGCCGCCGCCCGCTACGCGGACGGGTGCCCGAAGTGTGGCGCGATCCCTTGCCGGTGCGTGTTCGGGCCGTGAGCCCGTACGAGCGCATCCTGGTAGGCACCGACGGGTCCGACTCCGCCAACCGAGCCGTGATGTATGCCGCGAACCTGGGAGCGGCCCTGGATGCTGAGGTGATCGTGAGCCACGCCTTCCGTCCGTCGGGCGAGGAGGCCGACCTGGGGACCCTGCGGAACGTCGGCGCCAGCCTGCTGCGAGACGCGGCCACGCGGCACCGGAGCGGAGCAACGATCCGGCCCGTGCTGCGGGAGGGAGAGGCATCCGAGGCCCTGGTGTCGCTGGCCCGCCAGGAGAGCTCGGACCTGATCGTGGTGGGCAACCGCGGCCTGGGCCGCCGCCGGGTCCAGATGGGGACCGTGCCGGCCAAGGTGTCCCACCGGGCGCCGTGCGACGTCCTCATCGCTCACACCACGGAGGCCCCCGTGGAGCGCGGCCCCCGCCGCATGATGATCTGCACCGACGGCACCCCGACGGCAACCCGAGCCGCGGAGGCCGGCGGAGCGCTGGCCCGATCGTTGGGAGCGAAGCCCCTCCTCCTCCACGTGGGCCCGCCGGACCGGGGTGCCCAGGTCCTGGCCCGAACGGCCGAGGCACTTCCCGGCGAGGTGCGGACCCGGACCGTCGAGGGAGATCCCGCGGCGGAGATCCTGGCCGCCGCCAGAGAGGAGGGCGTGGACCTCATCGTGGTCGGGAACAAGGGGATGACCGGTCTCCGGCGGTTCCTGGCCAGCGTCCCCAGCCGGGTGGCCCGCGGCGCCCCCAGCCACGTCCTCCTGGTGAAGACGACCTAGGGGGGTCCCCCGCGGGAGTGGTCGGGATCATGACCACCTGGCCAGGATCCTGACCACTGACTCGAGGCCCCGGCGCCAGCCAGCTCACAGGATCGGCGAACAGGAGTGAACTAGCCCTCCCGCGGCCGGGTCCGAGGGATCTCCTGGGCCACCTCAACCACATGGCCGTCGGGGTCCAGCAGGTGCACGGTCCGGTGGCCCCACGGCCGGTCCACCGGTCCGGTCAGGATCTCCGCGCCGGCCGCTCGAAGCCGGTCCGCCTCCGCATCCACGTCCTCGACCAGGAACAGGACCTCCCCGCCGAGCCCGGCTCCCACCGGACGCCGGGCGGTGTCGCCGATCAGCTCCGGGAGCCGGCCCCGTTCGTATAGCCCCAGCCGGATGCCTTCGGTGGCGAACTCCGCGTACCCGTGCTCGGCGAACTTGAAAGGGACCCCGAGCACGTCGCGATAGAAGGCGATCGAGGCCTCGAGGTCGCGGACGTACAGGATGATCGAGCCCAGGACGCGCACGGTCGTATCGAACCACGCGGACGGACCCGGAGAGGGGCGCTACCCTGGGGCCTCGTGCGTACCAAGCGGGTCCTGTCAACGGCGGAGGGGAGCCGGCCCGAGGCGTTCGGGCCGGTGGAGTGGTCGCTGCTGGCCGCGGTGGGGCTCATGTGGGGCTCCTCGTTCCTGTTCATTGCCATCGGCCTCGAAACCTTCGAGCCCGCGGTGGTGTCCCTGGCTCGCCTGGGCCTGGGGACGGCGGCGATCTCCCTGGTTCCGGCGGCCCGGCGACCCGTGGCCCGCGAGGACATCCCCCGGATCGTCCTGCTCGCCCTGGTGTGGATGGCCATCCCGTTGCTGCTGTTCCCCATGGCCCAGGACCTGGGGCTGGCCTCGTCCGTGGCCGGGATGATCAACGGGGGGATGCCGCTGTTCGCCGCGCTGTTCGCCTGGATGCTCCTCCGGCGCCCTCCCGGCTCCCGGCAGGGGATCGGACTCCTCGTCGGGTTCGCCGGGGTGGTCCTGGTCACGCTGCCGGAGGTCCGGGGAGCATCCGCCACCGCGCTCGGCGCGGTGCTGGCACTGGTGGCCACCGCCCTGTACGGGCTGGCGGCCAACATCACCGTTCCCCTCCAGCAGCGATACGGCGCCCTGCCCGTGGTGTTCCGGGCGCAGCTGGTCGCCCTTGTCGCCGTGCTTCCGTTCGGCGTGGCCGGTCTGCCGGGTTCGCGATTCGCATGGCCCGGAACTTTGGCCATGGTGGTTCTCGGCGTGTTCGGGACCGGGCTGGCGTTCATCGCCATGTCGAACCTGGTGGGCCGGGCCGGGGCCACCCGGGGGGCGGTGGCCATCTACTTCATCCCGGTGGTGGCCCTGGTCCTCGGGGTGACCTTCCGGGACGAGTCGGTTGACCCGATCGCCCTGGTCGGAGTGGTCATGATCCTGGCCGGTGCCTGGCTGACCACCCGCCGCGAGAGAGCCCGATGACGGTGCGCCTGGCCCTGCTCGTCCTGGCACTGGCCGCCGGAATGGTCGGCGCCGCCGCCCCTTCGGCCCTGCCGGGGAAGAAGCCTCCGGACGAATGCCTGGGCGCAAAGCCCACGATCAGAGGGACCAAGGCCAAGGACGTGCTCACCGGCACGGACGGCGACGACGTCATCGACGGCGGCGAGGGCAACGACCACATCACCGCGCTGGGAGGGAACGACCTGGTGTGCGGAGCCGACGGCAACGACACCCTCGACGGCGGAGCGGGCAACGACACTCTGGAGGGTGGACTGGGCGCCGATACCTTCCTGGGCGGCCCCGACACGGACACCGTGAGCTTCCGGGATCGGACCGGACCGGTGATCGCGGAGATCGACCGCGACGAGGGCGATGACGGCGACCCCACCCTCCGAGGCGGCAAGGGGGAGGGTGACACCATCACCCCGAGCGTGGAGAACGTGATCGGGGGGCGCGGAAGCGACAGCATGACCGGGGACAAGGACGCCAACGTGTTCCGAGGCCGCGGAGGGATCGACTCGTTCAGCGGCGGCAAGGGCGACGACGTGGCCAAGGGAGGAGCGGCTCAGGACTCGCTCCGGGGCGAGGAGGGCAACGACACGCTCCTGGGCGGCGGCGGGGACATGGACCTCCTCTCCGGCGAGGAGGGCAACGACATCCTGACAGGCGGTCCCGGGGATAAGGACCAGGCCGACGGGGGCCCGGGGTCCGACGCGTGCGACGCGGAGAAGGAGAAGAAATGCGAGCTGGACCCCGGCCCGGCGCCGAGCCCCAGCCCTTCGCCGAGCCCCAGCCCTTCGCCTACGTCGACGCCGCCGTCAGCCGCTCGGCTATCTGCACGGCGTTGAGCGCGGCCCCCTTGCGGAGGTTGTCGCCCGCCGCGAACAGCAGCAGGGCCCGGGGCTGACCCTCGGGCCGGCGAACCCGGCCCACCAGCACCTCGTCGCGGCCCGCGGCGTCCACGGCCGTGGGGAACAGGTCCGCGGCGGGGTCGTCGACGACCTTCACTCCCGGCGTCCCGGCCAGGGCCACCCGAGCTTCGTGGGGATCGATGTCCCGGTCGAACGTGGCGTACACGCTCACCGAGTGGCCCACGACCACCGGCACCCGGACCACCGTGGCGGCCACCGGAAGCTCGGGAAGTCCCAGGATCTTCCGGCTCTCCCCCACCAGCTTGGCCTCTTCCGAGGTGGTGCCCTGGGGCTCGAACGTCCCTCCCCGAGGGATCACGTTGTACGCGATGGTTCGCCCGAACATCTCGCCGGCGGGGAGCGAGGCGGGATCGGGCCGGGCCAGCTCCTCTTCCTGGCCCCGGAGCTTCTCCACCTGCTCGAGGAGCTCCTGGACGCCACGGCGCCCGGCACCGGAGACCGACTGATAGGACGACACCACCATGGATGCCAGACCGGCCACCCGGTGGAGCGGAGCGACCGCCATGAGCGCGGTGATCGCCGTGCAGTTGGGGTTGGCCACGATGCCACGATGCGCGGCCAGGGCCTCGGCGTTGATCTCCGGGATCACCAGCGGGACGGCCGGATCCATCCGGAATGCCGAGGAGTTGTCCACCACCACCGCGCCGGCCTCGACCGCCCGGGGCGCCCATTCCCTGGAGGCGGTGGCGCCGGCGGAGAACAGCGCCAGGTCGACACCCTGGAACGACTCGTCGCTCACCGCCCGGACCACGGCCCGGCCTCCGGCGAAGCCGAGCCGGCGGCCTTCGGAGCGAGGCGAGGCCAGGGCCACCAGGTCGCTCGTGGGGAACGATCGCTCCTCGAGCGTCCGGAGCATCTCCCGGCCCACCACCCCGGCGGCGCCCAGCACGGCAACCCTCATGGGCCCAATCCTACGAGACTCGCCTTCGGGCGGGACGCTACTTCCAGACCCAGTTGGCCAGCAGATCCTCGAACGCCAGCCGCGCCGTCTGGTAATCCGCCTCCGGAGAGAGGAGACGGATGTGCCAGGCACCGTCCTGCCGCACCAGGACCACGTCCCGGAGCTGCAGGATCCCTTCGGCCTCGGTGGGAACCGTGACGTCCCATCCGATGGCCTGCTCTCCGTCGATCTCCACAGCCTGCGACCGTCCGAGCGACAGGCCGTCGGCGATCTGGTTGATCCGGAACTGCTGGGCGTACGACTGGGTCGCTGCGGTGGGGTCGACCACCTCGTCGACGGTGACGGATGTGGCGGCATCGTAGGCGGTGGGGACGAACCGGTCCATGTTCTCCGTGCCGGCCAGCTGGCTGCCCCCCTCCCACCCCGCAGGAATCTCGCTGCAATAGGAGAACAGCACGCTGGAGTACTTGCCCGCACAGGGGTCCGGCCGAAGCGAGGACCACAGCCAGAACCCGCCCCCGGCCAGGAGCAGGACCAACACGACGAGGATCCCCGGGAGGGCGCTGCGTTGCTTGGGGAGGGGGCCGACGTCCAGCTCCGCGACTTCGCCCTCTTCCCTGGCGGGGGGCCGGAGGGCCATGTCCGCCGGCTCCAGTGAACGGCCACACTGGTGGCAGAACTGCGCCTCCTCGAGGTTCTCCGACCGGCAGTTCGGACAGATCAGCACCTCAGTGTTCCCGAGCCACGGCTTCGTCGGACAGGGCGAAGCGATCGTGGAGGGTCCGGACCGCAGCCTCGACGTCGCCGGCCCGGATCACACAGGAGATCCTGATCGGGGAGGTGGAGATCATCTCGATGTTGATCCCCGCCTCCGCCAGGGCCTCGAACATCTCGGCGGCGACTCCCGGATGGGTCTTCATTCCCGCCCCCACCAGTGAGACCTTGGCGATACCGTCATCGGCGGTGAACCGAGCGGCGCCCACCTCGCCCACAACACCCTCCATGACCTGACGGGCATGGGGGAGATCGTCCTTGGGAACCGTGAACGACACGTCGGTGATGCCGTCCTTGGACACGTTCTGCACGATCGTGTCCACGTTGATCCCCTCGTCGGCCACGGCTCGGAAGATGGCGGCGGCGATCCCCGGGCGGTCCGGGACGCCCTCGAGCGTGATCTTGGCCTCGGTGGTGTCGTGGACCACGCCGGAGATGATGGCCTGCTCCATGCGCGCGTCTTCCTCCTTGACCCACGTCCCGTCCCCGTCGGAGAACGACGACCGGACGTGGAGCATGATTCCCGCTCCCCGAGCGTACTCCACGGAACGCAGCTGGAGGACCCGAGCACCGGCCGCGGCCATCTCCAGCATCTCCTCGTAGGAAGCCGCGTGAAGCTTGCGGGCCTGGGGGATGATCCGAGGATCGGCGGTGTACACACCGCCCACGTCGGTGTGGATCTCGCACACCTCTGCGCCCAGCGCGGCGGCCAGCGCGACCGCGGTGGTGTCCGAGCCGCCCCGGCCCAGCGTGGTGACGTCGTAGGCGGTGGACACCCCCTGGAACCCGGCCACGATCACCACGTCTCCGCGGCCCAGGGCCTCCTGGATCCTCCCGGGGCGGATGTCGATGATCTTGGCCCGGCCGTGGCGGGTGTCGGTGATGATCCCTGCCTGCGACCCGGTGTAGCTCACCGCGGGATGGCCGGCGGCATTGATCGCGATGGCCAGGAGCGACATGGCGATCCGTTCCCCGGCGGTGAGGAGGAGGTCGAGCTCCCGGGCGTTCGGTATGGGAGTGAGCTGATGGGCCATGGCCAGGAGGTCGTCGGTGGTCCCCCCCATCGCGGACACCACCACGACCACGTCATTGCCCTGCTCCTTGGCCAGGAGCGCCCTGCGGGCGACAGCCTGGATGCGGTCGATGTCGGCGACGGATGTGCCGCCGTACTTCTGAACGATGATGGACACCGCGAGTCCTTTCCCTGGCGCCTCAGCGTAGCTCTGACGTTGATCTCCTGCCGGGCTGGCCCCCCCTGGGATCCCGATTGTCGATGTACTCGTTCAGCCAGGCCCTCGAGCTCAGGTAGAGCCGCCCTTCACGAACGGCTCGGAGGCGGCCGTTGCCTGCCAGTTGACGGAGGTATGCAGCGGAATACGGACCTTGGGTTGCCAACGCTGAGAGAGGAACGAGCTTCGCTTCACCCGCCAGGTTCGGGATCAGGAACCGGCTGAGCGTCCCGCGCACCGCCTGGGTGATGACTTCGGTCAGAGGCTTGGGATTGCCTCGATCCGCGGAATGGAGAGCCCTTAGGTATCGGGGTCGCCGCTCGGCCAGGATGACTGCAGGCGGGTACCCGGCATGGATCAGCATGAAGTTGAGGACCAGCCGCCCCACCCTGCCGTTCCCGTCAACGAAAGGATGGATCCGTTCCAGCCAGGCATGGTGGACGGCCGCGTGCGTGATGGGGTGGCCCTCGCGGCGGCGAGTTGAATCGCTCCACGCCTCAAGGTCGGCAGGGATGGCTGGGGGGAGCGAAACCTGGAGGTTACGGACTCGAACACCGCTCCGGCGCCAAGCTCCCGCTCGGTCGCGAGTGGCGGGGGGGTCAACCTCCCACACCAGGCGCATGGCCTGCTCATGGATCGTGGATACGACGCGGACGGGGACACCCTCGTAGTCCGCAGCGTGTTGATAGGCCCAGTCGGCAGCTCCCGCGTACCCCTCGACCTCGAGCGTTTCGACCAGGTCGGCCGATACACGCCGGCGCTCGACGAGATCCTCGACCTGGGCCCGGGTCATCGTGTTTCCCTCGATCGCCGTCGAGTTGTGGACGTCGTCGATCCAGATCTCCCTCAGGACGTGGTCAGCCTCCACGGCCCTTGGGAGACCCCCCAGATGCTCGTGAAGGAGACCGACCTCCTCATCCAGGAGGGCCAGCAGCTCCTCGTGAGGGGGTCGGCCCGTCCTTTTCCTACTCTGAGAACCCATGGAAGTCTAATAGTAGCAAAAAGGGGTTCCATTCGTGTAGTTCTGTGGTTGAAGCGGCCAGAAACCGCAGGAGTAGGAAAAATCGCTACATCTCGCGGCGGCCCTCGAGGGCCTGACCCAGGGTCACCTCGTCCGCGTACTCGAGGTCACCGCCCACCGGGAGGCCCGAGGCCAGCCGGGTCACCTTGATCCCGACGGGCTTTAACAGACCCGCGACGTACATCGCGGTGGCGTTCCCCTCCAGGTTGGGGTTGGTGGCCAGGATGACCTCCTTGACGCCGTTGCGGCCGACCCGATCGAGGAGCTCCTGGACCCGGAGGTCCTCCGGCCCGATCCCCTGCATCGGCGAGATCGCCCCGCCCAGGACGTGGTACCGCCCCCTGACCACCCCGGCCTTCTCCAGCGAGGAGACGTCCTTCGGCTCCTCCACCACGCACACCACGGCGGGGTCCCGGGTGGGATCCGAGCAGTAGCGGCACAGCTCGCCCTCGGAGACCCCGAAGCACTCGCGGCAGAAGCGGACCCGGTCCTTGGCCTGGACGATCGCGTCGGCCAGCCGGCGAGCGTCGGGAGCCGAGGACTTGACGATGAAGAACGCCAGACGTTGCGCGGACTTCGGACCGATCCCCGGAAGGCGGTTCAGCTCGTCGACGAGGTCCTGGATCGGCCCTTCGTACATCTCACCGATCCTCTTCGACGACCTCGGCCCCGAACTGTGCCCGCAGGAGAGCCTCGGCGGCCTCGGGTGTAGGTGGCGGTTCGTCGGGCTCCGCCTCCACCACCGCTCCCTCGCGCACGGTGGTCTTGATCTTCGGGGTGATCCCGAACAGGTCCTGGAGCACCGAGACGACCTCGGTCTGCTTCTCCTGGAGCTTCTTGGCGGCGAAGTCCTTGCCCGGCGGGAGGATGAGGTCCACCACCTGACCGTCGAACGTCCCCACCGTGGCCAGCGCGGCGTTTGCACCCGCGATCATCTTCCTGCGGTCCTGGAGCGCCTCCACCACCGCCGGCCACGACCGGCGCAGCATCTCCGTGTCCACCGCTCCCTTGCTGGGTGCCTGCACCTGGGTCGGCGTGGCAGCGGCGCTCGGTGACGCTTCGGTCACAGGAGGTGTTCCCTCCGCGTCCCCTCGCGCCGCCTCCGAAGCCTCCGGGGGCCGGGCACCTGGGTCGGGAGTGGCGGAGGCGTCGCCGGAGGCAACACCTCTCGTTGCCGGAGGTGGCGCCGACGCCGCCTCCACGGTGCCCAGACCGGCGAGGCGTTCCAGGCGTTCGAGGCGGGCCAGCATCGCGGCCGGTTGGGGATCGGTCTCCGGGAGGGCCGCCCGGACCAGAGCCAGCTCGATGGTCAGGCGCGGAGAGGTGGACCACCGCATGTCGGTCTGGGCCTGCAGGAGCAGCGTGAGGATCCGGTCCAGCTCAACCGCGGAGAACTTGCCGGCCTGGGCCACCAGCCGGGGCTGCGACTCCTGAGGGACGTCGAGGATGGCCGGATCCTCCGGGGAAGACAGGGCCAACAGCAGGTTGCGGAAGTGGGTGGTGACCTGGGTGGTGAAGTGGCGAAGGTCGTGGCCGGCCTCCACGAGGTCGTTGACGATGCGGAACACCTCCCGGGCGTCGCCGACCGCCACGGCGTCTCCCAGGCTGAACTGCACGTCGAGCTCCGGCGTGCCGATCAGCCGGAGCACGACCTCCTCGGTGATCTGGCCGCCACCCAGGACCGAGGCCTGGTCCAGCAGCGACAGCGCGTCCCGGACCGAGCCCTCGGACTCCCGGGCGATGGTCTCCGCCGCGTCGGGGAGGACCTGCATGGACTCGGCCGCCGCCACCTTGGCCAGGTGCTGGGCGATGATCTCCGCGGGTACCCGGCGGAACTCGAACTTCTGGGTTCGTCCCACGATCGTGGGGGGCATCTTGTGCGGCTCCGTGGTGCACAGCACGAACCTCACGCCGGGGGGCGGCTCCTCGAACACCTTCAGCAACGCATCGAAGGCTTCCCGGCTCAGCCGCTGGGCCTCGTCGATGATGTATACCTTCTCCCGGCCCTGCGCCGGGGCGGTGGGCGCCCGCTCCCGCAGCTCCCGGGCATCGTCCACGCCCCCGTGGGAGGCGGCGTCGATCTCCACCACGTCGAGGTGCGAACCGCCTTCGATCCGCCGACACTGCTCGCAGGTGCCGCACGGCTCGGTGGTGGGTCCCCGTTCGCAGTTGACCATCTTGGCCAGGATCCGAGCCGATGAAGTCTTGCCGGTCCCCCGAGGCCCGGAGAACAGGAACGCGTGGGCCAGACGCCCCTCTCGGACGGCCCCGGCCAGGGCCCGGACCACGTGCTCCTGCCCCAGCACCTGGTCGGGCGCCTGGGGGCGGTACTTGCGGTAAAGCGAGCGGTATTCGTCCACCCTTCGACCTTTCTGGGAAGGTCCTATAGGTGACCGTGCGGTCCGCCCTCGACCTCGGGCAACCCTGACGCTACCCGAGCCGGTGGCTCCGGCCAGGCGTCCCCGCGGCACCCGCCGGGGTCCGCTTACCGCTGCTCCCTTCCGGGCCTGACGGGGTTCACGTCTCGGCGTCGCGCGGGACCCGGCCCTCATCGCTCCGCGCCCGGGGCGGCTCCGAACCGTCCGGACCTCAGGCGGATGTTCGGCCCCGCTAGAGCGGATTGCGGGTACAGGGCACCGCTAGCTCCCCGCCTAGCACGGTCACCGAAGGCCAGTATAGCCCCGGGGTCCGACACCGATTCGGGGCCCCGTCTGGAAGCCCTGCGACCGACGACCACCGTCCTCCCGACCCGTGCGTAGGTCGTAGGAGTGTCGAGTCTCTATAGCCAACTGGCTATAGAGAGCACAGCGTCCCGCGCGGCCTACCAGGGGTACGTCGTTCCAGAAGGAATTCCCCTGGCCACGGCGAAATTACTCCTCGATGCCTTCGATCGTCCGTTCCTCGTTGCCTGCTCGGATCCTCCTCCCGGCCCTGGTGGCCGCGGGCCTGGCCGCGCTCCCCGCAGCCCCCGCCACCGCGGCGACCGTGGTCACCGAGATCTACCACGTCCCCTCCGTGGACGGCTCATCGATCCGCGTGGAGGTCACCCGGGACCCGGACTTCGCCAAGGTCCCGGTGATCCTGACCTACTCGCCATACAACACCCTCTCCGAGCCCTCCCCCAGCGACGACACCTACGCCGCCCGATACGTGCCCCTCGGATACGCCAGAGCCGTGGCCGACCTCCTGGGCACCAGGGGATCCACCGGGTGCTGGGACTACGGCGGCGCCAAGGAGCAGCAGTCCGGGGTGGACGTGGTGAAGTTCCTGGCCCACCAGCCGTGGTCGAACGGACGGGTGGCCATGGTCGGCGGATCCTACGAGGGGACCACCGCCACCATGGTGGCCGCCAGAGGCCGCAACGTCCCCGAGCTCAAGGCCATCGTGCCGATCGCGGCCATCAGCCACTGGTACGGGTACGCGTACAACCACGGCGTCCGGTTCTTCCTGAACTCGAACAACCCCACCGACGAGGGGTTCGACACCCCGCTGGCATTCGACTACGGCTTCAACCGCACCGTGGCCCCCGACCCCGACGATCCCAACTTCGTGGCCACCCTCCAGGGGAGGTTCGGACCGTGCGAGTTCGAGTCCGTGGAGCACACCCAGGAGGGGTACAGCCGCCAGCCGGACTACGACGCGTTCTGGAGAGAGCGCTCCTACCGCAAGGACGCCGAGAAGTTCAAGGCCGCCGTGCTCCTGGCCCACGGGTGGCAGGACTACAACGTCAAGCAGGAAGAGACCATCGCCCTGTGGAAGGGGCTTCGGCTCGACAACCTGGGGACCGCCAGGCGGGAGGGCGTGCCGTTCAAGGTCATGTACCTGACCCAGGGCACCCATTCCGGGGGGACCTCGGGAGCGGAGTGGCAGCCCCTCCTGGACGCCTTCCTGGCCCACACGCTGCACGGGGTGGACAACGGGGTCGACGACCGGCGGGTCTCGGTGATCACCCGGGGCCGGACGGTGGACGGCGCCGGCGCCTACGTCACGCTGCCGCCGCGGACGGACGCGAACTTCCCGCCCCCGGGTACGAACAAGCTGGCCCTCCACCTCCACCGGGGCTTCGACCAGGACATACCCGGCGTGGTCGTACCTCCACCGGGAACCGGGGAGACGGGAACCCTGGAGACCAAGAAGGCAGACGACGGCTTCTTTACCTACGTGGACACCGGCGCGTCCACCGAGGAGACCTCACTCCGCGACCCACTGAACGAGCCGGGCCACGGCTACTACTCCCTGTTCTACCAGTCCGGCCCGCTCACCCGGGACGTGCGGCTGGTGGGCTCGGCCGTGCTCGACGCCTGGGCCCGGACCCAGCAGCCCGGCCAGCACCTCACGCCGCTGCTGGTCGACGTTCTGCCGAACGGGCAGCTGCGGCTGGTGGAGCGAGGCTTCCTGAACCTCGACTACCGGGACGGCCTGGAGAAGGCCAAGCCGCTGGCGTCCGGCGAGTGGGGCCACGGCAAGGTCGAGTTCCTCCCCCAGGACTTCACGTTCCCCGCCGGCCACCGCATCGGGCTCATCGTCCAGAGCTCCAACACGGTGTGGGCGGTGCCCGGCGCCGCCGGCACGGTGAACATCTCCCACACCAGGATCCCGAACACCCCGGCGCAGGGCACCAAGCTGGTCCTCCCGGTGCACGGGGGGACCTCAGGCCTGTTCGCGTAAAGCGGAGGCAGAAGGATTTGAACCTTCGAGGCGGGTTCCCCCGCCTACGCGCTCTCCAGGCGCGCCCGTTCGGCCGCTCCGGCATGCCTCCTGAGCGGAGGCGGTGCGATTTGAACGCACGAGAGGCCTTTCGACCCCTAACCGCTTTCGAGGCGGTCCCGTTCGGCCGCTCCGGCACGCCTCCGATCAGATTCTAGCAACGGGCCACCGCCGCGCCTTTGAGCGAAGAAATCCCTCAGCAGGGCGCCGGCTTCCTCGGCCCGGACCCCGGAGGTGACCTTCAGCCGGTGATTGAGGCGGGGATCGCGAACGATGTCCCCCAGCGAGCCGGCGAACCCGGCCTTGGGGTCGGCGGCGCCGTAGACCAGCCGGTCTACACGGGCCAGCACCAGGGCTCCCGCGCACATCGGACAGGGCTCCAGGGTCACGTAGGCCGTGCAACCCTCCAACCGCCAGGTCCCCAGCCGCTCGGCCGCCGCCCGGAGAGCCAGGATCTCCGCGTGCGCGGTGGGGTCCCCCCGGCGCTCTCGCTCGTTTCCCGCACCGGCCAGGACCTCTTCCCCTCGAGTGATCACCGCCCCGATGGGCACGTCGCCCCACGACAGACAGGCCCGGGCCTGTTCCAGGGCCCGCCCCATGGCCCGCTCGTCAGCTTCGGTCGGCTCGGTCGTCATCGTGGCTTTCCAGGTGCCAGAATCACATCACGTCTGGCATCTCTAAGGGGAGAGACCCGCTGGGCCGAGAACTCCCTGGGAGCGAAGTGGACCGAACCGATCACGCGCTGACCGCCTTCCGGATCCGCACGGTCCGGATCGGCGTGTGGGCCACCCTGGCCGTCCTGGTGGCCCTGCTGGCGTACGTCATCGTCCCCGGAAAGGACGACATCCGGGTGGGCCCGGCGCTGGCGCTCCTGGGCATCGGGGCCGCAGGCGCGCTCGTTGCCGCGGTCCTGCCCTGGCGGCGGCTGTTCGACCGGGGCCTGGGCCTGCCGTTCATGTACGGCTGGTCGGTCCTGGACATCACCCTCATCACTCTGCTCATCAGCGTGACCGGCGAGTCCCACATGGAGGTGTTCCTCCTCTACGCCTTCACCTCCATCTTCGCCACCTCCTACCCGATCCGGGGCCAGGTGGGGCTCCTGGCGTTCACCATCGCCTCGTACCTGGTGCTTCTTGGGCTGATGGGGTGGCCGATCGAGACGCCGGACGTCGTGGCCCGGCTCGGGCTCCTGTGCGTGTTCGCGTTCATGGGCATGTTCCTGTCCCGGGAGCTGATGAAGGGGATGACGTCGGAGGAAGAGGAGCGGACGGAGTCCGACCTGCGCGCCAACCTCCTGGCATCGGTGGGCAGGGCGGCCCGCCGGGTGAGCACCCTCGAGACCGAGCGGGTCCTGCAAGAGGTGGTGGACAGCACCGCGGCCCTGGGCTTCGACGCGGCGAGCCTGGCCATGTACGACGATCAGGAAGCCACGTTCCGGATCGCCTACGCCCAGGGACTCCCCAAGGAATACGTCGACTCCGTGCACCCCACGTCCATCGGCATGGCCGGAATCGTGCTCTCGGAACGACGGACGGTGACGGTCACCGATTACGCCAGCCACCCGAAGGCCGTCCCCGTCCTGGTGCACGCGGGATACGAATCCGTGGTGGGGACCCCGGTGTGGGTCCAGGGACGTCTGGCGGCGGCCCTGGTCGGGGCCAGCCGCTCGCGCGTGCCGATCACCTCGCAGGACGTGGAGGCCATCGAGCTCATGGCCATGCTGGCCGGCCGGGCCCTGGAGAACGCCCGGCGATTCGAGGACGAGCGCCGCACCGTCGAGCGCCTGGGTGAGCTCGACCAGCTGAAGAGCGACTTCCTGTCGAACGTTTCACACGAGTTGCGGACGCCGCTGACCGCCATCGAGGGGATCGGGCTCACCCTGGAGCAACAGTGGGACTCCCTGGGAGACACCGTGCGCCGGGAGCTGCTGAACAGGCTGAACGCCAACGCCCGCACCCTGCACGGGATCATCACCACGCTGCTGGACTTCTCGAGGATCGACGCGGGGCGGATGGACGTCCATCTCGAGCCCGTCCCGCTCCGGCCTCACGTCGACGCGGTGGTTGGCCGTCTCCACGGGCTGCTGGCCTCCCACCAGGTCACCGTCGATGTGCCCGGTGAAGTGCTGGTCCTGGCGGACCCCATGCTGCTCGACCGGGTGGTCGAGAACCTCCTGTCGAACGCGGTGAAGTACACCCCGCAGGGGACCGGCATCGAGGTCACCGCCCGGGTGGAGCATTCGGAGGTGGCCGTGGCCGTCAGCGACAGCGGACCGGGGATCCCCCAGGACGACCTCCGGAACCTGGGCGACCGGTTCTACCGGGGAGGCGACCCCAACACCCGGCGGACCCGGGGGACCGGACTGGGGCTGGCCCTGGTCAAGGAGATCCTGGGGCTCCACCAGACCCGCCTGGAGATCACCAGCCGGGTGGGCCAGGGGTCGACGTTCAGCTTCCGGCTCCCCGTGGCTCTGCCCCAACCGCCCCAGCCGGCCCGCGACCCGCAGGCCCCGGCGCCCACCACCCCTCGGTAGCCCGAGAAGGAACCAAGCCCGCCGGCGTCGAACTCTGGTCCCTGGCGGCCCATCGTCGGCGCGCCCCCACCCGGACCCGGAGGAGCAACATGCGAGCTGGCCACCTGCGTCGAACCGTCCCGGCAGCCGTCGTCCTGGCGGTGATCGGAACGCTGCTGTTCCTGGTCCCCCGGCCGGCCCAGGCCGCCCCCAACGGCTACGTGGAGATGAGCGACGGCACCCTCATCGCCATCAACGTCCGGATGCCGGACACGTTCGTGGAGGGCCAACGGTACCCCACGATCTTCGAGATGAGCGGGTACGACGGCGGCTCGGCCACCGGCCAGACACTGACCGGAGACGTGGCCGACGCGTTCGGGTACGAGGGCGAGGTTCCCCTCCGCGAAGACAGCCGGCAGCTCACCAAGTACTTCAACGAGCACTACGTGACCCTCCACGCCTCGGTCCGGGGGACGGGGTGCTCCGGGGGTGAGTTCGACCTGTTCAGCTGGCGCAGCGCCCTGGACGGGCGCGAGGTCATCGAGTGGATCGCCCAGCAGCCGTGGTCCAACGGCGACGTGGGCATCATGGGGCACTCCTACAGCGGGATGACCGGGTTCATGGTGGCCGCCACCCAGCCTCCCCACCTCACCGCGGTCACCGTGTCCGGCCTGATCGACGACCTGTACCGGGGGATCACCTACCCCGGCGGCGTGAGCAACGGCGGGTTCCCGCCCCTGTGGACCCTGGGCGTGCGCACCGTCTACGACGTGGGCGGCGGAACCGCCCCGGGGATCGTCCGGACCCAGGACCCGGTGTGCATCCAGAACCTGGCCACCCACCGGCGAACGATCGTCAACGACCCCGTCCTCCAGGGCGTGGTCGGGGATACGGACAATGACTGGTGGCGAGCCCGGTCGCAGATCACCTACGCCCACCTGATCAACGTGCCCATCCACATCGCCGGTGCATACCAGGATGAACAGACCGGCCCGCGATTCCCCCATCTGTGGGAGGCCATCCAGGGAGTACCCAAGCGGCTGCTGCTGACCAACGGTGACCACGGGACCCAGCAGAGCGACTACGTGATGGCCGACCGGGTGGCGTGGATGGATCACTGGATCCGCGACGTCAACGCCGGGTTCGGGGGGCTCCGGCAAGACCGGACCTCGGTCCGAACCCTGTTGGAGCTGCACGAGGGGGAGGACGGCCCGGTTCCCAGCGCGATCGTGGACCGGCGACTGTTCCCCCTGGAGAGGACCCGGTGGACCGACTACTACCTGCGGGAGGGCGGCGGCCTGAGCACCACCACCCCGGGCGCTGACGAGGGATCGGCCTCTTACCTCTCCGGCAGCCCCCGCCAGTCGTGGTCGTACCAGGCGGGACCGACGGCCGGATCGGAGCTCACCACTCCCTCGGGGCCCGATGAGCTCACCTTCACCAGCGAGCCGGTGACCTCACCGACGGCCATCATCGGTCCCATCACCGCCACGCTGTTCATGTCAAGCACCTCGCCGGACACCGAGATGTTCGTGCAGCTCATCGACGAGGGCCCGGACGGGAGCCACACGTACCTCCAGCGAGGACTCCTCAAGGCCAGCCACCGGGCCATCGACCCGGGGCTCAGCGACTTCGTGCAGTACGGGGACCGGACGATCATGTACCGGCCGTTCCGCCCCCACACCAACCCCACGTTCATCACCCCGGGCCAGGTCTACGAGTACCTGGTCGAGGTGTTCCCGGTGGGCCACGTGTTCCGGCCGGGACACCGGATCGTGGTGAAGATCCACACCCCACCGGCGGTGGACAGCTTCTACGCGTACGTGCCCCGGCGGATCCCGGGGCAGAACACCGTGCTCCACGACGCCGCACACCCCTCGCGGATCATGCTCCCGGTGGTTTCGCTCAAGGGCGTGGACCTGGGTCCGGAGCTGGCCTGCGGCCAGCAGCTCCAGGTTCGGTGCATCCCGTAGCGGTCAGCCGGGACGAACCTCTGCCAGCCGGCGGCTGAGGAACCGCCGCTCCACCGCATTGGCGGTGAGGGAGAGAGCCCGCCGGTAGGCCTCGGCGGCCTCCTCGTCCCGTCCCAGGCGCCGGAGCAGGTCGGCCCGGGCCGAGTGGAACAGGTGGTAACTGTCCAGCGGGCCGGACAGGGACGCCATGCGCTCCAGCCCTCGCTTCGGGCCGTGGGCCATGGCCACGGCCACCGCCAGGTTGAGCTCGACCACGGGGGTGGGGTGCATCCGGACCAGCTGCTGGTACAGCGCCGCGATCTGCTCCCAGTCGGTGTCCTCGGGCCGGGGGGCCAGGGCGTGGAGCGCGGCGATGGCCGCCTGGACCTGGTACTGGCCGGCCCGGCGCCGCCTTAGGACCCCGTGAAGCACCGCCAGGCCTTCATCGATCTCCCGGCGATCCCACCGTGAGCGGTCCTGCTCCTCGAGGAGGACCAGGTCCCCGCCGCTGACCCGGGCTTCCCGCCTGGAGTCCTGGAGCAGCATCAGGGCCAGGAGGCCCTGGACCTCGGGCTCGTCCGGCATCAGGTGGGCCAGCACCCGCCCCAGCCGGATGGCCTCCGCGCACAGCTCCCGCCGCACCAGGTCGTCGCCGGCGGTGGCGCTGTAGCCCTCGTTGAACACCAGGTACAGCACGGCCAGGACCGCCTGCACGCGTTCCGGGAGGGCATGGTCCGGCGGCACCCGGTAGGGAATCCGGGCGCCCCTGATCTTCCGCTTGGCCCGGACCAGGCGCTGGGCCATGGTGGCCTCGGGGACCAGGAAGGCCCGGGCGATCTCCGGCGTGGTCAGGCCGCCGAGCGTTCGGAGGGTCAGGGCCACCTGGGCGTCGGGGGCCAGCGCCGGGTGGCAGCAGGTGAAGATCAGCCGGAGGCGGTCGTCGGGGATGGCGCTCGGGCTCACGGTTTCCTCTCCCAGGCCCTCAAGGGCGGCCAGCCGGGCCACGTCCTCCTGCTTCTCGGACAACCGCCGCTCCCGCCGGAGCCGGTCGATGGCCTTGTTCCTCGCCGTGGTGGTGATCCAGGCGCCGGGGTTGTCGGGGATCCCGTCGGCCGGCCATCGCTCCAGGGCCACCACGAAGGCCTCCTGGACGGCCTCCTCGGCCAGGTCGAAGTCGCCCAGGACCCGGATGAGCGTCGCCACCGCTCGTCCCGACTCATCGCGGAACGCACGGGTGGCGACGCTCCGGGCGTTGGCTCCGGCTATGCCTCCCCCTTTGTGACTACTGGGGCGGCTCGAACTCCTGGATCGGCCGCAGCTCGATCGTTCCCCACGCTGCGCCCGGGCACTTGACCGCCCACTCCAGGGCCTCGTCGAGGTCCTTGGCCTCGATGAGGTAGAACCCGCCGAGTTGCTCCTTGGTCTCTGCGAACGGGCCGTCCGTGGTCGTGGTCTTCCCGTCGCGTGTACGCACCGTGGTGGCCGTCGCGGTCGGCTGGAGTGCTTCCCCCGCCAGGCGGGTCCCTTCGCTCTTCTGAAGCTCCCCCTCGTACGCCCACCAGGCGTCCGTGACCTGCTTGGTCTCCTCCGGCGAGGCCTGCTCCCCCAGGGACTCGTCCCCGTAGATCAGGATGGCGTATTTCACCGGTTCCTCCTTCCGGTCCCGGCGGCGTCCATCGCCGCCCTCAACCCCTACGACGAACGGGCCCACCGCGGATCGACACTTACCGGTTTTCCGGTCCCGGTGCCACCGGGGCGGGCCTCGACTGGGTCGTTCATCTGGGGGCACCGGGGCCCGGCGTGCGCTAATCTCCCCGCCAATCGACCGGGAGGGAGGAGCGATGTCGTTCGACACGCTGGGCGATGTGAACTACCTCGCCGTGCTGGTCGCGGCGGTGGCGTGGTGGATCCTGGGGGCCATCTGGTACGCCCGGCCGGTGTTCGGCAACGCCTGGATCAAGGCGTCGGGCATCACCATCCAGGAAGGACAGCGACCCGGCCCGGAGACGTACATCGTCCCTCTGATCGTGGAGTTCATCGCGGTGACGGCCACGGCGATGATCGCCCGGGCCACCGTCGCGAGCACCGTGGGCGACGGGATCGTACTGGGGCTGGTGGTGGGGATCGGCTTCGCGGTGGCGTTGACCGCCAACGAGGCCGTCTTCTCCGAGAAGCCTCAGAAGGGCGTGTGGTACGCCATCACCGCGTCCTACAACCTGGTGGGGCTGGTGGGCGCCGCGGTGATCGTGACCGTCTGGGACTGAGGGGCGCCGCGGACTACCGCCGGCGGCGGCGACCCATCACTCCACCGCCGCGGGACTGGAACACCACCCGAGGCGGGGCCACCTTCATCCCCTCCTGGGTGAACTCGTCCTCGAGGTTCAGCCGGGAGGCCATCCGGCTCACGTCGCCTTCCTGGGTCGGAAGGACGAACGTCACGCCGGCCCCCTGCCGCCCCGCCCGGGCCGTGCGGCCCACGCGGTGCACGTACGAGGTGTCGTCCGCCGGAGCGTCGTAGTTGATGACGTGGGTGATGTCGTCGAGATCGAGCCCCCGAGCGGCGACGTCGGTGGCCACCAGGGTGTCGATCCGCCCGGCGTCGAATCCGGCCAGGACCTTCTCCCGGGCGGACTGACGCATGTCACCGTGCATCGCCGCGGCCCGCACGCCGTTTTTGGAGAGCCGCTGGGCCAGGCGGTCGGCGCCACGCTTGGTTCGCACGAACACCAGGTGCCGCCCTCCCTCCTCCTTCACCAGACGAACCAGGGCGTCGACCCGGCCCTGTGCGGAGACCGGGATGAACCGGTGCGAGGCCTCGTCCACCGTGCGCCGGATGTCCTCGGTCTCGTGCAGCCGGGCGTCGCTGGTGTAGGCCCGGGCCAGATGACCGACCACCCCATCCAGTGTGGCGGAGAAGAACATGGTCTGCCGGTCCTCGGTCAGCCGCCGAACGATGGTGTCCACCTGAGGCTGGAATCCCATGTCCAGCATGCGGTCGGCCTCGTCCAGGACCAGGATGCGGATCCCGGCCAGGGAGACCATCCTCCGGTTGGCCAGGTCCTCCATCCGTCCGGGCGTGGCTACCAGGATGTGGGCGTTGGCGGCCTTCTTGGCCTGAGGACCCAGGGCCACGCCGCCGTAGACCGGAGCCACCCGGAGGCGCTTGGACTCGGCGATGGCCCGGAACTCCTCGACCACCTGCGAGGCCAGCTCGCGGGTGGGCACCAGGATCAAGACGGACGGACGCCTCCAAGAGGGATCGATCCGCTCCACGATGGGAGCGGCGAACGCCAGGGTCTTCCCGGATCCGGTGTGGGACCGGCCCAGCACGTCGCGGCCGGCCAGGGCGTCGGGGATCACCATCTCCTGGATGGGAAATGGGGTGCGGATGTCCCGCTTGGCCAGCGCACTGACCACGGGTGCGGAGACACCCAGATCTGAGAATCTCATGCTCGACTCCTTCATGGGTCGGAGGATTCAGCCGACCGGCCCAAAGGAGGAGCGGGAAGCGAAACCTCACGGAACGGCACGATGCCGTTCTTGTCACTCAGTGTAGCAGGGAAGACGGCCATTTCCCGGGAATAGACTCGGCGGGCTGTGCCCCCCCGCCGCGGAACCGTGCTGCTGGTGCTCCCCGGTGGCCTCACCAGGCAGAGCGGCGGGAACGTCTACGACCGCGCGGTGATCGAGCGGCTCGATGCCCTGGGGTGGACCGTTGCGCTCGCCGAGGGGGTCAAAGACATCCCAGGCGCCGACGTGATTATCCAGGACAGCCTGGCCCTTCCCCTGGGCCCTGCGGACACCGACGCGCCGGTGGTGGCCCTGGTGCATCAGCTCCCCAGCTCGGCAGCCGAGCGGCCGGAGTGGGTCCAGCCCGAACGGCGTGCGCTTCAGGCGGCAACGCGTGTGGTGACCGTCAGCCGGTGGCTCGGTGAGGCCGCAGGTGAGCTCACCGACGCCCCGGTGTCCGTGATCCCGCCCGGCCGCGACCGGGCGTGGGCGGAGGCCGGCCCGCATCCGGAGGCCGCCACCGTGCTGTGCGTGGCCAATGCGTTCCCCGGCAAGGGCCTCCCCGAAGCCGTGGAGGCCTTCGAGGCCGCCCGCCTGGAAGACGGCCGACTGGTGCTGGCCGGCGACCCGGACCGGGATCCCGGCGAGGCCGCTCGCCTCCGCGACCGCCTCCGGAACAGCTCAGCGACCGTCGATGTTGCGGGGTTCCTCGAACCGGCGAAGCTTTCCGAGCGGTACGCCAACGCCCGACTTCTGCTGACCGCCTCGCGGTTCGAGGGATGGCCGATCGCCGTGGCCGAGGCCATGGCCGGCGGCCTGCCGGTGGCCGGTTTCGACGTCCCCGGGCTCCGGGAACTGGTCCGGGACGGGGTCGACGGCCTGCTGGTCCCGGCGGGAGACCTCGACGCGCTGGGCGCCGCGGTCCGGCGAGTGTTTCGGGATCGCCGGCTGGGAGCCGAGATGGGGTCCGCGGCGCGGGGACGGGCCCTTCGGTGGCCGTCGTGGCAGGAGACCGCGTCGCGGTTCGCGGCCCTCATCGAGGACGTCGCCGGTCAGGAGACCGGCGCGGTGTAGCCGCCGAACTCCGTCTCCGACTCCCACACCCGCACCGCCAGCGCTTCGCCACCGGCCATCCGGACCGCTTGCGCCAGGGCGTCGTGGGCCCACCGGGCGAACACCTCGACCGTGACGGCCTCCGCCTCGGGGGGCCGGATGGCCTCGAGGTCGGCGTCCCGGACCCGGGACACCGCCTCCTCCAGCGCAAGGTTCAGGACGTCGAGGTCGCACACCATCCCCCGGTCGTCGAGCTTCGCCCGGGCCACCACGACCTCGATCCGGTAGTCGTGGGCGTGCGGTTTCCCCTCGGGGCCCTCGGCCCCCGGCATGACGTGGATCGCCCGGACGGTGGTCCCCGTGCCCACCTGGAAGGTCACCGGTACCACATGGCCGCGTGCACCAGTCCCTGCTCGCCGCGGTCGATGGCCTCGAAGGCCGAGGCGGCATCCTTGAACGGGAACTCGTGGGTGGCCAGACGAGGCAGGGGGAGCTCGTCCATCAGCCTCCGGGCCACCGCGCGACGGCGGGACACCGTCCATCGGCCGGCCAGCCGGGCCGGGATCGTGGATACCTGGGTGCTGCGGATCGTGAGCCGGCGCCGGTGGAACTCCGCGCCCAGCGGGAGGACCGCCTCCTTGGCCCCGTACCACGAGGCCACCAGGGCGGTCCCCTCGCGCTCCAGCAGCGGCAGGCTCTCGGCCAGCGCGGCGGGATCCCCGCTGGCCTCCACCACCACCGGCACTCCGTGGCCTCCCGTTTCCTTCTCCACGGCCTCTGGCAGCTCCTCGGGAGCGTGGGCCGACACCCCGAGAGAGATGGCCACCTCCCGGCGAAGGGGGTCCAGCTCCGAGGCCACCACCCGGGCCCCGCCCCGGAGCAACAACAGAGAGGTCAGGACCCCCACCGCTCCCAGCCCCACGACGGCCACGGTCCGGTCCTGGAGCGGCCCGGCCTCCAGGGCCACCTGGAGGGCCGTCTCGACCTGGGGGAACAGCGTTCCCAGCCTGGGGTCCATGTCCCCCAGCGGTACGGAGTCCGATCCTTCGACCACGAAGATGTCCTGGTGGGGATGGAACGCGAACACCAGGGCCCCCTCCAGGGCGATGGGATGCTCCACGGTTCCCACGCAGCTGTAGCCGTATCGGAACGGGTAGGAGAACGTTCCCGTCAGTGAGCCGATCCGCTCGTCGAGGGGCAGGTCCGGTGGCAGCTCTCCCCGATACGCCAGCATCTCGGTGCCACCACTGATCCCGGAGTAGTCGGTGCGCACCAGCGCCTGCCCCGGACCCGGGTCGGGGACCTCCACATCGACCATCTCTATGGTTCGCGGGCCTGCGAACTCCAGGGCCCGCGCCTTCACCGAGCCAGGACCAGTCGGGGGGTCAGGCGGCCCTCGGCCAGATCGGAGGACAGCAGAGGGTCGCGGGTCTTCAGGGCCCCGGGGATCCCGTGGCCCGGCCATGTGTGAACCTCGACGGAGACGAGGCCGGCGGCGTGCAGTGCGTGCACCAGCTCCTCGGTGGGAAGCGCCCGCCAGGGCCGGGGGGCCGAAGCGGCGAATCGCGCGGAGGCCTGGTGGTCGGCGAACGCCTCCGTCACCGCCAGAGCTCCACCGGGACGCATGGCCCGGCGGACCTCTCGGGCGAACGCTCCAAGGTCGGGAAGGTGAGCAACCATGCCGAGGCACCATATCTGGTCTGCCACGCGGTCAGCGAATGGAAGGGCCGTGGCCGTCCCCGCCACTCCCCGGACGGTTCCCGGTCCGGGTGGCGCCTCGATGCGGGCCACGAGCTCGGGCAGCAGGTCCACGGCGATGACCCGGCACCCCACCAGCTCCGCCAGCCGCCGGGCCGGGCCACCGACACCCGCGCCCACGTCCACCACGAGGTGGTCCGGGCGGGTTCCCACGATCGCGGCGATCCGGTCCACCATCTCCGGCGGGCCGGACCAGTGGACCGGTGCTTCGAGGTCGGCGGCCTGGGTAAGGTACGCCTCGCGCAGATCGGCCACGCCGTATCCTGTACCCGGCGGAGCGGGACCGCGCAACCGTTCGATGGGGGGGAGAGGAGACACCACGGTGAGCGGACCCCGCGAAGTCGCCAAGGTCGTCCTCCCCACCTCGTTCGGCGAGTTCGACGCCCGGGCATACGAGTGCCCCTCCGGAGCGGTCCACCTGGCCATGGTCCGGGGCCCGGTGTCCGGAGTACGGTCGGTCCTCACCCGCCTCCACTCCGAGTGCCTGACCGGTGACGCCCTGGGCTCGCTGCGATGCGACTGCGGACTCCAGCTCACCGAGGGGCTCCGAGCCATCGCCGCGGAAGGCCGCGGGGTCCTGCTGTACGCCACCGGGCACGAGGGCCGGGGGATCGGCCTGGTCAACAAGCTGCGGGCCTACGTGGAGCAGGACCGAGGAGCGGACACCGTCGACGCCAACACCCGGCTGGGCCTTCCGGTGGATGGCCGGCTCTATGACGAGGCCGCCGCCGTGCTACGGGCATTGGGAATCCGGTCGGTGCGCCTGCTCACCAACAATCCCGAGAAGGTCCGGGGACTCCGCGACAACGGCGTGCCCGTCGACCGGGTCGAGCCGATCCGGACCGCCGCCCACGTCCGGAACCGGCGGTACCTGGACGCCAAGACGCGCCGTCTGGGCCACCGCCCGCCGACAGGGCCACCGCTGGAGGATGCGTCCGGCGACCCGGTCGACGTCTCCGGGCTGATCGGCCGGGGATCGTCGCCCTCCTGGCGGCCCCGGGTGGTCCTGAACTCGATGCGACCGGCCATCCAGGTGAGCTCCCCCAGCCGCGCGGAGACCCGAGCGGCCGCGTGCGTCTCCCCCTGCTGCTGAAACAGCTTCTCTGCCCGTCCAAGCAGCTCGGTGGCGTCGTCGGACCTCGCTCCGGTCCACGCCATCACTCCGGCCTGCTCGAGGAGGGTCGCCCGGGTCACGGGGTCGTCTGCCAGTTCGGCGGCGTGGACGAAGTAGCGTTGGGCCTCGTCATTGGCCGCCAGCGAGGCGGCCCGCTCTCCGGCCCGGGTCATGGTGTCCCGGGCGCGCTTCTTGATCTCCTCGGCATCCGGAGCGTCCGGGGGCCGCTTGATAGGCCTCCACGAGGTGCGAGGCCACCACCTCCACGATCTCGCCCTCGTCGTCCCCCCAGCTGGTCACCAGGTAATCCGCCACCGCCAGGTGCTTGGCCTTCCGCTCCTTCTTGGAGATGGTGTCGTAGGCCACCTTCTTCACCAGGTCCTGGACGAACCCGTACTGACCACGTTCGGGCGACTGCGGATCGGCCTGGACCGAGAGGAACTCCTTGCGAACCAACGAGGTCAGGTGGGAGTCGAGCTGGTTTTCGTCGAACCCGTCGAGCGCCGCCACCCCCGGCTTGGTGAAGGTCTTCCCCAGCACCGCGGCATCCTGGAGCAACCGGCGCTCCTCTGGCGTCAGCCCGTCCAGGCGGGCGGCGATGAGCGCGTGGAGGGTCTCGGGCACCTCCAGGTCCTCGATGTCACCCGTGGGGCGATATTCCCCGTCCACCTCCTCCAGCAGGCCGCGGTCCAGCAGCATCCGCACCGTCTCCACGGCGTACAGCGGGACACCCTGGGCCCGGTCGAGGATCGACAAGGTGATCTCCGGGGACAGGCCGGGAACCAGGCCTCGCATCAGCTCATTCATGGCCTCTTCGGAGAGCGGCTCCAGGAACAGCGAGGTGAAGCTGCGCTTCGCGGCTCCCCAGGTGGGCCGGCGGTCGGTGATCTCGGGCCGGGACAGCGTGAGGATGAACAGCGGGTGGTCCTTGGACCACTCCAACAGGTACTCGATGAAGTCGACGAGCGCGTTGTCGGCCCACTGGAGGTCCTCGAACACCAGGGCCACGGGGTCCTGATCGGCCAGGCGCTCGAAGAACAGCCGCCACGCCGAGAACAGGTCGGACTTGTCCGGTGCGCTCCGCTCGGCCAGGCCAAGGAGATGAGTCAGCCGGGGCTCCACCAACCCACTTCCGCTCCTCGGGATCGACGATGTACTGCTCGACCATGGCCCGAACCTTGGGCAGGGTCGTCGCCGGCCCCTCCCCTTCCACGATGCCCCGGCCGCGGACCATGTCCGCCAGGGCCCAGTAGGCCACGCCCTCCCCGTAGGCCAGGCACCGTCCCCGGTGCCACCACACCGTTCCGGCCAGGCCGTCGATGTACCGCTCGTACTCCCACGACAGCCGGGTCTTTCCCACACCGGCCACCCCCACCACCGAGACCAGGTGGGCCTTCCCTTCGTCGGCGCGGGCGTGGAACAGCCCCTTGACCAGTCGCATCTCCCGGTCCCGGCCCACGAACGGAGCCTCCAGGCCCCTGGCACGCAGAAGTCCCTTCAGCGTCCCCACCACCCGGGTGGTCCGCCACAGTTGAACCGGCTCCTCCTTGCCCTTCAGCTCGTGGGTCCCGGCGTCGTCGTACGCGATGGCCGCCTCGGTGGCCCGTCGGGTGATGTCGCCGACCAGGACATCACCGGGCTCGGCCACGGACTGGATGCGGGAGGCGGTGTTCACCAGGTCGCCGGCCACCACGCCCTGGCCCTCCGCGCCCAACGTGACCGCCGCTTCACCGGTGAGGACCCCGACCCGGGCCCGGAGCTCGGGCGCTCCGACCTCATCGCCCATGGCCGCCACGCCAGAGGCCAGCTCCAGGCCGGCCCGGACCGCCCGCTCCGCGTCGTTTTCCTGGGCCACGGGGGTGCCCCACACCGACATCACCGCGTCGCCGATGAACTTCTCCACGGTGCCGCCGTAGCGGCCCACGATCTGGCGGCACAGGTCAAAATACCGGGACAGGAGGTCGCGGACCTCCTCCGCGTCACGGTTCTCCGATAGCGCGGTGAACCCCACCAGGTCCGCGAACAACACCGAGACCAGACGGCGCTCCGCGGTCGGCTGGGCGGTAGCGGGGGTTGACTGTGCTACCTGACTGGTCTCGGTCCCCTGAAGCGCCGCGCCACAGGCTCCGCAGAACCGGTCTACGGGTTCATTGGCCGCCCCACACGTGGGACAGGAGATGGAAAGCGAAAATCCGCACTGGGAGCAGAATCGGCGCCCAGCGCGGTTTTCCGCACCACAACTCGGACAAACCATGCGTTCTCGTCGGGGGCGCTCTTCTGGCCAGCGTACAGGCTAGGAAGGACCCCGGCCAGACCCCTGGGCGGTGCGCTCGGCCTCGGTGATGGCCCAGGCCGCGTTGACCAGCCCGATGTGGCTAAAAGCCTGGGGGAAGTTGCCCAGGAGCTCGCCGGTGGCCGGGTCGACCTCCTCGGCGAGGAGCCCGACGTCGTTGACGTACGCGATGGCCCGCTCGAACGTGGCCCGGGCCCGGTCCACCTCCCCGGCCATGGCCTGGGCCTGGGCCAGCCAGAACGTGCACAGCAGGAAGGTCCCCTCCTCGCCGGGAAGGCCGTCGTGAGCCAGGTACCGGAACACCAGCCCTCGGTCGTCGGTGAGCCGCTCCGCGGTGGCGTCGATGGTGGCCATCATCTTTGGATCGGAGGCCGGGAGGAACCCCACGATCGGCATCATCAGGTTGGAGGCGTCCAGGGCGTCCGAGCCGAAGAACTGGGTGAACGCGCCGGCCTCGTTGCTCCACCCGTGCTCCAGGATCGCCGCCCGGATCTCTTCTCTGGTCTCGGTCCAGGCCTCGACCCGGTCCTTGGCGCGCAGCAGGCCGGCCATCTTCACCGCCCGGTCGAGGGCCGCCCAGCACATCAGCTTGGAGTACAGGAAGTCCCGCGGCTCGTCGCGCACCTCCCAGATGCCCTGGTCCTTCTCTTTCCACCGCGACGCCGCGGCCTCGGCCACGTCGATCAGGAATTCCCGGGTCTCCCTGGTGATCGCTCCGAGCTGCTCGGACATCCGGTGGGCGGCGCTGAGGAGCTCGCCGTACACGTCGATCTGCCGCTGGTTCCAGGCCCCGTTGCCCACCCGGACCGGCGCGCTGTCGCGCCACCCCGGGAGGTGGGCAAGCTCGCGTTCGGTCAGGTCGTGCTCCCCGCCGACCCCGAACATGATCTGGAGGTCCGATCCCCGTCGCACGGACGCCGCCGCGGCGCCGGCCATCCACGAGAAGAACTCCTGGGCCTCGTCACGGCAGGCGGCCACCCACAACGCCTCCATGGTGAGGCTGGCGTCCCGGACCCAGGCGTACCGATAGTCCCAGTTCCGCACCCCGCCCACCGTCTCGGGAAGCGAGGTCGTGGGAGCGGCGATGATCGCTCCGGTCGGCTGGAACGTCAGGGCCTGGAGGACGGTCCCCGAGTGGTACACCAGATCGTTCCACAGTCCGTCGTAGTTCTGGTGCGACTCGGACCACGCCAGCCAAGCCCGAGTGGTCCGCTCGATCCGTCGCCCGATCTCCCGTTGATCGAAGTACCGGGGCCGCTTCTCCCACGAGGCCCGACGGTGGAGTGCGAATGCGGCCGACTCACCCTCTCGCAGCGTGAGCCGGGCGGTGGCCCGGGAGTCCTCGGCGATGTCCATGGAGACCGGGCTGGACAGAGCCAGGAGGGCGGCCCCGCCCCGGGCGCTCACACCACGCCGGGCCTCGGCCATCACCGGGTGGATCAGCCCGTACTCGGTCCGGGGCGCGTACTCCACCTCCAGCACGACCTCCCCCCGGTCGCAGGTGGCCCGGCGGAGCACGACGTGGTCGGCCTTGGCACCCAGGTCGTGTCCACCCTCGTTCGGGCCGGTGTCCATGGCGTCGACCAGGGTCACCTGCCCTTCCGGGGTGCGGAACGTGGTCTCCAGGACCATGGTCCGATCCCGGTACCGCCGGGTGACCTCGGTGTCCCCGGCGGGCCGGATCGACCAGTGGCCGGCGTCCTCCCCGAGGATCCGGGTGAACACCGCCTGCCCGTCGAACCGGGGGAAGCACAGCCAGTCGATCGAGCCGGCCTTGTCGACCAATGCCGCGGAGCGGCAGTCGGAGAGGAGCGCGTAGTCGGCGATCGGGGTCCGGCTCACCGCTCAGGCCAGATCCGCGACGACTTCCTCCAGCGGCTTGCGGATCCCGATGACGAAGGGGACCTCCTCCTTGGTGTACCGGCGGGTGGCGGAGTCCCGGAGGCGGCGGATGCAGTCCACGATCCGGTGCAGCTCGTCCGCCTCGAACGCCAGGATCCACTCCCAGTCGCCCAGGCCGAACGCGCTGGTGGTGTTGGGCAGCACGTCGGGGAACTCCCGGCCCATCTCACCGTGCTCCTTGAGCAGCGCGGCGCGCTCCTCGGCGGGCATCAGGTACCACTCCGCGGTCCTGACGAACGGGTACACGCACAGGTACTTCCGGGGCTCCTCGCCGCGGAGGAACGCCGGTTGGTGCTGGGGGTTGAACTCCGGGGGACGGACAGCGCCCAGGAAGGCCTCACTGAGCTCCACCGTCCGGCCCAGCGCGGTGCGGCGGAGCCGGATCAACAGGTCCTGAACGTCGTCGGCCGACGGCGCCACCCACCACATCAGGAGGTCGGCGTCGGGGCGGAATCCCTCGGCGCTGTAGAACCCCCGCACCGAGACCCGGTCGGCGAACTCCTTGAACAGCACCTCCCACTCGTGGGCGGCTCCGCCGGGGTCCTCCGGTGGGTCCAGCCGGCGGAACACCGGGTAGTACGCATACGTGGTCTCGGCCATCAGGACTCCTTCAGATGATCGCGCACCACCTGGGCCACCGCTCGGATGAACTCCGGGTCGGCGTTGGGGGTGTGGGTGCGTACCAGCGGGATCCCGGCCTCCCGGGCGGCGGTCCGGGCCTCGATGTCCACGTCGTACAGGACCTCGAGATGGTCGGCGGTGAACCCACACGGACAGGAGATCACCGCGGTGTGGCCCTCGGCGGCGGCCTTGGCCACCACCTCCTCCAGCGGCGGGCCCAGCCACGGCTCCGGGGTCCGGCCGGCGCTCTGCCACGCGGTGCGGTACCGCTCCAAGCCCAGCCGCGCGGCAACGGCCTCGGCGGTGGCCCGGAGCTGATCGGGATACGGATCGCCCTGGTCGACGATCCGGGCGGGCAGGCTGTGCGCGGAGAAGATCACCAGGTCGTTGGCTCGCTCCTGCTCCGAGAGCTCCTCGCGTGCGGCCCGGACGCGTTCGGCTACCACCTCGACGAACGCCGGGTGGCTGGCCCACGACTCGATCACGTCGATCCACATCCGACCCGGCCGGACCTTCTGGACCCGGTCGATGTAACCGCCGATCGACATCCTCGAGTAGTGCGGGGCCATCACGATCCCCACGGCCTTGATGATCCCGTCGGCCGCCATGGCGGCCACGGCGTCGGCCACGAACGGCTGGGAGTGCTTGTAGCCGACGTAGGCATTGAACTCGGACCCGAGCTCCGCCTCCAGGCCGGCGGCCTGCTCCCGGGTGATCCGATCCAGGGGAAAAGTGTTGCCGATGGCCGCGTACCGTCGCTTGAGGTCCTCGACCAGCTCGGGCGTGGGCGTTCGCCCGCCCCGGATGTCGGTGTAGTAGCGCTCGATGTCCTCGGGCCCGGCCGCCGTCCCGTACGCCATCACCAGGAGACCGGTGGTCATCGGTGGGTCCGTTCGTGGACCAGGTCCACCAGCCGCTCCAGGTTCTCCGGCCGGGTGTCAGGGAACACGCCGTGGCCGAGGTTGAACACGTGGCCCGGCCGCCGCGCGGCCCGGTCCAGCACCTTCACCGCCTTGGCGGCCAGAGTCTTCCACGGCGCCAGGCAGGCCGCGGGATCAAGGTTGCCCTGGATGCCGGTGTCGTGGCCGATCCGCTCCCAAGCCACGTCCAGCGGCACCCGCCAGTCCACCCCGACCACGTCGGCCCCGGCCTCCCGCTTCATCTCCAGCAGCTCGCCGGTGCCGGTCCCGAAGTGGATCAGCGGCACCCCGAGGTCTCGGAGTCCGGCGAAGATCCGGGTGCTGGCCGGGAGGACGTGCTCCCGGTAGTCGTCCCGATCCAGGACTCCGGCCCACGAGTCGAACAGTTGGAGCGCGTCCGCGCCGGCCTCCGCCTGGGCCCGGAGGTACGGGAGCACCACATTGACCGCCGCGTCCATCAGGCGCCGCCAAGTGTCGGGCTCGGCGTGCATCAGAGCCTTGGCGCGGGCAAAGTCCCGAGACGGTCCCCCCTCGATCAAGTAGGAGGCCAGGGTGAACGGCGCCCCGGCGAACCCGATCAGGGGAACCGAGAGCTCCTTCTTGAGGATGCGGATGGTCTCCAGGGTGTAGGGCACGTCCTCGGTGGGTTCCAGCGCCCTGAGGCGATCGATGTCCTGTTCAGAGCGGAACGGTTCCTCGATCTTGGGTCCCTCGTTGGCCACGATGCGGACGCCGACCCCGACGGCCGCCACCGGCACCATGATGTCGGAGAACAGGATCGCGGCGTCTACGTCCATCCGCCGAACCGGCTGGAGGGCGATCTCCGCAGCGGCCTCCGGGTCCCGGGTCAGCGTGAGGACGTCGGTGTCGCCCCGCAGCTTCCGGTACTCGGGGAGGTAGCGGCCCGCCTGGCGCATGAACCACACCGGCGTAGCGTCCACAGGCTCCCGCCGGCAGGCCCGCAGGAACCGCTCGCGCACATGCGGACGCGCATCTTTCGAGGGATCCGGGGTCATCGAGGGGGAGTCTATCCGGGCGGGAAGCTACGAGCCCTTCCGCCACAACCGCACGTATCCGTCTCGGTGCACCGAAGCGTTCGGCGAAGTGGCCTGGTAGGGACCATCCACACCCCACGCTCGACCCCGGGTGTCGAGGGACCACCTCCTCGCAGCGCCCGGGAACGACTCGCCAGAGACCCAGCTGACGTAGAAGGCCCACCGGCCGCCCGATGATCCCGCCAGGAAGGCGATCGAGCAGTAGCCGTGGACTCCCTTTGCCTCCCACCCCTCGACCACTGCCGACCCGAAGCTTTCGTCGGCAACCAGGGTGCGTACCGACTCGTTCTCCACACCGTTCCAGAACGAGGCACACTGCCTCCGGGTCGGTGGGAAGGAGAATTCCCCTCCGACACGGACACTGAAGATAACGACAAGGATCCCGGCAGCGGCCACTCCGGCCAGGGTCCCGATGATGGGGCCGGCTCTCCTCTTTTCAGCCATCCCCTGATTGGACGCCCGGAAGGAGACTCACGGCCGAGCGTCGAACAGATTAGGACCAACCTCAAGGAGGAACTGTGCGCCCGCGTCGTCTGGCCATCGCCGTCCTGGCGACCCTGTCTCTCATCCTTGCCTCTCCCTCGGCGGCCTCAGGGAATACTGGGGCACCGGTAGACCCCGACCTCCGGTCCCTCATCGCCCGGGTGGGCCCGGAGGGACACATCGCCGCGTTCGTCCACTTCGCCCCAAGCGTTCCGTACGCCAGGGGCGTGGAGGCCATCCGGGACGCCGGGGCCTCCGTCTCTGCCGACCTCCCCGCCGGCCACCTGGCGTACGCCTTCGGCCCCGTGGCGGCGTTCACCGCCCTGTCGGCCCGGCCGGAGGTGACGTTCCTGGAGCACGGCGGCACCGAGCCGCTGCTGCTGGAGACGGCCACCTGGGCCACCCGGGTCCGGACGCTGTACGAGCCCACGGGCGGGCTGGACCTCACCGTGGAGGACGCCGACGGCGACCTCCTGAACGGTCAGGGAGTGGGAATCGCCATCGTGGACAGCGGCATCGACGCCACCCACCCGGACCTCCGGTGGGCCGGGTTCGGCGAGGAGGACCCCAAGACCATCAAGAACTTCAAGGTGCTGTGCACGATGCCCGACCTCTCAGACGCGGGGTGCATGGGAGGGATCGTCATGGAGGACGTCCCCGACTCCGACACCACCAGCGGGCACGGCACCCACGTGGCCGGGATCTCAGCCGGAGACGGGACCGCCAGCGAGTCCGACGGAGACTCCACCACCACCGGCGACCGGATGTTCCGCGGCGTGGCCCCGGGATCCAAGCTGTACGGGTTCGGGGCCGGCGAAGGACTGTCGATCTTCGTTCCCTCCGCGGCGGCGGCGTTCCAGTGGATCTACGACAACGGCCTGGAGCAGGACCCGCCGATCCGGGTGGTCAACAACTCGTGGGGCGGCACGGGTGCTCACAACCCGGACCTGGCCATCAGCAAGCTCAGCAACGCGCTGATCCAGGACAAGGACATCACCGTGGTGTTCGCCGCCGGCAACGCCGGAGGCGACGGGAGCGCCATCTCAACCAACCCCTACGCCAACAACCCCACCCCGGGACTCATCAGCGCTGCCAACTACAGCGACGACGAGACCGGCAACCGGGACAACGCACTCGACGACACCTCCAGCCGGGGGAAGTCCGACCAGCCGGAGACGTGGCCCGACGTCTCTGCGCCGGGGACGCTCATCAACTCGACCTGCAAGCTCGCAACCGTGGCCTGCGGGGGAGCGGGGGTCACCCTCCACTACCCGCCCTTCTACACCTATCTGTCCGGGACCTCGATGGCCGCGCCGCACACGGCGGGAGCGGCTGCCCTCCTGTACCAGGCCGACCCGGGCATCACCCCGGCCGAGGTGGAGGACGTTCTCGAGGACACCGCCCACAAGTACACGGCCGGGGCTCCGTACGAGGCCGACCCGGCCAACCCCGACGACACCTCTTCGTTCGACAAGGGCCACGGCCTCCTCGACGCCCGTCTGGCGACCCTGGAGACCCTGGGCCTCCCGGACGACTTCGGTACCGGCACCGGTGCCGCCGGCTCGCTGTCCACCGTCATCGCCGAGGATGCGAGCGACGACCACCCGGTGGACTCCCTGGACATCGAGGAGGTCACCCTCACCGAGGACCCGGGGACCGGCACGGTCCGGGTGGACTGGGAGGTCCGGGGGACCTCGACGCCGCCCGCGCCCGGCAGCAGCATCCGGTACCTGCTGTACAACTCGATCGACGGGGTGTTCCGGATCTTGGGGGTCCAGTGGACGGGCACCGGGGACCCGACCTGCTCCAACGACTCCACGCCCGGCTGCGTGGCCTCGCTCTCCGAGAACGTGTTCACCGCCGAGTATCCGGCCGCCGAGCTGGAAGCGTCGAGGGGGGGCGAGCTGTTCGACGCCTTCGCCGCCACGTTCGTGAGCCCCGGGGCGCTGTTCACCGGGGGGCCGTTCCGCGGAGGCGGGACGGAAGACCGGGCGCCGGGCGGCGACGGGTCCACTGCAGTGACCCATCCGGCTCGCGGAGAGGAGCACGTGTTCGTGGCCCAGGAGCCGGCCCTCCCGGACCTCACCCTCGGGCCGAGCGACATCTCGTTCACCACCCGGAAGGAACAAGGAGCGGACGTGGTGACGGTGGTGGCCCGGATCCACAACGTCGGCGAGGCCGAGGCCTCCAACGTGGAGGTGCGGTTCGTGGCGAACGGCTCTGAGATCGGCCGGACCACCATCTCCAGCATCCCCGCAGGCGGCTCGGCGACCACTTCCCAGCTGTGGGGCAGCGTGAAGCACCAGCAAGGCTTCCACACCGTTGAGGTGACCGCCGATCCCGACGAGGAGATCGAGGAGGAGGACGACGCCAACAACACCGCGCAGCGGGTCGTGAAGGTCCGGGGGAACAAGATCAGGCCGCGGTAGCCTCCGGTCCGCCAGAGCGTTTGCCATCACCGGCCGCCGGGTAGTTCACCGGTGCATGGACCGCTACCAGCAGCTCATCGAGAAGCGCGACGACGAGGGGCTCACCGACCAGGAGGCGGACGAGCTCGGGCGCCTGATGGCCGAGCGCCGGGGCAAGCAGTACGGGAACGCGGACGACCCTCCCGAGGACGTGGAGATCGAGCGGGTCGGCACGATGGAAGCCACCGAAGAGGACGTCGCCGAGCTGGAGAAGCAGAAGGAAGAGGAGAAGGCCCGGCAGGAGGAGAAGGCCGCCACCCCGCCCAAGGGCACCGAGCAGCGCCCCGAGGAGGTCCACCGCGCGGACCCTCCCAAACCGGGCACCGAAGGCGCCCCACCCGCCTGACCTTCAGTCCCGAATCTGTCGCAGGTCGAGGCCGACGCGTAGCCGCGACCACCTCCGGTCCGCCGTGAGGACCGGCTTCCCCAGCCGGGACCCGAGGGCCAGACAGGCCCGGTCGCCGAGCGAGAGCCCCATCTTGCGCGTGGCCGCCCGGAGCTCGGAGGCACCGACCGCATCGGTGCTGTCGAACGGAACAACGTCGAGGATCCGCTCGACCTCGGTGGCGATCCGGCCGGGATCCTCCCCCGCGTCGCCCAATACGGTGAGCGCCTCAGATAGATTCACCGCGCTGATGACGGCCCCGGTAGCCAACGCCTCCGCGACCTGGTCGGCCCCTGGCTCACGGTGGAGGTACGCGAGCAACGCCGAGGCGTCGAGCACTACCGGGCTCAAGCGCCGCCCTCGGCCCGGACCTCGGCTCGCCGCTCCTCGATGAGCCGGTCCACCAGGCTGCTCCGCGGTGCCACGTGCCGGTAGGCGCCGAGCATCTCCTGGACGAGCGCCCGCCGGGAACGCAGGATGAGCCGATCTCCCTCCACCCAGGCGACCAGCTCGTCCCCGGGCTGGAGGCCGAGAGCCTTCCGGACCCTGGCCGGGATAACTGCGCGTCCCTGAGCCCCGAGCCTCAGATGGGACACCTTCTCCAATTCTGCCATGGTTTCAGCATATGCCACAATATCTCCTTGTGCCACCAGCTCCTTGTCCCGGGTCACGCTATCGGATGGCGGTGACACGAACCCGCTCTTGCGGAAGCACCCTCGTCGCGCATCGCCCCTGGTCAGCAGGGGTATGGACCGTGAAGCGTAGACTTGAGTTGAGACCATGACGAAGAAGCTCAACAGGGAGGAATTCGGCCCCAACACCTGGCTGGTCGAGGAACTGTACCGCCAGTACCAGGAAGACCCCCAGTCCGTCAGCGAGACGTGGCGGGAGTTCTTCGAGGACTACGTCCCCGGCACCGGCGACGGCCGGGCAGCGCAGCCGGAGGCGAGGGCGGCCGAAGCCCCGGCGAGTTCGGAGCCGCCCCGAGCCGTCGAGGCGCCCGAGCCTGCGGCGGCGACGCTGTCTGAGCAAGGGGCCCGGCCGCCCGAGCCCGAGAACGCGGAGCCGCTGACCGGCGCAGCCAAGGTCATCGCAAAGAGGATGGAGGAGTCCCTCGAGGTCCCCACCGCTACCAGCGTCCGCACCGTCAACGCGAAGCTCCTCGAGGTCAACCGCGGGATCCTCAACAACCACCTGAAGCGCCACCAGGGCGGCAAGATGTCCTTCACCCACGTCATCGCGTATGCGGTGGTCCGGGCCCTCACCGAGATGCCCGGGATGAACGTCAGCTACGCCGAGCGGGACGGCAAGCCCGCGGTCACCAAGCACGACCACGTCAACCTCGGCCTCGCGGTCGACGTGAAGCGAGACGACGGGACCCGCGTCCTCCTGGTCCCCGTGGTCAAGGAGGCCGACACCCTCGACTTCGCCGCCTTCCACCGGACCTACGAGGAGCTCATCCAGCGGACCAATCGCAACAAGCTCACTCCCGCGGACTTCACCGGTGCCACCCACACCATCACCAACCCGGGGACGCTGGGCACCGTCCAGAGCGTGCCGCGGCTGATGCCCGGGCAGGCCGCGATCATCGGCGTGGGAAGGATCGGGTACCCGGCCGAGTTCGCCGGCGCCGACGAGGACACCATCGCCGACCTCGGGATGGGAAAGACGCTCACGCTCACCTCCACCTACGACCATCGGGTCATCCAGGGTGCCGAGTCCGGCGAGTTCCTGGCCCTGGTCGAGGAGCTGCTCCTGGGCAAGGGAGTGTTCTACGAGCGGATCTTCCGGGCCATGCACGTCCCCTACGTGGCGGTGCAGTGGCGCCAGGACGAACGTCCCGCCCGGGGCTCCATCGACGAGGCCGAGCAGCACATGCGGCTCCGCCAGCTCATCCAGATGTACCGGGTCCGCGGCCACCTGATCGCCGACCTCGACCCCCTCGAGCAGCGGGACCCCACGATGCACCCCGAGCTCGACCCGGCGACCTACGGTTTCACCATCTGGGACCTCGACCGGACCTTCGCCACCGGCGGGTTCGGCCGGCAGCGCGAGATGAAGCTCCGGGACATCCTGGCGATCCTCCGCGACGCCTACTGCCGCACCGCCACCGTCGAGTACATGCACATGCAGGACCCCGACCAGAAGGAGTGGATCCAGGAGCACACCGAGGGCGTGGACACCACCATCCCTCGCGAGGACAAGCTCCGGATCCTGTCGAAGCTCGGCGAGGTGGAGGCCCTGGAGCAGTTCCTCCACAAGCGGTACATGGGCCAGCGCCGGTACAGCCTGGAGGGAAGCGAGTCCCTGATCCCCATCCTCGACGCGGTCCTGTCGGCCGCCGCCGACCAGGACCTGGTGGAGTCGGTGATCGGGATGTCCCACCGGGGCCGCCTCGACGTGCTGACCTCGATCGTGGGCAAGTCGTACTCCGACCTGTTCCGTGAGTTCGAGGGGGCCCTGCCGCTCGACCTCCCCCAGGGTTCCGGCGACGTGAAGTACCACGTGGGCGCGGAGGGGAAGTTCACCGGCGCGAATGGAAAGGCCATCGTGGTCACGGTGGCCTCCAACCCCTCGCACCTGGAGGCGGTGGACCCGGTGGTCGAGGGGATGGCCCGGGCCAAGCAGGACCTCCTCGACAAGCCCGAGGAGGCCCCGGTCCTCCCCATCCTCATCCACGGCGACGCCGCGTTCGCCGGCCAGGGCGTGGTGGCCGAGACCCTCAACCTCTCGGCCCTCCACGGCTTCGGCACCGGTGGGACCGTGCACGTGATCGTGAACAACCAGCTGGGGTTCACCACCGGGTCGGACTACGGACGGTCCAGCACCTACGCCAGCGACGTGGCCAAGATGGTCCAGGCCCCCATCTGGCACGTGAACGGCGACGACCCCGAGGCCTGCGTCCGGGTGGCCCGCCTGGCCTTCGCCTTCCGCCAGACGTACCACAAGGACGTGGTCATCGACATGTGGTGCTACCGGAAGTGGGGCCACAACGAGGGAGATGACCCCTCGTACACCCAGCCGCTCATGTACCGGAAGATCAAGGAGCTTCGGACCATCCGGAAGCGGTACGTGGAGATGCTGGTGAACCGGGGCGACCTGTCGGTCGAGGAGGCCGAGGGGGCCCTGGAGGAGTTCAAGCAGCGGTTGGAGCGGGCCTTCGAGGAGATCCCCCGGGAGGAGAAGGAAAGGCCGCCGAAGCTGGAGCGCCAGAAGCCCGCGCCGTCGGAGCAGAAGCCCGTGGACACGGCGGTGCCTCGGGAGAAGCTGGATGAGGTCGTCCAGGCCATCACCACTGTCCCCGAGGGGTTCCACGTCCATCCCAAGCTCGAGAAGTGGCTGGAGGACAGGCGGACGGCCCTCGATCGGGACGCGGTGGACTGGTCGCTTGCTGAGGCGTTGGCCTTCGGAACGTTGGTGAGTGAGGGGCGGACGGTGCGGCTGAGCGGTCAGGACAGCAGGAGGGGGACGTTCAGCCAAAGGCACTCGGTCCTGGTGGACCAGGAGACGGGCGAGGAGTACACGCCGCTGGAGGCGCTGGAGAAGAAGGCGGGAGGGAAGTTCTTCATCTACGACAGCCTGCTGAGTGAGTTCGCGGTGCTGGGCTTCGAGTATGGGTACAGCGTGGCGGCGCCCGACGCGCTGGTCCAGTGGGAGGCCCAGTTCGGGGACTTCATCAACGAGGCCCAGGTAGTCGTGGATCTGTTCATCGCGGCGGGCGAGGACAAGTGGGGCCAGACGAGCGGCGTGACGCTGCTGTTGCCCCATGGATACGAGGGCCAGGGCCCGGAGCACTCGAGTGCCCGCCTCGAACGCTTCCTCCAGCTCGCGGCTGAGGACAACATGCAGATCGTGGTCCCGAGCACCCCGGCTCAGTACTTCCACGTTCTGAGAAGGCAGGCTCTAAAGGAAAGGAAGAAGCCACTGGTGGTTTTCACCCCGAAGAGCCTGCTGAGGATGAAGGAGACCTTCAGCGAAGCGTCAGCGCTGACCGAGGGAAGGTTCCACCCGGTCCTGCCCGACCCGGATCCCCCGAAGAACGTGAAGCGCGTCGTCCTCTGCCAGGGAAAGTTCTTCTGGGACCTGCTGAGGGCTCGAGAGGACAAGCGGGTGGCCCTAATCCGAGTCGAGGAACCCTACCCGTTCCCCAAGAAGGAACTGGAGGCAGGCCTGAAGAAGTACCCCGGAGCCGAGGTGATCTGGGCCCAGGAGGAACCCGAGAACATGGGGTCGTGGCACTTCATGGAACAGATGTGCCGCCGCGAGCTCGGCCTGGAGCTGGGAGTCACCGCCCGTGACGAAAGCGCGAGCCCAGCCACCGGGAGCCTGGCACTGCATGGTGACGAGCACAAGGAACTCGCCGAGAACGCCTTATCTCAAGACTGATGCCTGCGAACGTCTACGAGATCCACTACCCGTGGGGCGTGAAGGACGGCTTCTGCGCTGTTCGCAAGAGGGGATCGACGCTGGAAGCCGTTGACTGCCCACGGCTGTCCTATAGGAGGGCCCTTCATGACTTCCGTCAGAGGGACCATCGTGCTACATGCTTCTGGGCGAGGATAGCGACGGTCGGACTCAGGCATACATAGGGCAAGGCTTCGAAGGCAGTCGACTTCCGATTCACGAAAAGGACCAGAAGAAGGCGTTCTGGAACCGAGTAGTTGTATTCCGGACCACGGACGCAACCCTGGATAAGACGTTCGCGCTCTATCTCGAGTCCCAACTCATTGACCTCGCTCAAAAGGCCGACCGTGCAACTCTCAATCAGAACAAGACCAATGCCCCCGCTTTGGGAGCAGCCGACCTTGACTTGGCGAACTGGCTGCTCGAAGAGAGCCTCTTGATCTGTCGGCTCCTCGGCCTCGACGTCTTTCGGGTTGCTTCCACGGCAGATGCAACTTCAGACTGGCTCGAACTCAAAGGCAGGAACGCCCACGCGAGAGGGCGGGAATCCTCCGATGGGCGCTTCTTGGTGGAGGCAGGCGCAACGGGACCAAAGAGCGTAGTGGCGAGCGCTCCGAGTCACGTTTCCGCTGTTAGGGATCGCCTCCTCAAGGAAACGGTACTTACGGAAAAGGGTGACGTACTCCTCCTCACAAAGGACTATGAGTTCACGTCTCCTTCAGCAGCAGCCGCTGTCCTCCTGGGACGGTCGGCGAACGGACTTACCGAGTGGAAGCGACAGGCGGATGGAAAGACGCTGAAGGATCTAAGAGAGAGTACGGCCTCTGCAGCTAACGCGTGACTGAGTCTCGCCCCCGGAAAGCGGAGAGCTATCGGGCAGTGCGCCAATAATCGAGGCAGCGCTCCTGCTCTGGCCAGAAAAATGAGCTCCGTCTCGGCGTTGCGAATCGGCAGAAGTCCAAGGTCCTCAGCCACGTTATCGAACCCTCGTCCGGGCACGCGGTCACCCGCGAGGACCACAACCGCGCTGAGCAACGGTCGGTCATGGAGGAGCCACTCGCCTACCACAACGTTGCCGAGGAGGTACCCCATCTGTTGCCACTCATGGGTATGTGGGCCGTCCGGCCACGGAATCGCCGTGACAGCCGAAAACACCTCCGAGTAGGTCCCGACTTACCCGCGACGGGCCCACCCCTCAAGCAGGTGTCGACATGGTTCCACGGCCTGTTCCCACCCCGGCAAGTTGGCGTATCCCTGCACGTACCACTTCGCGCGTCGCTTGTGATGTGCCACTGTTGATGCCTCCCGGTCACTTCCGTGCTTCATACGGTACAAGGGTGTCGACGCCCGGTGAAAACTGAGCACTTCTGGCCGGTCGAAAACTGAACAGGTTCCCCAACACCTGCACAGCAGTTCGACGGACCCTCCGGAGGACCAACCGACCGGAGGGAGGAAGGGGTGTACTCAGTAAACGACTGCCCGAAGTTCACCGGCTCCACCGGGAGGCTCCTCCTGGCGCAGATCGCTCGGCGCCTCCAGATGAGCCGCAACACCCTGAGTCGGCTTCTCAGGCTGGCCGAACCGCCCAGGTACCGCGGGGGCCACAGCCCTCGCTCCCGCCCTTACATTGAGCAAACGTGCCTCTCGCCCTATTCGTAGCCAGTGCCAGAGTCGCCGCTTCGTTAGCTGTTTCTGAGCAACGGAGCGAACCTCGCCCGTGACCGTTCGGAGATCTCGCAGACGTGTGAAGAACTCAGGATGGGGAGGGTTGGTTGACCCGAGAGCCTTCTCCACCTCAATCCAAGCGTTGAGGATGGCTCCGGCCTCGACCCACCTTGGCATGAAACGTAGCGCCGAAGTCCGCCAGCACCAAAGGAGATCTCGGACTCGGTCGCTCGCTGCGATCACGGTGCCCGTTTGGAACACACCTTCCGAGGACACTCGTTCCGGCGAGAGCATGAAGTCGATGTGCCCCTCTAGCTGAGCGCACGACGTCACGAGGTCGCCCAAGCCTGCTTCTCGCTCTTCGTCCCGCCGAATGCGTCGTGCCGTGCTGGGAGCTAAGAGCTTCCCGAGCAGGGCAGTTCCCATCCCTCCGAACAGGATGCCGGTGACAAAGTTCAAATCCATCCTTCCCACCTCCGTGTAGGAACTCTGCGTCGAAAGTACTAAGCGTGACCGACACGAACATTCTGTTCAGCCCAGCACACCGTAAACCGGTCGCTGCCAAAAGCGACGGATCGGCGGAGCCCATGCTGGGGAAGCATCTGCCTCTCAGGGGTTGCTAGGGGACTAGTGCCATCGAATCCTAGGCTGTGCTAGTGTTCAGCTATCAGGCAGCCGAGAGGAGGTGGGACAGATGCTTGAGAACAACGAAGAACTGGTACAGGTTTGGGTGCCTAAGCGGCATCTAGGGGCAGTGTACCAGCGGATCGCCGAGCTGGAGGGCCAGACCGAGGCCGCTCCGAGCGGGCAGGATGGCTGGTCCGAGGAGCTGCTTAAGAGGGCTTTCGAGGAGTCAGGAGAGAGCATGCAGGCGGTCCTCCGTTACTTGGCCGATCGCCCGGAGAAGCGGGTTCCGGCCAGGGATCTCATCGCCATCCTTCGGAAGATCCACAAGCAGCCAGGCGGTGACCACACGCTGCTGGCCGGCGTCATCGGGTCCTTCGCGCGCAAGGTCGTGAATTGGTACGGCCTTCAGAACTCGCGAGGAGGAGCGGTGCTGCCGTTCCAGCATCGTCGGGACAAGGTGTTGAAGTCCCGCGTCTACATCATGCCAAAGCACGTGGCCAGGGTCATCGCGGCGACCTAGGTGAGCACCGACCGGCCGAGACGTTTCCTCCCGGCCGGACGCGAAGAGAGCGCCCCAGGGGTTTCCTCCAACCCTGGGGCGCTCTCATCAAGATTCTAACGCTTGCCGGAGATGGCGAACCCCACCGCATTAGTCGTCCAGGTCGAGTGGCTCCTCGTCACCTTCGGCCTCACCCAAATCTAGACCGTTGGACCAAGGCCATTTGGGGTCCCCGTACTTCCGGTAGAAGAGGATGGACTCGGCAGTTGAGTTGACCTGACACTGGACAAGAATCGAGTCATCCTGCGACAGAGCTCGGCTACGTAGCCAAGACTTGCCCTGTTTGGAGTCGCCATGAATGACGATGTGCCGGTCAGTCTGGAGCACATACGCAAAGCGCTGGTCGAGGCCTCCGCGATCAACGTAAGAGGCTTGGCTCACCTCGGTGGCTATTCCAAAGACCTCTTGCAGTTCCATGACGCCGTTCACTCCCCGCGGACCCTGCTCGTGGGCCCTCAGCCTACCCAAACGAAGGACAACCCAGAGCGGGATAGATTCCCCTGCTACACCGGTAGCTCGGAGACCCTAGACGTTCTCCGCCTGGGGCGAGATCTTCGGAGACCCCGTGGCCGTGGCCGCCTTGGTCGACCGTTTGGTCCACCACGCGGAGGTCATTGTGCTGAAGGGAGGGAGCTATTGCCTGAAGGGCAAGGTGAAGGAGGTGATGGCCTCAGAGGCCTCGTAGGTGCTCAGTCTTCGACCGGCCGTTTCTGCTCAGCTTTCGACCGTCCTTGACCCTATCAATGGTGCCAGATTCGCACTAATTCTTGGCTCCGTCCCGTCCAGAAGCGGCAGCGCGCGACACCACCCTCAGTTCCAGATAGCGGTCGGTGGCGCCTGTGCTATACATCTTAGCCGTGCCCCAGCTAGCACCCATGCCGCCGATTCGTGTGGCGCAAGCGGATCTTGTCCGATTCGGGAAGATGTGGACCGAGCGCGGCGGCTCGCTAAGCCGAACACCACCCGAGTCTTCCGGCGAATTGGGCCAGCTCTTCGACCGGGCTGTCGGCGAAGCAGTAGCCGTAATGCTGGGCGACATTCCAATGGCGGTGCCGTCAGGAAACGACCTCCTGCCAGCGAACCCGAATTGTGTCGAAGTCGGACCGGTGAAGATCGTGGGTGCTGTCCGCCCGCAGCGATACGATGTTGGCTATCGTCCGGACGGGCCTCGTCTGGTATTCGATAGCAAGACGCTGAATGATACGGATAGCGTCCAAAAGAACTTTCTAAACATGGTGAACGATCTGGCCACTGAGGCCACCACCATCCACAGCCGATTTCCCTACACGCTCGTGGCTTTCATGTTCATCGTCCCACGACCCTGTCTCGACGCGCTCCCAAAGAAGAGCGCGGCCGCTATCGACACGCTCGACCGTCTGGCTCGCCGCGTGGCAATCAATGATCCGAACCACTTGGCCGAGGCCATCGCGGTCGTAGTCTGGGACCCTGCAACCGGATTGGTCGATCCCGACATTCCTGTTCCGGGTACTCGATTGCGGCTCGAAAGATTCTCAGAGCAAATCGATGGGACATACGTCGCTCGCTACGAAGGATTGCCGCCGCATGAGCGCCTCAGCCTTCCAGGAGTCCCATCTGCACAAATCCTGAACGAGGAGGAAGAGTAGAGCTTGCAAGGAAAAGATACACCAGCGGGGGTTGGCGCCTCCCGATCTCCTCGCGACAAGTCGGCTCGGATTGCCCGACCTTCCTTTGATGGCTCAGGTTGGGTCATCGTTCTCGCAGAAGCAGATGCCCTCCGCTGGGTTCTTCGGGAGCACAAGATGGCCTTTTCTTCGGGACAATGTCGCCGAGCATCAGCTATCGAACCCGGGGACCAGTTGGTGCTATACGTTACGCGTGGAGCGTTTCATAGCCCGGCACGCGACCAGTCCCATCTCGCGGGGCTTGCTCGCGTTGTGAGTCCAGTTAAGGTGTTTCGGCGACAGCGGATCATCGCTGATCGGACATTCTCTTGTGGTTGCGATCTAGAGCTCGAGATCGCTTTGCCAGAGCGGCGAGGGGCGCCTGTTCGCCCCCTGATTCAGCGCCTGAGTTTCATCAAGAGAAAGGAAGCTTGGGGGCACTACTTTCGCGCCGGCCTGATCCGCCTAACCTCCCGCGACCTCCAAATACTCCGAGAGTCCGTCCAGAGGGCAGCCGGCTGACCCGTCCGCGAGGTTTTGCCTTGCGACTCAAACGACGCCGATAGAGCTTCCGCCAAATACCTCGCAGAGCTTCTGTTTCTCTCTTCGTGAGGCCCACCTGCTGAAGCGTTAGTCGATCCACTTGAGCGAGCACATCCTCAACTGACTTCTCCCTGGCTAGTTGGTTGATCTCCTCTACTGGAAGTTCCCGTTCAAGACTGGGGAAGGGCAGACTCTCCGCCTCTGTCGGCTCCAACTCTAGGACGCCGCCCCCATAGCTACGGCCACGAATCTCTGAGAATGCAAACGTCATCGAGTTCATGGAAGCAGCAGCAATCGACGCCGGGCTGACGCCATCCGTGAGCCGCAATCGGTGGATTGTATCGGTGCACGTCGCCCCCGCCCCATTGCGGATTATGCGTGGGCCATCGTTGATCTGTCGGAGCAAGAACGCGTCAGGGATCCAATCGGAGGGAACGTTCCACCACCGAGGTAGGCGGATTCTGCATTTGTACCCTTCGTGGACGCCGTTCTCCTCTCCCCACTCGACGTAGGCCAGCGCCCTCGGCGGCAGCTCGTCTCGCTCCCGATCACCAAGCTGAAGCAAGAGGCAGCGAGCGTCCTCGTCGAGGAGCTGTTTCCAGTCCTCTGGTTTTAGGTCGATCCCTGGGATATGGACGGAACGAGCTACCAATGGGCGGCACCACTTCCTTAGCCCGAGTTCGCGAGCTTGAACGGGACTTAGGACAAAGAAATCGTTACGCCCTGTCACGATTCCTACGTCGACTTCGGCAATCTCCCCCAGCGTAGTGAATCCATCCGCTTCCTCGACGGTGCGAATTAGATCCAACTCACGCGGTGAAAGGTAGTACTGAGTCCATTTCTCTCTCGCATGGTCCAGATCCAGGCGAACCCGCTTGGCGTCCTGAACCGAAAGCGCCAGGAGATCATCATCCGAATCCACCTCAACCAAGGCGACTTCAGCGGATGAACAATCTTGACGCTCGCCGAGCAGGAGCACAGTCTCCTGCTGGATACCATCAAAGACAAGGTGTCGGAAGGTGAGCATCGTCAATTGCGAGTACTTTCGTGCCAGGTACTCACGAATCTCCGCTGCATAGGTGACTTGCATTAGCTCAGCAGGAACGACCAGGCCGAGCCGCCCCCCGGGTCGTAGCGCGAGCGTCGCAAGCACCACGAATGGGGCCCAGGCGTTGGTCAGGCGCGTTGGATGCAGTCCCTCCTCCCGCAGGATCCGGAAAGCCTTCTCACGATGCCCCTCGGGCCAGCTTTGGTAGCGGATGAAGGGAGGATTGCCCACGACTGCATCGAATGACGCCTCTGGTCGCGTCCTCAAGTACCAGTCGAAGGCGTCACCGGTTACGACCTCCGTGCGCTCCCCTCCCGCTATTTCAGCCTTCTTCGCCTCCTCCGGGTATAGCTCAAGCGCGGTGACCTGGCCCCTAGGACCAAGCCTCTTTGCCGCTGGCATAACGATGGCGCCATCGCCGCAGCTTGGCTCAAGAACCTGCGCGTCCCGTCTGCGAACGGCCCACCCGGCGAGGAAATCGGCGATCGAAGGGCGTGTGTAGTAACCACCCCGGAGCTTGGTGTTCTCGCTCTTCGCCCTGGCTCCACTCATCCCTATTCCCAACGTCGGCCCCAACCCCGGCAGGTCAGCCTGAATTACATCCTTGTTATCTTGCCACATTGCTGGGATGGAGGCTACTCGCTGGGGGTGACACAAACCTTTGGGAAGGTCAATGGCCTCGAACCCCTCGCCTAAGAGGCGGGCGGGCCTACTATCTCCCGTTCCGAGTGCAGAGTTACGCGACGGCCGCCAGGCGACGAGACGTAGCGACGAAGTTCGCACGAATCGCAACGATACCTAATGATAGAGCAGCCGCCGAGGCTACACTCATCTTCCCCAGCAAGGCAGTGCATTGCACGGAACCAAGCTCCCATGGAACCATTGACTTTGTGCGGTATATCGACACTGGATCGCGCGATTCGGACCATGCGCTGGGAACGTGGTTAGACGCTCGAGTCCTGCAGGACCCCTCAATCGCCGAACTCCGATGGCAGACGGGGTTCTTTGGGGCCGATTCGCTCGGGTACTTCGCACCACCGATGTCTCGGCTACGAGCAGGCGATGGAGTTCTGCGTCTTATCGTGGGATCGAACGAGGGAACGACGACACGTGCGGACATTGAAGCCTTGCTCACCGTAGTGGGGCCCCCGCGGAGTAATCTTCGGATCGGCATCGTGAACTTCGTGAATGCCTACTTCCATCCGAAGACAATCCATCTCAATCGAGAGGATGGCTCAGCGGCGGCCTACGTTGGTTCGGCAAATCTGACTGGAAGCGGAGTAACGGCTCTGCACATTGAATCGGGAGTTCTTTTCGATACCCGCGACGGCGACGACCCTGGTTTGCTTGCCGATATCGCAGCTGCTGTGGACTGGTGGTTCGAGGGGCCGCGTGAAGGACTCACTTTAGTCGGCGCCGTCAACGATCTTGATGGCCTTGTTAGAGCAGGCATCATCAACGTACCCCGGGCGGTCCCGGTCCCGCAGTCCGGGATCAGAACGCGCGTGGCTGAGGGCATCAGCAACGTACGCTTGAGGTCCCTCCTGAAGCCCCCACCTCTGCCCGCGGGCGTCACAGCCCTCTCCCGCCCGACCATAGTCGCGGCTCCTCCTTCACCGCAACCGGTCGTTCCCAGCGTTCCCTCCGGGTCGCCAAAGTCGGGCACAGCAGCTCAGTGGGGAAAGACACTCACACGCTCAGATGCACAGCGCAAGAGTCGCGGCAATCAGCGAGGAAGCATCACCCTTGTTCAAGCAGGCCATCCAATCGACGCGCAAAGGTACTTCCGGTATGCCCTCTTTGCTACCGCTCATTGGAATGCTGGAGTCACGCAAACAGGTGAGCCGCTGGAAATCGCTCGGATTCCATTCGAGGTGGAGTTCCTCGGGAATGCTCTAGGTGTCCTTGACATCGACCTTACCTACGCTCGGAACCGCGAGGCAGCTCAGGCCAACTATACGTCGCTACTTCACCTGGGTGCTCTCGGGTCGTATTTTTTGCGCCACGACGTCACAGGCCGCTGGTTTGAATTGAATCGCAGAGCGGACGGCACCTACTCTATGTCGATCTCCTGAGAGTCGCCGTACCGCTCCCGTGGTCGATCTCAATGCACTTCTTCTGAGGTTCATTTACAGGGCCAATCTGGCCAGTTTCGCAGCTCGGCATCGTACCTGGTAGGGGTGTCTCCGGATCTGTCCGACATCGTCCCACATGTCTCCCTCTTTGACGGAGCCGTTCACGCTTTGACGGAGCCGTTCACGGCGTCGGTTGGGGTCTGTCTGCCTGCACTGTGGTGAATCTCACCTCGCGTATCGGACACACGCCAAAATAATCCTCCAGAGAACCCTACTCCTCCGTCCAGAGTTCGTCGCTCTCTTCCTGAAGTTCATCTATGACAGCGTCCTCTGGATCCTCTCCCACCGTCTGGCCGAGATCGGCAGTAGAGGTCTGGTCTTTTAAGCCAAGCATCTCGTTGAGTGCATCCGCTATCAATGTCCGTCGGGCGCCCAGGAACTGCTCAAACTTTGCCACGTCCCAAAGTATCTTGTCAGAAGGGATCCATTGCTTATTCAATTCTTGAGAGTCGGCATTCGCAAGATACTTAGCTGGGTCGCGTGCAGACACGCGCTTGTTGCCGAGGGCAGACAGAAAAGCAAGATTGGCAACGGAGTCCACCAGGTCGCTCGTGTACCTTCCTTTGAGCCGGGCTTTAGGGAAAATGTGGTGGTACTCAATCTTGTGGCCCCTTCCGACCGGAGTATCAGCAAGCGCAAGGTTGTTCCACCAATCCTTCGCCTTACTCCGCAGAGCCCGAATGTACATGAGGTGGAACAGAGCGGATGAACTCTTCTTGTCCAAGAGATCGGACGACGTCAAGGGCGTGCCTACTGGCCGCGGGTCAGACGCTCGTCGAATCAAGTCTGTGAGGGCCTCCTCGCCGCGCCGCTCATCCAGCACCTTGATCTCCGCATCCAACTTCGACTCCACTTGGTTCGAATAACGACTGAAAGCCATCGCCGTATATGTCCACCGAACCAATAGCTCGGCTTCTCTAGGCGAAAGCCTCTCCCGACCTTTGTGGAGAAGGTATGACGGGACGACTGTAACGTTGGGAGATGTCAATAGACCCGACTTGGGAATACCAGCGTCATTCTTCAGAAACTGGATGCCGACTCGAAGTGCGTCCTGCGTCGTCTCCCAGGCTTGTTTCAGTGCCGGACCATCCATCTCTTTACGCAATAGACGGACATGGTCGGCGCCTACGCCTGCCATCACGCTCATCAGGCGCAATACCGCTTCCCTGTGAAGGGGGAAGTCCTGGTCTCGCAGTTCCGTTTCGAAAGCTTCCACGCGCTCCACCCCTTCATCCCAACGGGCAGCAATAGCGCTCATCACAAGGTCGCCCTTAGAGAGTCGCCTGCCACCGGTGTTCACGCGAGCGAAGATCTCCGCCACGGTCTCGTAATCATTCGATGAAACGGATTGAACGGGCATTTGGTAGTCGCGGACGCTTCGGAGTCGATTCAGACGCTCGTAGAACTCTTCGTAGTTAGGGTGATCGAATCCAATGCCTAG
>JBOGVS010000007.1:0-85309 GCA_050692555.1 Actinomycetota bacterium
GGCGACAGCTACCGGCTCAAGGACCGTGACCTGGGAAGGATGGTGAGGCCTACGGCTGAACCCGTCGGGTAGGGGGTCAGTTTTCGACCGTCCCCAGGGGGTCAGTTTTCAACCGTTGACAACATGGGGGGGCGGCCTGACTCGCCATGCACTGTTGAGTTCGCCCCCGGACCACCTTTGCCCTGCTTCGCCCCGTTCAAGGGGGTTCCTTGACAAACCCAAGCTAGGATGCCGCTTCATGAGGCGCTTGCTCTGAGCCTCACGACCCCCTCTTGGCGATTTTCCGGGCGGGGGTGGTCGACGGAGCCCTGATCGCGGGGCTAGAATGCACGGTGGCCATCGGAAACCCACCTTGACCAGCACAAATGGAAGGGAACCGGAGACCCATCTTGCCATTTGAAGCTTCGCTCACGCTCAAACTGTCCCGGCGGCGGGATTCGAACCCGCAAGGTGCTGCCACCAGCCGATCCCAGATCGGCCGCGGTTGCCAATTTCGCCACGCCGGGTCAGAGGCCCGGGCCGGATTTGCACCGGCGTCTCCCCATGTGCGAGTGGGGCGCCTACTTCTCGGCTACCGGGCCAAATGGGAGAGGGATCGGGTGCGACCGACCCCCCTCCCGGGTGCTGCTAGCCCCGGGGTCCACCGGACCTAGTGACCGCAGGCCCCGGGGCTACTCACCTCCTCATGACCACCTCCCCTCAAGGGAAGATGGTCTCAGCCCAAAATTGGTAGCGTCTTTACAGGCGAAAGCTCGGGCGAAATCAGCTGTTCTAGAGATCCCAGAAGGGGAAGAAGTGGACAGGGGTAGATTCCTCACCCAGGGCTTGACCCCTGGGCGCGATCGAATTACAATCGCGTTGTTCAAGGCTCTTCACCTCCGGCCCCGACCGGCGGCAACCGGCGGGGGCGTCGGTCCTCCAGCGACAGACTTACATCCGTGTGATTTGGGACAGTAGGCTACCCTGTGAGAGACCCAGCATCAAGCGTCCCAGGTCAGCAAGGGGAAAACGTGACTCAAAAGCGTGACAAAACCCGGGCTAAGAAGCGTCCTGACCCACCGTCGCTGCACCCGGTTCCCTTCGAGGAGGCCGTTCGGGACATCCTCGAAGTCAAGCCCAAGACGCCGAAACCCAGACCCAGGAAGGGTCAGACCAAGAAGGGCTAGTCCCTTCCGGTCAGTGGCTCGAAGGTGAGCCGCTTGCCCTCGAAACCCTTGATCGCCAGGGCAGCCCGGAGCCCGTCCTCCACCCTCCTCCGGTTCCACCGGAAGTCGAACTCGCTCAGGTAACGGTGGAGGTGCTGCTGGCCGACATGGTGGTAGGTGCCGTTCAGGCCCCGCTTGAGGAGCCCGAAGTACCCCTCCACCGTGTTGGTGGTCACGTCCCCCCGGACGTACTCCCCAAGGGAGTGGTCAACCTTCTCGTGGCTTGGGAATTGCCGCCCGATGCTCCGGTACGCCCCTCGCCCGTCCGTCATGAGCCGGGCCTCGGGCTCTACGTTCTCGGTGAGCACCTTCCGTAGGTTGGCCTCGGTCACCCTCTCGACGTGGAATGAGCGCACGTCCCCGTCCCGCTGAACCAGGGAGACCACCGGGGCCTTACGGTCGGCCCACCGCCGAGCATCGGACTTGCTCCGAATTTGGCCTGCCCGAGGCTTACCGCCGATGAAGGTCTCGTCGGCCTCCACCACCCCGATCAGTTTGCTCTTGAGTGGCTCCTGCTGCATCGCGTAGCGGATTCGGTGGGCCATGAACCAAGCCGACTTGTAGGCGATCCCCAGCATCCGGTGGAGCTGGTGAGCGCTCATGCCCTTCTTCGAGGCACAGAGCAGGTGGATAGCCATTAGCCACTTGTGGAGGGGGATGTGGGAGTCCTCGAAGATCGTCCCAACCGTGACGGTGAATTGCTTCCGGCAGGACCGGCATTTGAGGACGCCCTTCCGGGTCTTGCTCCCCGGCTTGGGGTTCAGCCGATAGGGCCGGTCGGCTCCACAATGTGGGCAGATCGGACCATCGGGCCACCGTAGCGATTCGAGGTAGGCCCTGGCCTGGCCGTCATCCATCGCTGCCAGGTCTGCCAGAGCCGGTTGCTTCTTCGGAGCCATACCCGCAGGTTAGCCCCCTTGGAGTGGGTTTGTCAAGTCTATAATTCCCACGGGCGTCACACGATTCTGTGTGACCGGCGTCACGCGAACTCCGGTGACCAACGACACCAGGGATCTGGTGACCGGTGTCACAGACGAGACCCCACCTTGAGGACCAAACTCGGCGTAAGGAACCGGGACACTCGAAGGGGGGTGACCAGGATGGCGGAGAAGAAGATCTCCCCAAAGAAGCCGAGCACGAAGGGCTCCTCGAACACCACGGCAGCGACGCGTGTGACCAAGAGGCGCGGCAAGAGGCGCGGCAAGAGGCGCGGCAAGTAGACCCCTTCGACAGCCAGGCAAGTTTGCGAACGGGCCCGGAAACGGGCCCGTTCTGCGTCCCTTCTCAGGCAGGTTCCCGTTCGCTAGGCTTCGAGCCATGGCATCGACCCAGGTCACCGCCGCGACTCGCGCTGCCCTGGAGCAAGAGCTGCGGACCACCCCCCTGCTCCAGGCCACGCCGCCTCGAGCCGTCCAGGAACTGGTGGATCGGGGGATCCTTCACGACTATCGCCGGGGAACGTACCTGTTCCATCAGAACGACGAGGCCCCGGACGTCCTGTTCCTGTTCAAGGGTCGGGTGGAGATCAGCTCCACGTCCATCACCGGTCATCGTCAGCTCCACACCACCCTGGAGCCACCCCAGTTCTTCGGTGAGCTGGGCGTCCTGGGAGAGATGCGCCGGACGGCCACGGCCATGGCCCGAGAGGACACCACGGTGATGGCGATCCCCGGCCAAGCGTGGGTCGATTTCCTGTCGGACCATCCCGAGGCCAGCCGGGCCCTGCTTCGAGCCCTTGCCCGGCAGATCACCGCCCACGAGGCTCTGGTCGAGGACCTCCTGTTCCTCGGCTTGAAAGGCCGGGTCGCCAAGCGGCTCCTGGGGCTGTGCACCCCCACCCTCGACGAGCTCCCGCCGGATGGAGCGATCCTCCCGTCGGTCGTGACGCACGCCGACCTGGCCAGCCTCTCCGGAGGGAGCCGGGAGAACGTGACCAGGATCCTCTCGGACTTCCAGCGGCGCGGCCTGGTCAGACGGAACGGCCGGCGGTACGTGCTGAAGAACGTCGACGGACTTCGCCGACTCGCCGGCCTGTAGGACCCCGACGATGCCGGCCTGTCCACGGTGCGGCGAGGACAACCCCGACCGAGCGCGGTTCTGCCTGGCCTGCGGCTTGCCGCTCGAGGCCACCGGGATTCCACGCCGGGAGGTCCGAAAGACCGTCACCGTGGTGTTCACCGACGTCACCGGCTCCACGGCCCTCGGGGAACGCCTGGACCCCGAGTCCCTCCGCCGGCTGATGACGCGCTACTTCGACGAGATGCGCACCGTCCTGGAGCGACACGGTGGGACCGTGGAGAAGTTCATCGGCGACGCCATCGTCGCGGTGTTCGGCGTTCCCGTCCTCCACGAGGACGACGCGCTCCGTGCCGTTCGGGCCGCCGCCGAGATGCGGGATGCCCTCGAGACCCTCAACGAGGAGCTCGACCGGGAGTGGGGGGTCCGGATCCAGGTTCGAACCGGCGTCAACACAGGAGAGGTGGTGGCTGGTGACCCGGCGCTCGGCCAGTCGATGGTCGTCGGCGACGCGGTGAACGTGGCCGCTCGCCTCGAGCAGACCGCACCCCCGGACTCCATCCAGATCGGGGCCACCACGTACCGCCTGGTCCGTGACGCGGTCGAGGTCGCAGGCCTGGAGCCGCTGGCCCTGAAGGGCAAGGCTCAAGCGGTGCCGGCCTATCGCCTGCTTCATGTTCGGCCGGGAGCACCCGCGTTCGAGCGACGGATGGACTCGCCCATGGTCGGCCGAGACCGCGAGCAACTCCTGCTAAACCAGGCGTTCGAGCGCGCCGCGGAGGAGCGCAGCTGTCACCTGTTCACGGTGCTGGGAGCAGCGGGGGTGGGCAAGTCCCGGTTGGCGGCAGAGCTGGTGTCGATGTGCCGGATGCGAGCCCGGGTTCACGGGGGCCGGTGCCTTCCGTACGGAGAGGGCATCACGTTCTGGCCGATCGTGGAGGTGGTTCGCGAAGCGGCGGAGATCACCGACGAGGACTCGGCCCAGCAGGGGCGGACCAAGATCGACGCGCTGCTCGAAGGTCAGGAGGACGCCGACCTGGTGGCGGAGCGGGTGGCTCAGGTGGTGGGCCTGGCCGACGTGACCACGGAGGCCGAGGAGATCACTTGGGCGGTCCGGCGGCTGTTCGAGGCCCTGGCAGAGACAGAGCCGCTCGTGGTGGTCCTGGACGACATCCACTGGGCCGAGCCCACGTTGCTCGATCTGATCGAGCACGTCGCCGACTGGTCCCGAGACGCCCCCCTCCTGCTGGTGTGCCTGGCCCGTGCAGAGCTGCTCGACATCCGTCCCACGTGGGGTGGCGGCAAGCTCAACGCCACCTCGATCCATCTCGAGCCCCTGACTCAAGAGCAGTCCTCGACCCTCATCGGGAACCTCCTGGGGCGCGCCGAGCTCAGCGAGGACGCGGGAAACCGGATCACCGAAGCGGCGGAGGGCAATCCGCTGTTCGTCGAGGAGATGCTGTCGATGCTGATCGACGACGGCCTCCTGGTGCGAGACGACGGACAGTGGATGCCGGCGAGCGACCTCTCCGGCGTGACCGTCCCGCCCACCATCCAGGCGCTCCTGGCGGCCCGGCTCGACCGGCTGAAGCCCGATGAGCGGGTGGTGATCGAGCGGGCCTCGGTCGAGGGGAAGGTGTTCCACCGGGGTGCCGTGGCTGAGCTCTCTCCCGCATCGGAGCGCCCCGCGGTGACCGGCCACCTCCGGACGCTGGTTCGCAAGGAGCTGGTGCGTCCGAACCGCCCGGACTTCGCCGGCGAGGACGCCTTCGCCTTCCGACACCTCCTGATCCGGGACGCGGCCTACGAGGAGATGCCCAAGGAAACGCGGGCCGATCTCCACGGGCGCTTCGCGGCATGGCTCGAGAGGACGGCGGGTCCGCGGCTCGCCGAGTACGAGGAGATCGTGGGCTATCACCTGGAGCAGGCCCACCGATACCGATCGGAGCTGGGGCCCCTGGACGACCAGACCATGGGCCTGGGCCGCCGGGCAGCCGAGCACCTCGGCCGAGCGGGACGCCGGGCCTTCGACCGGGGCGATGCGCCGGGAGCGACCAAACTCTTGCAGCGGGCCCTGGCCCTGCTTCCCGAGGAGGATCCGGCACGCCTGGGACACTCGGTCGATCTGGGCAAGGTCCTGGCGGTGCAGGGAGAGTTGGCACGGGCCGAGGAGCTGCTGGAAGCAACGGTCGAAGCGGCGAGCACCCTCGGCGACCCGACCATGGAGTGGCGGGCCCGCATGGAACGGCTGGACATTCGAATCATGGCCGATCCAGGAGGCACCACGATGGAGGAATCTCGGGCCGGCGCGGAGCACGCCATCCGCGTATTCACGGACCTCGGGGACGAGTCCGGGCTGGCCAGGGCGTGGCACGTCCTGGCCATGGTGCACTGGAACGAGGCGCAGTCACGCAAGACGCAGCGGGCGCTGGAAGAGGCCATCCTCCATGCTCGGAACGCTGGAGACCGCCGCCAGGAAGCGGAAGACATGGCCTGGCTCCTCATCACCGCCGGGTGGGGGTCCAGACCGATCCCCGACGCACTCACGATGATCGACGACATCGTGGGAAGGAGCCGGCAGCATCCCAAGGTCGACGCATTCGGAGCCATCGCTCGTGGCTTCATGGAATCGATGACCGGCAACGTCGAGCACGCGCGGCAGATGGTCCGCGGGGGCCGGGACAGCCTCCGAGACCTGGGATTTGCCGTCGACGCCGCGGCCACGTGCCACGCCTCCGGACACGTCGAGTTCATGGCCGGTGATCCCGCAGCGGCGGAGCGGGAGCTCCGGGCCGGCTACGACGCCCTGGAGCGGATGGGAGAGAAGGCCTACCTGTCCACCACGGCCGCCCACCTCGCCGAAGCCGTATACGCGCAGGGCCGCTACGACGAGGCCGAACGGTTCTCCAGGATCAGCGAGGAGGCCGCCGACCCGGGCGATCTCGAGTCACAGATGCGGTGGAGGGCCGCCCGGGCCATGGCCCTGGCCCAAGGCGGGCAGGTGGAGGACGCCGAGCGGCTGGCTCGCGACGCGGTGACCCTGGCTGCCGGTACCGACTTCACGGACACGCACGCGGATATGCTCTGCAGCCTGGCCGAGGTCCTGCGGCTGGCGGCTCGGGGCGACGAGGCCGCCTCTGCCGCCCGGCAGGCCCTGACTTTCTACGAGGCCAAGGGCAACGTGGCGCAGGCTGCGCAGGCCCGATCCCTCCTCGAGCTCATCGGCGCTTCCTGAAGAGCCCGGCGCCGGTCGGTCGTAGTCCCGGCGAGGTACGCTCAGGTGCAGTGCGGATCGCGCTCGGGCAGCTGAACCTCACCGTCGGCGACCTCGAAGGAAACGTCGAGGCCATGGCGGCCTGGGCCCGGGAGGCCACCGGCCAGGGCGCCGACCTGGTGTGCTTCCCGGAGCTGGCCGTCACCGGGTACCCCCCGGAGGACCTCGTGCTGCGACGGGGGTTCGTCGACGACAACCTCGCGGCCCTGGACGACCTGGCCGCCCGGACTGCCGGGGGGTGCGCGGTCCTGGTGGGGTTCGTGGACCGGTCGGAGCGCGGCCTCCACAATGCGGCGGCGTTGCTGCGTCGCGGTCGCGTGGAGGCCCGGTACCACAAGCACAAGCTTCCCAACTACGGGGTGTTCGACGAGCAGCGGTACTTCGTACCCGGTGAACGGGGCCGCGCGGTGCGGCTGGCGGGCTCGGACCTTGGCATCTCCATCTGTGAGGACGCCTGGCGCCCCGGCCCTCCGTTCGACGAGTACGCGAACCGAGTGAACGTCATCCCCAACATCAACGGCTCGCCGTATCACCGGCGAAAGACTCACGACCGTATCCGGATCTGCGCGGACCGGGCCCGGGAAACCGGCGCGTGGATCGCCTACGTCAATCTGGTCGGCGGCCAGGACGAGCTGGTGTTCGATGGCGGATCGATCGTGGTGGCACCCGATGGGGAGCTGGTGTGGCACGCCGGCACGTTCGAGGAGGACCTCCTGGTCGTGGACATCCCCGGGGCGGGCGACGAAGAAGGCAAGCCACTCCTCCCCGATCCGACCCGTGAACCGTGGCCCGAGGGTCCCGAGGAGGTGTACCGGGCCGTGGTGCTCGGGCTCGGCGACTACGTGCGCAAGAACGGGTTCCGCGAGGTGGTCGTGGGACTGTCCGGGGGAATCGACTCCTCGCTCACCGCCACCCTGGCGGCCGACGCCCTGGCCCCGGAGGCCGTGCGAGCTCTGGCCATGCCCTCCCCCTACTCCTCCCGGGAGAGCGTGGAGGACGCCGAGGACGTCGCGCGGCGTCTGGGGATCCGGCTGGATCACATTCGGATCGACGACGTGTTCGCGGCATACCGGGGGGCCCTGGCCGAGGTGTTCGCCGGGAGCGAGGAGGGAGTTGCAGAGGAGAACCTCCAGGCCCGGATCCGGGGCAACCTGCTCATGGCTCTGTCGAACCGGTTCGGGTCGATCGTCCTGGCTACCGGCAACAAGAGCGAGCTGGCCGTGGGGTACTCCACGCTTTACGGCGACCTGGCCGGCGGATATGCGCCGCTGAAGGACGTCCCCAAGACCCTGGTCTACGAGCTGGCCCGGTGGCGGAACAAGCAGTCGGACCCGGCGCCCATCCCGGACCGCGTCCTGGAGAAGCCGCCGTCCGCCGAGCTTCGCCCCGGACAGAAGGACACCGACTCCCTCCCGCCGTACGACCTTCTGGACCCGATCATCGAGGACTACGTGGAGGAGGATCGGTCACCGGAGGAGATCGTCGAGGCGGGCGGGGACCCCGATCTCGTATGGCGGGTGGTTCGGATGGTCGACCGGGCCGAGTACAAGCGCCGCCAGGCTCCGCCGGGGGTGAAGATCACTCCCAAGGCGTTCGGCCGCGACCGCCGCCTGCCGATTACCAACGGGTACCTGGAGCCGGGTCCCCGACGACCCAAAGGTCCGGCGTCGCCCAGAGAGGAGCGGGCCTGACCGCCGTACAATCTGCGGGGGGCGTTAGCTCAGCCTGGTCAGAGCAGTGGGCTTTTAACCCATGTGTCGGGGGTTCGAATCCCTCACGCCCCACCGAGCCTCTGGCTCGGAGATTCGCTACAGGTTGATCGCCGTGCGCGAAACGTGGATCGTGATGGATCGCCTCCCCATCCCCGCGAGCATGGCCACGTCGGGAGAAGGAAGAGAGCCAAAACCGAAGGATGGAGCCCACCACGGAAGCAACGACCACCGAGCCGCCTAGATTGCGGCCGGAGCGATCAAGCGCGACCTACAGTCCAGTCTCGGAAGGTAAGCCCGTATCGCCGCGGCGATAGGACATCGCCGAGCGGAAGGCTGAGAATCCCACATCCGCCCCGTTTACCAGTCCTACGTGGCGACGACGACATCGACGGGGAGCGCTAGGCCGGGGATTCCGCCTTCCGGCACGCGAGCCGCGAGGCCCGCTGCCACCTGGCCGATGAACGCCCGCTCCTCCTGGTCCTCGCTGAGATCGAGGCCGTAGAGGGTCTTGTTGGCCCCCTTGCCCTTCATCCCGACCTTGCCGGTCGCGGTCTCCAGCAATGCCGCGATCGCCACCACGTTCTCCCAGCGAATCCCGTCCAGCTGCTCGCGGCGAACGGTAGCGAGGAGCAAGGGCTCGACGATGTCGTCTCCGCGCGCGGGATCCTGGCGAGCCCGGATGGCGGCCAGACCGACCTCGTTGATCGCCGGACATTCAGCGAAGGCCTCTTTAGCGGTGACCAACGTGTGGCTGCAGAGGGCCTCGAGGTATAACTCCGCCTGTTCGGTCCTGTTCCGCTTGTGGACCGTCGGCTGGCCGCTGGGCGTGACGGCGGCCTTGCGCTCGGGGACGACGTCGCCGACTGCGGGCCAGCGTATGACGATGTCGACGCGGTCATCGCGGCAGGACACCGCAGCCGCCGGCGCCTCGTTGTCCTCGAAGGCCGCCTCGAGGGCGGCGAGGACGGTGTCGGCGTCGTTCGCCTGGAGGCGAGCCCATTGATCGGCGAGCTGGGACTGAAGCCGCTGTGCCCCCTGTGCTCGCTGCTCCTCCTCCGCACGGATCTCTTCCTCGAGTCTTGTCAGGGATCCGCGTTTTGCTGCCCGACGCTGACCGAACTTGAAGGCCGATATTCCGGCGGTGGCCTCGCTTTCGAGACGTTTCTTGATCTCCCCTTTGTTGACCGGTTCGGGCAGCGGCGCCACCGGACGCTCCGATGGTCCGAATTCCTGTCGGTGAGCCTGGCATAGAGCGATCAGCTGCTTGTCCAGGTCAATGACCCTCTGAATGTCCTGTAAGCGCTGGGCCTGGCGCACCTGGCGCTCGTGAGCGGCAATTGAGGCCCCACCGGGACCGCGGCTGCGCGTTCCGCCGCCGATGTGCTTGTAGTATCGGACCCGACCCGTTCCGACGCTGACGCCGAGGCCGCGCCCACCACCGTAGATTCGAACGCCTCGCCCGACGCGGAAGCCCAGACCCATGGACCTAGCCTAGTTAGTCTCCGGGCCGGCGCGGCGTCCCGGCAGCTTTCTGCGGTCCACACCGGGGCCCTCGAGTCAACGTCTCGAATCCTCCCCGAAACGACGAAACCCTTTCAGTCATCAGCTCAAAGCATGAGTCCGGCGATTCAGCCAGGGTCCTCCATCGCACGAGCGAGACATGCGTACAACACCGACGGGTCGATCGCCAGCAACCGGGTCACGGCCTCCAGCTCGCGTCGCTCGGTGCCGGTCACTTTTCCGTCCTGGACTGCGGCGGTGACGAGCGACTCGAGGTAGGAATGATGCGCCCCAACAACCTCTTCCATGCTGATCCCCCACCGCTGTGCCGTGACTCTAAGGGCGTCGGCTTCCGCTTCAGTCACCTGCTGGTCTTCGAGGGCGCGATCGAGGAGGTCCAGGTAGGGAGCCACCTTCTCGGACACGGCGACGCTGCCCAACGAGGCAACGATACGCGCGAGATATGGAAGCGCCGTCCCCGTTCTGTCCCCGCTTCGGACCGTGCGCCGGCCGCTGCATGGAAGATGCGGCCAGTCCTCTGTCGGGAACCGGGAAGGCACGCAGCCGAGCGCCTCAAGCGTGGTGAGCCCCGCTGATTCGGCCCTAAGAACGTACTTACGCAAGAGCTTAGCTTCGGCACGCGCGTCCCCGAGAGCGGAATGGTCACTGAAGTGGGGCACCCCTGCCGCGAAGCAACATGTCGCCAACCGATGGTTGGCGAGTCCCGGTTCGAACCGATACGCCATTTTGAGCGTACAAAGGGACGGGATCGCCGGGAGAAAGACTCCGCAGGCGCTAAGTTCGGCCGAGAGGAAGCCGCGGTCGTACCTGACGTTATGGGCGACCATGACAGCACCGGAAACCAACTCGAGAAGATCGCCGACGATCTCCGTGAACAAAGGAGCCCCAGCAACATCGTCTGCTGTGAGTCCGTGGATGTGGCTGGGACCAACATCGCGCAAGGGGTTGACGAGCGTGACGTACTCGTCGGTGGAATCGCCGGTGAGGCGGATGACGGCGACCTCCACGATCCGGTCACCGTTGAGGGGCGAGAATCCGGTAGTTTCGACGTCAACGACGGCGAAAGGCGTCTCGCTGAGCAACGCGGGCATATGAACTCCGACCCCCTACGCTCTCACCCGAAAATACTACGAGGGGAGACGTGGAAGCCACTCACCATCTGGGAAGTTCAGCTTCTGAGCCTGAGGCAGCAAGCCCAAGGTCCTTATACGGGACATCTCCGGTTCTCAGAGTGAAACCGGGTCGCGGGGTGCAGCAGGCGTCAAGCGTTTCGCGCACCGAGCAGTCAGGACCACCGGCCCAGCCAGAATTGGAGGGGTTCCCGCCCCCCTTCTCCGCTCTTCGCGGTCCCGCTAGCGGCTGGCCGACTTCTGGTACTGCCGGACCGACAGCGGGATGAAGACCGCCAGGATGATCGCCACCCAGATGAACGTGTACACGATGGGATGGGCCAACGACCACGGATCCGGCTCCGGCAGCGTACCCGTGTTCCCGAACGCCTCGCGAACCCCCTGGGCCACGGCAGAGACGGGGTTCCACTCGGCGAAGGTCTGCAGCGGGCCCGGCAAGTAGACTTCCAGCACGAACGCGTTGGAGACGAACGTCAGCGGGAAGATGAACATGAACGAGGCGTTCTGAACCACCTCCACGCTCGACACCTTCAGCCCGACGTACGCCATGATCCATGAGACCGCGTACGAGAACACCAGCAGCAGCAGGAAGCCTCCGGCCGCCTGAAGGATCCCTGTTCTGATCTGCCACCCCACGATCAAGCCGGCGATGGTCATGACCAGGATCGAGATCGAGTTGTAGACGACGTCGCTGGCGGTGCGACCTATGAGCAACGCGGAGCGGGCCATGGGCAGCGACCTGAATCGATCGATGATGCCCTTGGTGATGTCCTCGGCAAGACCGGCTCCCGTGAAGGTCGAGCCGAATACCACGGTCTGGACGAAGATCCCGGCGATCAGGAACTCACGATAGTTCACCCCTGGGACATTGAAAGAGCCGCTGAACACGTAGGCGAAGAGCAGCACGAACATGATCGGCGACATGGTTGTCCAGATCAGGATCTCCGGAACGCGCTTGATCTTGATCAGGTTTCTCTTCGCGACGATCGCGCCGTCGGCAAAGGCCAGGGCCACACTGCTCATCGGACCGCCTCCTCTCGAATGTCACCGCGGTCGGCCTCGGCCCCATCGGGGCCCTCGCCCTCAGCGACCTCTTCGGCCGAATGGCCGGTCAGCGACAGAAACACATCGTCCAGGGTGGGGCGCCGGAGGCCGATGTCGACGACGGCGACGCGCCGCTCTCGGAGCGCCTGCAAGACCTGCCGGAGGGCATCCACCCCGCCCTCGACGGCCGCCGTCAGCGTGCGGGTTTGCTCGTCGACCTGACAGTCACCTGTACAGATCGGATCGAGGATCGCCCTCGCGGCGGGGATGTCGGCGTCGTTCTCCACGACGACCTCGACCCGCTCTCCACCGGTCTGGGTCTTCAGCTGGTCCGCCGTCCCGTGGGCGATCTTCTTTCCCCGGTCGATGACCACGATGTCGTCGGCCAGCCGGTCCGCCTCCTCCATGTACTGCGTGGTCAACAGGACGGTGGACCCACCTCGGACCAGCTCCTGGATCGTCTCCCACATCTGAACCCGGCTCCGAGGATCGAGGCCGGACGTCGGCTCGTCGAGGAACAGGACCTCCGGCTCGGCCACCAGGGCCGCGGCGAGGTCCAAGCGGCGACGCATCCCTCCCGAGTAGGTCTTCGCGGGCCGGTCGCCTGCTTCATCCAGATCGAACCGGTCCAGAAGCTCGCGAGCCCGGGCCCGGGACTTCTCCCGGCCGAGGTGGTACAGACGTCCCACCATGTCCAGGTTCTCGTAGCCGGTCAGGTGCTCGTCCACCGCTGCGTTCTGGCCGGAGAGCCCGATCCGCTCCCTGACCTTGTCGGGCTCGGCCACCACGTCGAGGCCCGCCACGATCACCGTGCCCTCATCGGGCTGGAGAAGCGTGGAGAGGATCCGGACCGCGGTGGTCTTCCCCGCCCCGTTGGGGCCCAGGAGCCCCAGTACCGTCCCTTTAGGAACCGCCAGGTCCAGGCCATCGAGGGCCGTGACCTTCCCGTAACGTTTGACCAGCCCGGACGTTCGGATCATGTCGGTCTGGAGCGTCCTGACCGTCGCGCCGGTATCAGGCTGCATTGCCACCTCCTCCTCGGATAGACACCCTGGCGGCCACGACGCGCTGAAGCCCATCGAGGAAGCTGGGCCACCCGCTTTCGATGCCGTCGCGCTCCTGCTCGGTCTGGAACCCGGTCTGATGGATCGTAAGCAGCGTCTGGCCTTTCATGTCACCTCCAGTTCTTGACCTGTCACCGATTGGACGGCAGGCGACCTGGAAACTCATCGGTTGTGGAACACCCGACTCATCCCGATCCCCTTCTCCGCGAGATCGCCGTCTCGAGGGCGTCGAGCCGGTGGTCCCACCGGCGCCGGTAGGTCTCGATCCATCGGGTGGCGTCTTCCAGCTTTCGTGGGCCGAGCCGGCACTCCCGGGTTCGGCCGATCTTCTCCGTGGTCACCAGCTTCGCCTCCTCCAGGACCCGGACGTGCTTCTTCAGGCCAGTGAGCGACATGCCGAAGGGCGCTGCCAGCTCGCTGATCGTCGCGGCACCCCTGCCGAGCCTGTGGAGGATATCGCGGCGCGTCGGATCGGACAGCGCCGAGAACGTTCGATCGAGAACACGATACTGAACCATGTGGTTCACTATATGTGCCGGAGGCAGCCGGGTCAAGCTCGGTGAAACGCCGGGTCAGGCGGTAGCGACCGGCCCCGCGGTGCCGGACACCCGCCACACGTCGCCCTGGAGGGCCACCACCCACGTCTGCCAGGAGCCCGCCAGGTTCGCCAGGTAGCTGGACGCCGGCACCTCGACCCGGTCGCCCGTTCCCTCGATCGGCCCCAAGGTCAGGAGGATCCCACCGCCCTCGATGCGGCCCCCGTCCTCCTGGGGCCCGATCACCGAATCGGACTCGGCGACGAATTCCACGCGGCCGAGGCCCTCGAGAAGCTCGAGGATGTCCTCCTTCAGACCCTGCGGAAACGGCGTTCCCGCCTCCCCGGCTTGGGGATCGGCCGCCCCCGGGTCGATCCGGTCGGCCACATAGATCACCGGGAACCCCGACGGCTGCCCCCGCTCGGCCGTCATGTGGCGGATCACCGAGGCGTACACCGCCGCATTCCGCTCCTCCGTAGACCCGCCGGCCGTGCACGACGTGGCCAGAGCCAGAACCAGAGCGAGCGCGACGATCATGGGTGGACTCTCTTGGTCCAGGGCCTCGGAGAGGGACGCTATACTTGGCGGTGCTGCCCCCGGGCGGGCGAGCGAATCTCGCCCCCATCGTCTAGCGGCCAAGGATACCGCCCTTTCAAGGCGGCGGCACGGGTTCGAATCCCGTTGGGGGCACGGGGGCGGAACAGATGGGCCTGTGGAGCAGCCTGGAGTGCTCGCGACCCTGTCAAGGTCGAGGTCGGGGGTTCAAATCCCCTCAGGCCCGCCAGCAACACAGATGGCGGCGAGGTAGCTCAGTTGGCAGAGCACGCGGCTGAAAACCGCGGTGTCGGCGGTTCGATTCCGTCTCTCGCCACCGACGTCCGTCCCGGACGGCTACGCGCCGACCGCGGACTGCTGAAGCAGGCGCCGGACCTCGGACTCCCAGTACCGGCGGTGTCCGCCCAGCGTTCTGATCGAGGAGAGCTTTCCTCTCTTGGCCCACCGGGTGACGGTCTTGGGGTCCACCCGGAAGAGCGCGGCCACTTCGGCCGGCGTCAGCAGGCGCTCGCCGTTGGGGCTACCGCCGTTGGAGTTTCCTCCATTAGTGTCCACTTTCGTCCACCTCCATATCGCTCGGTCACCCATTGTCCCGTTGTGCGGGGGCATTGCTCCATAGACAAAACGGGTCATATTGGGGGTGGGTAGAAAGGACTAGTTCTCGCTCAGTTGAGCGATTCTCGCTGGCGGGCCTGGGCCCATCGTCCGGCGACCCCCTGATAGAGCTCGCCGGCCCCTTCGAGGTCGCCGGCATCCAGGGCTTCGACCGCCTTCTGGATTTCCAGGACCGAGCGGTCGTCGTCCAGAGCGTTCCAGTCCTCGGGGTCGGTCACATCCGCGTAGTCGAGCTCGACGGCCGACCCCTCGGCGAAGCACGACAGCCACTCGTCGAGGTCTCGGACGATGGCCCCCACCGGGCCCAGATCATGACGTTCGAGGATCCCGGCCGCCCGTTGGGCTCGGTCCCGGGCCGAGCGGGCATCGGTCCAGTACGACAGGCGGTACCCGCCTCCGGGCCGTTCCTCGAGACGCCGCTCCCCGTCCTCGAACAACACGAACCACCGAACGGGGATGTGCCAGGCGCTCTGGAGGATGGCGGGAACGGCGCGGGGGTCACGCTTTCGGATCCCGGCGATCTCCCGGGCCGCCCGTCGGGCCTCCGCCTCGGGCACCAGGACCTCGGCGACCTCAGCGGGAACGGTCTCCTTGAGCGATAGCAGGCCGGCCAGGACCCGCAGCCTGGTCCGCCACGGACACACGTACCAATGTCCCTGCGCGAACCGAACGTCCGCGTGCTCACCTTCCACCGTAAGCAGGCCCAGTCCCCCGCCCGCTCCGGCTGATCGCTGCCGGTAGACGGCAGGGACCGCCGGACGGTTCCGCTCCTGGACGAGGTAGGGCTCCCAGCGGTTCCGCTCTCGTTCGGGAAGGGCCTCCAGCGGCTCGAACACCCGGAGGTAGGCCATGCCGACCACGGCCGGCATCTTAGCCCCGCCGGACGGCGGCGACCTCGCGTTGCTATATTCGATGCCCGCGAGGCACCGGAAGGGGAGCCGGGCCCATGGCCGTCTTCTCATCGCTCACCGACGAGTACGAGGAGGTCGTGTTCTTCCACGACCCGCCCTCCGGCCTCCGGGCCATCGTGGCCATCCACTCCACGGCGCTCGGTCCGGCCCTGGGAGGAACCCGGTACTTCCCGTTCGAGTCCGAGGAAGCGGCGCTCCGGGACGTCCTTCGACTGTCACGGGGCATGACCTACAAGGCTGCCGCCGCCGGCCTGGACCTCGGCGGTGGAAAAGCCGTGATCATCGGTGATCCCCAGCGCGACAAGTCCGAGGAGCTGTTGCGGGCCTACGGCCGGTTCATCGAATCGCTCGGCGGCCGGTACATCACCGCGGAGGACGTGGGGACCTCCCGGGACGACATGGACATGATGCGCCGGGAGACCCGATGGGTCACCGGCGTCTCGGAGCGACTGGGGGGATCCGGCGATCCGTCTCCGGTCACCGCATTCGGCGTGTACCAGGGGCTCCGGGCCTGCGCCGAGGAAGCTCTCCGAGTCTCATCGCTGGAGGGGGCTCACGTCGTGGTCCAGGGAGTGGGCAAGGTCGGATACCACCTGGTGAAGCACCTGGTCGATGGAGGGGCCCGGGTGACGGTGGCCGACGTGGACGTCGATGCCGTGGCTCGGGCCGTCAGGGAGTTCGACGTGGACACGGTGGCTACGGACAAGGCCCACGCCGTCCCATGCGAGATCTTCTCTCCGTGCGCGCTCGGCGGAGTGATCCGCGACGACACCATCCCCGAGCTCAAGTGCCGGGTGGTGGCGGGCGCGGCCAACAACCAGCTCGAGCGTCCCGAGCACGCCGACACCCTGGCAGCCCTGGGGGTCCTGTACGCGCCGGACTACGTCATCAACGCGGGAGGCCTGATCAACGTGGCCGACGAGCTGAACGGTTACGACAGAGAACGGGCCATGAGGAAGGTTAAGGAGATCTACCGGACCCTTCGGGAGGTCTTTCGCCTGGCCCGGGTGGAAGGCATCACTCCCGTCCGGGCGGCCGACCGTCTGGCCACCGATCGGATCGCCAGCGTGAGCCGGGTCCAACTCCTTTGGGTGCCCGGAGGGAGTCGACCCCCCTCCGGTTAGCTACGTGAATCCACTGAGAATCCCCTGAGCAGGGTGTTTGCATCCCCCGGGGGGGTTTGGTATCCATACGCAACTTGCCTGGCCGCCCCCCGAACGCCCAGGGGTGCGGGCCGGTCGTCCCATACCCGCGAGCCCGCAGCGGCCGGTCAGACGCCCATCGGCCCTCCTCCCGGGCACTGAGGAGGGGGATTGGAGCGACCCTCATTTTGGCCCTCCTCCTGGGCATCGAAGCTCCCGCCGGAGCGGCCACCCGCCCGATGGAGAAGTCGCTCCACCGAATGGTCAACCAGGTCAGGACGGGCTCCGGCCTCCCCGAGCTGAGCCTGGCCGGCCAGCCGACTCGCAAGGCCCGGAAGCACAGCCAGAGGATGGCCGCCAAGGGCCGGATCTTCCACACCACCTGCCTGCAATGCAGCTTCGGCCGGACCCGCCGGATCGCCGAGAACGTCGGCATGGGAGGGTCGCTCAACGAGGTGCTGGGGGCCATGATGGGCAGCTCCGGCCACCAGCAACACATCCTGGGCTCCTACGACCGGGTCGGCCTCGGGGTGGTCCGCCGTAGCGGAGCCGTGTGGGTGACCATGGTCTTCCTGCAATAGCACGGACAACCCTTCTCTCTCTCGCCACGTCCCTCGCCGATACCGCAGGCGACGAACCGTGGCCGCCTCAGCGGTGGGTGCCCTATCCTGGGAGCGGCCCCGCACCGGGGCCGGGAGGTTCCGTGTGATCGAGGGATCCGAGACCGTACGTATCCTCAACCCCGACGGGAGCGTGGCGGATAACGAGGCCCGGGAGTCGCTCGACCTCAAGGAAGAGGACCACCGGGCTCTGTATCGGTCCATGGCCCTGACCCGGCAGGTCGATCTGGAGTGCACCGCGCTGCAACGCCAGGGAGAGCTTGCCGTCTACCCGCCGCTGCTCGGTCAAGAGGCCGCCCAGGTGGGCAGCGCCTATGCCCTGGGCGAGGAAGACTTCGTGTTCCCCTCCTACCGTGAGGTCGGGGTGGCCGTGGTCCGGGGCGTCGACCTGGTGGAGTACCTCCATTTCCATCGGGGAACCAGGCACGGTGGCATCGACGACCCCATCGGCAGCCGCTTCGCGGAGATCGCGGTGCCGGTCTCCAGCCAGATCCTCCACGCCGTTGGGTGGGCCATGGGGGCCTGGAAGGACGGCCGGAATGTATGCGCCATCGCGTACTTCGGCGACGGCGCCACGTCGCAGGGCGACTTCCACGAGGGCTGCAACTTCGCCTCCGTGTTCCGGAGCCCGGTCATCTTCTTCTGCCAGAACAACGGCTGGGCGATCTCGGTCCCCCTCCACAAGCAGACCGCGGCACCGATCTGGCGCAAGGCCGGGGCCTATGGCTTCCCGGGCGTCCAGGTGGACGGGAACGATGTGCTGGCGACGTACATGGTGACCAGGGAGGCCGCCGAGCGGGCTCGGGTCGAGCACGTGCCCACCCTGATCGAGGCGGTGACCTACCGGATGGGTCCCCACTCCACGGCCGACGACCGCAGCCGCTACCAGCCCCAGGAGGAGATCGAGCGGTGGCGGGCGCTCGACCCCCTGGTGCGCTATCGGCGGTTCCTGGAATCGGAGCGGCTGGCCGATCCCCCGTTCCTGGACCTGGTGGAGAAGGACGCCAAGGAGCTGGCCGCATCGGTTCGCGCGGGGATCGCCGGGGCTCCCGCGCGAGACTTCCGCGAGATGTTCGGGTGGGTGTTCGCCGATCTCCCGCCCCACCTGGCCCGCCAGCGCGACGAGGTTGGCGTGGATCAGGAGGGCCAGGGTGGACCCCAGGAGGGACCCGGTGGCTGAGGTCACCATGGCCCAGGCGCTCAACGAAGGCCTCCGCCGTTCCCTGCGCGAGGACGACCGGGTCCTGGTGTTCGGCGAGGACATCGGGAAGCTGGGCGGAGTGTTCCGGATCACCGACCGGCTCCAGGATGAGTTCGGCGAGGAGCGAGTGTTCGACACTCCCCTGGCCGAGTCGGCCATCCTGGGCGTCTCGGTGGGACTGGCCCTGGCGGGGTGGAAGCCGGTGACCGAGATGCAGTTCGACGCGTTCTCCTATCCAGCCCTGGACCAGGTGATCTCTCACGTGGCCAAGTACCGGTTCCGTTCTGCCGGAACCGCCGGTATGCCGATCGTGATGCGCATCCCCTGCGGTGGGGGGATCGGAGCGGCGGAGCACCACTCCGAGAGCCCGGAGGCGTACTACGCCCACACCGCCGGCCTGAAGGTGGTGATGCCTTCGTCTCCGGTCGATGCCTTCAACCTCCTGGTGCGATCGATCCAGGACCCCGACCCGGTGATCTTCTTCGAGCCCAAGAGTCGGTACTGGACCAAGGAGTCGGGCGCCCTCGAGCCGAACGGCCTCCCGCTCGGTCGCGCCCGGATAGCTCGGGAGGGAACCCACGCCACCCTGGTGAGCTGGGGCGGGATGGTCCACCGATGCCTGGAGGCCGCCGAGGCCGCTGCCGAGGACGGCGTGGAGCTGGAGGTCGTCGACCTGCGCTCGCTGGTGCCACTGGACCTCGAGGCCCTGGCGGGGACGGCCAGGAAGACCGGCCGGGTCGTGGTGGTGCACGAGGCTCCCCTGACCGCCGGCTTCGGGGCGGAGGTGGTGGCCCGCATCGTGGAGGACGCCTTCGAGTACCTGGAGGCCCCTGTCTTGCGGGTGGCCGGCTATGACCTGCCGTACCCGCCGGCCACGGTGGAGGAGCATTACCTCCCGAGCGTGGACCGGATCCTCGATGCGGTCGACCGGACCCTGTGGTACTGATCATGGCGGAGCGGGTCTTCAATCTTCCCGACCTCGGCGAGGGACTGGAGGACGCCGAGATCGTGGAATGGAAGGTGGCCGAGGGCGACGACGTCGAGCTCAACCAGCCCCTGGTCGAAGTGAATACGGCCAAGGCCCTGGTGGAGATCCCCTCCCCCCTGGCCGGCGTGGTGGCTTCGCTGCACGGGGCTCCCGGTGACGTGGTGGCCGTCGGCGCGCCACTGGTGACCTTCCGGGTCGGGGCCGAGACGGCCGCGCCGGACTCGGAAGGCCCGGTGGCGGGAGGCCAGACCGCCAAGCGTGAGGCCGTGCTGGTCGGCTACGGGGTGGAGTCCCAGAGCTCTCGTCCCCGGAGGCGCCGGCTCACGCCGCCCGGACCCCGGACTGCCGCGCAGGAGGCCACGCCCCGCCGGGGTGGGCGGGCCACCCCGCCGGTCCGGCGCCTGGCCCGAGAGCGCGGCGTCGACCTGACGGTCGTCCCGGGCTCCGGCCCCGACGGCCGGATCACCAGGGAGGACGTCCTGAAGGCCGCGGGCTCCGGATCCGGGGCGAGCGCCGAGCGGGGTGGGCCTTCGGGAGAGGGTGGAGCGGGCTTGTCGGCCGCACCGGCCGCCGGGGCCGAGGAGCGGATCCCGGTGCGCGGGGTGCGCCGGCTGATCGCCCAGAAGATGTCCCGCTCATGGTCAGAGATCCCCCACGTCACCACGTTCCACACCGCCGACGCCACCCACGTGGAGGCGCTCCGGCGAGAGCTGTCGGAGGCGTCGGGGACGAAGGTGAGCGCCCTGGCCATCGTGGTCCGGGCCCTGGTAGAGGTGTGCCGGTCCCATCCTCTCCTCAACTCCTCGTTCGACGCTGATGCGGGCGAGATCGTCTTGAAGGGCTCCTACCACATGGGGATCGCCACCGACACCGACCGCGGGCTCCTGGTGCCCGTGGTTCGCGACGCTGACCACAAGGGGATCGTCGAGCTCGCCGACCAGATCGCGGGGCTGGTGGAGGCCGCCCGCTCGGGGACGGCCGGTCCCGACCAGCTCACGGGGAGCACCATCACCGTCACCAACGTGGGCACGTACGGCTCTGCGTTCGGCACGCCGATCATCAACCACCCCGAGGCGGCCATCCTGGCGCTGGGGCGGGTGGAGCCGCGCGCCCTGGTGGTGGACGGCGAGGTGACGGCGCGCCCCGCGGTGACACTGTCCCTGTCGTTCGACCACCGGGTCATCGACGGTGCGGACGCCGACCGGGCCATGACCGCGCTGCGGGAGATCGTGGAGAGCCCGTTCCGTCTCGGCGCGCTGCCGCGGTGACCGGCCCGGCATGAAGATCGTCTCCCTGTTGCCCTCCGCCACCGAAGTGGTGTTCGCCCTGGGCCTGGGCGACGACCTGTCGGGGGTGACCTTCGAGTGCGACTACCCCCCCGAGGCCCGGACCAAGCCGGTGATCTCGGACACCGCGCTCCCGACCGACCGGCCGCTCTCTTCCCGAGAAATCGACGACCTGGTGAACCAGCACATGGAGGCCAAGGATCCCCTGTACGTCCTGGACAAGGAGCTGATCGGGAGGATCCAGCCGGACCTCATCCTCACCCAGGACCTCTGCCGGGTGTGCGCCGTGCCCTCCGGCCAGGTGGAGGATGCCCTGGAGGAGCTGGGGTGCCGGGCGGAGGTGGTGTCCATGGATCCCCAGAGCCTGGACGGCGTCCTCGAGTCGTTCCTCGACGTCGGCAGGGCCACCGGGACCGAGACCCGGGCCCAGGAGCTGGTGGCCTCGCTCCGGGAGCGGATCGAGGCGGTTCGGGCCAGGGCCACCCGGCTGCCGAGGATCCGGACCCTGGCCCTGGAATGGCTGGATCCCCCGTTCGTGGGCGGCCACTGGATCCCAGAGATGGTTCATCTGGCCGCCGGCGAGAACCTGCTCAACGAGCCCAAGCAGCGCTCCCGGACCGTGACCTGGCGGAACATCGCCGACGCGGCCCCGGAGGTCGTGGCGTTCATGCCTTGCGGGTACTACCTCCCCGAGGCGGAGGAGGAGGCCGGGGGGCTCTACCTGGTACCCGAGTTCAAGGAGACCACCGCCCGCGCCGAGGGGACCGTGTACGCGACGGACGCGTCCTCGTTCTTCTCCCGTCCGGGACCGCGGATCGTGGACGGCCTGGAGATCCTGGCCTGGGCCATCCACCCCGACACCTTTCCCGAGCCGCCCGCCGGGACCATCTCGCGGGTCTCCGGTCCCTGAACGCCGGTTGATGGCCCGGCACGCCGGGCATTACGGTGGTGTCGTGCGGGGCAAGAACTTGGTCACCCCCGACCACGTCGGGCAGCGAGTGACGTTCCAGTACGAGCTCCCCAACGGGTACGTCGGCGAGGTGGTGGGGGTGCTCCGGTGGTACGACGACGCGGCCGAGACCTTCGTGGTCGAGAACCGAGAGGGGCGGCTGGTCCGGGTCCCGGCGAAGGGTGTTCGGGCCGGTCGGCCGGTGATCCCCCGGGCCTGAACCCCTAGCCTGCCGGAATCCAGTCGGTGCTGGTGGTGACCTCGTCCAGCGCGTCGCGGAGGACCCTCACCCCGAGCCCCGGACCGGTGGGCACCGGAAGGCGCCCCTCCTCCAGCACGAACGGGTCCGTGATGTCGCGGTGGAAATACCGGTCCGAGGCCGACGTGTCGCCCGGAAGGACGAACCCCGGGAGCGCGGCCAGCGCGACGTTCGCTGCGCGACCCAGGCCGGTCTCCAGCATCCCGCCGCACCACACGGGCACGCCGCCGGCCTGACACACGTCGTGGACCCTGCGGGCCTCGAGGTAGCCCCCCACCCGCCCCGCCTTGATGTTCACGATCCGGCACGCTCCCAGGGCGATGGCGTCGGCGGCCGCCTTCGCCGAGGTGATGGATTCATCCAGACAGATCGGCGTGGCGATCCGCTTGGCCAGCTCCGCGTGGCCCAGAACCTCCTCTTCGGGCAGGGGCTGCTCGATGAGCAGGAGGTCGAACTGGTCGAGCCGGGCAAGCCGCGGCGCGTCGGCCAGCGAATACGCCGCGTTCGCGTCGACCTGGAGGAGGATGTCCCCGAACCTCTGCCTGGTCGCCTCCACCGGTTCGACGTCCCACCCCGGCTCGATCTTGAGCTTGATCCGGCGATATCCCTCGGCCAGGTACGCCTCGACCGCCTCCAGGAGCTCGGGGATCGAGTCCATGATCCCGACCGACACTCCGCAGTCGACCCGATCCCGGACGGCGCCGAGGTACCGTCCGAACGACAGGTCCAACAGACGGAGCTCGGCGTCAAGGACGGCCATCTCCACGGCTGCCTTGGCCATCCGGTGACCCTTCACCTCCGCGAGCAGGGAAAGGATCTGCCCCGCCGTAACCTCGTCCGGAGCGAACACCCGAGGCAGCAGGTGGTGCCGAAGAACGGCCTCGGCCGCGTCAACGTATTCGGAGGAGTACAGGGGCGCCTTCCCGGCCACGCATTCCCCCCACCCCTCGACCTCCGGCGTCTCCACTCGCAGGAGCAGCGCGTCCCGCTCCGTCTCGGTCCCGAACGACGTCCGGAACGGGGCCACGAGCGGTAGGGAAACGCGGCGAAGCTCGACGCCCGCCAGCTTCACGTGGTGTCCTCCGAGCCGGGCACGACACAGACCAGGGTTCGGGTCACCCCCGTGCAGGCCTGGATCTCGGTGACCACGATCCTGGCCAGCTCATCCAGGCCCGCCGCCTTCACCCGCGCGATGATGTCGTAGGGACCGGCCACGTCATCCGCCCACTCGACGCCGGTGGCCCGGGCCACATCGCCCGAGACCGCGCTCGAGAGACCGATCTCCACCTGGATCAGGACGTACGCCTCGATCATCCCATCCCTCCTCCCCGCACAGCCTAGACGCGGGCGAGGCGCGGGACGGGGAGGCGAGAACCTAGGCGGCCCGGTCGCCGCGCCTGATCGGCAGCGTGAACGTGACCCGGGCCCCGCCGTCCGGACGGTTCTCCGCCCAGGCCCGCCCCCCGTGGCCCAGGGCCAGGCTGCGCACGATGAACAGGCCGAGTCCCACGCTCCCCTGCCCCACCACGCGGTCACCCTGCTGGAAGCGGTCGAAGACCTGCGGCAAGAGCTTCTCGGGGATCCCAGGGCCCTGGTCGCCGACGCTGATCCGGATCTCCTCGGGGACCGCGTCCACCACAACCTCGATCTCCGTCCCATCCGGGGAATACTTGACCGCGTTGTCGAGCAGGTTCGCCAGGATGTGCTCGACGGCGCTGGGATCTCCGAAGACCTGGGGCAGGCGGTCGGGCACGTGAACCACCACGGAACGTTCCCCGAACACGCCTCGGAACGCGGTGATCTCCTCCTCGATCATCCTGGGAAGATCGAGCTTCTGCCGGTTGAGGATCGGAGCACCCTCCTCGAGGCTGCTCGACATGATCAGCTGCTCGAGCATGTCCATCATCCGCTCGCCCTGGCGCTCCACGATCCCGGCGAAGTCCCGGGCCTGATCCATCGTGGCGGCCTCGCCCAGCTCCTGGAGGAGACGGACGTACCCGAGGATCGCGGTCAGCGGAGCCTTGAGGTCGTGGGTCACCACCGCCAGGAACTCCCGCCGCTTGGCGTCGAGCTCCTCCAGTCGGGCGGTGGCCGCTTTCTCACGCTCGTACAGGCGAGCGTTGGCGATGGCGATGGCGGCGTGATCCGCGAACACCGTGAGGGCTCGCAGATCGTGCTCGGTGTACTCGCGCCGGCCGGTGGAGACGCTCACGTTGAGCACCCCGACCGGATCCGCCCGGGCGTACAGCGGTGCCGACATGGCCGAGCGCACCTCCCGGTCCTTGGGAACGAACCGGCGGAACCTGGGGTCCTTGACCTCGCCCCGCAGGACCACAGCCTCACGAAACTCCGCGACCCACCCCGCCACGCTCTCGCCCACGGGGATGACCCGCTTGATCGAGGCCTCGTCCAGCCCCACGGAGGCGGCGATCCGGAGGCTCTCCTTGGAGTCGTCGAACAGCATCACAGAACCCTCGGTGGCCCCCAGGAGCTCCTGGGCTGAGCCCAGGATCAGCTCCAGGACGTCCTCCAGCGACAGCGTCGACGCCACCGCCCGCCCGGCACGGGAGATGGCCGCCAGCTCTCGGACCCGATTCGACAGCGCGGTCGACAGGACCCGCTCCTCGATGAGGGCGTGCTCCAGCCGGGTGAGCCGGCGCTCCCGTTCCCAGGCGTACAGGGCGAACGCGACGGCCAGGAACACGAAGGAGATCCGCAGGACCCCGAAGTCCAGGATCCGGATGGGGCGGCCGAGGAACTGCTCCGAGGCGAACGAGAACATCACGATGGCCCCGGCGACCACGATGAACACCAAGAGCAGCAGCCCGAAGAGCTGCCGGCGACGGTGCTGAACATCCTTGAGCTCGGGCGGCTCAAACCCCCGGAGGGTGCCGACCCGCGCGCTCACTTCAGGGCCAGCCCCTTCCCGGTCGTCACCCTGCCCACCACCGCCGCTTCCGTCCCCAGGGCCCGGACGGTCGACACGACCGCCTCGGCCGCCTCCGAGGCGGCCACGAGCACCATCCCGAGTCCCAAGTTGAATGTCCACGCGGCCTCTTCTGCCTCCATATCGGCAAGCGAGGTCAGGAACGTGAACACCGGGGGGGCGTCCCAGCTGCCTCGGTCGATCTCCGCCCCCAGGCCCGGAGGGAGAGTTCGGGGAACGTTCTCCATCAGTCCTCCCCCGGTCACGTGGGCGGCTGCCCGGACCACGCCGCTCCGGGCCACCTCCAGGACCTCCGAGACGTACATGGCCGTGGGCTCCAGAAGGACGTCCGCCAGGGGCCGGTCGAGCCCGCCCGGGGTGCTCCGAAGGTCCAGCCCGTTCTCCTGGACGAGCCGCCGAACCAGGCTGAAGCCGTTGGCGTGGAGACCGGTCGAGGCCAGGCCGACCAGGGCGTCTCCTTCCCGGACCCGGTGGGGTCCCAGCAGGGATTCCTCCTCGACGCTTCCCACGCAGAACCCGGCCAGGTCGAACCGCCCCTCCTCGATCAGCCCCGGGTGCTCGGCGGTCTCCCCGCCCAGGAGCGCGCAGCCGGCCCGGCGGCACCCCTCGGCCACTCCGCTCACCACCTGAGCGACCTGGCCGGGGTCCAGACGCCCGGTGGCCAGGTAGTCCAGGAAGAACAGGGGCTCGGCCCCGGTGCACACCACGTCGTTTGCGCACATGGCCACCAGGTCGATCCCCACCGTGTCCAGGCGGCCCACCCGTCTGGCCACCTCGACCTTCGTTCCCACCCCGTCGGTGGCCGCGGCCAGCAGCCTCCTTCCGCCCACCCGGAACAGGCCCGCGAACCCGCCGATGCCTCCCACCACCTCGGGACGGGTGGCTCCCCGAGCGAGGTCGGAGATCAGGGAGACGGCATCCCTGGCCGCGTCGAGGTCGACCCCGGCGCGACGATAGGCGCCCGAAGGCTCCATCACGGCGCTACTCCCGCTCGAGCAGGTGTTTCGAGGCGTGCTCCGGGATGGGGATCGGATATCGGCCGTCGAAACAGGCCCGGCAGAACGTGTCCGCCGGGGCGCCCGTGGCCTCCACCAGCGAGGGAAGCGAGAGATAGGCCAGCGAGTCCGCGCCGATGAACTCGCGGATCTCCTCGACCCGCATGCTGGCGGCCACAAGCTCCTCCCGGGTGGACATGTCGATCCCGTAGAAGCACGGCCAGCGGATCGGCGGGCTGGTGATCCGCATGTGGACCTCCCTGGCACCCGCCTCTCGCAGCATGTGGACGATCTGTCGTGTGGTGGTGCCCCGGACGATGGAGTCGTCGACCACCGCCAGCCGCTTGCCGCGGATGGCATCGGCCAGCGGGTTCAGCTTCAGTCGCACCCCGCGCTGTCGCAGCCCCGGGGTGGGCTCGATGAACGTACGGTGCACGTACCGGTTCTTGATCAGCCCTTCGCCGTACGGGATCCCCGCGGCCTCGGCGAACCCCTGCGCGGCGGAGTGCCCGGTGTCCGGGACCGGGACCACCATGTCTCCGGGGGCTGGGGCCTCCTTGGCCAGGCGTCGACCCATCTCCCTCCGGGCCTCGTGGACCGTGCGCCCGTACAGCCGGGAGTCGGCGCGGGCCAGGTAGACGAACTCGAACAGGCACAGCGCGGAGCGGGGGCTCTCGGTGAACCGCGCCGATCGGAGTCCCCGGTCGTCGATCATCACCACCTCGCCGGGCTCCACCTCCCGAACGTACGTGGCGCCCACGATGTCCAGGGCCGCGGTCTCCGAGGCCAGGACGAACCCCTCCTCGCCGAGCCGCCCGATGGCCAGCGGTCGCAGGCCGTACCGGTCGCGGGCCCCGAACACGGTCCGTTCGTCCATCATCACGAACGAGAACGCCCCCTGGAGGGTGGGCAGGACCTGAAGCGCGGCGGTCTCGAGGTCCGCGTCCTCCCGGGACAGCAGCGTGGCCACCAGGTCGGAGTCGGTGGACGCGGGGCCCCGGCTCCCGACCCGGCCCGCGAGCTCCTCGGTGTTCGTGAGGTTCCCGTTGTGGCCCAGGGCCAGCCCCCGGCGGCCGTCGGTCTTGAACGAGGGCTGGGCGTTCTCCCAGGTGGTCGACCCCGTGGTGGAGTACCGCGTGTGGCCGATTCCCAGATCTCCCTGGAGGGTGGCCAGCGTTCGCTCGTCGAAGACCTGGGAGACCAGCCCTAGCTCCCGGTACACCAGGATGTTCTGGCGGTCGGAGACGGCGATCCCGGCGGACTCCTGACCGCGGTGCTGCAGCGCGTAGAGCCCGAAGTAGGTGAGCCGGGCCACCTCTTCGCCGGGCGCCCAGACACCGAAGAGCCCGCACGCCTCCCTGGGAGATTCCCCGCTCACGTGATCCGAGGATACCATCGGCTACCCCGCCGCCCGCAGAACGAGCGCTGGGATCGTTGATTCGTACACCCGGCGGGCCTCGGCCACCGTCACCTCGAACTCCTCGCCGAACACCATCCTGGGCCCACCGGTCTCGCCCAGGCGAGCCATCGGGACCTCCAAGCGAGCCGCCAGGTCCTCCAGGTCACCGACGCGCTCAGGAGCCACCGAGATCACGGCCCGGCTGGCGGACTCGCTGAACATCGCGAGGTGAGGCGGCAGGTCACCGGGGAGAGCCACCGCGAACCCGCAGTCGCCGGCGATCGCCGACTCGGCCAGGGCCACCGCCAGCCCGCCGTCCGAGCAGTCGTGGGCGCCGGCCAGCAGGTCGCCGGTGGCCGCCTCCACCAGGAACGTGGCCAGCGCGCCCTCGCGGTCGAGGTCGAGGCCGGGCGGGTGCCCGCTCACCGTGCCCAGGACGGCCTCGGCGTACTCCGACCCGCCCAGCTCGGCGAACGTCTCCCCCAGGAGGTAGACGATCCGGCCGGGAGCGAAGGCCCGGCCCACCGCCAGCCGGTAGTCCTCCAGGAGCCCCAGCATCCCCACGATGGGGGTTGGATAGACCGCCGAGTCCCCCGACTCGTTGTAGAAGGACACGTTCCCCCCGGTCACCGGGGTCCCCAGGGCCCGGCACGCGTCGCCCATCCCCCGAACGGCCTCGTGGAAGGACCACATCACCTCGGGCCGCTCGGGGTTGCCGAAGTTCAGGCAGTTGGTCACCGCCAGAGGCCGGGCCCCCACGGCGGCCACGTTCCGGGCCGCTTCGGCGACCGCGTGACCCCCGCCGAGGTACGGGTCCAGGTGCGCGTACCGCCCGTTGCCGTCGGTGGACAGGGCCAGGGCCCTGAGGCTTCCCTCCAGGCGAACGATCGCCGCGTCGCCGCCGGGCCCGGACACCGTGTTGCCCTGCACCACCGAGTCGTACTGCTCCCACACCCATCGCTTGGACGCCACGTTCGCCGAGCCCAGGACCCGGAGGAACGCCTCGCGTGGGTCCACCTCCGGGACCGCGAACGTGGGGTCGTCCTCCGTGATCTCGTCGAGCCACGACGGCGGGGCCATCGGACGGCGGTACACCGGACCCTCCTCGGCCAGTGAGCGGGCGGGGACCTCGGCCACCACCCGTCCCCCGGCCCGCACCCGCATCGTTCCGTCGCCGGTCACCCTGCCGATCACCGCGGAACGCAGTCCCCATTTGCGGCACACCGCCTCGACCGCGGACAGGTCGGCCGGGCGAACGACGGCCAGCATCCGCTCCTGGGACTCCGAGGTGAGCACCTCGTACGGCTCCATTCCCGGCTCCCGGAGCGGCACGGCGTCGAGGTCGATCTCAGCGCCGGTTCCCGCACGGGAGGCTGACTCGCTCACCGCGCAGGTGATGCCGGCACCGCCGAGGTCCTGGAGCCCGGCCAGGAGACCGGCGTCCACCATCTCCAGGCACGCCTCGATCAGCAGCTTCTCCGAGAACGGGTCACCGATCTGCACGGACGGACGGGCCTCCTGGCTGCCCGCATCGAGGGTCCGCGAGGCCAGCACCGAGACGCCGCCGATCCCGTCCCGGCCGGTGGTGGACCCGATCAGGACCAGGACGCTTCCCTCTCCCTCGGCCCGGGCCCGGACCAGCCGATCGGCCGGAGCGATCCCCACGCACATGGCGTTGACCGTGGGGTTGGGGCCATGACAGGCGGCGAACTTCACCTCGCCCCCGACCGTGGGGACCCCGATGCAGTTGCCGTAGCCCCCGATCCCCGCCACCACACCCGAGAGCAGCCAGCGGTTGCGGTCTTCCTCCGGCGGGCCGAACCGCAGGGGGTCCAGGATGGCCACCGGGCGGGCCCCCATCGACAGCACGTCGCGGACGATCCCTCCGACGCCGGTGGCGGCTCCCTGGTACGGCTCCACGGCGGAGGGGTGGGAGTGCGACTCCATCTTGAACACGCACGCCAGCCCGTCTCCGAGGTCCACGACCCCGGCGTCCTCACCGGGCCCCACCAGGATGCGCGGCCCTTCCGTGGGAAGGGTCCGCAGATGGATCTTGCTGGACTTGTAGGAGCAGTGCTCGGACCACATGGCGGCGTACATGGCCAGCTCGGCGCGGTTGGGCTGGCGACCCAGCGTGTCCCGGATCCGGCCGGCCTCCTCGTCGGTGAGACCCAGAGCCCGGTGGAGCGGCTCCGCGAGCATCACACCCGGGCCAGGATCGATGTCAGGAGGGACTCGAATAGCGGCTGGCCGCCGGTGGGCCCCACGTCGGGGTCCACGGCGTGCTCGGGGTGCGGCATCATCCCCACCACGTTCCCGGTCTCGTTGCTCACCCCGGCGACGTGGCTCGCGCTGCCGTTGGGGTCATGCTCATCGCCGAGCGCTCCGTCCGAAGAGCAGTACCGGAACACCACCAGGCCCTGATCCTCGATCCGGCGCAGGGTGTCCGGATCGGCCACGTACTGGCCCTCCCCGTGCTTCACCGGCACCTCCAGGATGTCGCCGGCCTCGAGCCCCGAGGTGAACGGAGTGGCGCTTCGCTCGACCCGTACGTGCACCCGGCGGCATACGAACGCCAGACCACGGTTCCGGATCAGTGCCCCGGGAAGGAGCCCTGCCTCGCACAGGATCTGGAATCCGTTGCAGATCCCCAGCACCGGACCCCCGCGGTCCGCATGCTCCCGGACCGCCTTCATGACCGTGGCGAACCGGGCGATGGCCCCGGTTCGCAGGTAGTCGCCGTAGGAGAACCCCCCGGGAAGGATCACCGCCTCGACCCCCCCGAGGTCGGGGTCCGCGTGCCATACCGGGACCGGCTCGGCGCCCATCAGGGCTGCTGCCCGGAGGGCGTCCCGGTCGTCCAGCGACCCCGGGAACGTGACCACCGCGACGCGAGGCTTCGTCACGAGGCATCCTCCATCTCCCGGATGTGGTAGTCCTCGATCACCGGGTTGGACAGGAGCCTCCCGGCCACCTCCTCGACAACGGCCCGGGCCTGGTCCGCGGTCGGGGCCTCAACGGTCAGCTCCACGTGCTTCCCCATGCGGACGCCGGCCACGCCGCTCCAACCCAGGTGCGGCAGCGCGTCTTCCACCGCCTTGCCCTGAGGGTCGGCCATCCCCGGCTTGAGCATCACCACGACCTCGAACCGGTGCCTCACAGCGCGCCAGACCTCCGGAGGTAATGGTCGAACGGCTCGCCGGTGACCCGCTCGTAGGCCTCCCGATAGCGGGACGCGGTCTGGCCCACCACCTCCGGAGGGAGGTCCGGCGCCGGCGGCTCGTGGTCCCACCCGCTGGCGTCGAGCCAGTCACGGACGTACTGCTTGTCGAAGGAGGGCTGTGGCCCTCCCGGCGCGTATCGGTCGGCCGGCCAGAACCGCGAGGAGTCCGGGGTCATGACCTCGTCGCACAGAGCGATCTCACCGTCGATGAACCCCAGCTCGAACTTGGTGTCGGCCAGGATCACCCCACGCTCCCGGGCCAAGGCCGCCCCCATCTCGTACAGCGTCAGCGTCAGCTCCTTCAGGCGCTGGGCCAGCCCCTGGCCCACCAGCTCGCCGGCCCGCTTCAGGCTGATGTTCTCGTCGTGGCCCTCCTCCGCCTTGGTGGCCGGGGTGAAGATGGGCTCCGGCAGGCGGTCGGACTCCACCAGCCCCGCCGGCAGCTCGATGCCGCAAACCGTTCCCGAGGCCCGGTACTCCTTCCATCCCGAACCCGACAGGTAGCCGCGGGCCACGCATTCGATGGGGATCATCCGGGCCCGCCGGACCAGCATGGACCGGCCGGCCAGCTCGTCGCGGTGATCGCGGAACTCAACGGGAAAGTCGTCCACCGACGCGCTCAGCAGGTGGTTGGGCAGGACGTCCCTGGTCTTCTCGAACCAGAACAGCGAGAGCCCGGTGAGCACCCGCCCCTTGTCCGGGATCGGGGTGGGCAGGACCACGTCGAACGCGGAGATCCGATCGCTGGTGACCATCAGGAGCTCGCCGGGCCCGGCGTCGTAGATGTCGCGGACCTTTCCCTTTGCATGGAGCTCGGCCAGGACGCTCAGGGGCCGACCTCCAGCTTCTCCAGCCGGGCGAACACCGCGTCGAGGTGCTCCAGGCGGGGCCGGAACAGATCGTCGATGTCCTGGTCCGACAGAAGCGCTCGGACCTTGTCCCGGGACACCAGCTCCCTGCGGAATTCCTTCCCCTCGTCCCACGCGGCCGCGGCCGACCCCTGAACGAACCGATAGGCCTCCTCCCGGCTCATCCCCCGGTCGACCAGGGCCAGCAGCACCTGTTGCGAATACACCAGGCCACCTCCCGCCTCCAGGTTCGCCCGCATCCGGTCGGGGAACACCCGGAGCTCCTCCAGGACGAACGTGGTGAGGTGGAACGAATAGTCCAGGACGATCGTGGAGTCCGGGAAGATCACTCGCTCCACCGAGGAGTGGGAGATGTCGCGCTCGTGCCACAGGGCCACGTTCTCCAGCCCGGCCTGGAGGTTCGACCGGAGGAGGCGAGCGAGGCCGGCGACCCGCTCGCACAGGATCGGATTCCGTTTGTGGGGCATGGCGCTCGAGCCCTTCTGGCCGATCTCGAACGGCTCCTCGACCTCCCGCACCTCGGTGCGGGCCAGATGCCGGATCTCCACGGCGACCTTCTCCAGCGTGGCCCCGGCGATCGCCAGCGCCGACAGGTACTCCGCGTGGCGGTCGCGTTGAACGATCTGGGTGGTGGCTTCCGCGGGCTGGAGTCCCAGCTCCCGGCACACGTATTCCTCCACCGAGGGGTCCACGGCCGAGTACGTTCCCACCGCCCCGCTGACCTTTCCCACCGACCCGGCCTCCCGGGCCCGGCGGACCCGCTCGCGATCTCGGGCCAGCTCGAAGGCCCACACCGCGAGCTTGTGGCCGAACGTGGTCGGCTCCGCGTGGGCCCCGTGGGTCCGGCCCACGCACAGCGTGTCCCGATGCTCCAGGGCCCGGGCCTTCACCACGCCCAGGAGCCGCTCCAGCTTCGACAGGAGAAGGTCCGCCGCCTCACGAAGCTGGAGGGCCATCGTGGTGTCCAGCAGATCGCTGGAGGTCATCCCGAAGTGGACCCACCGGCCCGCCGGACCCACGACCTCGGCCAGCGCCTGTACGAACGCGGCCACGTCGTGCTTCGTGGCCTTCTCGATCTCCCGGACCCGGTCGGGCTCCACCCGCTTCACGGCCCGGATGGATTCCAGGTCCTCCGGAGGGATCCGTCCCAGCTCGGCCCAGGCCTCGCAGGCCAGGACCTCGATCCGGAGCCAGTGACGGAGCCTGGCCTCTTCCGACCACACCTCGGCCATCTCCGGCAACGTGTACCGAGGGATCACGTTGTCGGCTCCTCGGCGGTCACGACCGAAAGCCCTCGGCCAGGGACTCCTTGAACTCGTGCAGCTTCTTGCGAACCTCGGCGTCGCGCACCGCCAGGATCTGGGCGGCCAGGATCGCGGCGTTCACTGCCCCGTCGATCCCCACGGTGGCCACCGGCACCCCCCGGGGCATCTGGACCGTGGAGTACAGGGCATCGGCCCCGCCGAGGTGGTCGGCGCCGACCGGCACACCGATCACCGGCAGGACCGTGCGGGCCGCGACCGCTCCGGCCAGGTGGGCGGCCCGGCCGGCCCCGCAGATGATGGCCACCAGCCCGCGGTCCTCGGCGGTCCGGGCGTACTCGTCGACCAGGTCCGGGGTGCGGTGCGCGGACATCACCAGGAACTCGCTGGGGATCCCCAGCCGCTCCAGGATCGCTTGAGCCTGCTGAAGCACCGGTCGGTCGGATTCGGACCCGACCAGGATCCCCACCAACGGGTCAGCCACCAGCGGCCTCCTTGGCGATGTCGGTGCGATGGTGCATCCCCTCGAACGAGATGCGGGCGCAGGCCTCATACGCGCGGCGGCGCGCCTCGGCCAGATCGGTCCCCAGCGCGCTCACGGCCAGCACCCTTCCACCTGCGGTGACCACTCTACCGTCCCGGCGGCCGGTCCCCGCGTGGAACACCACGGCCTTGTCGGTCTTCCCGGCTTCCTCGAGTCCGCGGACCTCGATCCCGGTGCGATGCGGACCCGGGTATCCGCCGGAGGCCAGCACCACGGTGACGCAAGCCTCCTGGGCCCAGCCCACCGCGTCCGGCGTGAGCGTCCCGTCCACACAGGCCGCCAGGGCCGCCGCCAGGTCCCCCCTGAAGCGAGGGAGCACGGTCTGGGTCTCCGGGTCGCCGAACCGGGAGTTGAACTCCAGGACCTTCGGGCCATCCGAGGTGAGGATCAGCCCCCCGTACAGACACCCCCGATAGGGGATCCCTTCCCTGGCAAGAGCTCGGACCGTCCCCTCCATGATGTCCGAGAAGATCCGAGCCCCGTTTCCTTCGTCGACCCACGGGACGGGGGAGTACGCCCCCATCCCGCCCGTGTTGGGCCCCAGGTCTCCGTCGCCCGCTCGCTTGAAGTCCTGGGCGAACGCCAGCGGTACGACCCTTTCCCCGTCGGTCAATGCGAAGGCCGAGACCTCGCGGCCCTCCAGGAACTCCTCGATCAATACCCGCTCGCCCGAGGGGCCGAAGGCCCTGTCGACCATGGCCCGGCGGATCGCCTGTTCGGCTTCCCTCCGCGTGGTGGCGATCGTGACGCCTTTCCCCGCCGCCAGCCCGTCGGCCTTGACGACGTACGGGGACTCCACCTTCCCCAGGTAGGAGATCGCCTCCTCAGGGCTGGTGAAGGCCTCCGCCCGTCCGGTGGGGATCCCGTGTCGACGGCAGACGTCCTTTGCCCACGACTTCGAGCCCTCGATCCGCGCGGCCGCCTTCGATGGTCCGAAGGCACGGAAGCCCTTCGCCTCGAGCTCGTCCGCCAGTCCGGCCACCACGGCCGCATCCGGGCCGATGACCGTGAGGTCGATCCTCTGGCGATCCACCAGGTCAACGATGGCGTGGAGATCGGTGGGCTCGATGGGAACACAGGTGGCCACCTCCTCGATCCCGGCGTTGCCGGGCGCTGCGTACAGGGCGTCGACCGATGGGCTCTGGGCGAGCTTCCAGGCGAGGGCGTGCTCCCGCCCTCCCCCGCCGACCACGAGCGCCCGCACGAGCTAGGCGGCCTCCACGGTCTGCTCGCGAGCGGGGCCCACGGAGATCGTCTGGACAGGGATCCCGGCCAGCTCCTCGATCCGTTGCACGTAGGCCCGCGCCGGAAGGGGAAGCTCGCCGGCACTCCGGGCGCCGACGAGCTCCTCCGGCCATCCCTGGAGCTCCTCGTATACCGGCTCGGCCTTGTGGACGATCGACTGGTGGGGAGGGAAGTCCTCGTACTTCCGGCCCTCGTAACGGTAGGCCACGCAGATCTTGACGCTGGGAAGGCCCGACAGCACGTCGAGCTTGGTGAGGAAGATCTCGGTGAGGCCGTTCACCCGGGCGGCGTACCGAAGCAGCACGGCGTCGAACCAGCCACACCGCCGCCGCCTGCCGGTGGTGGTCCCGAACTCCTGCCCGCGCTCCTGCATGCGGTTCCCCGCGTCGCCGGTGTCCTCCGTGGGGAACGGACCCGAGCCCACCCGAGTCACGTAGGCCTTGGTCACGCCGATGATCCGCTCGGCTTCCTTCGGTCCCAAGCCGGCGCCGACCAGCGCGCCACCGGCCACCGGGTTCGAAGACGTCACGAACGGGTACGTGCCGTGGTCCAGGTCCAGGAGAGTGCCCTGGGCCCCTTCCAGGAGGATGTGCTTCCCCTGGCGCAGCGCTCCGTACAGGACCGACGACGTGTCCGCGATGTGGGAAGCCAGGCGATCCCCGTAGCCCAGGTAGTGGCGAACGATCTCCTCGTGATCCAGCGGGAGGCGGTTGTAGACCTTGGACAGGATGGCGTTCTTCTCCTTGAGGACGACCTCGAGCTTCTGCCGGAAGATCTTCTCGTCGGTGAGGTCCTGGACCCGGAGGCCGATCCGGGCGGCCTTGTCCGCGTACGCGGGCCCGATCCCTCGCTTCGTCGTCCCCAGCCTCTGCTTCCCGAGATATCGCTCGGTGACCCTATCCAGCTCCAGGTGGTACGGCATGATCAGGTGGGCGTTGCTGGACACCAGCAGTCGGGAGGCATCGATCCCCCTGGTCCCCAGCTCGTCCATCTCCTCCAGGAGGACCCGGGGATCGACCACCACCCCATCGGCGATCACCGGGGTGATGTGCGGATACAGGATCCCCGAAGGGATCAGGTGAAGCTTGAGGGTGTGGCCCCCGGCCTTGACGGTGTGGCCGGCGTTGTTGCCACCCTGGTACCGGACCACGAAGTCCATGTGGTCGGCCAGCAGGTCGGTGGCCTTGCCCTTGCCCTCGTCACCCCACTGGGTGCCCACGAGGATGGTGGCCGGCATCGTTCCCTAGCGTAGCGTGACGGCGGGGGCCCCGAGGGGCCCCCGCGAACGATCGTGAGCGCGGCTAGCGCTCGATCCTGAACTTGATCCGGACGTGGGTGTGGTACTCCTTGATCTCGCTCCCGTCCACTACGGCCGAGGTCTCCAGCACGTCCATCCCCTCGATCCCGCGGAGGGTCTTGGCCGCGTCGGAGAGCGCCTGTGAAGCTGCGTCCCGCCAGGACTCCGAGGACACCCCCACGAGGTCGATTGTCTTGATGACCGCCACGCTCACCCTCCTCTCGCTCTCGGCGGGCCCGTCCGGGCCCGGCGGCATTCTACGGACCGGCTCGCCGACCGGCCAACCGGTGGCTGGCGGTCAGGAGTTGTACACGTCGATCATCCGCCGGTAGTTGGCGGAGATCCGCTCCGTGGCGTCCTCCCGGGCGGTGGCTTCGGCGAGGTACTCCTTGAGCGGGTCCCACCAGATCGTCCGGCCGATGGCGAACCCGATGTACCCGGGCACCCCGGATCCCTGCTTCAGCCAGTGCTCCACCGCGGCGTCGTCGGCGCCCCGGCCCAGGACCACGCAGGCCACCTCGTCCCTGCCGTTCGAGCGGACCAGCTCCGCCACAGCCCGGCAGTCCTCCCGGCGGTCCAGCCCCTCGATCTTCCACACGTCCGGCTCGACGCCCGCGGCCTGGAGGTCTCGGATCGACTGGCGCATCAGCTCGGGACGGAGCTCCTTGTCGTACCGGTCGGTGTCGCCACCCACGGAGGCCAGCTGGGACTCCTCCGCCGGCACCAGCAGCTCGAACAGAAACCTCCGGTCACGCTCGTGCAGCCAGTCCGAGAGTCGCCGGAGCCGGGCCGACTGGCGGGCGTTCATCTCCCGGTCGCCCTCCGGGTTGTACCGGACCAGCACCTTGCTGAACGTGGGATCGAACTCCTCGATGTGGGCCCCGAAGTCCTCGCCGTACTCGAAGTCGAATTCGTCCTGGCCGCTCTTCTCCACCGGCATGGCCAGGACGACGCCCTCCTTCTTCCCCCGGCGGGCCAGGTCGGCGCCGAACTGCTCATCGACGAGCATCCCGGCGGCCTCCTTCTGAGCTCCCTCCTCCAGGGCCCTGAGGAACCCCTCGAAGATGACCGCCTTGGCGTCGGAGATCCGCTCGGCGTCTTCGGGAGTCGGCGGGCCCTCGATCCCCAGCATCTTCTTCTGGAACGAGCCGCGATGGTCGAACGCCAGGATGTACAGGGACTTGGTGTATCCGAGCGTCATCGGTCGAACACCTCCTGGTTCGGGTAACCCGGACATTCTGTCAGACCGGTTCAGGACCGGCCAACGGCGGCCTCCACCTGCGCCGGCCACGAGGAGTTGTGCACCGCCCGGCCCAGGAACGCCTTCCGGGCCCACCGAAGATGGTCCAGCTTGCGGAGGGCCACCCGGTACCTGCCGAAGGGGCCCTGCTGGATCTGTTCCTCCGGCAGGTAGATGGGCTCCCGGCGGAAGTTCAACTGGAGGAGCGCCCGATTCAGCCGGGCGATCGACCGTCCCACCTCCTCTGCGAGGGCCTCTCCGGACAGGGACGCGAACCGGTCCGGCTCCATGAGCCGGAACAGGTAGGTGGCGTGGCCGGAACCGGAGGCCACCTCCTGGGCCACCGCGTTCACCGGTCGGTCCTCGGAAGCCAGGGGACAGAAGTACCACAGGTCGGTCGACGCCTCCCCGGGCTCCGGAGCCTCTTCTTCCACGGTCGCCTCGCCCGATGGAGCTCCGGCCCCAGTTACGCTGGATGCGGCCCCGACACGCCGCGACACGCCTTGCTCGCGCCGCTCCGAGCGGCTCTGGCGATCGGTGGCCGAGCCGGCCTGGAGATCCGGGCCCTCCCACGCAGCCGCGGCGGGCCGATCCTCCTTCTCGGTCAGGACGGCCTTGACCCCGAACGCCGCCCACCCCGGCGGCGTCATGGCCCTGAGCCGCTCGTAGGAGGCCCGGAGCTGGTCGGTGGCCGAAGCGGCCTCCTCCAGCCGGGGCCACACCGTCGGATCGACCGCGTCGATGTCCCGTTGCTGCGCTGCGCGACCGTCGCGGAGGAGGGTGGCCAGGCGGGACAGGGACGCCGGCTCGATCCCCGGCAGCAGGCCGGCCAGGGTGGCCGAGGTCCGGCGGGCCAGGTCGTCGAGCAGGCGACGAAGCTCGCCCCGGAACTCCTCGGAGCGCTTGGCCAGGTGACCGAACACTAGGGTCCGGCCGTCGTCGGTGACCACCCGGACCTGGTACAGCTCCTCGTCCCAGTCCACCCGTTCCACGAACGAGAACGGCACGCCGAACATGGTCCCCCGCTCGGGGATCACCACCAGGAGGTCCTCGTAGACCCGGACCTCCACCGGGACGGGTGTGGGGCTCCCCAACAGCTTCCCGGGGAAGGTATCCTGTAGGTTCACCCCCCGGAGCAGCAGGTCACGCTCCAACACCTCGTGGCGACGGGCCCGCAGGTCGGCCAGCAGCTGACCGTAGGCCTTACCGAGCATCGTGAGCTCGTAGCGGGTCCCGGTGTGGTCTTCGAGGCGAAGGACGTAGTCGTCGTCGTGGACGTCCTCGAGGTCCACCAGGGGGACGTGGACCGGGTCGCCGTGTTCGGGGACGACCTGGATGGCGTCCTCGGTCAGCTCGATGTCGGCCGCGCCGGGCGCGCCGTCGCCGACGCGGGCCTGTCCGGCGTACCCCAACCTACAGCTGGTTCCCGCACTCGGGGCAGAACTTCGTGCCCCGGGGTGACTCGGTCCCGCACTTCGCGCACGCCACGGGCATCGTCAGCGGCTTGCCGCACTCGGGACAGAACTTCCCGGAGTGCTCGGCCTCCGCTCCGCAGTGCGGACAGAGGGCCACCTGCCTCCGCTCGACGTTGACATCCTTGGTCCAGTCGACCTCCTGGACCTTCTCCTGGACCTGGCCCAGCTGAGCCTGAGATTGCATCGTAGCGATCTCCTGCTCGAGCTTGGGAGCGTCGTTGACGCACAGGCCGTACTCCTCGTTCCAGCAGATCTCGTTGCACACCCACTGGCCGCAGCGGTGGCACTGCTTGAAGTACGGCGCCATCTCCTCCACGGCCTTCTTGAGGGCCTTGTCCTTGGCCTGGGACTCGGTGAGGTCCTTGGCCTCCTGGCCGGCGTAGCCGACGTTCCCCAGCGCTCCCCCCAGCAGGCCGCCGAGTCCTCGGGCCACCTTGGTGCCCACCCCCAGGGCGGAGGCCTGGAACCCGGACTTGTAGCCGTTGCCGCAACGCTCACAGAAGAACTCGAACTGGTAGCCGGCCTCCGTCGAGTGATCGGTGTAGTTGTCTGAGAATGGGACGATCCCTGCCATCGAGGTTCCTCCTTGTCGGGCTCCCCTGTTTATACCGCCCCAGGGACTCCGGTAGGAATAGCCCAAATGGGCCATCCCGCCCTAGTCCGAGGAACCCCCGGATCGGGAGGCCAGGTACGCCTCCATGGCTTCCTCGGCCCGGTCGCTGTCGTCCTGGCTGAGCATCTTCAAGAGGCCCGCCACCACCAGGACCATCAGGACGGCCATGAGGCCGGCCACCACCCCCACCCGGATGGCCAGGGTTCGGGAGAGCTCGTAGCACCGGAGCCCCTCCTCGCCGGCCCCGCAGATCGACGCCCCGGTGATGGAGGCCGCCACTCCGACCGCCAGCCCGACCACCAGGCCGGCGCCCAGGAGGAGCCACACCAGCCGTGCCTTGCGCGTCCTCGCCGTGACCTGGACCTCCTATGAGGGGAACGGAACCTCGGGCGTCAGCAGCTCGACCCGCACGGGCTGGGCCGCCTTCCGGAAGACCGCACCATCGGAGCTGGGAGCGGTTCCCGGGAAGAACCCGCCGTAGTGCATGGGGACGGCGATCTGGGGCGACATGGCCTTGGCCAGGCCGGCCGCCTCTTCCGCGTCCATGGTGAACCCGGCCCCTCCGATCGGCAGGAGCGCCACGTCGGCTGCCAGCTGTTCCAGCTCGGGCAGGTGGTCGGTGTCGCCGGCGTGGTAATAGGAGCGGCCTTCCAGCTCGAGCACGAAACCGACCCAGTTGTTCCGCTTGGGATGGTTCTCCTGGCGGCCCTCAACGATGTTGTACGCGGGGACCACCTGGGCCTTGACTCCAGCGACATCCACGCTGTCCCCGGGCTTCACTGCCTTCACGTCACCGGACAGCTCCTTGGCGACGTCACCGGGTGCCACGAACACCGTCCCGTCCTTCCGGACCTTCTCGAGGTCCGCCTTGGAGTAATGGTCGTCGTGGGCATGGGTGATGAACACCACGTCGGCGGGCTGTGGGTCGGTGACGTCCCAGGGGTCGATGTACAGGGTCAGGCCATCTCCCGACCATCGGTAGCCGGACTGCTTGTACCAGGTGAACCGCTCGAGCATTCCCCCACCTCCTGTCCGGACAGCCTACCGGACGGCCCCTGATAGCCTCGGGGCCCATGGAGGAGACCCCGCTCCATCCTCCGCCGCCGGAGCGCGGCGGCTTCCGCGCCGCGCTGGGTCTCCTGGTTCGAAACCACAGCTTCGGTCGCCTGTATGCGGCGCAGCTGATCTCGTACATCGGCGACTGGTTCCTCCTGGTGGCCCTGTTCGGCCTGGTGAACGATCTCACCGCGTCTCCGGCGATGGTCACGCTGGTCCTGGTGGTGCAGATGCTGTCGATCGCGGTGTTCTCGCCGCTCGGCGGGCACCTGGCGGACCGGTTCGACCGGCAGCGGCTGATGATCGGCTCCGACGTGGCCCGGATGGTCCTGGCCCTCGGGTACCTCCTCATCGACGAGCCCGGGGAGGTCTGGCTGGCGTACCTGCTCACCGCGGGGATCGGCGCCCTGACGGCGCTGTTCTCCCCGACCTCGACCGCAGCGATCCCCAACCTGGTCGCCCCCGGAGACCTGGCAACCGCAAACGCGCTGTCGGGCTCGGCGTGGGGCTCGATGCTCGCGGTCGGAGGAGCGCTGGGCGGCCTGGTGGCCGCGGTATGGGGCCGGGAAGCAGCCTTCCTCGGCGACGCCCTGTCCTTCGCCGTCTCGGCGGCCCTGCTCGTGGGGATCAAAGGATCGTTCTCCGAGCCTCGAGCGGAAGAGCACCCCGGTTTGGTCGAGGCCGTGGTGGAGACGGTCAGGTACGCCCGCCAAGACCACCGCGTGTTGGCCCTGCTCTCGGTGAAGGGAGGGTTCGGGCTCGCCGGCGGGGTGATGGGCCTGCTTCCGCTCCTGGCCCTCACCGTCTACCAAGCCGGGGACACGGGAACCGGGATTCTCCTGGCCACCAGAGGCCTGGGGGCGGTGATCGGTCCATTCATCGCCCGTCGATTCGCGGACGACCTCCGCGGGGTGTTCGTGGCCATCGGGGTGGCGTTCGCGGTCTACGGGGCCGGCTACGGGACCGTCGCCATGGTCGGGAGTCTGGGAGCCGCGGCGGTGTTCGTGCTGGTGGCCCATCTGGGCGGCGGAGCGCAGTGGATGCTGTCGACGTTCGCGCTGCAGCGGATCGTCCCGGACCGGATCCGGGGGCGGGTGTTCGCCTTCGACTTCGGCCTGGTGACGTTGTCGCTGTCCTGCTCGATCCTGCTGGCGGGATGGGCTGCCGAGCACTTCCCCGTCCAGGTGGTCGTGGCCATCCTGGCCGCGGTGGCGGTCGCCTACGCCGTGGTGTGGTCCCTGCTGACCACGCCGGTCCGCCGGCGGGCCCACCACCCTGGCGTGCGCGCTAGGGTGGATGAGGAGGGCGTGTGAGGGGTTGGTGGTTCAGTCCGGCAGTGGCCAGCCTGGCCTTGGCCGCCTGCGCCGAGATGCCGGCGACGTCGCAGATCCCTATTCGTCCCGAGACCCCTGTCCAGATCCGTCCCGACGCCCCTGTCCACATCTCCCCCAGCGATCCCCCCCGGGCCCGGGCCCGGGAGCTGGCCTCCTTCATCGAGCGCACGTACGTACGGGTCCAGGTGTGGGGTGTCCACGTCGGAGAGGACATCGTCTCCTACGCGGTACGGATGCGCCTCGATCCCCGCAGCGAGCACCCGGACTTCGAGGATTGGTTCGCCCATGTTCGATCGGCCGCCCGGGACCAACGGCAGGCCACAGTCCATCTCCTCAAGCTCACGGTGCGCCAGGTCCCCGAGGCCCGGCTGGTGTCGGTGTTCCAGGACACCTTCCTGCAGCCGCTCTGGAGCCGCCGGCAGATCGTGGCCATGGACGAGCCCGCGAGCTATCGCGAGTTCGAGCCGTTCCAGGATCTGGTGACCTCGGCCGAGATCCTTTCCGGCGCGACCCCGTCGAGCGGCTAGGCGGAGGGCGGGGCCTCTTCCCCGGCAGGCGTCTGCGGCGGACCGGCGGTGCCGAAGTCCACCTGTGGAGCCCGCTCGACCGTGGGTCGCTCCCCCTCCTCGATCTCGAAGAACTCTTCCTCCTTGAAGCCGAACATCGAGGCGATGATGTTCGATGGGACCGACTGCACCCGCTCGTTGTACTCGCGAACGTTGGCGTTGTAGAAGCGGCGCGAGGTCTGGATCCGGTCCTCGGTGTTGGCCAGCTCGCCCTGGAGGGCCTGGAAATTGTCGCTGGCTCGCAGCTGCGGGTAGTTCTCCGCAACCGCGAACAGCTGGCGGAGTGCGGAGGTCAGGACGTTCTCCGCCTGGGCCTGCTGGGCCGGGCCCTGGGCCTGGATGGCGGCATTCCGCGCCGCGGTGACCCGCTCGAACGTCTCCCGCTCGTGCGAGGCGTATCCCTTGACCGTCTCCACCAGGTTGGGGATCAGGTCGTACCGGCGGCGCAGCTCGGTGTCGATGTTGGCGAAGGCGTCCCGGATCTGCTGGCGCTGGGACACGAACCGGTTGTAGGCGACCACTCCGAAGAGCAGCAGAAGGACGATGATCCCCAGGACGATCAACAGTGCGATCACGAGACGCTCCTTCCAGGTGAGGCAGCCAGTATCCTCCGGGACCCCGCCCGGTTTGTAAAGCGGCCGGTCAGCCCACCGGGTACAGGTTGAGGGCCACCCTCGGGATCCGCTGGCGGAACATCTCCAGGGTCCCCAGGATCGGCAGGAGCTTGTGGGGGTGGACCTGGGAACGGTAGGCCAGCACCCGGTTCCCCAGTACCTCGAATGCCAGGCCCTGATCGAAGCCGACCAGCCAGTCGATCATCCGGGCGTCGAGCAACGTGTAGGCGAACCGCCGGTCGGCAGCCCTCACGTTGTAACGGCGGTTGAACTCTGGAGACTCGAGCTCGATGTCTTCGAGTCCCAGGCGATCCGCCAGCGTGCTCAGCAGCCCCTCCCGGTTCACCTCGAGATGGGGAAAGCTCGCCGAGACCTCGACCGTGGCGCACGAGAACCGCCGGAAGCTGCGCGAGCGCTGCCCCCGGGAACTCGAATGCTCCGTGTAGTACCAGTAGTCGAATGCGGTGATGGGGACACCCCGCCACTCCCCCCACATCACGTTCTCCGCCCCCCGGCCGTCGCCCCGGGTGAACAGCCGGAACGGCCAGGCCGTCAGGTCGAAGGGGTCCTGAGGCGAATACTGGAAGCCGTGGGCGGCGGCGAGGGTGACGTACGCCGCTCGCCGTCTGGTCTTGAGGTACCAGCCCAGGACCAGGGTCACCACGATGGCGGCGATCGCGCCCACGAAGATGAGGATCTCCATCCTCATGGGTATCGGAAGGTCCCGGGCCGGTGTTTACCGGAACGTCAGTCCGTCGCCCTCGCGGTCCACGATCACGGTGCGGCCCTCCCGGATCTCGCCGGAGAGGAGCTTCATGGCCAGGGGGTCCTGAACCTCCTTCTGGATCACCCGCTTGAGCGGCCGGGCCCCGAAGCTGGGGTCGTAGCCCTTCTCGGCAAGGAACTCCCGGGCTGCGGGCGTGACCTCCACCTGGAGCCGCCGGCCGGCCAGCCGCCGTTCCAGCGAGTCGAGCTGGATGTCCACGATCGCGGCCAGCTCCGCCTTGTCCAGTGGGGAGAACACGATGACCTCGTCGATCCGGTTCAGGAACTCGGGACGGAACGCGGCCCGCATCTCCGTCAGCACCCGCTCCGTGCGGTCCTGGGGCGACAGCGACTCGTCGAAGAACCACGCGCTCCCCAGGTTCGAGGTCATGATCAGTACGGTGTTCTTGAAGTCCACCGTCCGGCCCTGCCCGTCGGTGAGCCGCCCGTCCTCCAGGACCTGGAGCAGCAGGTTGAACGCGTCGGGGTGGGCCTTCTCGATCTCGTCGAGGAGGATCACCGAGTACGGGCGACGCCGGACGGCCTCGGTGAGCTGCCCGCCCTCCTCGTAGCCCACGTATCCCGGGGGGGCTCCCACCAGCCGGGAGACTGCGTGCCGTTCCTGGTACTCGCTCATGTCGATCCGGACCATGGCTCGCTCGTCGTCGAACAGGAACTCCGCGAGCGCACGGGTCAGCTCGGTCTTCCCCACGCCGGTGGGGCCCAGGAAGATGAACGAGCCGATCGGCCGCTGGGGGTCCGAGAGCCCCGCCCGGGCCCGGCGGATGGCGTTGGCTACCGCGGCGACCGCCTGATCCTGGCCGACCACCCGCTGGTGGAGCGCCTCCTCCATCCTGACGAGCTTTTGAACCTCGCCCTCCATCAGCCGGGCGACCGGGATGCCGGTCCACGACGAGACCACCTCGGCCACGTCCTCCTCGTCGACGTCCTCCTTCAACATCCGCCGCTCGACCTGGATCTCCTGGAGCTTGCTGTTGGCCTCCTCGAGCTGCTTCTCGAGCTCGATCAGCCGTCCGTACCGCAGCTCCGCGGCTCGCTCAAGGTCCCCGTCGCGTTCCGCCCGATCGGCCTCACCCCGGGCCTCCTCGGTCTGCGACTTCAGTTCCCGGATCCGCCCGATCTGCTCTTTCTCCCGGTCCCAGTGGGCCTTCATCGAGGTGAGCTGCTCGTTCAGGTCGGCCAACTCGCGCTCGAGCGCCTCCAGGCGGTCCCGCGAAGCGTCGTCCTGCTCCTTCCGCAGCGCCGCGCGCTCCACCTCGAGCTGGCGCACCCGCCGCTCGACCTCGTCGATCTCAGTGGGCATGGAGTCGATCTCGATCCGGAGCCGGCTGGCGGCCTCGTCGACCAGGTCAATGGCCTTGTCGGGGAGGAACCGGCCGGTGACGTAACGATCCGACAGCATCGCCGCGGCCACCAGGGCCTCGTCCTTGATTCGCACGCCGTGGTGGACCTCGTACCGCTCCTTCAGTCCTCGGAGGATGCCGATAGTGTCCTCGGCTGAAGCTTCCCGGATGAGCACGGGCTGGAACCGCCGCTCGAGGGCGGGATCCTTCTCGATGTGCTTGCGGTACTCGTCGAGCGTGGTGGCTCCGATGGCCCGCAGCTCGCCGCGCGCCAGCATCGGCTTCAGCATGTTGCCCGCGTCCACCGCCCCCTCGGCGGCGCCCGCCCCCACCACGGTGTGAAGCTCGTCGATGAACGTGATGATCTGACCGTCGCTGGCGGCGATCTCCTGAAGCACCGCCTTGAACCGCTCCTCGAACTCCCCTCGGTACTTCGTGCCGGCCACCAGAGCGCCGATGTCCAGGGCCACGATCCGCTTGCCCTTGAGGCCCTCGGGGACGTCGCCCTCGACGATCCGGCGGGCCAGACCCTCGGCGATGGCGGTCTTCCCCACGCCCGGCTCCCCGATCAGCACGGGGTTGTTCTTGGTTCGGCGGGAGAGGACCTGGATGACCCGGCGGATCTCGTCGTCGCGGCCGATCACCGGGTCGAGCTTCCCGGCCCGGGCCAGCGCGGTGAGGTCCCGGCCGTACTTCTCCAGGGCCTGGTAGGTGTCTTCCGGGTTCTCGCTGGTCACCCGGTGGCGGCCCCGGACCTCCTCGAGCGCCGAGAGCATCGCCTCGCGTTCCAACCCCGCGTCGGAGAGCAGCCCAGCCACCTCGGTGGCGCCGTCCAGCATGGCCAGCAGCAGGTGCTCCGTGGAGACGTACTCGTCGCCGAGTGCCGCCGCCTCGCTGAACGCGCGCTCGAGAACCTGGCGGGTGGTCGAGGAAACCGTGACTTCCTGGTTGGAGCCGTAGACCTTGGGAAGGTTCTTCAGGCGGTCCTCGATGGGGTCGCGAAGGGCCCGCGGCGAGATCCCCAGCCGGTGCAGCAGGGGGTAGATCACGCCGTCGGCGTCGGCCAGGAGCGCCGCCAGCAGGTGCCCCGGCTCCACCTGCTGGTGGCTGCGCTCGGCCGCCAGCCGCTGTGCTTCGGCCACGGCCTCTCTGGAACGAAGGGTCAGCTTCGCCGGATCCACGTCAGCCTCGCTCCCAGGGCAGCCGCATGTTCCGGAGCGGGAGCAGTGCCCCGCCGGTTCCCCGGTCACCCCGGAGGCGCTTGCGGGCCTCCTCGAGCTCCCGGCGCATCTCGTCGAGACGCCGGCTGGCCATGTCCAGCTCCTGCTGCAGCTCCATGATCATTCGGACACCCGCGAGGTTCACTCCCCGCTGGGTCAGGTCCTGGATCTCCCGGAGCCGATCGATGTCCAGCTCCGAATAGCGCCGGGTGTTGCCGGCCGTGCGCGCCGGGCGGAGCAGGCCCTTGCGCTCGTAGATGCGGAGCGTCTGCGGATGGACTCCGGCCAGCTCCGCGGCCACGCTGATGATGTAGACGGCACGTTCTCGCCGCCGCTCGTCACGATGCATGCCGTTCACCTCTCGATCACACCCCCAACTCCGCCCGGGGGCTGTCCCCCGACGCGTCCTGGAGCTGCTTCAACAGCTGTCGCTCCTGCCGGCTCAGCCGGGTCGGCACCTCGACCTGAACGGTCACCATGAGGTCTCCTCGCCCCCCACCTCGCCGGGGAGCGCCCTTGCCTCGGATCCGGAAGGTGCGGCCGGTCTTGGTTCCCGAGGGGACCTTGAGGGTCACCGCGCCGTTGAGCGTGGGCACCTTGACCTGGGCGCCCAGTGCAGCTTCCGGGTACGTCACTGGGAGCGCGAGGGTCAGGTCGGCTCCTCGTCGTCCGAAGAACCGGTGGGGCTTCACGCCGACGTTCACGTACAGATCGCCGGGGCTTCCTCCGGACGGCTCGGCCTCTCCGCGGCCGGCCAGCCGGATCCGGGCGCCGTTCTCCACGCCCGCGGGGATCTTGACCCGAAGCGTCCGGGTGGCCGTGGTGCTGCCGCTTCCCCCGCATGTCGGACAGGGGTCCTCCACCACCTGACCCCGCCCCGCGCACCTCGGGCAGGGACGGGCCAGGGAGAAGTAGCCCTGGTCGACGGTGACCGAGCCGCGCCCGCTGCACTCCGGGCAAGTCTGAACCTGGGTTCCCGGGCGTGCACCGGAACCGCCACAGGTCCGGCACGGGGCGTGCCCCGAGATCTTCAGGGGAATGGTGGTGCCCGACATGGCATCCTCGAACGCCACCTCGACGTCGGTCACCAGGTCGTTGCCTCGCCGACCGGATGTCGCTCCGCCGGCCGCGCCTCGCCCGAACAGGTCGAACAGGTCTCCGATCCCACCGACCCCGAAGCCGAGATCCTCGAATCGAACCCCGCCAGGACCGCCGCCGCCTCCGAAGCCGAACCCCGACGTGGCCATCTCCCTCACCCGGTCGTACTCCTGGCGCTTCTTCTCGTCGCCGAGGACGTCGTAGGCCGCGGAGATCTCCTTGAACCGCTCCTCGGCCGCCTTGTCGCCCTTCGCCGAGTCGGGGTGGTAGCGCTGGGCCAGCTTCCGGTAGGCCTTCTTGATCTCGGGCTGATCGGCGTTCCGGGGCACGCCGAGCACCGAGTAGTAGTCCTTCTCCAGCCACTCGCGGTTGATGCTCACGGCGAGCTACCCTCCCGAGCCCCCCGAGCGCGCGACCTTGACCCCCGCGGGCCGTATGACCCGACCCTTGAGCGTGTAGCCGGTCCGCAGGACGTCGACGACGTACGGGTCACCATGACCCTCCCCCTCCACCTGGAGCAGGGCCTCGTGCCGTTCCGGGTCGAAGGGCTTCCCCAACGCCTCGATACGCTCCACGCCGGCGGACCGAAGGATCTCCATGAGCTTTGCGTAAACCATCTCCACACCCTGGACGAAGCGATGGGACTGCGTGAACTGCTCGGAGGCGGTGAGCGCCAGCTCGAACTCGTCGACGACCTCCAGCAGACGGGCCACCAGCGGCTCCGCGGCCAGCTCGACGGCCCGGGTCTGCTCTCGCAGGACCCGCTTCCGGTAGTTGTCGAACTCCGCCTTCAGGCGCTGAAGGTGCTCCAGGTACTCGGCCGCCTGCTTGCGGGCCCGAGCCACGTCGTCCAGCTCCTCCCGGGCCTCCTCGTTGGTCGGGGTGGCCTCGGCGTCCGGCGACGTGGCCTCGGCATCGTCGCGGACCCGTCGCTTGTCGGTGATCCGGACCGGGGGCCGCTCCTCCCGGTCCCCGTTCTCCTTCTCGTCCCTGGTGGTCAGGACGCACCTCCCTCGTCCACCACTTCTCCTTCAACAACGTCCTCAGATTCCTGGCCGGGCTGCTGGCTGTCGCCGCCGGCCGCGGCCTCCTGCTGGGCCTGCTGCTGGTAGACGGCCTGACCGACCTGCTGGAACGACTGCATCAGCTTGTCGGAGGCGGCCTTGATCTTGGCGGTGTCGTCCCCCTTCAGGGCCTCCTTCACCTCCGCGATGTCCTTCTCGACCTCGGCCTTCTGCTCCGCAGAGGCCTTGTCGCCGAGCTCTTCCATGGTCTTCTCGGCCTGGTAGGCCAGGTTGTCCGCGGTATTCCGAACCTCGGCGGCCTCCTTCCGGCGCCGGTCCTCGTCCGCGAACTGCTCGGCCTCCTTCATCATCCGGTCGATGTCCTCCTTGGGCAGCGCCGTCCCACCGGTGATGGTCATGGCCTGCTCCTTACCGGTTGCGTTGTCCTTGGCCGAGACGTTCACGATCCCGTTGGCGTCGATGTCGAAGGTCACCTCGATCTGGGGCATCCCCCTTGGGGCGGGAGCGAGCCCGGTGAGGTGGAACCGTCCCAGGCTGCGGGATCCGGGCGAGAACACCGTCTCGGCCTCTCCCTGGAGGACGTGAACCTCCACCTGAGTCTGGTTGTCGTCAGCGGTGGTGAACACCTCGGACTTCTTGGTGGGGATCGTGGTGTTTCGCTCGATGAGCTTGGTGAAGATGCCACCCTTCGTCTCGATCCCCAGCGACAGCGGGGTCACGTCGAGCAGGAGGACGTCCTTCACATCCCCCTTGAGCACACCGGCCTGGATGGCCGCTCCCACGGCCACCACCTCGTCGGGGTTGACCCCCTTGTGGGGCTCCTTGCCACCGGTCAGCTTCTTCACCAGCTCCTGGACCATCGGCATCCGGGTGGCGCCCCCGACAAGGATCACGTGATCGATCGTGGAGACGTCCTTCCCCCAGTCCTTGGTGGCCTGGAGGAACGGACCCTCGAGCTGCTTCACCAGGTCTTCGGTCATGCGCTCGAACTCCGATCGAGTGAGCTTCATCTCCAGGTGGAGTGGCTGCCGCTCTGCGTTGGCCGTGATGAACGGCAGGTTGATGGTGGCCTCGGACGTGGACGTGAGCTCGATCTTGGCCTTCTCCGCGGCCTCCTTCAGACGCTGGAGGGCCATGCGGTCTTGGGCCAGGTCGATGCCGTAGTTGTTCTTGAACTCCTTGACCATCCAATCGATGATCCGCTGGTCCCAGTCGTCGCCACCCAGCTGGGTGTTGCCGGAGGTGGCCTTGACCTCGAACACGCCCTCCCCGATCTCCAGCAGGGACACGTCGAACGTCCCCCCGCCGAGGTCGAACACCAGGATCGTCTGGTCGTGCTGCTTGTCGAGCCCGTAGGCCAGCGATGCCGCCGTGGGCTCGTTGATGATCCGCAGCACCTCGAGCCCGGCGATCTGCCCGGCCTCCTTGGTGGCCTGGCGCTGGGCGTCGTCGAAGTAGGCGGGGACGGTGATCACCGCCTGGGTGACGGTGTCGCCGAGGTAGGCCTCCGCGTCCCGCTTGAGCTTGGTCAGGATCTGGGCAGAGATCTCCTGCGCGGTCCACTTCTTGCCGTCGATCTCCTGCTGCCAGTCGGTCCCCATTTGACGCTTGATGGACCGGATGGTTCGGTCGGGGTTGGTGATGGCCTGTCGCTTGGCCACCTCACCGACCACGATCTCGTCGTTCTTCGAGAACCCCACCACCGACGGAGTGGTCCGCGAGCCCTCGGCATTGGGGATCACGGCCGGCTCGCCGGCTTCCAGCACGGCGACCACCGAGTTCGTGGTCCCCAGGTCGATTCCCACAGGTCTGGGCATGTACGCCTCCTTCGAGTCTTGCCAGATGACTTATGTACCTCTAGAAGATAAAGGTTGACTGTGAGACTGTCAACCCCTCCAGGCGTGCCCCACCGCGGGTCCCGCGATCCGGGCGTTTCGGGCGAACCAGACTGAGAAGCTACCCGCGGGTAGCCACCTTTCCTCGCCTACGCGGGGTGCCGTACACTGCTCCGCGGATGGGCCGGATCGTCTTCCTCCTGCTGCTGGCCACCGCCGGCGGCCTGTTCATGCTCCGGGCCCTGACGCTGTGGCAGCTGGTCCGATTGGGCCGCCCGGTCAACCGCTTCGACGACCTCCCCAAGCGCCTGGAGACGGAGACCGTGGTGGTCCTGGGCCAGCGCAAGCTGCTCCAACGGTTGGGCCCCGGGCTCATGCACGCGTTCATCTTCTGGGGCTTCCTGGTCCTGTTCACCACGATCATCGAGGTGTTCGGGGAGGTGTTCGACGAGCGGTTCGCCATCCCCCTGATCGGGCGCACCGGATGGCTGGGGCTGGTGCAGGACGTGTTTGCCGTACTGGTCCTGGCGGGCATCTGGATGGCGGTGTTCTTCCGGAAGGTGCGGCGGGACGAGCGGTTCAAGGGGAGCCACCTCGAGGAGGCCGACTTCATCCTCCTCATGATCATGGGGATCATCCTCACGCTCATCGGGCTGAACGCCGTCAAGATCGCCCAAGGCCTCAACGAGTCCCCGGCGGCGTGGACCCCGGTGTCGAATCTCGTGGCCCAGGCGTTCGAGCTGATGAGCTCGGGGTGGCAGTCGTTCTTCCACGGGTTCTTCCTGTGGGCGCACATCCTCCTGATCCTGGGATTCCTGGTGTACATCCCCTACTCCAAGCACCTCCACATCCTCACCAGCTTCTTCAACGTGTTCCTGTCGAAGACCAAGCCGATGGGCAAGCTGACCACCCTGGAGATCGACCTGGAGAAGATGGAGGAGGGGACCTCCCTGGGGGCGGCGACCGTGGAGGACCTCACCCAGAAGCAGATCCTCGACACCTTCACGTGCACCGAGTGCGGCCGGTGTCAGGACGTCTGCCCCGCATGGAACACCGCCAAGCCGCTGTCCCCGAAGCTCCTGATCATGAACCTCCGGGATCACGTGTTCGAGCAGGGCGAGGTCATCCTCGACGCCCGAGCCGAGGAGCTCGAGCCGGAGAAGGTCCCGCTGAACCCCGACGTGGTCGAGGACGAGGTGGTGTGGGACTGCGTCACCTGCGGGGCGTGCATGCAGGAATGTCCGGTGAACATCGAGCACGTCGACCACATCGTGGACATGCGTCGGAACCTGGTGATGGGCGAGTCGCGGTTTCCCCAGGAGGCCGGCCTCCTGCTGCGGAACATGGAGAGCGCGAAGAACCCCTGGGGAGTCCCCCAGAACCAGCGGGCCGAGTGGGCCGAGGGGTTGGGGGTCAGGGTGCTGGAGGACGGAGAGGCGCCCGAGTACCTCTACTGGGTGGGATGTGCGGCCTCGTTCGACGACCGGGCCAAGAGGATCGCACAGGCCACCGCCCGGCTGCTCCAGAAGGCAGGGGTCCGGTTCGCGATCCTCGGGCCGCGGGAGCAGTGCAACGGCGACCCGGCCCGGCGGATGGGCCACGAGTACCTGTATCAGGAGCTGGCCAAGGAGAACGTGGCGACGCTGAACGCCGCGGGGGTCCAGAAGATCATCGTGAACTGCCCCCACTGCTTCAACACGCTCCGCAACGAGTACCCCGACTTCGGGGGGAACTACGAGGTCATCCACCACACTCAGCTCCTGTCGCGCCTGCTGGCAGAGGGTCGTCTCCGTCCGTCGCAGGAGGTGGACGCGTTGGTCACCTACCACGATCCTTGCTACCTGGGCCGGCACAACGGCGTGTACGACGAGCCTCGCGAGGTTCTGGGTGAGATCCCGGGCATTCGGCAGGTGGAAATGCCCCGGCACCGCGAGCGAGGGTTCTGCTGCGGCGCGGGCGGTGCCCGGATGTGGATGGAAGAGCACATCGGCAAGCGGATCAACGCCGAGCGGACCGACGAGGCCGCCTCCACCGGAGCGGACGTCCTGGGGGTGGCCTGTCCGTTCTGCCTGGTGATGCTGGACGACGGCGCCCGAGGTAAGGGCGGCGACCTCGAGGTCAAAGATGTGGCCCAGGTGGTGGCGGAAGCCGTGGGGCTCGACGGCAAGCGGCCGGCGGAGACCGGTCGAGTGTCCGCCGACCAGGGCTGATCCGCCAGGCCCACCGGAAGTTCTCGAAGTACCGACTGGGGGTTGGGCCACGCTGCCCGTGATACTTGCTCCCCCGGTTCCGTCCGTAGGGAGTGTCCGACGGTGTCGACAGCCGGAGGAACGCGATCTGGCCGATCTTCATCCCGGGGTAGATGGTGATCGGCAGGTTCGCCACGTTCGAGAGCTCGAGCGTGAGGTCGCCGTCCCACCCGGGATCGACGAATCCGGCCGTCGAGTGGGTGAGCAATCCCAGTCGTCCCAATGAGGACTTCCCCTCCAACCGAGCGGCGACGTCATCGGGGAGGCGGACTCGCTCGAGCGTTGAGCCCAGGACGAACTCCCCGGGGTGGAGGATGAAGGCCTCCCCCTCGGGGACCTCCACGAGCTCGGTGAGGTCCTCCATCTCCTTCTTGACGTCGATGTACGGGTGCCGGGCGTTATGGAACACCCGGAACAGGCTCGCCACGCGAACGTCCACCGACGAGGGCTGTACCGCCGAGGGCTCGAACGGATCGATATCGATCCGTCCTGCCTCTATCTCCTCGCGGATGGTCCGGTCGGAGAGGATCACGCGCGCAGCCTAGCGCACCTCAATCTCGGGAAGCCCGGCGGGCCGGGCGGCGGCTATACTCCAAGGCTCTTGCGGATGTAGTTCAGTGGTAGAACGCGAGCTTCCCAAGCTCGAGACGGGGGTTCGATTCCCCTCATCCGCTCCAATCTGACGACTCTTCTGCAGCCGCATCACCGTCGTCCCAACCGTCGTCCGGCTCCGTTCCCTCGTCCGTCCGGTCATCCTCCCCGGCCTCGTCCTCCTCGGGCTGAGGCGGATCACCGGGCAGCGGCAACTCCGGCAGCTCCGGGACCTCACCCTCCGGTGGCGTCTCGGCGTCCGGGGGCAGACAGTCGGCCCCGTCGTCGGCCTCTTCGGCGGCCTCTTCGTCGGCCTGGTCCCCCCCGCTCGTCGTGGGCTCGGGCTGGTCACTGTCCGTCGGGGGCTCGCCCTCGACGAATGGCGGAGCCACCGGGGGCTCGGACACCGGTGGTGGTTCGACGATCGGCGGAGGCACCCCGTCCGTGACGCCACCGACCGTCGGTGGCTCCTGGTCGGGCGGCTCATCGGCCAGCGGCTCGTCCGCCTGCTCCCCGGATGCGGGGCTACCGAGATCGAGATCCAGGCCCGTGGCCACCGTGCCGGAAGAGGCCCGGACCGGCGGGGAGGCTGATTGCGGCTCCGACTGCGGCGGGGCCGGAAGTCCGGGAAAGACGACCCCGGGACCCTCGATCGCGCCCTGCAACGGGCGGAGGAGGGGGATGGATCCGTTGAGGGTGGCCCCGCCGCCCACCACGGACAGGGCCAGCACCGATCCAATGAGCGTGAGGGTGAGGAGAGCGCCGATCGCCGAGTCGCGGTTGCCCATAGGGTCTGATTCTTCCCCTGCGGGCATCTGCCCTCTATCGGCACGGAACGTTCCGGACCTTTAGTGTGACAAGTCTCCGAGAAGGGCAAACGGGCCAGGGCGTTCAGTCGGGTCGGAGGAACGATTCGGCCGCGGGGCACAGGTCGCGAAGGGGGCACACCTCGCACCGAGGCCGGCCGGGGCGGCACAGGGTCCGGCCGTGGCGGATCAGGCCCACGTGCATGGGAAGCCGGAGCTGAGGTGGAACGGCCTCAGCCAGGATCCGGTGGGCCCGCGTTGACGGCGCCCGCGGAGGAAGCAGCCCAAGGCGAGTGGCCACCCGATGGACGTGGGTGTCGACGGGAAGGGCCGGACGGTCCAGGGAGAACGCCAGCACGCAGGCCACGGTCTTGGGCCCCACCCCGGGTAGCGACTCGAGGAACGCGGTCACCTCCTCGTCGGTGGCGTCGTACATCCACGAGAGGCTCAGCTCCCCCCGCCGGGCCTTGATCTCCCGGAGCACCGCCAGGATCCGAGGGGCCTTCACGTTGGCCAGGCCTCCCACCCGGATGGCTGCGGTAACCTGCCGGGGCCGGGCCGCGGCCAGCGCCTCCCAGGTGGGGAACCGTTCGCGCAGCGACGCCCAGGCCCGGTCTCGATTCACGTCGCTGGTGTTCTGCGACAGGATCGTGAGGATCAGCTCTTCGAGCGGATCGAGGCGGCGGGGCGGGTCGAGGGGGCCGTAGGCCCGGTCAAGCCGGCGGTGGATCTCGGCGATGGCGGGAGTCGACGCGGTCCGGCGCGGCGGGCGTCTGCCGCTCTGCGGACCTCGAGCCGGGGTCACGTCGCCGCAGAGTAGTCCTTGAACTGGGTGAGGTGGGACAGGAATGTCAACCGAACCTTGTCGATGGGTCCGTTCCGGTGCTTGGCCACGACGACGTCCGCCATTCCTTTTACCGACGGGTCGTCGCTGTACACGTCCTCACGATGGATGAACATCACCACGTCTGCGTCCTGTTCCAAACTCCCAGAATTATGACAAGTTACGGAGTCAGCGAACCACGACGCCGGTCCGGGGACGGTGAGGTCGTAAACCTCCTCCTCCCCATCCGGAGTTACCGAGAGCACCTGATCCCAAAACAGATCGCTCGTTGCGAGGTTCCAAAGAGCTTCCGAATCGAGGATGTCCGCGTACTCGGCGACGAGCTCACGCGACGGTGAGTAATCGAAGGCAAGGCTCGTTCGCGTCATCGTCACGTTGCGCAAGGCTCCGATGTTCGCGAGGGACAGCCCTCGTTCGCTAACCAGATCGCGGATCTGGACCCCGACTTCTCGAGGAAGCGTGTCGACATTCGTCCCTTGCCCCCGGGCCTCGAGCACGGCCCGAAGGCGGGCCGCGGGCGCGGCACGGGGGCCGAAGGAGCCGACCACATCGAGAAACCGGCGCTGATTCAGCGACCCAGAGATGGCGACGTGGTACCAGGGTCGATATCCGGGCTTCGCGACCCGTGAGATTCGGCCGACGATCTCTATCCGGAGAAGAAGCGCAGCGACGTCATCGGCCAGGCCCCGGCTATTGGTGGAAAAGTACAAGCCCGCGCCTCCACGAGACCCCTCCTTGCGGGTGGAAATAGAGCCGTCGGTAGCCCACAGGTGGCGAAGGAGCAGGGCAATCTGCCGGTTGGACAAGCGGAAGGCCTCCCTGGGGATGCGCTTCTCGTGGGAACGCTGGCCGTAGATGCCGAGCTCTCGGAGCCAGCGGTTGACCCCCGTGGGGTGCCAGCGATTCCCATTCCCAGAGATGAGCAGCTGATGCCACGTTCGCCTGCCCCGATATCTGGTGACCCGGTTCCCGAACTCGCGAGTAGCCGCCCTGGTCACGAGCTCGCTGTTTTCCTCCGAAGCGGTGGTGTACCTGAGCGGCTGATGGACCAGGTAGCTCCCGTCGCCGATCAGCTGCCCGAGCAGCGCCACCCGGTCCTCCGGCCATTCCACGGCGTCCTTCGGCTCGGGGATCCTGCGAGCGATGGCCACTCGATCCCCCACCCGCAGGTCGCCCACGCGAACCCAGCCTCCCGCCCCCAGCAGACGGTGTCGCGCCGTGGCCCGGATCTCCCGCCCGCTGGCCAGCCGGATGCGGAACACGGGGCGCCGGCCCACCCGCCACACCTTGTCGCTGCGGGCCCCGACCAACCGCCCCTCCGGCGTCACCGCCCACACCTCGGGGGTCATGCCTTCCAGCTGGGCGATCGGGACCCGGCGCCCATCGGTGAGGCTCACCAGGGTGTCGCCCGTCACGCACTCCCGGAGGTCGGCGAGCTGGGGGCGCTTGTCGACCCGGCGCTCGGGGTCTCGGTTGAGCTGGGACACGGCGATCACCGGGATGTCCAGCTCCTTGGCCAGCAGCTTCAGCGACCGGGAAATCTCCGCGATCTCCTGCTGACGGTTGTCCACTCGCCGGTGGCTGGACATCAGCTGGAGGTAGTCCACGATGATCAGTCCCAGGTTCTCGCGGCTCTTCAGCCGCCGGGCCTTGGCCCGGATGTCCACGATCGTGGTGTTGCCGGAGTCCACGATGTACAGGGGGGCCTTGTCCAGGGTCTCGGCCGCCTCCACGATCCGTCCCCAGTCCTCGGCGGCCACCCTGTTGGCTCGGACCTTGTCGCCGGCCACCCGGGCCTCGGCGCACAGGAGCCTCATCCCGATCTCCACCTGAGACATCTCCAGGGAGAACATGGCCACCGGCGTGCCGGCCACGGCCACGTTCCGGGCCACGTTGGTCACGAACGAGGACTTGCCCACGCCCGGCCGGGCGGCCACCAGCAGCAGATTGGCCCTCTGGAGTCCCTGCAGGAGCTCGTCGAGGTCCCGGAATCCCGTGGGCAACCCAACCAGACCGGTGCGGTCCTGGAGCCGCTCGAGATCCTCCAGGCTCCGATGGACCAACTGACCGAGCGCCACGATCTCGTCCTGTTCATGGTGGCGCGACACCGAGTAGATGCGGCCCTCGGCCTCGTCGGCGAACCCCTCGGGATCCTCGGGCACCTCGTATGCGCCCTGGAGGATCTCCCCCGCCGCGTGGATCAGCCTCCGAAGGAGCGCGTGGTCGGCCACGATCCGGGCGTAGTGGTTGGCGCTGGCCGGGGTGGCCACCGCCTCCACAAGGTGTTGGATGTACAGGGCCCCGCCCGCTGAGTCCAGGGTGCCTCGCCGCCGGAGCTCCTCCACGCTGGTGACCGCGTCGACCGGCTCCCCCCGCGCATACAGCATGGTCAGGCCGTCGAAGACCGCCCGATGGGCCGATCGATAGAAGTCCTCGGACTTGAGGCCGGCGTCGAGCACCGCCGCGATGGCCTCGCCGGAGAGCATCATGGCCCCCAGGACGGACTGCTCGGCCCCTTCGTTGTGGGGCGGCACGCGCTCCCTGACCGCCTGCAGCTCAGACGTCGAGGTCGCCATCCCGCTCCGGACTCACGGCGTCGGGAACCCTACTGCTCGACGAACTTCGCCTCAACGGATAACCGGCCGGTGGATTTGTGGATAGGTCGAACCCGCAGGTGGTCCTGAACGGATCTTGTCGACCTTTTCGAGTATCCACAGCGCCTCACCCCCCGACCCCAACGATAGGCGGGGGGTATGACACGAACGACGGACCGTCAGCCGGCGACGACGTCCACGGTGAGCCGGGCGTTGACCTCCGGGTGGAGGTGCACGGCCACGGTGTGGGCCCCCAGGCTCCTGATGGGCTCCTCCAACCGGATCCGCCGGTGGTCGACGGCCTCTCCGAGCTGCGAGGCCATGGCCTCGGCGATGTGGTGCCCGGTGATGCTGCCGAACAACCGGCCGTCCTCGCCGGCCTGAGCGGAAAGCCGGATCGGGGTCTTGGCCAGCCGAGTGGCCAGGGCCTGGGCCTCCTCCCTGGACTTGCGCTCTCGCTCCGCGGACCCTGCCTTGACTCGCTCCGCGTGTCGGATCGCGCCCTTGGTGGCGGGTGCGGCAATCCCCCGGGGGATGAGGTAGTTGCGAGCGTACCCGTCGGCCACCTGGACGATGTCGCCCGGCGACCCCAGGTTGTCGACCTCCTTGTGGAGGATGATCCTCATCGGGCGGAGTACGGCAGCAGCGCGACCTCCCGGGCGTTCTTCACCGCGGTGGCCACATCACGCTGGTGCTGCGCGCACGTGCCGGTGACCCGGCGGGCCCGGATCTTGCCCCGGTCGGAGACGAACCGCCGGAGCAGCGACGTGTCCTTGTAGTCGACGTAGGTGACCCGATCCCGGCAGAAGATGCACACCTTCTTCCGCTGTTTCTTCTGCCAGGCGTCGTCCTTCTTCTCTCGCCTCTCTCGCGATTCTCGCTTCCGCTTCCTCGCCAGTTCCGATCCCTCCTCAGCCCTTCTCCACCGGCGATTCCTCCGTTCCGCTCCCGGCTCCGCTGGCGCCCACGCTCACGCTCTCTCCCCAGTCGCCGCCGCCACCGCCGCCGGAGCGCTGCTGCCGTTCGACCTTGGTGGTGGCCCACCGGAGGCTCGGACCGATCTCGTCGGCCTCGATCTCCACCACGGTGCGCTGCTCGCCCTCCTGGGTCTCGTAGCTCCTGGACCGGAGCCGGCCCACCACCAGCACGCGGGTGCCCCGGGTCAGCGACTCCGCAATGTTCTCGCCGAGGGTGCGCCACGCGCTGACCCGGAAGAACGATGTCTCGCCATCCTTCCACTCGCCGGACTGGTCCCGATACCGCCGGTTGACCGCCACGCGGAAGTTCGCCACGGCCGCGCCGTTGGGCGTGTACCGGAGCTCGGGGTCGTCCGTGAGGTTGCCCACGATGACCACCTGGTTCTCGTTCGCCATCTCCATCACCACCTTGCCGATCGTCCCCGGGCCGCCTGGGCCGGGGAGGGGAAGTCCCTTTACGCTGCGGTCCTCACGATCTTGAACCGCATGACTTCGTCGGCGAGGGAGAGGACTCGGTCGAGCTCGGCAAGCGCCGGAGTCTCGGCCATGAACGCCAGGACGAAGTAGTACCCCTCGGTCTTCTTGTCGAGCTCGAAAGCGAGCTTCCGCCGACCCCATCGGTCGACGTTCTTGACCTCGCCCTGATGATCGGACAAGACCTTGGTGATCCGATCCACCAGCTGGCCGACCTTCTCCTCGTCGGCCTCGGGGTCAGCGACGACCATGACCTCGTACCGCCTCAGCTGCCACCTCCTTCGGTCTGACGGCCCCCCGGGGGAGCAGGGGTGGACGGCTCATCGTAGCACCGAGCCCCTCCTCCTCACGAGGGAGACTCGACGCTACCAGGGGGGTACGACACGATCACTCCTGGGCCTCGAGCAGCCAAGACCCGAACCTCCATACCCCCCGCAGGGCCCCGGCGGCTCCGCCCCATCCCCCACCGCTCTTCAGGTCCACATGACGGAAGGACTCCACGGAGACCAGCCGGGCCTGGGGGAAGGCCCGGGCCAGGCGGAGGAACTCCGCGTAGGGGACGGCGGGGTCGTCGACGGAGTGCATGGCGATCACCGGGACCTGCAACCGGTCTACCACCGAGGCCGGCGCCACGCTGTCCAGCCGCTCTCGGATGTCCTCGGGGAGCCGGCCGAACAGGTCCGGGGTCCTGGCCGGATCCCGGTTGGCCAGCAGGTCGTAGACCGCCCCGGCCGCCGGCCCCAGGTCGTTCGGGTCCCCCGTCCCGTCCAGGGCCGCCTGCAATCCGGGACGATCCGCCGCCGGGAGCAGGGCGGTGGCCTGGGCCTCCAGGACGGCCCGGGCCATCGGATGCCCTTGCCAGGGGAACTCCATTCCCGCCACCAGGGTGGCCCCCGTGCTGGCCGCCTGGATCACCCCCATCAGATCGAAGAAGGCGCCGAACGTGGCCACCAGGGCCACCCGGCCCCGGAGGCGCGGATCTGCGGCCGCCACCATCGCGTAGGAGCCGCCGTAGGAGATTCCCACAAGGACCACCGGCCCTTCGGCTCGCGGGTCATCGGACAGCTCCTCCACCGCCCGGACCACCCGCTCGACGTCCTCCCGGTCGAGCCGCCGCTCCGCCAGGGTGAGGTCCGGCACGAACACCACCCGTCCGGCGTGGGCCAAGGCCCGGGCCAGCCTGACGGCCCGGGGGTCGTCCTTGCCCCTCGGCGCCGCTCCCGGGAGCAGGACGATCGCCGGGGCCCGCCGGTCGGGCAGGTACAGGTGTCCGGTGACGCTGTCGAGGCTGGCGTCGATCCGGCGGACCGGCGGGGCCAGCGGGCGAGGGAAGGGGATCCCGAAGGCCTCGGTCACCACGGCGACGGCCTTGGCCCGGGCCTGGATCGAGGGCAAGGAGCAGGCCACGATCACCGCCACCGCAGCGGCCAGTGCCGCCGGCCACCATCGGGGCGCGCGATCGCCCACACCGAAGCGGAAGGCTACCGCAGACCGCCCCGCCGCCTGAGGGCTACGAGTAGGAGTGGTCGGCGTCGGGGAAGGACCCCGACTCCACCTCGTCGGCGAAGGCCCGGACGGCCCGGGTGATCTCCTCGCGGAGGTTGACGTAGCGCTTGGCCAGCTTCGGGTACTTCCCGGATCGCAGCCCCAGCAGATCGTTGATCACCAGGACCTGTCCGTCACAGTGCGGGCCGGCCCCGATGCCGATCGTGGGGACGCTCAGGGACTCCGTCACCCTCCGGGCCGCCTCCGAGGGGATGCCCTCCAGGACCAGGGCGAACACACCGGCCTTGTCCAGCTCGAGGGCGTCTGCCAGGAGCCTCTCGGCGGCCTCCTCGGTCCGAGCCTGGATCCGGTATCCGCCCATGGCGTGGACGGACTGCGGGGTGAGCCCGAGATGACCCATCACCGGGATGCCCCGCGACACCAGCGTGTCGGCCAGGTCGAACACCGGTCCCTCGAGCTTGACCGCGTGCATGCCGGCCTCCTTGAGGAACCGCCCGGCGTTCCGCATCGCATCGGTGGTGTCGGTCTGATACGAGAGGAACGGCATGTCCCCCACCAGCAGCGCCTCGGTAGATCCCCTGGCCACGGCCCGGGCGTGATGGAGCATCTCCTCCATGGTCACCGGCAACGTGGTGTCGTAGCCCAGCACGTTGTTGGCGACCGAGTCGCCGACGAGCAGCACGGGGATCCCCGCCTCGTCGAGGATCTGCGCGGTGGGATAGTCGTAGGCCGTCAACATCACGAACCGGCGGCCCTCGCGCTTCCACACCGCGAGGTCATTGATCGTGGTCATGGCTCGCGTCTCCTTCCCTGTCCGGGGGCCGGGTGGCCCGACGGAGTACACGGCGCTCTGCTCGGATTGTACTAGGACGAGGGGAAGGACAGCGTGAGGTGGTCCTTGGCAGCGTCCAGGACGAAGCACGCCCGCCGGGACAGCCCCACACCCCAGGACACCTGGCCCTCGAAGTCGCCCAGGTGCGCCACCTCCAGGACCGTGCCGAAGCCGGGGGTGAACTGTTTGGGTCCCATGTACACCTCCCGAGGTTCCTCTCCGGACAGATCCACTCCGAGGGCCTGGAACGACACCAGCAGGAAGGCGTCACCTTCCACTTCGACCGGCGCCCCCTCGCCCTCGGTGGCCAGCTCGTCGACGAAGCTCACCACGTGGAAGGGGGGCGCGTCCGGAGCGTCGGGCTGGGGCTCGAACTGGAACGTGATGCGGTCCTCGCCTTGCGCGGACTCCAGCTCGACTGCCACGAAGTCGGGGAGGTTCGCGGGGTTGCCCGCGTTCACGTTCCGACACGAGGCCCCCGGCAGCTCGGCCGGGGCCTCCGGTGACGCCGTGGCCTGCGGGCTCGCTCCGCCCCCGCCCGGCGTGGACTCGGCGCATCCCGTGGCCGCCAGGCAAACGAGCATCACGATGACCACCCGGCGCATCCCCGCAGTGTAGCCGTCGGGCCTCGCTCAACGATTCGGCCGTTTCGTCCGATACCCAGGAAAGACCACCCAAAGGAGGGCCCCCCATGGTCATCACCGACCATCCGCCCAGGATCTTCGGCTCCGCGTTCCTCGCTGCCGCCCTGGTCGCCCTGTTGTTGACATCACCGGCGTCCGCCGCCGGAGCATGCAGCCGGACCGGCTCCACGGTATTCGTCGATCTCGGCGCCGCGGCCGAAGCCGACAGCACGTTCCGCAAGGGAACCGACGGCGTGCTGGAGCTGGCGCATGGGGGATCGGCGGACGACTGCGACGGCGCCACCCCGGCGAGCTCGAACCTGATCCTGGTGAGCGACGGCAACGGCCGGGCGGTGCGATTCACGCTGGACAACGGAGGGATGACCGCGAACATGCATTTCCAGGTGAGCCTCCGCGACGGGACCGACACGTTCACGCTGCTGGGCACGAACGGAAACGACGCGCTGTCGGTGGGGACCTCGGCGAGCGCGTTCGGGGACACCGTGGTGGCCGACACCGACGGAGACGGGTCCGCCAACGTCGAGCTCTTCGAGGTCGAGTCGTTCGCCGTGCACGGCCTGGGGGGGAACGATCGACTGTCCGGAAGCCCGGGCAAGGGGTTGGAGCCGCTGTCCCGGCCACTGACGCTCCTGGGTTCGGGTGGAGACGACACTCTTGTCGGCGGTCGAAGCTCGGACATGATCAAGGGCGGCTCCGGCAAGGACATGCTGAGCGGGCAGTTCGGCAACGACCGGTTGCTGGCCGGCTCGGGCACCGACCGCTGCAAGGGCGGACCGGGCGCCGACCGCATGAAGGGCTGCGAGCGCAAGTCCTGAGCGTTCGCTCGCTTTCCTGACCGACGGTCAAGCGGCGTATGCTCGGCTCCGTGCCCGACCGGGAGGAGCCCATGCGCGAGTACGGCCTGTTCATCGACGGCGAGTTCACAGGCGCCGCTTCCGGAGAGACCTTCGAGACCCACGACCCGTCCACCGGGGAGACCGTGGCCCGCGTGGCCAGGGCGGGCAAGGAGGACGCCGACCGCGCGTTGTCGGCGGCCCGCCGCGCGTTCGACGAGGGCCCGTGGCCCGGCCTGCGCCCCGAAGACCGGACCCGGATCATGCTCGACGTCTTCGACCGATTGAAGGAGGCCGAGGCCGACCTGGCCGATCTGGAGATGCGGGATGCCGGGCAGACGATCCGGACGGCGTCCCTGTTCTTCATCCCCTACTCCACGGAGTTCTGGAAGTACCTGGCGGAGGCGGCCTCCAGGATCTCGTACGTGGAGCAGGTCCCCCGCTACGACTTCCCGGTCCCAGCGTGGGAATGGGTCCAGCGCGAGCCGTTCGGGGTGTGCTCCCAGATTATCCCGTGGAACGTCCCGTACATGATGGCCATGTGGAAGATCGCTCCGGCGATCGCCACCGGCAACACCGTGGTCCTCAAGCCGGCCGCCGAGACGCCCGGCACGGCCATGGAGCTGGCCGGGATCATCGCGGAGTCGGACATCCCGCCCGGCGTGGTGAACATCATCCCCGGCCCGGGCGTTCCCACCGGAGAGGCCATGGTCACCGACCCCCGGGTGGACAAGATCGCGTTCACCGGGTCCACCGAGGTCGGCCGCAGGATCATGCAGCTGGCCTCCTCCAACATCACCTACTGCACGCTGGAGCTGGGAGGCAAAAGCCCCAACATCCTCCTGGACGACGCCGACCTGGACATCGCCATTCCCGGAGCTCTGTGGGCCATGTACCTGCACCAGGGCCAGATCTGCCAGGCCGGCTCACGGCTGCTGGTCCCCGGGTCCCTGTACGACGAGGTGGTGGCCCGGATCGTGGAGACCGTGGAGGGGCTCAAGGTCGGCTCGGCCCACGACTTCGAGTCGGACCTGGGACCGGTCCTCAACGCGTCCCAGGGACGGACCATCGAGCGGTACATCGAGCTCGGCCAGAACGAGGGCGCCAAGCTCCTGACGGGAGGCGAACGGCTCACCGGCGACGGCCTGGACGACGGGTGGTTCCTCCAGCCCACGGTGTTCGGAGACGTCGACCGGTCGATGAAGATCGCCCGGGAGGAGATCTTCGGGCCGGTGCTGTCGATCCTCCGGTACGACTCGGTGGACGAGGCCCTGGACATCGCCAACGACTCGATCTACGGATTGGCCGCGGGGGTATGGTCCCGCGACGTGCCCCGAGCCCTCGAGGTGGTCCGCCGGCTCAAGGCCGGGACGGTGTGGGTGAACGACTATCACCTGATCTCCCCGGCGGCGCCGTTCGGGGGCTTCAAGCAATCCGGCATCGGAAGGGAGCACGGCGAGTGGGGCCTCAAGGGGTACCTCGAGGTCAAGACGGTCCGCGTCGAGCAGGCCCTCTCCAAGGAGCAGAAGTTCTGGTTCCAGACGCTGGGGCTCTAGCAGGGTCGGCGAGGTTCACCGGAGTGTGGTGGCCGGAGGCATCGGCCTTTGGAAGACGATCTTGACTGGGATCAAGCTACTCATGTAGCCAGAGTCGGGTTTTCCGCCACCACCTGGGGATTTGCCGTCGCCGCCAGGTCGCGCTCGGGGAGGTCCTCGACGGTCACCAATTGGGCACCGGCATCACGAAGCCCGTCAAAGAGCGCCGGCAACGCCTCCGTGGTCGACGCCGGCCAGGCATGCAGGAGGACGACGGCGCCGTCGCCGGCGGCGCCCACGCCGCTCAGCACGTCCCGGACGAGGTCTTCGGCCGTGCGACCCGGCTCCCAGTCCTCGGCCACCACGTCCCAGCCGACGTGCCGGTACCGCTGCCGCCGGAGAGCCATCACCACCCGCGCGTCCCGAGCGCCGTGGCCCCAAGGGCACCGGAACCACGGCTTCGCCCCGACCCCAGTGGCCCGGCGGATGGCCCGGTCCGCCTGGACGATGTCTGCCCGGAGGCCCTCGTCGGTGAGGAGGGGTAGCCGGGCGTGGAAGTGGGAGTGGCTCCCGATGACGTGGCCGCCTGAGGCAATCCGGCCCGCAGAGTCGGGGTGCGCCTCGGCCCATCGGCCCTGAATGAAGAAGGTGGCCGGGATCCCCTCGCGAGCCAGGAGCGCCACCACCTCCTCCTCCGCCCCGGGCCGGCCACCCGGGCGGTCGGGGTGCTCGGCGTCGAAGGTCAGCGCGACCCGCACCCGACCATTGTGACCGGCACGAGCGTCGAGGGTCTCACATCGAGTGCCCTGAGCCCGGCGGTAGCGGCATCCAACAGCCAAGAAGAATCCGCCGGTCAGGGCCGCATGGGACGGAGAAGCTCCAGTTCCAGACCCTAGGGCTGTAGCGGTCGCTCACGCCACTCCCCCGGTCGGGACGAACAGTACCGTCAGCTCGTTGTCGTCGTAGACGTAGTCCGCGTTGACGCCGGGCGTCTCGATCTGCTGGGTCACGGTGTGGGCACCGGCGGTCACCGGCCTGACCACCGTGTAGGAGACGCTGCCGCGGTCAGGCACCGAGTCGGGGACGTTCAGGAAGAGGGTGGCTATGGCCCTGCCACCCGACGAGAGGGAGGAACCGTCCAGGAGCGCATCGAGCTCGAAGAGACGGTTCAGACCGGCCGTGTTGTTCTCGACGAAGGCCTTCCCGCTGATCACCAGCAAGCCGGCGGAGGGTGCGGTGATCGACACACTGTTGATCTGCGTGGGGCCGCTGGTCCCGCTCACGTTCCCGGCCCCCGCCGGGTCGTCCTGCGCCTGGACCAGGATCGCCCCCGTTCCCAGGAATCCCGTCGAGTCGATCCCGTCCAGAAGCTCGGCGTCCGAAGCCTTCTCCGTGCTGTTCGTGTACCGCGAATCCCCCTCGGCCTGATCGAGGAACCGCGCGTCGGCCTGGGCCCCTTTGTGTAGAAGAGCTTCAGGGCCTTCTTCTTGGTGAACGCCTTCTTTGCGCCCAATGCCGGAGTGATGGCCAAAGCGCCGGCGAAGAGGACAGCAACGGCCAGCAGGACGACTCCACGGATGGCCCCGCCGGTCACTCGTGGATCGGATCGTGTCATCGGACCCTCCTTTCCCCGGAGGCCTGGAGCCTCCGTCGTCGGACTCGTCCGAGGCTAGGGGAAGGTCCCAGGAGGGGCAATGGACGGTACGCTGGAGCGGTGAACGTCTCGGCCACGCCGCGGGCGGAGTCGGTGGTCCGGAAGGTGGCGGCCTCGGGCCGTCAGGACCTGGTCATGGTGCTGGGAACGGGGTGCTGCGACTCAACGGCGCCGTTCCTGTACGACCGCTACCTGCCGGGGTCGGATGCGGTGCAGGTCGGGGACATCGAAGGCGTGCCGGTGTTCGCTCATCGCTGGCTGGCCGACCTCTACGAGACCGGGCGGGCGCTCGAGGTCGACGTGGACCAGGGCGTGGTGAACGACTCGTTCTCCCTGGAGAGCGAGTACGACTGCCGGTTCACCCTCCGGGTCGCCGGCGCCGCGTAGCTAGCCGGCGCCACCTCCGGTTCCCCCGCCCCCGCCTCCTCCTCCGCCGGAGAACCCCCCGCCGAACCCTCCGCCCGAGCTGAACGATCCCGACCCGCCGGAGAACGACCACCCCGAAGACGACGAGCTCACCGCGGCCGCGGCGGTGTGAGCCGGTACCGAATGGAAGGAGTGCACCCACGCCAGGCCGTGCACCCCGCGGGGGGCTCCCGGCCAGGGCTCGGGTAGCTCCTCCGCAGGGACCAGGGCCTTCACCTGTTTCTCCACCAGGTCCGCGACCTCGAGCGCGGTGGCGTACACCAGGTAGCTCTCCCAGATCACCACGGCCAGGGCCGGGGCATCGGGGAGTGAGGAGAACCGCTTCAAGAACGTCCGGAACGACCGCCACCGGGCCACCCGCTCCCGGAACGGCGCCGCCACCCGGGCCCGGATCAGCACGTGAGCCAGGATCATCCCCGCCAGCGAGACCGGGATGAGGATCAGGGCTTGCGGTCCGCCCAGGATCTCCACCCCCACGCCGCCCAGGACGATCCCCCCGAGGCCGATGAGCGTGACCAGCCAGGACTCCCACCTCGGACCGGTACTGACCTTGGAGAATCCGCTCTTGCTGGTGTCCTTCACCTCGTCCCACCACTCCTTCAGCTCGGTGCGGCGCTTCCCGGTGGCCCGAAGCTTCTTCAGCGAGACCGTGTCGGCCTTGCCGTCGGGGAACAGGAACTCCGCGAACTCCCGGTCCAGGCCATCTTCGGGGAGGTCCTTAAGGTTGACCCGGAAGTCCTTCGGGTCGGAGACCCGGCCCTCACCCTGCACGTCGATGACCCCGGTGCGGGCCAGGTGGAGCATCTGGGTTCGGTATAACGTCTGCGGTGACACGCGTCCCTTGACCTCGCCCCACAGACGAGCCAGGTCCATGGGGTGGAGCTCTTCCGGCGGGTCCTGGAGGACGTCGGGCACCCCCGGGACCCGGTCCCGGCCCCTGGAGATCAAGACCAGAGCCAGGAAGGCCAGCGGGATCATCCCCAGCAGGACGTACATCACCTTCCGGCGCGCTGCGTCTCTTCGTTGCTCCTCCAGGAACTCGCGCCGAGCCGCGTTGGCCTGGTCGGCCAGGACCGTCTCCTCGGCGATGATGGCGTCCGCCTGCGGGAACTCCTGCTGGAACGACAGCGGCACCGCTTCGGGTGGGAACAGGATCGACCCCTCCACGAACGTGTACGCGGGAACGTCCTCCACCTCGAGCTCGACGGTCTGCGGATCGGTGATGCGAACTTCCCCCTGAGGAGGTCCATGGCCCCAGGCCCGCACCTCACCGGGCTGCAGCGCCACCTGGTCGACCTGGCCCGAGGGTTCCCGCGCCGGGCAAGGCGGGATTCCCCTGCGAAGCCGGGCCGCGTTGGAGGCCTTGGGGGGGACGTGGACCCGCACCAGGGCGGAGTCGGTGGGAACCTCCCAGCCTGTGCCGATGAATTGCCACAGCAGGTGGGCGCCGTCTCCGTACACGTTCACCGCGCACCGGGCCCGGTAGCTGATCGTGAACGTCCGCAGTTCGTCCTCGGCCTGGAACCCCCACCGGGCCCGGAACCCGGCCAGGTACGGCTCGATGGTGGCGTCCACAGTCCGGCCACCCTCGCTGACCGTGAAGTCCTGGATGCGGTCGAACGGCCACGCGACGGTGAAGTACGCGAAGCTGAACTCGCCGTCGAACTCGAACGTGCGGCGCTCCACGAGGTCCAGCGATCCGTCCGGGGCCACCGTGGCATCGATCTCCACTCGAGGGAACCGATACGCCTTGCCCAGTACGGCCGGCAGCAGGGTCGGCAGGACCGTGAACGCGATCGGAACCACGAAGACGAGGAACACGATCACCCGCCCGACCCACTTGGACGTCCGGTTCACGGAGCGCAGTCTAGGGGAACCCCGTGGCCGATAATCCCCGGGTGCGCCGCCATTCCCGACCCACGAGCCTCGTCGTGGTCCTGGCCGCCACCATCTTCTCCCTGGGCCTGGGCTTCCTGATCAAGTCCCCCTGCCTGGGTTCGTGGTCGGACGGCCGCCAGTACAACCGGCTGTGCTACTCGGACGTCGCCGCCCTGTATGCCTCGGAGGACCGCGACCGCGGGCTGGACCAGGACCGGGTCCCCTACGTGGACGGTGAGAACGAGTACCCCGTGCTGACCGGGCTGTTCATGGGCCTGGCCGCCCTCCCCGCCGACTCCTATGCCTCCTTCTTCGTGTGGACCGCGGCGCTCCTCACGGTGTGCGCCCTGGCCACGTCCTGGGCCCTCCACCGGGCGGCCGGCGGGAACGCCCTGCTGTTCGCCCTCAGCCCCACGCTGGCGATCTACGGGTTCCTGAACTGGGATCTGCTGGCCGTGGCCCTGGCCACCGGGGCGACCCTGGCCCACCTTCGGCGTCGGGACGGCGCGGCCGGGGTCCTCCTGGGCCTGGGGACCGCGGCAAAGCTGTACCCCGGGCTCTTGCTGGTCCCCTTCGCCGTCGGGCTGGTCCGAGAGGGCCGGCGGGGCGACGCCCAGCGGATGCTCGGGGCGGCGGCCATCGCCTGGGGAATCATGAACCTGCCGCTGGCGGCGGCGTCCCCGGAGCGGTGGTCGGAGTTCTTCCGGTTCAACGCCGAACGTTCGGCCGACTGGGATAGCGTGTGGTTCCTGCTCCAGCGCCACCTGGGCGTCACGTGGGACCCCTCAACGGTCAACGTGCTGGCCGCGGCCTCCTTCGTGGGGATCGCCGCGCTCCTGTGGCGTGCCGCGTCTCGCCGCGGAGTGCCGGCGTGGACCTTCGGCTTTCCCCTGCTGGTGGTGTTCCTGCTCACCAGCAAGGTGTACTCGCCGCAGTACGGGCTGTGGCTGATCCCGTGGTTCGCCCTGGTGCTCCCGGACCTCCGGCTGTTCGCCGCGTTCCAGGCGGCCGACGTGGCCGTGTTCGTCACTCGGTTCCAGTTCTTCGCCCGGTACGGGGATACCGGAGAGGGGTTGCCGTTCTGGTCGTTCGAGCTCGCCCTCCTGATCCGGGCGGCGATCCTGGTGGTGTGCGTGGTGGCCTGGCTGCGCCGGCAGCCCGAGCCCCGCCCGCTGGGAGCCGCACTGGTGGCGGAATCGGCGTGAAGACCGAGGACCTATCCGCGCAGGACGAGCGGCGAGAAGCCGAGTTGGAGCGTGACCGGGTCCGGCGGGGGCTCCGTTACTGCCTGGGCGTGTTCCTGGGGCTCCGGATCGGGCTGTCGCTCCTGGCGCTGGCCGGAGTGGCCCTGCTGCCGGGTCTGGACCCGGTCGACGTGCCCGGATGGCCGGCCCACCCGACCACTCCCGGGTGGCACAACCTGGTCACGTCGTGGGAGCGATTCGACGCGCTGTGGTTCCTGCGGATCGCCACCGCCGGGTACGTGGACGGAGACGGAAGCGCGGCGTTCTTCCCCCTGTACCCGCTGACGATCCGGGCGGTCTCGCCCCTGATGGGGGGCCACCCCCTGGCCGCGGCCTTTCTGGTGTCGAACGCCTCGGCCCTGGGCGCCATGGTGGCCCTGTACTTCCTCACCGCCTCGGAGTTCGACGAGACGGTGGCCCGAAGGACCGTGCTGTACCTCGCGGTGTTCCCGACCTCGTTCTTCCTGCTGGCTCCCTATTCGGAGTCGCTGTTCCTGGTCCTGGTGCTGGTGTCGCTGTGGGCCGCTCGCCGGTCCCGATGGTGGCTGGCGGGAGCGGCGGCCGCGCTTGCGGCGACCACCCGCAACCTCGGCGTGCTGCTGGTCCTTCCCCTGGTCGTGGAAGCGGTCCACCAGTCCCGGGAGCGCCGGCGGTCCCCGGTGATGCCGCTGGTGGCCTCGGTCGGCGCCATGGTGGGGCTGGCGGCTTACCTGGGGTACTGGGAGGTGGTCTCCGGTGACGCCCTGGCCCCCATCCATCAGCAGGCCACCTGGCTGCGGGAGTTCTCGTTTCCCTGGGTCTCGGTGCTCCGGGCCACCGACGTGGCCTTCGCCTTCGTCGGCGTGTACCCCGGCGGGTACCACCTGATGGACTGGCTGCTGGTGACTCCGGCCCTGGTGGCCGCGGTGTGGGTGGCCCTGCGGACCCGCCCCCTGTACGGCGTATACACCTGGGCCGGCCTGCTGGCCCCGCTCTCGTTCATCTTCGAGCCTCGCCCGTACATGTCCCTCCCTCGCTTTCTCCTGCCGCTGTTCCCCATCCTGTGGGCCGGGGCGGTGTGGGCCGGCCGCCGGCGAGGCGTCCACGAGGCCCTGGTGGCGGTCTCGGCGGGGATCCTGGGGCTGTTCACGGTCCTCTTCGTGAACTGGTACTTCGTGTTCTGACCTCGACTAAAGGTTCGCCTCGGACCCGTCGAATCAGACCCCGCGGGCTTATGCGCGACGTAGATTCACTCCTCCGGTTGCTGGCCGAGCGCCAGGGCTCCGACCTGCACCTCAAGGTCGGCTCCCCGCCGCTCATGCGCGTCGACGGGGTGCTGTCCCGCATCGAGGGCGAGGAGAAGCTCCTCCCCGAGGAAACCGAGTCCCTGGCCCGGCACCTGATGCCGCCCGAGCGGTGGGAGAACTTCCTGCTCCGGAGCGAGGCCGACCTGGCCTACGGCCTGAAGGGCGTGGCTCGATTCCGGGTCAACGTGTTCCGCCAGAGAGGGTCGGTCAGCGTGGTGCTCCGGCTGGTGCGCATCGGGAGCCCCTCCCTGGCGGACCTGGGTCTCCCGCCGGTCGTCCACACCCTGGCCGACGAGGCCAGGGGACTCGTCCTGGTCACCGGCCCCACGGGTTCGGGGAAGACCACCACCCTGTCGGCCATGATCGACCACATCAATGGCACCCGGCCCGCCCACATCGTGACGATCGAGGATCCCATCGAGGTGATCCACCCCGACCAAGTTGCCGCCGTGAACCAGCGGGAGGTGGGCGTGGACACCGACAGCTTCGTCACCGCCATGCGCTCGGTCATGCGTCAGGACCCAGACGTGATCCTCATCGGGGAGATGCGCGATGCGGAGACGGTCCAGGCTGCCCTGGCAGCCGCGGAGACAGGCCACCTGGTGCTCTCGACCCTGCACACCATCGACGCCGCGGAGACCGTGAACCGCATCGTGGACTTCTTCCCCCCGTACCAACAGCAGCAGGTCAGGGTGACGCTGGCCGGGGCGCTCCGCGGGGTCCTGTGTCAGCGGCTCCTCCCCAGGGCCGGAGGCGGACGGGTCCCCGCCATGGAGGTCATGATCACCAACGGTCGGATCGCCGAACGGATCCTCGAGCCCAATCGGACCCAGGAGATCGAGGAGGTCGTGGCGGAGGGCGGCTACTACGGCATGAAGACGTTCGACCAGTCCCTGGTGGACCTGGTCAGGGAAGGCACGGTGACCGCCGACGACGCCGTGGCCGCAGCTTCCAACCGGCACGACTTCGAGCTCGCCCTTCAGCAGGCCGGCGTCGCCGCTGTCCCCGCCCCCAGTTAGCGTTCACGGCGCGGGACTCCTAGGATGCCCCCAGGCCCGTGGGTATCTCCATCGTGATCGGCGACGACCACACCCTGGTACGCATGGGGATCCGCCGGTTCATGGAAGAGGCCGAGGGGATCGAGATCCTCGGCGAGGGCTCCACCGGCTCGGAAATGGTCAGCCTGGTCAGGGAGACCGAACCGGACATCGCGGTGCTGGACATCCGGATGCCGGAGATGGACGGCATCGAGGCCGCGCGAGCGATCAGCCGGCGGTATCCCGACGTGGGGATCATCATGCTCACCGGCTACGACGACCGGCACTTCGTGGTGGAAGCGGTCCGGGCGGGTGCCCGAGGCTACGTCTTGAAGTCTCGTGACGCCGGGCACCTCGTCCAGACCATCCGGCTGGTGGCCGGGGGGAACATGGTCATCGACCCCGACCTGGTGGTGGCGCTGGCCGACGAGCTGTCCACGGCCAAGGAGCGCGACCACAGCACGGAGACCCTCACGGAGCGGGAGCTCGAGATCCTCCAACTGCTGGCCTTCGGATACACGAATCGCGACATCGGCGCGCGGCTGTACATCTCGCCGGACACGGTGAAGACCCACCTCGAGCACATCTACCAGAAGCTCGGGGCCACCGACCGGACCGCCGCCGTGGCCGAGGCCATGCGGCGCCGCCTGATCGAGTAGCCCGGCCCTCCCCCGGGCCGCCCTATGTGGGAGACGGGGACGGCGAGGGTGGTGGCGGTGGAGGCGAGGGGGGCGGCGGCGGGGGCGGCGGCGGGGGCGGGGGCACCGGGCTGGGCGAGGGAGGCGGCGGGGCGGGCTCCTCCTCTTTCTCTTCCTTGGGCTCTTCCTCCTTCTTCTCCTTCTTCGGAGACGGCGAGGGCGCGGGGATCGGGACCAGCGAGGGCTTGATCACTTCCCCGGTGAGATCCGGCGTGGGGAACGGCTCGGGGTCCAGGTCCCTGGCGATGGCCACCATGAAGTCGTTCCAGATCGGCGCGGCCACCGACCCTCCCGTGGCTCCCGGCATCGAGACCCTCGCCTCCAGGTGGCCCACCCACACGCAGACCGCAAGCTCGCTGCTCGAGCCGCAGAACCACACGTCGGAGTCATCGTCGGTAGTGCCGGTCTTCCCGAAGACCTCGAAGGTCAGGCCGTCGTTGGCCACGGTGCCCGTCCCGCCGGAGACCACGGACTTCATGGCGTACACGGCCTGGAGGGCCTCGTTCTCCTCCAGCACCCGCTTTCCCCGCCTGGAGTTCTGCTCGAGCACCTCGCCGTCCGGATCCTCGATGCGGTGGACCGGGGTGGCCGGATGGCGGACCCCGTGAGAGGCGAAGGTGGCGAACGCCTCGGTCATCTCCAGGGGGGTGACCTCCATGGTGCCCAGCGTGATCGAGCAGGGAACAGCGCCCCCCTCGATCTCCAGCGGGCTGCGGATGCCCATCCGGTGGGCCACCTCCGCCACGGCCTCAGGCCCCACCTCCACCACCAGTTGGGCAAAGATCGTGTTCACCGAGCTGGCCGTGGCGGACACGAGATTCATGGTCCCGAACCCGGAGTCCGAGTAGTTCGACGGCTCCCACCCAGGGCATCCGTCATCCGACAGGTCCACCTGCCCGGGCCCGTTGAACGTGGTGTTGAGCGAGATCCCCTGTTCGATCGCGGCCATCAACGTGAACGGCTTGAAGGCCGAACCCGACTGCCGCCCGGTCCCCCCGTCGCCGGTGGCCAGGTTCACGTGCTCGCGGGCGAAGTTCTGGCCACCCACCATGGCCTTGACCTCGCCGGTGGCCACGTCGATGGCCACCAGGGCCGCCTGAGGGGTGTTCGGCTCCAGGCTCAGGTTCGCCGCGACGGCCTCCTGGGCCGCGGCCTGCCAGTCGGGGTCCAGGGTCCCGTCCACGCGAAGCCCCCCGGTGAAGGTCTCGCCACCGAACCTCCGCTCCAGGTACCGGCGGCTGTAGTCGATGTAGTACGCCGCCTGCGAGCGGTCGTATCCCTTCCGCGGCGGGAACACCTCCACCTCGTCGTCCTTGAGGGGTTCGACCTCCGAGGGCGTCACGAACCCCAGCTGGACCATCCGGTCGAGCACGATGTTGCGCCGGGTCTCGGCCTCATCGGGGTTGTCGACGGGGTCGAACAGCTCCGGACCACTGATCAGGCCGGCCAGAGTGGCCGACTGGGCCAGGTCGAGGCGGCGGGCATGCTCCCGGAAGTACGTCTGCGCCGCGGCCTCCACACCGTACGCACCCTGGCCGAAGTAGACGGTGTTGAGATATCGGCGAAGGATCTCTTCCTTGGAGAGCTGCCGTTCCAGCTTGATGGCGTACAGGATCTCCTTGACCTTGCGGGTAACCGTGACTTCCCGTCCCACCTCGGGGAACACGTTGCGCACGTACTGCTGGGTGATCGTCGAGGCCCCCTGCTCGATCTCGCCTCCCGTCAGGTTCGCCCACGCGGCTCGGATGATGGCCATGAGGTCCACCCCGGAGTGGAAGAAGAAGTCCTCGTCCTCCGCGGCGATCACTGCCTGACGAAGCACCACGGGCATCTCCTCGAAGTCGACCGCCGTCCGGTCGACCCCGGCCTCGAAGGTGGTGAGGAGCTGACCGGACCCGTCGTACAGATAGGAGGTCTGGTCCTGCTTCACGTTCACGTCCAATGGCAACCGCGAGTACACGTACACGATGGTCCCGATGAATCCGCCTATGACCACGAGCGGTACCGCCCACAGCCACCAGAAGCGCAGAAGGAAGTGCCGGCGGCCACGGCGGCGTTTGGGTGACTTCTTCGGCGCGTGCTTGCGAACGCGCCGTCTGGGAATCGTCGCGGTGGCCACCGTTCCGACGATTCTACCGGTGCCCGGGCAGCTACCCCTCCAGCGGCTCGCCCTCTAGAGGAATCCCGCGCGTGCTGAGAGGAACACCAGGCGGAGCGCGGCGAACCCCACCGCCAGCTCGATCGCCAGCGCGAGGGCCAGCGCCGCACCCCGGGCCCGCCCCCAGGCCAGAACGGCGTTCACCCGGTCCCGGAGCGCGGTCAATCGCAGCCGCCCCGCGAGCCGGGCCGGCGTGTACCCGGGCCGCAAGTCGGCCAGGCCACCCGCCCGGGCAACCACCCAGGTCACCAGAGCCAGGGCCGGAGCGGCCACCAGGAGCAGCCGAAGCCCCCCCACTGGAGGCAGCCCCGGTGCTCCGGCCGCGGACAGAACCTCCGACGTCCCCAGTTCGCTCTCGACCCTGATCCACCAGCCCAGGCCCAACCGCACCGGCTGGACGCCCAGATAGAGGAGCAGGACCCCGACGACCACGCCGATCCCGGTGCTCAGCGGCGCGGCACGGATCGTCCTGGCCAGGGCCAGGGCTCCGATGAGGGCGACGGTCAGCCCCGCCGCCGCCACCCCCGTCACCACCAGGTACCAGGTCCCCACCTCTCCCCTGGTGGCTCCCAGGGACAGGGTCAGCCACGTCCCCGGGAAACCGCCGCCCAGCGGGACGCCGGCGAGGGATCCCACGACCAGCCCCAGGGCCACCGCGGCGCCCCATCGCCACGGAGGCGTCGGAGGGGCCTCTTCCTCGTCGGCCGGATCTGCCAGGAGCGTGGCCGCGGCCGCCGCCAGGAGGAGCGGGGGAAACAGCACCAGGAAGGCCCGGGTGCCCACCGCTCCCCCAAGGCCCAGGGCCAGGAACATCACCCCCGCGGCCGCGCCCGAGACCCCGGCAACCGCCGGGCGGACCCCTCCCGACCAGATCGTCGCCGCGCCGGCCAGCGCCACAGCCGAGGCGGCGGCCACCGTGACCGGCGGCGATGTCGACCCGCCGGCGATGGCCAGACCGGCCAGGGCCGCCAGGGCCACGCCCTGGCCCCGGAGAGCTGTGGTGAGGACGATGGCCGGGCCACCCGAGGCGGCCACCCGCCAGGTCCCCAGGCCCGGCACCGCCCCGGCCTTGATGGCCGCGGCCGCCAGGAGAAGGCCCGGCCCCAGACCGGTGGCCGGCCCGATCAGGGCGGTATCCGCTCGGTTGTAGAGCACGGATAGCCCCGCGAGGGCGATGGCGTCCGCAGCGGCCAGCCCGATCACTCCTCGGGGCCATCCCCCACCCTCTCGGGACAGACCCGAAAGCGCCACCGCCAACGTGGGCAGTGGAAGGAACAGGGCCTGAACCGGCAGCGTGTGCGCATAGGCCGCGATCACCACCGCCGTTCCGGCCACCCCGAGGCCGGCGATGGCCGATGGAGCCGACCCCGGCTCCATGCCCTCCGCCCGGGCCACCACTACCAGGATGGCCAGCTCCGCCAGCACCGCGATCGACGCCCCCAGGACCCCCGGATCCAGGCTCCGCCAGGCCGGGTCCTGACCCCGGTACGCCAGCCAGAACACGGCCCACGCCGCTCCGTGGGCCACCAGGGCCGCGGCTCCCGCCAGGATCCGCCGGGCCCACACCGAGCGAGCCAGCCCTACCCACGTCAGGGCGGCGATCGCCGGGCCTGCCACCGCCACCTGCAGCAGGGGGACGGTGAGCTCGCTCACCTGGTCGCCACCAGCCAGGCGGCCCCCGCAGCGATCAGGAGCGCCACCAGGCCGGCCGCATAACGGGGCCAGCCCCGAGGCAGCGCCTCGGCGGCGGCCAGCGCGGCCCCGTGGACCACGGCCGCGGCACCTCCGCCCGCCGCCAGGAGCAGGGCCGAACGGCCCGGGTCCAGCCCGATGTCCACCCCCGACCCGGCCACCAACGTGGCCGCCACCAACGCGGTGGCCCCGACGGCGGACCACCGCGCCGCGGTGGCCAGAACACCGGTGGCCCCTCGGTCTTCCCCCGACGGCTCGCCGATCCGCAGGGCCCCGGCCACCAGCAGGATCGTGGCCGCGGCCACCAGGCCGGTCAGGACGAGGTCTGGCCCCAGCCTGATCCCCGGCCCCAGCACTGCCTGGGTGCCCTGCACGGCCTCGAGGTCCGTGGCCCGCCACCGAAGCAGGGCCACCCCGAAGGCCGCCACGAAGGCGGGCTCCGCAGCCGCGGACTGAAGACGCGACGTGGCATCGTCGCCGGCATGCGTCGCCACATGGACACCGCCGGCGGCGGCAGCCAGGCCCAGATAGACCAGCACCGCGGAGCCCGACGACACGCCAAGCGCTCCCCCGGCCGCCAGGCTCGCCCCCAGGAGCGCCGCAGCCGACCCTCCGGCAGTCACCGCGTCCGGCCGTCGGTCCGGGCCCCGGGCCCCGCGGAGGTCCCGGGCCACCGAGGCGATCGATCCCCACCACGGCCGTCGCCGGCCGATGATCCCCGCGACCAGGTCGGCAAGGCCGCCGAGCACCAGGGCGACGGGAAGGGCCAGGAGGGCGGTCATTGGCGGCCCGACCGGGCGGGCCGGGCCGGGCCGGGTGGCCTCATCCGTCCCGCCGGCTAGCCAGCGCTGCGCGCCACAAAGGCCTCGGAGAGGTGGTTCCAGGAGCAGCCGGTGCAGACCTCGACCACGTAGCAGGCCCCGTTCCGCCGGCTGGCGGCCAGGGTCAGCGCGTCGTGGAGGGACCACACCCGGCCGTTGTCCCGCTTGAGGTCGTCGGCGTACACGTAGGCCAGGAGCCGTAGTCCGTCCCGGTCGCACACGGGGCAGGGCCGGCTGGCTCGCTCCCCGACGTGCCGGGCCGCCCGCAGGAGCTCGGGGTGGGCGTCGCAGAGCTCCAGGACCGACAGGACACCCCGTCTGGCCTCGCGGAGGATGGCCCGCTTGGCCAGGGTGTAGTCGACGACGCCGAGCCGCCGAGGCGACCCGTTCGCGACGGTCTCGGCCATCCCCAGCCGACCCCGAGACCCGTTGGCTCCAGCCATGGCGGCCATTCTACCCGCCGGGGCAGGAACCCCCACCAGGGACAGGTGTCATCCTGGGGACTGCAGGGTGAGCCGGGAAGCGATCCGGGCTCCGTCCGGTTCAACCCGGTGAGCCCCAGGAGGTGCGATGTGACGAAGCTCCGGTACGTGGATGCGATCCTCGGCGGGCCCGCTGCGGGCGGCGGCCAGGACGGCCAGGCCGTGGCCGAACGCGAGGCCCTGGACGCCTACTCGTCGGTGGTCACCGCCGTGGCCGAGCGGCTGATCCCTTCGGTGGCCAGCCTTCGGGTCACCCGGAAGGTCCCCGGCGGGCGGCGAGCCGAGGGCGCGGGCTCGGCCGTGGTCATCACCCCCGATGGCTTCCTGATGACTTCGTCTCACGTGGTGTCCGGCTCGGACGGCGGCTCGGCGTCGTTCGTCGACGGCCGGGAGCTCGATTGGAACGTGGTGGGGACGGATCCTCTGTCCGACCTGGCGGTGGTCCGGGTGACGGCCTCGGACCTCCAGACCGCGGAGCTGGGGGACGCGGACCAGCTGCGGGTGGGACAGCTGGTGGTGGCCGTGGGGAACCCCCTGGGGTTCACCGGATCCGTGACCGCCGGAGTGGTGAGCGCTCTGGGACGCGGCCTGCCGGCCCGGGCCGGCTCGGCCACCCGGATCGTCGAGAACGTGATCCAGACCGACGCCGCCCTGAACCCGGGTAACTCCGGCGGGGCCCTGGCCGACGGCCGTGGACGGGTGGTCGGAGTGAACACCGCCGTGGCCGGGGTCGGCCTGGGACTGGCGGTTCCGGTCAACTCGACCACCCGGGGGATCGTGACCGCCCTGATGACCGAGGGGCGGTTCCGCCGGGCCTACCTGGGGATCGCCGGCGGACCTCGTCCCCTGCCGCCCCGGGTGGCTCGTCAGGTCGGACGAGAGGCCGCGGTGGAGGTGGTGGAGATCGTGGAGGGGAGCCCCGCGGCCCGGGCCGGACTGCGACCGGAGGACCTGATCCTGGACGTCGACGGAAACCCTGTGTCCAGTGCCCGAGACCTCCAACGACTGATGGCCGGAGACGCCATCGGCCGGTCCATCATCCTTCGGATCGTCCGAGACGGCGCGGTCGTCGACCTCCAGGCCACTCCGATCGAGCTCAGGAGCTGACCGGTCAGGGCGAGTAGAAAGCGTAGAACAGGAGGAAGGCGCCCCCCGTACCGAGGAACCCGACGGCCAGGCCCCACCACCGGGTGCGTCGGAACACCATCAGGAGGATCGCGGCGGGGACCGAGATCAGCTCGGAGATCACCACCCAGCCGAGAAACCCGGACCTCTCCGGCCTCAGGCCGAGCGGCACGAGCAACGTCGCGACCACCCAGAACACCATCCACAGGCCCACGATCACGGTTGACACCACGAACAGCGGCATCAGCCGGCGTTCACGCTCCAGACTTCGATGTCGATTCCATGCCGCCAGCCATCCCGCTTCCGTCGCGGGGAACCAGGCCGGCTGCTTGGCGTTGTAGGTGTCCCACACCACGAACTGGTCGCCGGAGCGGTCCAGCATCCATCGCCGCCCCCGGACCGGAAGCTGCGGCTGCCATGTCCGTGGATCGGACGGCTGCGCCATCACCCGATTCTCTTCCACACGGGCCGGGTCGGGTCAGCCAGCGCCCATGGCGGCCACGCCGAGGAGCGCCAGGGCCAGTCCGACCCTCTGGGCCGCCGCCAGCCGTTCGCCGAGGACCATTCGGGCCAGGACCACCGTGGCCCCCGGGTAGAGAGACGTCAGCACGGCCACGATCGACAGGAGGCCGGCCCTGGTGCCCAGGAGGTACAGGAGGTTGGCGGTCACGTCCAGGACGCCGGCGCCGGCCACCAGCGAGACGGACCCCGGAGCGGGCCGCACCGAGGTCCGCGTCGCCAGGGCGGCCACGGCGAACACCGTGATCGAGACCACTCGGTTCGCCACCAACGGCCACGGCCCGGAGTTCTCCCCGGCTCGGGAGATCACGATGAAGAACAGGCCGATCCCGATCCCCGACACCACCGCGTCCACCAATCCCGCTCGTGACGCCGTGACCACCACGCCCGACCCGGCGGCAGATGGTGTGTCGGCCGGTTCCGGCCCCCTGGAGACCAGGGCCACGGCCGGCAACGCCACGGCAACACCCACGAGCTGAAGGACCGACGGACGCTCGCCGGTGGCCAGCCCGAAGGCCACCGGCATGACCGCGGCGATGACCGCGGTCACCGGAGCCACCACGCTCATCCGCCCCCGGGCCAGCCCGCGGTACAGGAACCCCACCCCCACGGCTCCGGCCAGACCGCTGAGGCCACCCCACAGCCACGCCGCCCGGGTGAAGTTCCCCTCCGGGAGGAGCGGCAGGGCCGCGACGTACACAGTCGCGCCGACCACCTGAGAAACCAGCACCACCCGAACCATGGGGTTGCGCTTGGAGCCAAGGCCGCCGAGGAAATCGGCGGTCCCGTAGCTGATCGCGGCCAGGAGGCCGAGGGCGACGGCCATCGGGCGCGAAGTGTGTCACACGATGGCTTCAGGACACGCCGGAGGGCTCCACGTGCCAGGGTTCGTACGGCACGGGGAACTCCATTGCGGCCCAAAGGGCAAGGCGTGAGTGGGCCGAGCCTCAGCATCCCATGGATAACCGAGGTCGGCGGCCACTTCAATACCGCCGTGCAGCGGGCGCTCCTGGAGCTTGGAAGTCATAGGATTAGATCTGCGGGAGGCGGGGGGCCTCTTTTAGCAGCGCGGGGCCTCTTTTAGCAAAGGGCCTCCCTAGTGCGGTCTCTCCGGCGCCCTTGCACCCTCGTCACGCAAGCAGCCGGGACTCTTCCAGCCGTGCGAAGCGCTAAGTAGCGTCGCTTGATGCTGGGGCTATCAATCGATTCTAACGCCCTCTCCTGACATGAATGTGGATGCTTCGGCGTCCCTCCCTGCGTGAACTCCCAGGTCGCGAACAGCGATCCACCGACCGAAGGCCCAAACGCGTGACGCGCACAGATCCGACCCGTACGGTTCGAGCTGCGAAGCCGACGAACCGGAGGTCAGCCCGTGCGCGTCACCACCGCATTCAACCACCTGCTCCGCCTGCAAGGTGCGAACGTCCGCGAGGTCACCTTCGAGGAGCAGACGCTCGAGGTCCGTGTTGCCCTCAGGCGCCGGCGCCTCGTGTGCCCCTACTGCACCCACTCGACCGCCGCCCGCTACGACACGAGAGACGTGGACTCGGCGTGGCGGCATCTCGACCTCGGTGCGTGGAGGCTCCTGGTGAAGGCGCGGCTGAGGCGGCTCCGCTGTCCCTCCCACGGGGTGGTGACCGAGGGAGTCCCGTTCGCCGAAGCGGGCTCGGGGTTCACCCGAGACTTCGAGGACCTCGTGGCCTGGTGCGCGGCGAGGATGGACAAGACGGCGTGCTCGCGGCTTTTGCGGATCGCGTGGCGCACCGTGGGGGCGATCTGCACCAGGGTCGTCGCCAGCCGGATCGACCCCGCCAGGCTGGAAGGCCTGTTCGACATCGGGATCGACGAGATCTCGTGGCGGCGGCGCCACAACTACGTGACCCTCGTCACCGATCACCGATCGGGCAAGGTGGTCTGGGGCGGAGAAGGGAAGGGAAAGCGGACCACCGAGCGGTTCTTCGCCGAGCTCGGTGCACAGGGAGCGGCCGGGCTCCGCGCGGTCTCGATGGACATGGCCGAGGGCTACGCCGCCGCGGTGAGGGAGCGGGCTCCCCAGGCCGAGGTCTGCTTCGACCCCTTCCACGTGGTGGCGATGGGCACCCGGGCGGTCGACGAGGTCCGCCGGGAGGCGTGGAGGCTCCTGCGCCACGTCGATCCCCGCCTCGCCCGGGCGTTCCGGTACTGGCGCTGGGTGCTCGTCAAGAACCCCGAGAACCTCACGCCGAGGCAAGCCGGGCTGCTGGAGGCGATCCGCAGAGACGGTGGAGGGCTGTGGCGGGCTTACGAGCTGAAGGAGGCCCTGCGGGGCCTGTTCGCCGGCGACCTGTCCGCCGAGGAAGCCAAAGAGCTGCTCGCGTCCTGGTGCGAGCGCGCTCAGGGCTCCGGCATGCGGGCGTTCGCCAAGCTGGCCTCGACCGTGCACGCGCACGCGGAAGGGATCCTCGCCGGCCTCAGGCTCGGACTGACCAACGCGCGCGCGGAGGCGATCAACACGAAGGTCAGGCTCATCACCCGGAGGGCCTACGGGTTCCACTCAGCGGCTGCCGCGATCGCGCTCGTGATGCTCGCGTGCGGACCGGTCACGTTGCGATTGCCCTACGAGAGGTTGGGGAAGTGACCCACATTCATGTCAGGAGAGCCTTCTAACGAAGTCAACGAATCCGCCGGGATCCTCAATATCTCTCACCTCCTTGCGCGCAAGTTCCCGCATTCTCCCGAGGTCTACACCCATCGCTTTCAGCACTTGATGTCCCCGTGCTTGAGGCTCACGAACCAATCCGAGGAGGAGATGGGCCGTGCTTACGATGGAATGGTTCAAAACACGCGCGTCCTCCTCAGCTGCACCGAGCACCGCCTTCCAATCTGACGTCAAGCGGAGGCCGTCAGAAGGGCGACGTCCCCGCCCAAAGATGGACTCGACGAGCCCTCTGGCTTCATCCAGTTCGACTCCCAAGAGAACGAGAACCTTTCCACCCACGCCCTCGCGATGCCTAATGAGACCCAGCAGGAGATGCTCCGATCCCATCGAAGATTTCATCAACCGGCGAGCTTCGACTTGGGCGAGAGAAATCGCCTCCCCCGGCATGGATCAACAGACCCGAGATCAAGACAACGACAAAGGAGGTGGGAGGACGACACTAAATTCTCGAGGAAGTGGCATCAAAGGGCTTGACACGTTCCGAACCCCTACGCAGCGACCGCTCTTCCTCATTCAGCCCCTATGTCCACGCAATAGGGACCCTCTGGTTCTTGTTGAGTCGTATCGGTCCCTCGAGGCGGGCCCAGGACGACCCGGTTCGTGTCCACCCGCACCGTCCCGCCCTCGACGCTGACGGCGAAGCGGTCCATGCCGCGCGGCGCCGGGCCTTGGCGCCACTCGCCGGCCCGGTTGTACTTCGAGCCGTGACAGGGGCACTCGAACCACTGACTTTGCAGACAGAAGGGGACGCGGCAGCCCAAGTGCACGCACTTCTGGTACAGGGCCATGATCCCCTCGGAAACAAGGCCCTCGTAGACCGTGTCTACCCCCCCGCCCTCGTAGCTAGCCAGGTAGAAACGGCCGGACCCAAAGTAGAAGGGCTGGCGGTCCTCCTGAATCTGCTGCCTGACCTGGTTGGGGGACAGCCCGACGTCGATGATTGACCCGAATCCGCCCCGGAGGTTCGGCCACAAGAACGCCAGGCTGGCCGCGCCGAACTGCGCTCCAAACAGGCCGAAGGAGGCGAGGAGGGAGCGGCGGAAGAACTCCCGGCGGGACACAGGCTTGCGCTTGGCTCGTTCGGGTTCCGGCTCCGGTGGCCGGGGCGGTCCTCGCTCCGCATTAGCCCGGGACGTTGCCGCCGCCCGTCGCGATCGGACCAGACTAGCCCCGAGCATCAAGAGGAACTGCCCGAACAGGATGGCCACGACGATGGGGGCTAGCATCTCTCCGCTCATGTGTCAGTCACCGGTTGAAGAGTTCCATCAACCCCGTCGCAGCACGGTAGACCCCCCGGCCCCAGGTTCGCGTCCTCTCACTCTGGCCACGCATGGGCCCGGAGGCTCTGGGTCCTCCGTCGCCGAAGGCGGGGATCGCCGAGCCTCCCCAGCCTCCTCTCCCGGAGCCCTATTAGGCTCGTGTACGTCGAACATCAAGGGCGGGACAAGGGCAATCACGGGCAGCTGTGACCCCAGGACTCCGATCTTCTGGCTATCAGGGGCTCTCTGACCAGCCCTAATGGGAAGCCCTCGCCTAGACTGTGCGACTCCCAGCGGCGAGGCGGGCCAACAGGTAAACGAACCTGACCAGGACTGGGAGCGTGCAGGGTATCGCCCTGCCTCTTGACGGATCATGACCCTGAGCGACGGGCGCTCTGGGCACGCCTCCTGACCGCGGCGTTTCGGGGAGGCTCTCATTCCGTCTCTTCCTATTGATACTGCTAACGATTCACCGGAGCGCGCAATCGAGCGCCACACTATCCGAGTGCCGCCCGCGTGAGGCTGGTGAGGTGATCGCCTTCCACGAGGGCGATCCACCCGCTCTCCAGGGTGGTCTGGGACTTGTGAAGGAAATCCAACCAGTTCTCCGAGTTGATGCCCTCGACTGTGGCGGGCGAGGTGCACGTGCTCTCTTCGAAGGTAGCGCAGAGCAGGGTCGGCTCCCCGGAACGGACGAGGAGCACGCTCCGCAGCGGGATCCATCCCTTCGGTTTGGTCTCAACGGCCGCCTCCGGTGAGTCGAAAGCCGCCGACGAGGGAATCCGATGGAGGAGCAGGCTGTCGCCAGGCCCGCACACCTCCCCCTGGAAGCCCACTCGCGCATCCTCGCTTCGGGTTGTGGGCACCAGAGCCGATTCCACGCGCATCCGTCTCTCCTCCGGCTGGACCCCATAAACGGCGAGGTCAGCCGAGGCCGGGCCCGCCAGATACTCGCCGTACTCGTTGAACTTGGCGCCGTGCTCGGCCTCGTCGAACGTGCGGCTCGAGGGACACCACCCGACGAGTTCCTCGACGCTCCACGGCCGATGGGTCGAGAAGGCATCGATCACGCTCACGGAGTCATCCTTGTGGTGCACAACGAAGACAGGGTGGCCGTCGGCCAGAAACGTGGCATCGACCTCCCCCCTCGCTGGAACCTCCACTAAGTCGGAGCCAGCGAGGGTGGAGAGCGGGGCGGACTGCCCCGGTACGAAGACGAAGGCCCGAAACGCAAGAGCGATTCCGACAGCCGCCACGGCGAGGGCCACGACCACTTCCACGATCCTCCCCGAACGGCTCGGTTCGCCGCGAGGCGGGCCCGGGCTCCGCCGTTTCACCTCGGACCACGAAGCGGGGATGTCCAGCCGGTCGAGACTCTGGAAGAGTTCCTTCAGGTCAGCCACTCACACCTCCAGCAGCCGGCGAAGGCGCCGACGGCCCTGACTGAGGTGAACCCGGACTGTGGCCGCGCTGGAGCCCACGATCTCGGCAACTTCCCGTGTGGAGTACCCGGCGTAGTAGTGCAGGATGAGCGTGGCTCGCTGCCTGGGCGAGAGCCTGGCCAGCGCCGCAATCAGGTCATGTGGCGGCTCCGGCATATCGTATCCGGGATCCTCCCCTAGCGATTGATCCCGGCGCCTGGCTTTCAGGTCGCCGGCCGCAATACGGAAGGCGGCCCGCCACACCCATCGCTGAGGCGACCGCAGGTCGTCGCCCCTAGCCAGCGCCTGGGCGAAGGCCTCCGCCATCGAATCCCCCGCCACCTCCTGGTCTCCTGTGTATGCAATCAACGCTCGTAAGATGCGCTTGGCCTCCGTCTCAAAGACGCGCTCCAGAGCGGACCCAGCTCGCGAGGTCACGCTCGCATTCTGCATCCTCCTTATATAGGGCGAGTGGGACACCGAACTGTGTAGGGCTTTCCAGAGATTCTCGGCAGGATCTCCGAAAAGGCGGACCTGATAGGACCGGCGGGACACCAACGGCTGATTGGCCGTCTGCTCATCAAACGGACAAATCAGTCTGGACAACTTTGGGGTCCCTAGCTGAGCTGGCTGACCAAGCATAGCGCGACCCTGGACCATGGGATTAAGTTCCAGCCGCCCCCGTGACGACCTCAACTACGTCCCCGGCTTCCGCATTACTCTCAAGCTCGGGGCTACCCCACAGTCAACTCTTCACCCACAGTCAACTCTTCACCCTGCGCCCTGTACCCGACGCCGATTCGGATCCAGACGCTCGGATAGAAACTACCAGTCGAGGCAAAGTGAGCCCACCGATACCGGACATCGTGGGCTGCAGTGATTGTGCTTAGAGTCCACGGACGTGGTGTACGAAGGGGCAGGCTGAGGGTCCTTGAAGTAGACGACCACCGCTTCATCCTCAACGAGACCGAAGCAACGGACTCGAGAGGAGGAAGACGGTGGTCGAACCGAC
>JBOGVS010000008.1:0-77636 GCA_050692555.1 Actinomycetota bacterium
CAGGGGATCAGGTTGTAGGCCACGGGCGCCTCCGCCGGGCTCGGGAGCGAACTACACCGATGTCATTCTCCCACGGCGCTCACCGCCGGACGAGCCTTCCGGGGGGTTTTCGCGACAGCCTCTGACCCTCAGAAATGGGAAGGGGGCCGTGCTCGAAGCTACGTTCAACGCTTCGGTGGCCTCGGGTCCCCACACGCCGATTGTCTAGGTCACCGACGGAACTCGGCGTGAGCCTCCAGGGATTCCAACTCGGGCGAAGGCCGCCTCGGTGGGTGGCTCAGACTTAGCTCGCCTTGCTAGCTCCAACGGCCCTTCAAGTGGAGAGGAGAAGGTCAAGACTGATGGCAATGGAACCGGGGAACGGAATCGTGATTCCTGACGCAACGGAGGAGCCAGAAGCCTATGTGAAGACCCTTCTCGAACTTCTGGGGGACGGCGAGCCGCTGGAGGTTCTCTTCCAGACCGAACGAGAGGTCGCTAGGTTGATCTCGGATCTCCCTGAAGATGTGTTGACCAAGCCAGCCAAAGAAGGTGAGTGGAGCACGGCTCAACTGCTAGGCCATCTCCTCGACGTGGAGGTTGTGTATGGCTTTCGCTGGCGGCTTGTGTTGACTGAAAAAGAACCGAGCTATCCGGGCTACAACGAGAAGACCTGGGCTCTCCTTCCGAAGCCGGTCGCGCGCGAAATCTTCGCTGGCTGGAAACACCTGCGGCGCATCAACCTCGTTCTGCTGAGCGAAACTCCCCGCGCGGACTGGCAACGAACCGGCGTCCATGGCGAGCAGGGAGAGGAGACATTTGAGAAGATGGTCCAGAAGCTGGCGGGCCATGACCTCGCTCACCTGGATCAGTTGGTCCGAACCGTTGTCGCGGTCCAGGAGTCACCTCGTGGGGAAGCCAACAGTTGAAGCGGTCAAGGACGAGGAGCGACTAGCGACCGAGCGAGATCCAAGGAGAGGAGGCGCCTACAGTGGACCGGCGTTCACCGGGGCGGGCCGAACGATTGTGGGGCCGCTCGCAGGCGATCCTGATTGCGATTGGCGTGGGAGTGGCCTCATTCTTCGCCGTCTCTATTACGGTCGCTCGATTCTGGGTCGCCTCGATCCCGTTCATGCTGTTCTTGCTCACATTTCTTGTTCGGCGCGACTGGTGGGTCTTCGGCGCCTTGTCAGTCTGGGCACTATACGGCGTGTGGGAAGCGCTCATCCAGTACCAAGTCACGTGCGATGCGGAGTGCAACATCCGTGTGGACCTGCTGCTGATCTTCCCGGTCGTCATCGTCGCCTCGGTCATTGGGGCATGGCGAGCCGTCCAACACCGCGGCAACGGTTCCGCCCCTCCTCGTTCTTGACGTCGTCGTGGAGGGGCGGTACTCGTCCCTCTTCAAGATCCCGAAGGTGACCTTCGGCTGGCTTCCCGAGGTGCTCGCCAGCCTGCAGGATGGTGGTGCGGAATCGTATGTCACTCCTTTCGGCGGGCCCTGATCGTACCTACCGATTCTCCCGCTTCTCCCTGAGCACGCGCAGGCGCTTCCGATACTCGTCCTCGTCGATCTCGCCTCGGGCGTACCGCTCACCCAGGGCCGCTGCGCCCGGGTCCGGGTGGTGCGGGCGCCTGCGGAGCAGGTACACCGCGCCGATCACCAGGACCGCCCAGAACAGGAGCCACACGATCCCGATCCAGGGACCGCCGCCCCATCCGCCTCCGAACGACGCCATCATGTCGATCCACCTCCCTCGTTCCGACGGGCTTTCCGTCACATCCATGGTTTCCGGAAAGAGGGCGGGCGTCGTCGTCCAGGGGGAGGCTTTCGGGAGGTGCCTGAGGGAGCAGTCGGGAGGCGGGCGCCTACCACGGCAGCGGTATCCGGGTCAGTCCTGCCAGCCCGGGCGGACCAGCCCCGACTCGTAGGCCATGACCACGAGCTGGGCGCGGTCGCGGGCTCCAAGCTTGGTCATGGCCCTGCTCACGTGCGTCTTGGCCGTGGCGGGGCTCACGAACAGCCGCTGGGCGATCTCCTCGTTGGACAACCCGCCCGCGACCAGCGCCATCACCTCGCGCTCTCGATCGGTGAGCTGCTCGAGCCGGTCATCTGAGCGTGGCTCCTTCGCTCGCGCCGAGAACTCCTCGATCAGTCGCCTGGTGATGGTCGGGGAGAGCAGGGCCTCGCCGGCGGCCACCACCCGAACCGCCTGGATCAGCTCTGCCGGCTCCGTGTCCTTGACCAGGAACCCGCTGGCTCCGCTCCGGATGGCTTCGAAGACGTACTCGTCGAGTCCGAACGTGGTGAGGATGACCACCCGGACTTCGGCGAGGCGACCGTCCCCCGCGATCCGTCGAGTGGCTTCCAGGCCGTCGACTCCCGGCATCCGGATGTCCATGAGCACGACGTCCGGGGTGAGCTCGCCGGCCAGGCGAACAGCTTCCTCCCCATCGCCGGCCTCGGCGACCACCTCGATGTCTTCCTGGGCATCGAGCAGGGACCTGAACCCCGCACGCACCAGGGCTTGGTCGTCGGCCAGGAGGACCCTGATCACCGGTCGGTGACCGCGTACAGGCGCCACCGGTCCGGCACGCCCTTGAGAACGTGCTCGCCTCGGTCGACGAAGCTGACCCCCGATCCGGCCACCAGGTCCTTGACCGTGCTCGACACCAAGACGTCGCCAGGTTCCGCGGACCCGGCCACCCGCGAACCGATGTGGACGGCGATACCGCCGACGTCGTCGCCTCGCAGCTCGACCTCACCGGAGTGCAGACCGATCCGGACCTCGACGCCCTCGATCCGGAGCTCTTCTCGGACGGCCACAGCGCAGCGAATGGCCCGGGCGGGGCCGTCGAACAGCGCGAAGAAGCCGTCACCGGTCGTCTTGACCTCACGCCCACCGTGCCGAGCCAGCTCCCGGCGGATCAGCGCGTCGTGACGGTCCAGCAGGTCCCGCCACCGCCGATCTCCGATCTCCACCGCTCGTTCGGTCGAGGAGACGATGTCGCTGAACATGACCGTCGCCAGAACCCGGCCCGACTCCGACCCCGGCGGAAGCGCTGGTTCCCCACCGCGGTCGGACCATGCCGAGATCAGCCGGCGGGTCACGCGAGGGGACAGCAGCGCTTCGCCCCGGGACACGGCCCGCACGCCCTCGACGAGCTGAGCCGGGTCCGTGTCCTTCACCAGGAACCCGCTGGCACCCACCCGCAATGCCTCGAACACGTACTCGTCCACGTCGAACGTGGTGAGGATGACGATCCGGGTTCGATCCAGCCGCTCGTCCTGGACGATCCGGCGCGTTGCCTCGAGGCCATCAACGCCGGGCATCCGGATGTCCATGAGCACGACATCCGGCGTGAGCCGAGTGGCCATACCAACGGCCTGTTCCCCATCGTCCGCCTCGCCCACAACCTCGATGTCGTCCTGCGCGTCGAGGAGGGCCCGGAACCCGGCGCGCACCAGCACCTGGTCGTCGGCCAGCAGGACCCGGATCATCAGGCACCGTCCAGAGGAAGCCGGGCCCGCACCCGGAAGCCGCCACCGGGTCGCGGCCCTGCCTCCAGATCTCCGCCCAGCGCGACCACTCGCTCGCGCATCCCCACGATCCCCCTCCCACCTCCGGCCGAACCTCGCGCCTGGGAGCCTCGACCGTCATCGTCCACCTGCACGGTGAGGTCCCGTTCACCGTAGGAAAGGCGCACCGTGGCGGTGGCCGGGGCGGCGTGACGAGTGACGTTCGTGAGTGCCTCCTGCGCGATCCGGAAGGCAGCAACGTCGACGCCGAACGGCATCGGGCGGACATGGCCGTCGATCTCCGTTCGGACCTCCAGCCCGGCGGCGGCGGCCTGCGAAACGAGGTCGTCCAGCCTGGAGATGGTCGAGGTCGGTGACCGGGGGGCCCGCTCTCCCTCTTGCCGGAGGATGTCGAGCACCGAGCGGAGCTCGGTGAGGGCCTCCTTGCTGGCTTGCTTGATCGCGTCGAGCGAGCTGCGGGTCTGCTCGGGGAGCTCCTCGGCCAGGTGCAGGGCCACCCCGGACTGCACGTTGATCAGGGAGAGGTGGTGCCCCAGGGCGTCGTGGAGCTCCCGGGCGATCCGGAGCCGCTCCTCGCTCGCTCGCCTCAGCGCTTCACCCTCTCGGATGCGGATCGCTTCGGCCGCTCGTTCTCGCCTGATGCGGACGGCTTGGGCTGCCCCAAAGATGACGAGGAGCCAGGCGGCCAGGGCTGCCAGCGAAAGGAGCGATGGGGCAGGCCGATCCCTGAGGAGAGTATCCAGCCAGGGGAAGATGGCGAACCCAACCGCCGCGGTGATCGCGGCGGCCACCAGGTGTCCACGAACGACGGCGGTGAAGTACGCGACGATGATGGTGAGCCAGATGGGGCCGTTCGCGTACCCGAGAACGAAGTAGACGAGCGTTGACGTGAAGACGACGGCCACGACGGCTACCGGAGTGCGGCGCCTTGCCGCCAGAGCTCCCGCCGCCAGGATGACCAACGCGACCGCCCCGGCGTCGAAGGGCCGGCGGGCGGGCTGCCCCTGCGAGGCGAAGTAGGTGCCCAGGGTGATGAAGGCCGCCAGCACGGCCGCCAGAAGCCCGTCGGCGATCAAGCTCCCTCGCGCCGCCCTGCCGGGATCGGCCGTTGCGTTCATCGACGCCATAACCCCAGCGTAGCCGCCGGGGCCCGGAAACCGCATCGGGTGCAGGACGACCTTGCGCCTACCTCCCCGGAAGCAGCCGCCCGCCGGCGGTCTTCGCCTTGGGGAGTAGGGCAAATGCCTCCATGGACCCGACGACACGTGTTCCGTCCGGGCGGAGGGTGGAGGGCGAGGGCCGAGCTCCCGCCGGTCGGAGAGAAGGGCGAAAGATGAATGAGGTCAGAACCCTGTCGATCGCAGCGAAGCTGAACATCTCAGGACTCGTCCTGGCGGCTGCGGGAATCGGGCTCCAGATCGTGTCAGGATCGGAGCTCTATCCGACTGTCCCACCCGGACCGATCATCCTTCTGGTGGCCGCCGGCCTTGTGGCGATTGGACCTCGACGGTGGGCACCGTACGTTGGGCTCATCGTTCCCCTCCTCTTGATCGTGGGGGCGTCCATCGCCACTGTCGTCTCGGGCTCCTTCATCGACCAACTGACCGAGGTAACAGAGGCGGGTATCTTCGTGGGTACCCTGCTCCAGCTCCTCGGCATGATCGGGGCAGCTGCCGCGGCCATCGCCATGCTGAGGGTCAAGGATCGGGCCGCAAGATAAGTTGACACGCGCCGCAATGTGAAGTGTTGTGTGCCCGAGTCCACTTGGCGAAGGAGGCGATCCGATGGAACAGCGCATCAGCCTCGTCACCCTCGGCATCGGCGACTTGACTCGCTCGCGCCGGTTCTACGAGGCGCTCGGCTGGGGTCCCGGCTCAGCGCCGGACGACGATGTCGTCTTCTTCCAGGCGGGCGGTTCGATCCTCGCCCTGTGGGACCGGGCGAAGCTGGCGGAGGACAGCGGCGTCGAGGACCGTGGCGGGTGGGGCGGCGTGACGCTCGCCCACAACGTGCGGTCGCCGCAAGAGGTCGACGAGGTCCTGACCCAGGCAGAGGGTGCCGGGGCCAGGATCGCCCGCTACGGCGCGGAGACATTCTGGGGCGGGTACTCGGGGGTATTCGTCGATCCCGACGGTCACCCGTGGGAGGTCGCACACAACCCCGGCTGGACCCTTCGGGACGACGGGTCCGTCTCTCTTACGACCTGAGTAATCCGGGACCACGGACCGGTAGGAGGTGTGTCCGAGCGGCCGCCCCAGGCCGCCGGGCCAAGGGGCGCCCAATGCCAAGCAGCCTGAATGCTGCGATCGCAAGCAAGCCGACCGGCAGCAACCGCGGCCGCACGAGCGGGCTCGAAGCCCAACGTCACGGTGTTATCTCCTGAGGACCAACAACGCTCCCGCCAGGACGAGGACCAGTCCGACCACTCGGGTCGCGGCCAGCGGGACCCGTTCGATGCCGAACAGCCCCAGTGAGTCGATCAGGATGCTGGCGGTGAGCTGCCCACCGATCAACAGGGCAAACGTGCCGAACGTCCCGATCCTGGGTGGCGCATAGGTCAGCACCGTGAGCACGGAGATTCCCAGGGCCCCGACCACCAACCACCACCACGCCGGCTGACGAAGGCCTTCACCTATTCCCTCCCGGTCGCTGACAAGAGCTACGGCGAGGATGAGCATCGATCCGACCACGGCGGCGATCGTGGTTGCCGCCAGGACGCCGGCCCGCCGTCCCAGGATCCCCAGCAATGTGGCCTGCACAGCCGCGGCGGCACCGGCGATGAGCGCAGCGATCGTAGCTGAAGAGATGGGCGACACCGCGCACAGGATATTGGAATCGTCAGGAGAGCTGGTGTGTTCCCTCTGTTGGGAGGGTACGTCCATGATCGCGTGTACACGGAGGGGGCGCTCGGCAGGGGAGGTTCGGTGACCGCGCCCCTGGAGTTCGGCCTCAGCATCACCCCCACCTGGGTCAAGCAGCCCGAGGTCGTGCGCCTGGCGCAGGTGGCGGACGAGTCCGGCCTCGACCTGATCGGCATCCAGGACCACCCGTATCAATGGCGGTTCTTCGACACCTGGACGCTCATCGCCTATCTCGCCGGAAGGACCTCGAGCGTCAGGTTCTTCCCCGACGTGGCCAGCCTTCCCCTTCGGCCTCCGGCGATCCTGGCCAAGGCCGCCGCCTCGCTCGACGTCCTCACCGGCGGCCGAGTGGAGCTCGGCCTGGGCGCCGGCTCGTTCTGGGACGCCATCGAGGCCATGGGAGGTCCCCGGCGGACCCCCGGACGAGCCGTAGAAGCCACCGAGGAAGCCATCGACGTGATCCGTCTGATATGGAGCGGAGAGCGAGGGGTCCGGTACGAGGGCCGCCACTACCGGCTCTCGGGTGTGCACACCGGACCGAAGCCCGCCCATGACATCGGGATCTGGATGGGTGCCGGGGGGCCCCGGATGCTCGATCTGCTCGGGAGGAAGGCCGATGGGTGGGTGCCGTCGGCGGGGTGGGCTCCTCCGGAGGCCCTTCCTGGATACCTCCGACGGATCGAGGACGCCGCGGTGGCCGCGGGCCGGGACCCCAGGGCGATCCGGCGCGTCTACAACATCGGCGGAGCGATCGGGCCGGAGACAGGGGAGCGGTTCACCGGTCCGGTGTCCCGGTGGGTGGAGGAGCTGGCCGGTCTTGCGGAGACGGGGATGGATGCGTTCATCTTCTGGCCGGGTGGGGATTATCCGGTCGCCCAGGCCCAGGCGTTCGCCTCCGAGGTGGCCCCGGCGGTTCGCGCCGTCTCGGCTCACTGAGCGTCGGCCTGTAGGCTGGACCCGGCTCGAGCGAGGAGGACACTCTGTGGCCGAAATCAAGGAGTCGATCGAGAACGCAGTCCGGTACCTGTCGGAGCATCCCGACGAGGCTCGATACACGGACTCGTATGCGCGGGCCACGCTGGGCGAGAATCTCCGAGTGGAGGTCGAGGGGCCGGGCGGCGAACGCCTGGTCACCGACATGCCGGAGAGCATCGGCGGGCGAGGCGAACAGCCCTCAGCGGGGTGGCTGTACCGTGCCGCGATCGCCTCGTGTGCGGCCTCGACCGTCGGGATGGAAGCGGCTCTCGAGGGTGTAACCCTTCGGTCCCTGGAGGTCGAGGTGGACAGCGAATCGGATGACCGAGGGATCCTGGGGATGGACCATTCCGTGCCCGCCGGACCCCTATCGGCGAGGGTCCGGGTCAGGGCGGCATCCGAGGGAGTGGATGCGGGGCGGCTCCGCGAGCTCCTCGAGCGGGGAGCCCGTCGATGCCCCGTCTACGACGCCACGAATCGGGCGGTGGAGCTGGCCCTGGAGATCGAGACGGCCTGAGGCACGGACCCGCAGCGTGGAATAAGGCGGCCGCTCCCCGCCGTTTTCCTGGTTGACCACTTCGATGGGAGATATCCGTGCCTGAGAAGCTTGACTCGAAGATCCTTCCGATGCTACCCCTGACCACGGGGGTGGTCCTGCCACACATGGTCGTGACCCTCACCCTGGAGACCCCCGAGGCCCGGGCCGCTGTCGATGCCGCCCGCTCGGACGGCGGCGCCCTGCTCCTGGTCCCTCGAACGGAGGCCGGATCCTACGCACGGGTCGGCACCGTCGCGGTGATCGAAGAGATGGGCCGGACGCCCGGAGGCGCCCAGGCCCTGGTGATCCGGGGCCTTCACCGGGCCCTGATCGGATCGGGCGTGGCGGGGACCGGAGAGGCCATCTGGGTTCAGGTCGAGGCCCGGCCGGACCCCGACCAGCCCTCGGAGCGGGCCGAGGAGCTGGCCCGCGAGTACCGGGCCGCCGTCCAGAGCATCGTGGAAGCCCGTGGACTGCCACAGGTGGCCGAGTTCCTCCGCGGCATCGACGGGCCCGGCGCCCTGGCGGACGTGGCCGGCTATTCATCCGACCTGTCCTTCGAGCAGAAGGTGGAGGTCCTGGAGACCCTGGACGTCGAGCGACGCCTGGAGAAGGTGCTGGCCTGGGCCAAGGACACGCTTGCCGAGCTCTCTCTCCAGGAGAAGATCCGGGACGAGGTCACCGAGGGGATGCAGAAGAACCAGCGCGAGTACATCCTTCGGCAGCAGCTCGAGGCCATCAGGAAGGAGCTGGGGGAGGACGACGAGGAAAACGTCGTCGAGGCGTACCGGACCAAGATCGAGGAAGCCGGGATGCCCGAGGCGGTCAAGGAGCAGGCCGAGCGGGAGCTCAAGCGCCTCGAGCGCATGTCCGCGGAGAACCCCGAGTCCGGCTGGATCCGGACGTACCTGGACTGGTTGGTCGACATCCCCTGGTCGAAGCGAACCGAAGACAACCTGGAGATCGCCGATGCCCGCCGGGTCCTCGACGAGGATCACACCGGCCTCCACGACGTCAAGGACCGGATCATCGAGTACCTGGCGGTGCGCAAGCTCCGAGCCCAGCGTGGCCTGGCCGAGGTGTCTAGCGGGCGAGGATCCGGAGCCATCCTCACTCTGATCGGCCCGCCGGGGGTGGGCAAGACCAGCCTGGGCGAGTCGGTGGCCCGGGCCCTGGGCCGGAAGTTCGTCCGGGTCTCCCTGGGCGGCATCCACGACGAAGCCGAGATCCGCGGACACCGGCGAACCTATGTCGGGGCCCTGCCGGGCCGGATCGTCCGAGCCCTCAAGGACGCCGGCACCAAGAACCCGGTGATGATGCTGGACGAGATCGACAAGGTCGGGGCGGACTGGCGGGGCGACCCGTCGAGCGCGCTGCTCGAGGTCCTCGACCCGGCCCAGAACCACACCTTCAGGGACCACTACCTGGACGTGGACCTGGACCTGTCCGAGGTCCTGTTCATCACCACCGGCAACGTGGCCGAGACGATCCCCGGACCGCTGATGGACCGGATGGAGATCATCCGCCTGGACGGGTACACGGAGGACGAGAAGCTGGCCATCGCCCGCGACCATCTCTTGGGCCGCCAGCTCGAGCGGAATGGCCTGGATCCTGCGGAGGTGGACATCGAAGACCATGCCCTGCGGACCATCGTGACCGACTACACCCGCGAGGCCGGGGTCCGCAACCTGGAGCGCGAGATCGGAAAGCTCCTCAGGAAGGTGGCCACCAAGGTGGCCGGGGGAACCGTGGAGCCGCCCGTGAAGGTGGAAGGAGGCGACGTCCGCGAGTACCTGGGACGCCAGAGGTTCTTCTTCGAAGCGGCCGAGCGGACCAGCGTCGCCGGAGTGGCCACCGGGCTCGCCGTCACCGGCACCGGGGGAGAGGTCCTGTTCGTCGAGGCCACCCGGATGGACGAGGGCGACTTGAACGGCCGTGGCGGCGGTGGGCTGACCCTCACCGGGCAGCTCGGAGACGTGATGAAGGAGTCGGCCATGATCGGCCTGTCCTTCGTCCGCTCGCACGCCGGAGAGCTCGGAATCCCCGAGGACCGTCTCCGGGGACGGTTCCACGTCCACGTCCCGGCAGGAGCGGTTCCCAAGGACGGCCCCAGCGCCGGCGTGGCCATGACCATGGCGCTGGCCTCATTGCTGTCGGGCCGGCCGGTGAAGGCGTCGGTGGGGATGACCGGAGAGGTGACCCTCCAGGGTCGGGTGCTGCCGATCGGCGGCGTCAAGCAGAAGGTCCTGGCCGCGCATCGAGCCGGGCTCCAGGAGGTCATCCTCCCCAAGCGGAACGAAGGGGATCTTGACGACGTCCCCGAGCAGGTGCGACGGGAGATGGGATTCCACCTGGTCGAGACCGTGGACCAGGCGCTGACCCTCTCCCTCGAGCCAGCCGACGCGGACGCCGAGACCCCGACGGCCGCGTAAGCGCCCTCTCGCCGGTCAAGCGGCGGCGACCTATACTCAGCCCACGGCGTCCCACGCCGAACCCCCAACCCGGCGCTCACGCCGCCGGCCCAGAGGGGGCAAAGGGGCTTCGCCTCGGGGTTGTCGGTCGAACTCGGACCGCCGGGCCCGGGGAGCGTGAGTCCTCGGCTCGCCGGCCACGAGGAGGACCGATGACCGAGGACAAGGCTCGGAAGCAAGCCGTTCGCAAGCGGATGGCCAAGACCGGCGAGCGGTACACCGCGGCTCGCCGTCACGTCGTCAAGGAAGCAGCTCTCCCGCCACGCGTCACCGAACCCGGTTGGTCGGAAGAAGCCGTCCGGCAAGGCACCGGGAAGGGCTGGGACGACTGGTTCCGGATCCTGGATGGATGGGGTGGGACCTCTCGGGCTCATCGAGAGATCACGGAGTATCTCCACAGAGAGCATGGGGTCCAGGCGTGGTGGACGCAGTCGGTCGCCGCGGGATACGAGCGAGCGCGGGGGATGCGGGCCCTCCACCAGGTTGCCGGCGAGTTCCAGGTCACCGTGTCGAAGACGTTCCCGGTCGGCGTGGTGGAGCTGTGCCTGGCGTTCGAAGATGCCGATCGCAGGCGCCGGTGGCTGGAGGCCAGGACGTTGAAGCTCCGGACCAACCAACCGGGGAAGTCGGCGCGCTACGACTTCCGGGACGGGACCTCGAGGGTCCACGCGTACTTCACGTCCAAGGGTCGGGGGAAGTCGAGCCTGGCGATCATGCACGAACGGCTCCCCGACGCCGAGTCGGTCGAGAAGCTGCGGTCGTTCTGGAAGGAGCGGCTGACCCGCCTCGGCGAGATCCTGGAGTCATAGGCGCGGCAGCTATGGAGGCGGCGGCACGGCTCCCCGGGCCGCCGCCCCCGTTTCGGTACGCTGACGGCCGGTGGCCGAGCGCGTCCTCAGCACCCGGGAGCTCAACCGGGCCCTGCTGGCTCGCCAGCTGTTGCTGGAGCGATCCACGCTTCCGCTCAGCCGTGCCATCGAACAGGTCGGGGGGCTGCAGACGCAGTACGCGCCGTCGGCATACATCGGGCTGTGGTCTCGGCTCCACGACTTCCGACGGGAGGCCCTGACCAGGGCTCTGGAACAGCGGCGAGTCGTTCAGGCCACGCTCATGCGAGTGACCATCCACATGGTCTCGGCCGCCGACTACTGGCCGTTCGTCGAGGCCATCAGGAAGGGGCGTCGGGAGTGGTGGCAGCGGGTGCAGCGCCACCACGTCGAGGGTCTGGACATGAAGAAGGTTGCCGCGCTCCTGCGGAAGTCGCTCAAGGACGGGCCCCGGCCACAGGCCGAGCTCAGGGACCTGCTGAAGGAGGCCGGGTTCCCCATGCCGGCCGCGTGGTCGGGCGCACCGATGTGGCTGGACCTGGTGAGGGTCCCTCCTTCCGGCACATGGGAGCGCAGGCGAGCCGACCTGTACGGGCTGGCCGAGGACTGGCTGAGGCCTTCGAAGGCCACCGAGGCCCAGGGTCGGGAGCTTCTGATCCGCCGGTACCTTGGCGGCTTCGGCCCCGCGTCCGTGAACGACATCGCCAACTGGGCCGGACTGCCGGTGACCACCCTGCGCCCCGTGGCCGAGCGGCTCAGGCTGCGGCGGTTCCGCGACGAGGTGGGCGGTGAGCTCCTCGATCTGCCCCGAGCGCCGATGCCGGACGCGGACATACCCGCGCCGGTGCGGTTCATCCCGACCTGGGACGCCGCGCTCCTGGTCCACGCCCGGCGCACCCAGATCCTCCCGGAGGACTATCGCCCGCTGGTGTTCAATACGAAGACGCCGCACTCGGTCCCCGCCTTCACCATCGACGGGGCGGTGGCGGGGACGTGGCGCTACGAGAAAGGCCGGGTGCGCCTGGAACCCTTCGCCTCGATCCCCCGGAGAGCTCGCCGGGAGCTGGAGGACGAGACCAAGCGTCTAACGGCGTTCCACGCGGCCTGACGGGTGGAGCTACGTCCGGTCCGGCCCTCGCGGATCTCCGTAGTTCTGAAGGACGCGTTCCAGGAGCGAGGGCCGGTCGGTCATCACGCCGTCGACCCCGATCCCGATCAACCATTCCATCGTCGGACGGTCGTTGATCGTCCATACATGGACCGCGAGCCCATTGGCCTGGGCGTCGGCCACGAAGTCCTCGGTCACCACGGTGAGGCCTTCGAAGACGATGGGGACCTGAAGGGCGTGGTACCTGGGGTTCGGGGCTCCGGGGAGTGGCCCCTGGCTGCTTGCCCAGAACGCCGCGGTCTCCGCGGTTCCCGTGGCCGTGCTGACCCCCGGCGCATGGAGCTTGAAGCGCTCCACCGCATGATCCAGGAATGAGACCACGATGGTGTCGGTGGTCCGGTCGAACTCCGCCAGGAGGGCCGCCAGCTCTTCTTCGTACGGCACGGTGTCCGGGGCCGTGGCCTTGATCTCGATGTTGATGAACATGCCGGGGAAGGTCTCCAGGACCTCCCGAAGCGTCGGGATCCGGAAGTCGTTGGCCTCAAAGGAGCGGGTCCACCGTCGCGGCAGGCGGCGCTCACCGGTGGCGAATCCTCGGTACGCGTAGGCGGATTCGTGTTGCCCGTGGCATGTCCCGCAGCCGGGCACGAACCAATACGCCGCATCCAGGGTCTTGACCTGCTCGAGGGTCATCTGGTCGACCCGGCCCTCACCATTCGTGGTGCGGTCCACGGTGGGATCGTGGATGACCACCAGCTCCCGGTCGGCGGTGGCGTGGACGTCCAGCTCCAGGACGTCCGAGCCTTTCTGAGCGGCGGTCTTGAACGCGAACAGGGTGTCGGATGGGGCCTCGATCTCACCACCCTGGTGGGCGATGTTCAGCACCCGGCGGTCCAGCCAGGGGTTCGGGTCTAAGGGCCCGGCGGCCGCCGGGCCGGGAATCACCGTGGCCAGGAGCACAGCGGCGATCATTCCCATGGGGCGCTTCATGCAATGGAGTTCTCCGTTCCGTCTCCTGGTCCTCCTCTCGGCTAGGATCGGTTCACGCGGAGTTCAGCTTCCCGAGGCCGAACGTGAGCGTCCCCGGCATCACCGTCGCTGAGGACGGGATGGCCCGATGCTGGTGGTCCTCCGACTACCCCCTGTACCGGCGGTACCACGATGCGGAATGGGCTCGCCCCGTCAAAGACGATCCACGGCTCTTCGAGATGCTGTGCCTCGAGGGATTCCAGTCCGGCCTGAGCTGGCTGACCATCCTCCGCAAGAGGGAGAACTTCCGGAAGGCATTCAGGGACTTCGAGATTCCGGTTGTGGCCCGGTTCAGCCGGCGGAGCGTGGACCGTCTGTTGAAGGACCCGGGGATCGTTCGCAACCGAGCGAAGATCGAGGCCACCATCAACAACGCCCACCGGTGCATCGAGCTGATCGGTGAGTTCGGGAGCTTCGCCCGCTACGTGTGGCGGTTCGAGCCACAGGAGAGCTCACGTCCCGTCGACCATGCCACCTTGACTCAGCTCACCTGGAGCCCGGAATCGAAGGCGTTGAGCAAGGACCTGCGACGCCGGGGGTGGTCGTTCGTGGGTCCCACCACCGCCTACTCCTTCATGGAGGCGGTGGGCCTGGTGAACGACCACCTCGAGGGATGCGACATCCGCGACGAGGTGGAGAAGGAACGCCGCGCCTTCCGGCTGCCTCCGGGGACGCGTTAGTTCGTTGGCTCAGGAGCCATCGAGCGTCCCGAACGTCTCTCCGGCGGCGATGATGAACGCGGCGCCGCTGGGGTCGGCAACGACCGAGAATCGCCCGACGGGGATGTCCATGGGAGGAAGCCTCACGGTTCCCCCGAGCTGCTCGACCTTCCCGACGCTCGCGTCGGCGTCGGCCACCCTGAACGTCACCGTCCACCGGGCGTCGTCCCCCTCGACGGGGGCGGGGGCGTGGACGCCGGCGATGAGCAGGTCGCCCATGGCGAAGCCGGCACGTTCGATGGATCCGGGGACGTCGGTGCTGGTCCAGCCGAACAGGCTCCCGTAGAAGTCTTTGGCTGCCTTCACGTTCGGCGTCGTCAGCTCGTTCCAGCTCCAGGTCCCCACCTCGTTCACCAGCTCCGCCCCGCCGAAGCCCGCCGCCTGCCACAGGCAGACCTCCGCGCCGCTGGGCTCCCGGATGACGGACATCCGAGCCGCCCCGGTGACATCGGAGGGCTGGACCTTCACCTCCGCGCCGAGCTCCTGGGCCGCGGCGGTGGTCTTGCCCACATCGTCCGCCGAGATGTAGGAGCTCCAGCCGGTGCCCTCGTCAGCGGCGTGCTCGTGGAGCCCGGTGACCACCTTCCCGTCGAGCCGGGCCATGGTGTAGCCGGGGACGTCCTCGAACTCCCACCCGAGCAGGCCCCCGTAGAACGTCTTGGCCCCCGGGACGTCGGTGGTGCCCAGGTCGATCCAGCAGAACACCCCGTTCGGATACTCCTTCACCGATCCCATTCCGCCTCCTCTCGTCTCGTCTAACCGTACCCCGCCGCTTGACAGCAGAAATCATTCAAACGTACGATTCAAACAATCGTTTGAAGGAGGAGCGCATGGCCTCAGGAGTCCAGCGTGTCGAGCGGCGGCCCACCTGGCTGCCGGAGCAGGAATGGCCCTTCGCGTCCCGGTTCGTCGATGTGGGAGAGGGGCCCATCCATTACCTGGACGAGGGAACCGGACCGCCACTCCTTTTCGTGAACGCCGGGGTCGTGTGGTCCTTCGCGTTCAGGGACCTCATCCTTGGGCTCCGTGACCGGTTCCGATGCGTGACGCTGGACTTCCCGGGCTCCGGACTGTCCGCTCACTGGGAGGGGTACCGGCCGGGGCTGGATGCGGCGTCGGGCATCCTCGACCGATTCGTGGCGGAGCTCGGGCTCCAGGACGTGACGCTGGTCGTCAACGACCTGAGGGGCCCGGTGGCGTTCGGATCCGCCGGGCGGCAACCGGACCTGGTCCGGGGGATGGTGGTCGTCGAGGCGTTCGGGTGGCCGCTCTCTCGGGAGAACCCCAAGGTCGCTCGGATGCTCCGGTTCGCCGGAGGTCGAATGGTGGGAGCTCTCAACACCGCGACCAACCTCGTGGCCCGGGCCACCTCCACGTCGTTCGGTGTCGGCAGACACCTGAGCCGCGCAGGTCGCAGGGCCTTCCGAGGCTCCTACCGGGATCGGAGGGTGCGGCGGAACGGGCTGCTCATGCTGCGCGACGCCGCCACGGCCGATCCGTACCTCGAGGCGGTCGATCGCACGGTGAGGTCCGCCCTCGCGACGAAGCCGGTGCTGTTGGTGTTCGGGGAGCGCAGTCCGGTCCGTCGGGAGGGCTTCCCCGACCAGTGGAGAGAGCGGTTCCCGGATGCACCCCTGGTGATCGTTGAGGGTGGGCATCACTTCCCGCAGTGCGACGACCCGCCTGGAGTGGCGAACGCCATCCGCTCGTGGTGGGCGGCTCACGTCGAGCCGATGGGATCCGGTCGTTGACGCGGGCCAGGACCGTGGGGCCGGAGGCACAACGAAGCTCCGGCGGGGAATCCACCCGCCGCCGGATCATCGGTGCTGCGGAGAGCCTGTTCGCCAGGAAGGGCTTCGCCGGGACCTCCCTGCGAGAGATCACCGGGGTCGCCGGCGTGAACGTGGCCGCGATCCACTACCACTTCGGCTCGAAGGAGGAGCTCCTTCGAGCGGTCCTGGCCCGGATCGTCGAGCCCGTGAACGGCGAGCGGTTGCGCCTCCTGGACCAGGCCGAGGCCGCCGCGGCGCCGGATGCTCCCACCGTCGAGGCGATCCTGGACGCCTTCCTGGCGCCCGATCTGCGAGCCATCCACGAGCTCGGTCCCCGAGGTGCGGTGATCACCCGATTCATGGGGCGCTCCTACACGGAGCCGTCCGACCTGGTTCGGACGCTGGTCCAGGAGCACTTCGGAGAGGTCGGCCGACGATTCCACGGCGCGCTGTGCCGGGCGGTGCCGGAGGTCTCCCCGGAGGAGATGTTCTGGCGTCTCATGGCCGTGGTGGCCGTGATCACGTACATGCTGGGTGCGTCGGAGGAAGCGAGCGGCCTGCTCGACCCCGATGACCCCGACGCCGCGCTCCACAGGATGGTGGCGTTCCTGAGCCCGGGGGTCCGGGCTCCGTCGCCAGGCTGACGCGAGTTCCACTGTCTGTCATTCAGGGGACAACGGCCGTTCACGACCCATCGCTATGGTCGGCTCAGCCCAACGGAAGGGAGGCGGTCATGGCCCGCGTTCAGGACCGGATGGATCGGCGAAGCTTCCTTCGCCACAGTGCTGCGGCCGGCGGGGCGCTGCTCGGTTCGCCCCTGATGGGAGGACTGGCGGCGCGCGGCGCCGAGTCTCGCTCGAGGCATCGCAAGGCCAAGAAGGGTGAAGGTGGATACGGCGAGCTGTTCCCTACCCCGGACCAGAACGGCAACGAGCTGCTGGCTCTCCCGGAGGGATTCCGCTACACGACCATCGGGGTCACCGGGGCGGTGATGTCCGACGGGAACCACACTCCCAAGGCCCACGACGGGATGGCCGCGTTCCGGATGTCCAACGGCAACATCAGGCTGGTTCGGAACCACGAGGTTCGGGACGAGGCGGGTCTCGAGCCACCGATCGGCAACACCTCATCGGCTTACGATCCGATCGGTCCGGGGGGCACCACGTCCCTGGAGCTGGACGTCGACAGGTCCGGCCGGGCTCACCTGGTGAGGGATTTCGTCAGCCTGAACGGAACCATCGTGAACTGCGCGGGTGGACCGACCCCGTGGGGGACCTGGCTGACCTGCGAGGAAACCACCGAGGGACAGAGCCACGGCTGGGCCCGGCCACACGGATACATCTTCGAGGTTCCCGCCTCGGTGGAGCGCCAGGTGACGGCCGTTCCCCTGCCTGCAATGGGCCGGTTCGTCCACGAGGCCGTGGCCGTCGACCCCGACTCGGGGTTCGTGTACGAGACCGAGGACGAGACCCCCTGCGGGTTCTACCGGTTCGTTCCCGACGTCGAGAGCCGCCTTGACGCCGACGGACGCCTCCAGATGCTGGCCATCAAGGAGAAGCCGAACTACCAGACCGGAACCGGCCAGCGGCTCCACAAGCCGCTCCCGGTGACCTGGGTGGACATCGACGATCCCGATCCGGCCGCGGCCGAGTCCAACCCCCGGGCCGTGTACGAGCAGGGTGCGGCGAAGGGAGGAGCCGCCTTCCTTCGCCTGGAAGGATGCTGGTACGGAGAAGGAAGCATCTTCATCAACTCCACGTCCGGCGGTGATGCCGGACTGGGCCAGGTCTGGGAGTACCGGCCCAGGGGACGATCAGGGGGCCAGCTCTCGCTCCTGTTCGAGTCCAGCAGCCCTGACGTTCTGGAGAGCCCCGACAACATCTGCGTCACCCCCCGGGGTGGGATCGTGCTCTGTGAGGACGGCGACGCCGAGCAGTACCTCCGAGGGCTCACCATGGAGGGTGAGATCTTCGACTTCGCCCTGAACCTGGCCAGCGAGTACGAGTGGGCGGGGGCCACGTTCAGCCCAAAGGGGAACACCCTGTTCGTGAACATCCAGGGTGCCACCTCCGGCCCCGTCACCCCCGGCGACGAAGGGATGACCTTCGCCATCTGGGGCCCCTGGGAGGACGGCGCCCTCTAGGTCCCAAGATGTGTTGCCATCCGTCCGGCCCCGCAGAACGGGCCCCGACCGCTTTCGCTGAGCTGTTCCGCTCTCGCTGAGAGTCAACGCCGACCCGTCGTCCGGTGGGCTCCGGACCCCACTCTCCGAGCCTCCGCGGGGCGTTCACGATCCCTTCACAGTGCGGTCCCAGCATGGAGAGAGCCGTCGAAAGGAGGATGAGATGCGACGGGGGATGTGGATCGGGGTGCTGCTCCTGATGATCCTGGTGGGGATCGCCGTGGGAGTCGGCGCCTACAACGCGGGGCTCTCCGAGGGCCTCGAGCGAAGCGGTCAGGCCACGGAAGTGGTCCGGTACGTGGGCCCGGGGTTCGGATTCGGGTTCGGGTGGCTGCTGTTCCCGCTGTTCTTCTTCGGGATCTTCTTCCTGCTCCGCGGGGCGTTCTGGCGCCGCCGGTGGGAGGACCATGGAGAGCATGGCCGGGGCGGTCCATGGGGCGGTCGGTTCGAGGACTGGCACCGCCGGCAGCACGACGAGGGTGCCGGCGCCCGGGCCGGTGACGACACCGGCACAGCCTGAGGACTCGGGGCGGAGGGTTGCCTCCGCCCCGCTCCACCTTCACGGTGGGACCGCGATGAAGTCCATCCTGGTCGTCGAGGACGAGATGAGGATCGCCCGGCTGGTGCGGGACTACCTCGAGCACGCCGGGTTCGATGTCCTGGTGGCCCCCGACGGCGAGGCGGCGCTTTCGAGTGCCCGGGGGACCAAGCCGGACCTGATCGTCCTGGACCTGAACCTGCCCGGCAAGGACGGCCTGGACGTGACCCGGGAGCTTCGGCGCTCATCGAACGTGCCCATCGTCATGCTCACCGCCCGCGGCGACGAGGCCGACCGGATCGTTGGCCTGGAGCTGGGCGCAGATGACTACGTGGTCAAGCCGTTCAGCCCCAAGGAGCTGGTGGCCCGCGTCCGGGCCGTGCTTCGCAGGCTCGAGGCGGCCGCCACGGGACCGGAGATGCTCCGGGCGGGGGACGTCGAGGTCGACGCGAAAAGGATGCGGGTCACGGTCGCCGGCCGTCCGGTGGAGCTCACCCCGACCGAGTTCGAGCTCCTGGCCGCCCTCGTTCGGGAGGCGGGTCGCGTGTTCACTCGCGGGCAGCTGCTCGACGCCATCCACGGCGTGGCCATCGAGTCCTACGAGCGGGCCATCGACGCACACGTGAAGAACATCCGCAAGAAGATCGAAGTGACGCCGGGCCGGCCGAGGTACGTGCTCACCGTCCGCGGCGTCGGGTACCGGTTCGCCGATGACTGACCTGGGACGAGGTGGGTGGGGGCCGCGCGCCGGGCCGTGGAGACACCGAGGTGGGTGGGGACGGCCGCCGTGGTGGCCGGAGGGCGACCCGTTCCCGCCGACCGACCGGGCCGGGTGGCACGGGATGCGCCGGCGGTTCCTCCGCAGGGTCGTGCTGGTGGTGGCCCTGTTCTTCGGCCTCACGGTGACGGCAAATGTCCTGGCCGTCGCGGTGCTCACGAACGTGTTCGGGCTCGACGAGTCCCAGCGACTGGCGCCGTTCGTGGCGATCCTCGCTGTGAGCCTGTTCGTGGGGTTCCTTGCGGCCGGCTGGTCGGTCCGAAGGCTGGCCCGCCCGATCGGCGAGGTCATGGAGGCCGCCGAGCGGGTCTCGGGAGGCGACTACGACGCGAGGGTGGAGGAGCGAGGTCCTCGGGACACGCGCCGCCTGGTCCGTTCGTTCAACGACATGACCGAGCGCCTCCGGACCAGCGAGGAGCAGCGCAGGCGGTTGCTGGCCGACCTGGCCCACGAGCTCCGCACCCCGCTGTCGGTGATCAGGGGTCAGGTCGAAGGGGATCCTCGACGGGGTGTATCCGGCAGACCGTGCGCACCTGGAGCCGGTGGTCGACGAGGCCAACGTGATGTCGCGCCTGCTGGACGATCTCCAGACGCTCTCAACCGCCGAGGCCGGCGCGCTCCATCTTCGGCGGGAGGTCACCGAGCCGGGCGAGCTGGTCGCCGATGCGGTGGCCGCGTTCCGCGCGAGGGCCGCCTCGTCGGGCATCGACTTGGAGCAGCAGGTCGGTGCAGACCTCTCAGCGGTCGACGTCGACCGGGTGCGCATCGGTGAGGTGCTGGCGAACCTCCTCGTGAACGCCATGCGGCACACGCCTTCGGGAGGGTCGGTCGTGGTCGGCGCCGAGCAGGCCGGGAACGGGTGGGTGGCGTTCTCGGTGCACGACACGGGATCCGGCGTCGCCCCCGAGGTGCTCCCGCACGTGTTCGATCGCTTCGTGAAGGCTCCGGACTCCGGAGGAGCGGGACTCGGCCTGGCCATCGCCCGGAGCCTCGTCGAGGCGCACGGGGGCGAGATCTCCGCCGAGAGCCGGCCCGAACGGGGGACCACGATGAGGTTCACTGTTCCCGCGGCGGTCACCCCGTGAACCGCTTCACCAGCCCCCTGGCGTAGTAGTCCTCCCACTTCTCGTCCGGCCCCTCCTCCGTGTACTCCTTGTCCAGGCGGACCAGCAGGTACGTGAGTTCGCTGCGGACGGGTTTGGTCCCAAGGATGTCCGGCAGCTCGGTCAGGGTCGTGAGCCATTCGGAGTACCACGTGGCCCAGTCGAGGTCGTCCCCGTCGACGATCCGGTAGACGACGTGATGGGTCTCCCCGGCCTCGTGCAAGAGCTCGCTCACCTTCCGTTCTCGCTCGTCCATGGTTCCTCCTCCCGCTCGCTAGGATGATGGCCGGTCGCGTAGGCTTCCGCCATGCCCGAGGTGGGGATCTCGGTGGCCGGTCCGATGCCCTCCATCGGCGACCTGGCTCGCCTCGCGGAGGATGGAGGGTACGAGTCCGTGTGGGTGGCCGAGACCGGGTACTCCGCCTACGTGCAGGCGGCGCTGACGGCCCAGGCCACCACCCGTGTGAGGGTGGGCACGAACATCGCCCTGGCGTTCCCTCGGAGCCCCACGATCACCGCGATGACCGCGCGAGACCTGGCGGAGCTCTCCGGTGACCGGTTCATCCTCGGGCTGGGCTCACAGGTCAAGCGGGTCAACGAGCATCGGTTCTCCACGCACTTCGAGCACCCCGCTCCCAAGATGGCCGAGTACGTTGAGGTGGTCCGTGAGGTGCTGGCGACCTTCGGTGGCGAGCAGGTCAAGCATCGGGGCCGGTTCTACACGGTGGTGATGAACCCGTTTCCCGGCGCCGGTCCGGTGGGGGAGATCCCCATCTACATCGCCGCGGTCAACGATAAGATGGTGGAGGCGTCCGGCCGGGTAGCGAACGGGTTGCTCGGACATCCGCTCACCTCGCCGGAATACATCACCCAGGTGGTCCGTCCCGCGCTGGACCGGGGAGCGAGCGCCGCCGGCCGCGACCCCTCGGAGATCAGCCTGACCAACAGCGTGATCCTCCAGCTCGACGACGATCGCGAGCGGGCCCGGTTCGAGGCCGCGCTCCAGATCGCCTTCTACGCCACCACCCGGACGTACCGGCCGGTGCTGGACCTCCACGACTTCGGCGATCTCGTGGATCCGCTGCGGCAGGCCTTCGCGCGGGGCGACATGGCGGAGATGGCCAACCTGGCCATGCCCGCGGTGGACACCTACGCGATCACCGGCGGGGAGGATGAGTGCCGTGAGCGCCTGGCCAGGTTCGACGGGCTGGTCGACCGGGTGGTCATCGGGGGCGCGTGGGTGGGCCCGGACCAGGCCGCCCTGGCCGAGAACTACCGGCGCATCCTCCGCACCTTCCGCCCCGCGGCCTGAAGGGGAGAGCGGTGGCTCTCGAACCGGCTCCGCGATGAGCCGGGAGGAAGCCGAGCGCCTGGCCGCGGAGCGAGCCGTTCGCCGGGCCGCCCGCGACTTCGAAGCCGCGGACGATCTGCGCGAGCGCATCGCCGCGTTGGGCTTCGAGGTCGTCGATAGTCCCGGTGGCTACGATCTCCGTCCGCTCGCCGAGGCTGGGGAGCCGCAGAGGCGAGTCCGGCCGGCGGACGTCGCGAGCGTGCTGGACCGGCCTCCCGCCGCCGACTGGTCGGTGCACTGGCTCCACGAAGGGTGGACCGACGACGTTCTCCGCGGTATCCGCTCGTTCAGCGCCCAGGAGGGCGGCCGGGCCGTACGCCACGTGGTGGTGGAGTCGGATCCGGCGGACCCCGATGCGTGGCCCGAGGGAACCGAAGTCGTGCCGCTGGAAAGCGACCCGGGCTTCGCCGCTGCCCGCAACGCGGGTCTTCGTCGGTCGATGGGGCGGCTGGCGATGATCGTGGATGGTTCGGTGGAGGCCGTGGGCGACGTGTTCCGTCCGCTCGAGAAGGCCCTGAGCGACGACTCGGTGGGTGCGTGCGGGCCCTTCTGCTTGGTTTCCGACGACCTGCGTGAGTTCCGCGATGCTCCCGGACCGGATGCCGATGCGGTGGAGGGATACCTGATCGCGTTCCGCCGCGATGTCCTCGTGCGCGGCGTGGCGTTCGACCCCAAGTTTCGGTTCTATCGGGCCGCCGACATCGACCTGTCGTTCCAGATCAAGGACCTCGGCCTCCGGGTGATCCGGGTCGATGTTTCGGTCACCCGGCATCAGCACCGCCGGTGGGCCACGACGACGGAGGCCGACCGGGCTCGATTGTCGAAGCGGAACTTCTACCGCTTCCTGGACCGGTTCCGGGGGCGGACCGACCTGTTGGTCTCCGGTGGCCGCTAGGGCCGGGGGCGGATCTCCTCGGTGGCGTCCCGTACGTGTGGAGGCGCAGGGACGGGTTCGGTGGCCTTGCCGGCGCGCTGCCGTTCGGCCTTCTCCCGCAGCTTCCGCTCCCGCTCATCGTGCTCGGCATCCAAGCGCTGCCGCTCGTCCTCGAGCGATGGGATGGCCTGGGTGCCGTCCACGTACGCCTTGAGCTCCTTCCCTTCCATGACCTCGCGGACCATGAGGAGCCGGGCCAGCTGGCCGAGGAGGTCCTTCTTCCCGTCGAGGAGCGCCCGGGCCCGATCATGGGCGTGGTTCACCAGCCGGGCGACCTCCTCGTCGACCAGCCGGGCGGTCTGATCCGACATCTCCGGACGCTCACCGGGGAACAGCACCCGGCCGTCGGCGCCCCGGAACCCGTCGCGCCCGAACGACAGGGGGCCCAGCTTGTCGCTCATCCCGTACTCGGCAACCATGGCCCGGGCGATCTCGGTGGCCCTCTCGAGGTCGTTCTGGGCGCCCGTGGAGACCTGGTCGAAGGCGATCTCCTCGCCGCTGCGCCCGCCGAGCAGGATGGCCAGTCGGTCGAGCAGCTCCGGCTCGGTCATCAGATAGCGATCCTCCAGCGGACGCTGCATGGTCATGCCCAGCGCGGCTGCCCCACGGGGGATGATCGACACGCGGTGGACCGGATCGGCCGTCTCCACCGACAGAGCCACCAGGGCGTGACCCATCTCGTGGAAGGCCACGATCTCTCGCTCTTTCTCGCTCATCACCCGGCTCTTCCGCTCCAGGCCGGCTACCACTCGGTCGATGGCCTCCTCGAGCTCTGCCATCCCCACCGAATCCTTCTCTCGGCGAGCGGCCAGCAAGGCGGCCTCGTTGACCACGTTGGCCAGGTCGGCGCCGGTGAACCCGGGCGTACGGGCCGCGATCACCTGGAGGTCGACGTCGGGTCCCAGGGCCACGCCGCGAGCATGAACCTGGAGGATGGCCTCCCGGCCGCGAAGGTCGGGACGATCCACCACCACCTGCCGGTCGAAGCGGCCGGGCCGCAGCAGCGCCGGGTCGAGCACGTCGGGCCGGTTGGTCGCGGCCATGATGATGACGCCCTTGGAGGCGTCGAATCCGTCCATCTCCACGAGCAACTGGTTGAGGGTCTGCTCTCGTTCGTCGTGAGATCCGAAGCTGCCGCCCATGGCTCCCGCTCGGGTCTTCCCGATGGTGTCGAGCTCGTCCAGGAACACCAGGCACGGGGCCTTTTCCTTGGCCTGCTGGAAAAGCTCGCGAACGCGGGCCGCTCCGAGCCCCACGAACATCTCCACGAACTCAGAACCCGACATGAAGAAGAACGGGACCTTCGCTTCGCCGGCCACTGCTCTGGCCAGCAAGGTCTTGCCGCAGCCCGGAGGGCCCAGCAGCAGGACGCCCTTGGGGATCCGCCCGCCGAGCCGCTGGTACTTCCGAGGATCTTCGAGGAAGGCCACGATCTCCCGCAGCTCCTCGACGGCTTCGTCCACCCCGGCAACGTCGGAGAAAGTGGTCTTGAGATCCTTGCGGTCGTAGATCTTCACCCCGCGCCGGCCGAGGTTCAGCGCGCCGGCCGCCCCGCCGCCGGCCATCCGGCGGAACACGAAGCCCCAGATGGCCACGAGCACCAGGATCGGCAGGATCCAGGAGAACAGGAAGTTGGAGAGGGCGCTGGGCTGCTGGCCGGTGAACGCCACGTCGTTCTGCTGGAGCAACGCCAGCAGCTCCTGCTCGTCGACACCGGGAGGGCGGGTGGATACGAACCCGGGTCCCCCCTGCTCGCCAACAAGCTCGCCGGTGACTTCGGTCTCGGAGATGGCCACGCGCTCGACCTGGCCGGCCTCGACCCGGTCGAGGAACACGGAGTAGTCCAGCCTCCGAGGCCCTTCCACGAACAGGCCCTGGATCAGGTACAGGACCAGCAGGCCGAGGACGACGTACCCAAGCGTGAACCGCCAGCGCCGGCGGTCTCCAGAGCCGAAGTCGAAGCCCGGCAGCCGGCCCCTGCGGTCGTCGTTTCCATTTGCCATAAAGAGTCTCCTCCCGATCAACGGGGGAGGTCTCACCTATGTTCCCACAATTAGGGAGCTATCCTGGACCCCGTGAGTGACCCCGTCACGGTCGAGGAGCGGGCCCGACTCGACGAGCGGTTCCGGCGCGACGCCCTGCCCCTGATGCGAGAGCTGTATGGGGCCGCCGTTCGCCTGACCCGGAATCCCACCGACGCCGAGGACCTTCTCCAGGAGACCTATCTCCGGGCCTACCGGGCCTTCGGAACGTTCGAGGAGGGGACCAACCTCCGCGCGTGGCTGTATCGGATCCTCACCAACGCGTTCATCAACACGTACCGGAAGCGTCAACGCGAGCCAAAGACGGTCTCCGACGACGAGATCGAGGACTGGTATCTGTACGAGCGCCTGGGCGGCCGGGAGTCGGAGCCTTCGGCGGAGACCCAGGTGCTGGAGTCCATTCCGGACCAGGACGTGCAGGATGCCCTGGCGAGCCTCCCCGAGCAGTTCCGGCTGGCGGTGCTCCTGGCCGACGTCGAGGGGTTCTCGTACAAGGAGATCGCCGAGATCCTGGAGGTCCCCATCGGCACCGTGATGTCCCGGCTGCATCGGGGAAGAAGAGCCCTGGAGCGACGGTTGTGGAATGTGGTGAGGGAGCGGGGGATCGTCCGTGATTGATTGCGACCATACGCTGGCAGCGCTCGAGGCCTACCTCGACGGTGAGGTGACCGAGGGGACCCGGCGCGAGATCGAGGAGCACCTCTCGGGATGCTCCCCGTGCTTCCATCGCAGCGAGTTCCGGATCCAGGTCAGGGCGATCATTCGCCGGAAGTGCCTCACCGAGGTGGAGATGCCCCCCGCCCTCGCTCAACGCATCCGGCGGCTGGTCGGCCCGGCCGACTGAGGGCCACCTCCTCCCACGCTCGGCAAACCGCCGGCACCGTCGGCGACGAATCACAGAGCGAGGCGGGCCCCCCAGCCGGGGCCCGGGCGCCGATGAAGGGGACCAGACCCGGCAAGATTCCCCGGCCCTCCCGTACCGTGGAGGCGGGCGAGCGCGTGTGCGAGCACCCCGGCTGCGACACCCGGTTGTCCAGGTACAACCTTCGGGACCGGTGCTGGCAGCACACCGACATCGTGTTCCCGAACTATCGGGGTCGCCGCCTGGCCCCGGAGGGGTAACGGGACCAGCTGGCCCCTTTTGGCCAAGACGGCCAAACCCCCTCAGCCCTTCCTATGCGGACCGGCGACTCGAACCGGGCCGCAAAGCGTATAGTGGGCACCGGACCTGGCCCGGGGTGAGGACACATGAGCGCCCAGAGGAGGGAGGAAGCTATGGCGCAGCAGAAGAGCGCCGAGTACCTGAAGACGGCCGAGGTCGCAGACATCCTTCACGTCTCCCCCAAGACCGTGACTCGATGGGCGAAAGACGGGAAGCTCCCGCACTCCCGAACCTTGGGCGGCCACCGACGGTTCCCGGCGTCCTCGATCAGGAAGCTCGCGGAGGGTCTCGTCCAGGTCGGTCAGCTCGACTGACACAGGTCGCCCGTTCACCCGGGTCCTCGTCGCCAACCGCGGCGAGATCGCCTGTCGCATCAGTCGCACGCTCCGCCGCCTGGGCATCGAGTCGGTGGCAGTGCACTCCGACGCCGACGCCGGAGCCAAGCACGCCCGGGAGGCGGACGTGGCGGTCCGCATCGGAGAGCCACCTGCGCCGCTCTCGTACCTGAATCCCGCGGCGATCGTGCGAGCGGCCCTGGACTCCGGGGCAGAAGCCATCCATCCCGGGTACGGATTCCTGTCCGAGAGTCCGGCGTTCGCCCGGGCCGTGCGGGATGCCGGGCTCACGTGGGTGGGCCCTCCGCCCGAAGTGCTCGAGCTGACCGGGGACAAGGTGGAAGCCCGGCGGGCGTTCGAGCGGAGCGGGTTCCCCGTGCTGGCCGGCAGCAGCGACATCACATCCCCGGACGAAGCGGTGGCCTGGGCTCGCGAGGCCGGCTACCCGGTCATGGCCAAGGCGGTGATGGGCGGCGGGGGGATCGGCATGGGGGTGGCGGAGGACGAAGAGGGCCTCCGGAAAGCGGTGGAGACCGCGTCAACGAGAGCCGAGCGATTCTTCGCCGATGCGTCCGTGTATCTGGAGCGATACGTGCCTCGCGCTCGCCACGTCGAGGTCCAGATCCTGGCCGACCAGAACCGCACCATCCACCTGTACGAGCGGGAGTGCTCGGTGCAGCGCCGGCACCAGAAGGTGATCGAGGAGACGCCTTCGCCGGCCCTCGATCGAGAGCTTCGCCGGCGGATGTGCGACGCGGCAGTTCGCTCGATGAGCTCCATCGGGTACCTGGGGGCCGGCACCGTGGAGTGCGTGCTGACTCCGGATAGGGAGTTCTTCTTCCTCGAGGTCAACGCCCGGCTCCAGGTGGAGCACCCCATCACCGAGGTGACCACCGGCATCGACCTGGTCGAGGAGCAGCTGCGCATCGCGGCGGGCCATGGGATGTCGCTGGAGCACACGCCACCGAGGAACGGCCACGCGGTCGAGTGCCGGATCTACGCGGAGGACCCCAGGACGTTTCTTCCCTCGCCCGGAAGGATTTCCCATATGGACGTGGGACAAGAGCCCAACGAGGGTCGACGCCATGACTTGGGATACGACGCCGGTGACGAGGTTCCGATGTTCTACGACCCTCTGATCGGCAAGGTCGTCGCTCATCGTGACGATCGCCCGAACGCCCTGATTGGGATGCGGTCGGCTCTTGAAGACTTGAGGATCGACGGCCTCAAGACGAACGTCCCCGCTCTCGAGAACGTCTTCCGCGATGAGCGGTTCGCCTCGGGCCAGTACGACACCGGCCTCCTCGGCAAGTAGGCTTCGCTCCGTGACCGTCCGGTACGAGGTCCGAGGGCCCGTCGCGTGGCTGACCATCGATCGCGAGGAGCGACGCAACGCGCTCAGTCCCCAGGTCATCGGGGAGCTGGTGGACGGCCTGGCCCGGGCCGGTGGCCAGGAGGCCGTCCGGGTTGTCGTCGTCACCGGCGCGGGAGACCGCGCGTTCTGCGCGGGCGGAGACATCGGAGGGTTTCAGGCCACAGAGCAGGCCACCGAGACGGCCCCGGCGGCGGTGTCCCGACTCCTCGACGCGCTGTGGTGGCACCCTAAGCCCACGATCGCCCGGGTCAACGGGCGGGCCCTGGGCGGGGGGCTGGGCCTGATGCTGGCCTGCGACCTGGCGGTGGCCGCCGAGGACGTGGAGGTGGGGACCCCGGAGATCGACATCGGCCTGTGGCCTCACGTGATCACCGCGGTGATCCAACGGACCGTCCCGCGGAGGATCGCCCTCGAGATGATGCTGACGGGTCGGCGGATGTCTGCTCAGGAGGCTGGGCGGTGGGGGATGGTCAACCGCGTTGTTCCCCGCGCAGACCTCGACTCAGCGGTCCAGGAGCTGGCCGAGACCCTGGTGGGGAAGAGCCCCCATGTTCTCCAGCTCGGCAAACGGTCCTTCGCCGGTACGGAAGACCTGCCGTGGGGCCGGGCCATCGACCACCTCAAGGAGCGGCTGGCGGAGAACCTTCGGGCCGAGGACCTGGTGGAGGGGGTCTCGGCGTTCCTGGAGAAGCGACGCCCGGAGTGGAAGGGGGGTTCGGGGGGGTAGCTCGCCAGGACTCGTCCCGCATGGACATCACCGGGCGAGCGGACTCCCTGAGGAGAAGGCCACTGACCCACTTCGAATCCCGGGCTCAGGCGGGAGGGGGACCTCCGGGCGCGGGAGCCTGAACCTTCTGGGGGACGGCATCCCAGGCCATGCGAAGCCAGGCCTGCTCGGCCTTGCCCTGCTTCACCGAACCCATCACCCCGCCGGACATGAATCCGCCGGCGGTCCCCCGGCTGTGGACGTCGATGCTGATGCCCGTCCCGCCAACTCCACCGGCGGTGGTCACCACGACCCGCATCGGCATCTTCATCTTGTCCCGGAACCCACCTGCCAGATAGGCCTTCCCCACGGTGCCGCCGACGTCGATGGTGAGGTTCCCGGGGACGTTCTGGACGGTGGTGCCTCCCTGGGCTAGAAGGGCGGCCTCGACCGACAGCCGGACCTGCTCCTCTCCCTCCGTGCTCTGCGCCTGGGCGATCGCCATGCTTCCCTCCCGTTTCAGCGTTGGTGGCACGGTAGCACCGGCCTCGGCGGAGGCGGTCTAGACTTCGGGCCGGCGGGCCCGGGCAGGCATCGGAGCGGCAGGCTCCGGCGAAGGGCCCCAGAAGGAGGTCGCCATGACCGACCCCGCGGCGCCACCGGGCGCCGATCCCCCGAAGCGCGCTCCGGCCCTCACTTACACCGGCCCCGACATGCGTGGTCACGTCGAGGAGCTCCGGTCCAAGAAGGAGCAATACCGGGCTATGGGAGGGGCGGAACGGATCGAGCGACAGCACGGGCAGGGAAAGCTCACCGTGCGCGAGCGCCTGGACCTGTTGTTCGACCCCGAGACGTTCACCGAGCTCTCGCTCCTGGGACATCACCAGTCCGCGTCGCCGGCCATGCAGGGCAAGCTCACGCCGGCGGACGGGTGCATCACCGGGATCGGGAAGGTCGACGGCCGGCGCGCGGCGGTGATCGCCTACGACTTCACCGTGATGGCCGGGTCGATCGGCATGGTCGGTGAGCTGAAGGCCACCCGGATGCGCGAGCTGGCCCTCCGGGAGCGGATCCCTGTGGTGTGGCTGATCGACTCCGCCGGCGCCCGGATCCAGGAGGCCAGCGGATCGATGTTCGCCCGAACCGGGGACCTGTTCCGGGAGCAAGTTCACATGAGCGGGGTGATCCCCCAGGTCGCCGCGATGATGGGGCCGGGCGCCGCGGGCACGGCCTACATCCCCGGGCTCGCGGACTTCGTGCCAATGGTCAAGGGCACGTCACACATGGCCCTGGGAGGACCGCCCCTGGTCAAGGCGGCGGTGGGCGAGGACGTCACCGCCGAGGAGATGGGCGGATCGCAGGTGCACACCAAGGTCAGCGGGGTGGCCGACCTCGAGGTGGAGAACGACGAGGAGTGCATCGCGGTGGTCCGGAAGTACCTGGGCTACTTCCCCTCGTCGAACCTGGACCGGCCTCCTGTGACCGAGGCTTCGGATCCGCCGGATCGCCGCGGCGAAGCCCTCCTGGACCTGGTGCCGGCCAACCCGCGCCAGGCATACGACGTGCGCAAGGTGATCGCGGAGATCGTGGACGACGGCGACTTCTTCCCCATGAAGCCGGATTGGGCCCGGAACCTGGTGACGGGATTCGCCCGGTTCGCCGGACGCCCCGCGGGGATCGTGGCCAACCAGCCGATGTTCCTGGGCGGAGCCCTCGACGTGAACGCCGCCGACAAGGCGGCACGGTTCGTGTGGCTGTGCGACGCGTTCCACATCCCGCTGGTCTTCCTGATGGATTGCCCGGGCTTCCTGGTCGGCTCCGCCGTGGAGAAGCAGGGCATCATCCGGCACGGGGCCAAGATGCTGTTCGCCGTGGCCGAGGCCACGGTGCCCAAGGTAACCGTGGTGCTCCGCAAGGGCTACGGGGCCGGCTACTACGTGATGAACGGCCGGGCCTACGAGCCCGACCTCATCGTGGGATGGCCCACCGCGGAGATCTCGGTGATGGGGCCCGAGGGCGCCGTGAACATCATCTTCCGGAAGCAGATCGAGGCCGCCCCGCCGGACGAGCAGGGCGCCGTTCGCAACCAGCTGGTCGACTCGGTCCGCGAGCAGATCAACGCGTACATCGCCGCGGGGTGGTCGTTCGTCGACGACCTGATCGAGCCGGCAGACACCCGGGCCACGATCTGCCGGGGGCTGGAGCTATCGGAGACCAAGAAGGTGGAGCGGCCGTGGCGCAAGCACGGCGTGCTTCCCGTGTAGCTCGGCGCTAGCCCTGGCCCAGGAAGATGGCCTCGGTTAAATCTCGTCCGACTCCGGCGTCCTCGGTGGCCACGGTGACGAACAGGTTCTCTCGCTGCCACGCCAGGAAGGTGAGCCCTCGGACGGGGTCGGTGACCTCGATCACCTCACGACCTCGGACCTGGACGGACTGCGGCTCGCTCCCAGCCGCCTCGGCCAGCCCCCTGGCCAGGCCCTCCTCCTGTCCCGGCTCGGCGGCGGCCGCCGGATCGAGGGCCACCACCACCACGGTCCCCACCGCCGATCCGTCGGGGTCGGCGGCCGTGCGGACCACCACGTCCAGGAGGTGCTCCCGGATCGTGGGGTCGTCCCGATAGAGCGCCTCGGCCCGGGCCTCCTGCTCGGGCGGGGGCACCTGGAACGAGAACCCCTCAACCTCGGCGAAGACCGACTGGGGGTCGATCCGCCGGGTGGGCCGGCGGTCGCCGCCGGCCGAGAAGACCAGGCCCAGGAGGGCCAGGAGGACCAGGACCCCCGAGATCGGCAGGGGCACCCACCACGACCGGCTCCCCCGCCGCCGGAGCCTGGTGGCCATGAGGACGGGGACGGCCACGAAGGCCCCCAGCACCAGGAGGATGCCGATGACTCTTCCGGCCGCCTCCGCGGCGTTCATCGCGCCGAACCCTATACCGGGGGCCCACGGCCCGCCCGGGCCGGCCCAGGCCGGGGATGGGGACCCCGGACCCTTGAGCCGGGTCCCGAGCGGGCGGGAGACTCCATCCGATGAGGCGGATCTGGCGCCTCCGTGGCCAGCGTGGGGCCATCTCCATCGAGTACGTCGGCGTGCTCGTGTTCGTGGTGGGGCTGGTCCTGGCGGTCCTGGCCACCTCGCCCGGGATCGGCCAGCTGGTGACCTCGGGTCTCCAACGGGCGGTGTGTGCCGTCACCGGCGAGGGATGTGGGGTCTCGGAGGGCGGCTCGGGTGGACCGCCCGCCGGAGGGCCGGGCGAGGCCGTGGGGGGATCTCCGGCCGGTGGTGATCCCGCCGGAACCCTCGGCGGAGACCCTCTCGGTGGTGACCCCCCCGAGACCCTCGGTGGCGGCGCCACCGACCCCGTGTCGGATCAGGCCTCCGCCGAGGAGGAGGAAGAGGACGGCGGCGACGACGACGGTGACGACGGTGGCGGTGGAGGCATCCTCGGAGCCCTGGGCGACGTCGGCGGAACCCTGGGCGACGTCGGCGGGGGGATCGTGGATGGCGTCGCGGGGGGCGCCTCCGCGGTGTGGGAAGGCGGAGGGGACGTCGCCGGGACCCTGTGGGAGGGCGGCCAGGCCGTGGCCGGCGGTCTGTGGGAGGGCGGCAAGCAGGCCGTCGGGGTGGTCAAGGGGATCGGCGAGGGCGTCTGGGGGATGGGCGAGGGCCTGGTGCAGCTCGGTTGGGGGGCCCTCAACGTTTCGTTCAAGAGCGGTCTCCTCAACGCCCTCATCGACTTCGAGGGCTTCAAACAGCAGTGGGAGCAGAACATCGGCTTCGCCGACCACGTCGTGCACAACCCGGGGGATGTCGTCTCCGGGCTGTGGCATGGGATCACCGATCCCATCGTCGAGGACTGGAACAACGGGAACTACGGAGAGGCGGTGGGCCGGGGACTGGTGGAGGTCGTCGGGATCTTTGTGGGTCCCAAGGGAGCGAACAAGCTCGGCGCCGCGGGGAAGATCGGAACCAAGGCCGACGACGCCGCCGACCTGGGAAGGGTTGACGAGCTCGGCGATGCCGGGCGGCTCGACGACGCCGGGGACGCCGGGCGGCTCGACGACGCCGGCACTCCGCCCGTCGTCACCCGGCGGAACGCCTCCAGGGTCCTGGCCCGGAACATGGAGAACGCCGGTACGGCTCGACCTCCGGGAACCGCCGCTCACCACATCGTGGCGTTCGGCGACGATCGGGCAGCCGACGCGCGGGCTCTCCTGGACTCCTTCGGGATCGACATCAACGACGCGTCCAACGGTGTGTTCCTGCCATGCAGGAAGACCTGTCAGGCCCAGGGGATGTGGCATCCCTCGCTGCACACCGACACGTACCATGCAGAGGTGTTCACCCGGCTGAGGCAGGCCACCACCCCGGAGGAAGCCATCGAGATCCTTGACGCCATCCGCGAGGAGCTGCTGATCGGGACGTTTCCCCGCTGATGGACGTGTATGTCCTCGATGCCGACGCAAACCGGTTCCAGAACCTGATCCTGGCCCGGGAGGAGGACCGTCGGCGTCTGATCGGGGCGTTCGACGGGACTCCGATGGCCGGCACCTGGACCCCGCCGCGCGTGGAAGTGCTGGCGGAAGAGGACGGCGCCGCCCGTCCACCCGGTGACTTCCCCAGCCTGGGCGGGTACGCACCGGTGTTCAGTCGCCGGGCCACCGATGCGGTGGAAGACCTGCTGGAGGATGCCGGGGAGCTCCTGCCCCTGGACTCGCCGGACGGCACCTACCTGGTCTTCAACGTGACCCGGGTGCTCGACGCGCTCGACGAGGATCGCTCCGACGTCCGTCGGTTCAAGAGCACGGGCAGGATCATGAACATCGATCGGTACCAACTGATCCCCGAGCGCATCGGGGACGCCCCGATCTTCAAGCTCAGCCAGATCCCCCGGATGTACACGTTCGTCACCGATCGATTCGTGCACCGGGTCCGCGACGCCGGCCTGGCGGGCTTCTTGTTCGACCGGAAGGTGTGGTCGGACTCCGGGGAATGACCCCCGCCGGGCTCCGCCGCACGGGGCTACAATTGGCGGCCCATGGCTGGCCCCGAGCCCCGGACTCCGGAAGCGGATCCCGCCGAGGCAGGGGGCCGGGCCGGATCGCCCACGGAGACCGACCGCATCGGCTCCGAAGACGAACCTCCCCGTACCGGCCTGTTGGCCCGAGCCGCCGATCGGGGTGGCGCCTGGAACCCCGAGGCCGCTGACCGCTGGCGGGAATCGGTACTTCTCCGGCTGGTCCGGATGGAGCGGCTGCTCGAGCAATCGGCGTCCCGCCTCCCGCCCATCGAGGAGCTCGAGCGTCGGATCGCCGAGGACACCCAGTCCCGCCTGGCCCAACTCGCCGCGGACGTGAGCCGGGCTCGCGAGGAGATGGGATCCCTGGCCAAGAGCCTGGAGACCGTTCGGGCGCAGGCCCTGGGCCGAGTGGACTCGGCCAGGTCGGAGACCCTGGAGCGGGTGGAGGCGGCCCGGGCCGAGACCATTCAGAGCGTGGAGGCCGCCCGGACCGATGCCTCGGAGCGGATGGATGCGGCTCGCTCGGAGGTGGTCGCCCAGGTCGACGCCGGGCGCGCCGACACCGCGGAGCGGGTGGAGGCCGCCGGCGCCCGGCTGGCCGGGGAAGTCGAGGCGTCGTTCGACCGGCGGCTGGCGGCCCTATCGGAGGAGCTCCCCGGTGCGGTGGCCGGCAGGTTCGCTGAGCTCACCGGTACGTGGAGGGAGGAGGTCCGGACCGCGCTCCAGGAGGCTCGGGCGGCGACGGTCGAGCAGAACCGGAACCTATCCACGCAGCTCCGTGCGGTGACCGACGCTCAGGCCTCGTTGGCCGGGATGGTGGAGAAGCTGGCCAAGGCCGTCCGGGAGGAGCGGAAGGCCACCGCGGAAGCGCTTCGCTCGACGATGGCCAACACCGAGGCCGCCTTGTCGGAGGCGACGGCTCAGTTCACCGCGGAGCTCCGGGGCCAGGCGGAGGGAACCACCGAGGATCTGCGGGTGATGGTGGGCGAGTACGTCAGCCAGCTCCGGCTGGCCATCGAAGGCTCGCTGGGGGCCCTCCAGGCCTCCGCCGAAGAGGCCACCACGGCCCTTCGGTCGGATGTGGAATCGGTCCGTGACGAGGTCGCCACGGCCACCCAAGGTCTGCGGAGCGAGGTCGAGACCCGGGCCTCCGCGCTCCGGGGCCAGGTCCAGGAGGTCGGCGGGCTCCTCCATTCACTCCGGGAGGCCGAGGGGGCCTTGACCGAGTCGGTCCGGGCCGCCGTGGGCCGGATCGAGGGCCTGGCCGAGGTCATCGAGTCCCTCGGTCACCGCCGGGGATTCAGGCAGCTCGTGGAGAGCGAGGAGGAGCTCCGGGAGCAGCAGGCCCGGTTGGTCGGGGAGCTCACCGCCGCGGGTGAGGGCCTTCGGGGGCACATCGGGAGCACCGAGCAACGGGTGGACGCCATGGGCGAGGCAGCTCGCGCCGTCGAGGTCGCTCAGGCCCAGGTGGCCGAGCGGGTCTCCGCCTCCGTGGAAGCCCTTCGAGGATCCCTCCCCGCCCTTGCCGACGAGCTTCGGGCCCGGGCGGCCGAGGAGCTGGCTCACGCCGTCGAGGACGTCCGTTCCTCAGTCGCCGAGAAGCTCCCCGGCGACGAGACCCTGGCGGACGTGCGGGAGCTCTCCGCCGCGCACCGCGATCTGGATCGGGCCACGGCCGCCCTCCGGGCGGAGGTGGAGGGCCTGCGCCAGCGGATCGAGGGTTGGGGCGCCCCCCGCTCGGACCCCCGGCTGGCCAAGGAGCTGAGCGAGGTGGCCGGCAGGGTGGAGCGCCTGGAGGACCGGGTCTCCCTCCAGATCGACCGGCTCGAGCCGATTGTCGCTTCTGTGGAAGCCCATCTGGGCAAGCTGGTCGAAGAGGTCGAAAGGCCGTCCCGGCCTCGCGGGCTGTTCGGTCGACGCGGCTGACCGGGCCCGGGTGGCAAGAACTCGGGGGTGGGAGTACCTTCTGGCCAGCCCGCGCATCTTCCTGGGAGGGTGGTGTGCCCGGCATCGTAGCCATCGGGTTCCAGGGTGGGTCCGGCGCGACGGAGGGTGAGGTTCGCGGGTTTCCGCTCGCCCTGTCGAAGGAGCACCTCGAGCCGCTGATCGACGCCGTGGGTGCGGCCATCGACCAGGCGGGGCACGCCATCGCCGTGTACCCGACGTGGGCGCCTCCCTCCAGCCTCCAGCGGCTGGCCACGGTGCGTGCCGCGACGGATATCCGTCGTCTGGCCGTGTACCCCACGTCCCTTCCACCGCTGGCGGGGGCGGTGCTCGCAGAATTGGCTGCTGCGGTCTCCACCTACGTGCCCTCGCCGGGGGTCCTGCTCTCGGGGCTGCGCCGACTGGAGAACGAGCTGATCGTCGCAGCCTGGCTCGGTAGCGTCGCCCGTCTCCGCGAGCCTCAGCCCGGGCTGGGCCAGCACCTGGCGTCCTGGTGGCCCGGCACGGCCTTCGCCGTGGCGCTCCTTCCCCAGCCGATCATCCGGCGCCTGACCAAGAAGGACCGCCGTCTGGCCGTCCCCGAGCCCCGGGAGCCGATCCGCCTTGCGATGTCCGTTCACGAAGGTGATCCGGCGTGGGTCCGGGAGGTGCTGGTTCCGTCCCTGGGACTCCCGCCGGTGGACCAGGTGGCGCCCACGCCCGAGGGCCCATCCTGGTGGGGGACCCGCCGGCTCGTCGAGGTGGTCGGCCACCCCACCGACATCTCGGCCCTGGCGGGGCGGATCAGCCTGGGCGTGGAGGGGTCGCTGTGCGGGTGGTGCGATGAGACCATCGCGTCGAACCCCTGTCCGTTCTGCGGACTCGACTCCCGCCGAGGTGCGGCATGAATCCCCGCCAGCGGCGAGGGGTGATCCTGCTGGGACTGGCCGTCCTGGGCGGAGTTGCGGTGTTCGTGTTGGTGGCCGGATACGTGGCCGACGTCCGCTCGCAGGTGGGCCACATGATGACGGTCCAGCGGCTAACCGAGGACGTGCCGGCCTTCACGGCGGTGAGTGCGGACATGGTCGAGGAGGTACGGATCCCCGAGCGGTGGGCGCCCGAGCACGCCATCACCGAGCCCGTGGACCTGGCCGGCCGGATCGCCTCCACCGATCTCCCCAGTGGATCCCTCCTCCAGGAAGGGATGCTGATCCCCCAGCCCGCCATCGAGCCGGGGGAGCGGGAGGTGGCCATCCTGGTCGACGCCGAGACCGGCGTCGCCGGGAAGATCTCGCCCGGGAGCGTGGTGGACATCTTCGCCACCTTCGAGGTGGACACCGCCAATCGGTGCGCCGTCGTCCTGGTGCCCGGGGCCTCGGTCGTGGACGTGGGCCGCCCGGCCCCCCGGGAGGTGGTCACCGAGCAGGGTGGCCTGGGCCAGCAGGCCGTGGTCCCGGTGACCTTCACCCTCACCCCCACTGACTCCCTCAGGCTGGTCCACGCGGAGAGCTATGCCACCGAGGTCCGGCTTGGCCTGGTCCGCCCCGGCGACGCGATCGTCGAGCCCCCCGCTCCGTTCTGCGGGCCGAAGGCGGCTCGGGTGAGGGGGGCCGAGTGAGCAACAACGTCCTCCTGGGGATCGGGGCGCCGGGCAAGGCGGCCGAGGTCGCCGCCCTGGTGCACGAGGACTCGGTGTTCACCGTGGTGGACGTGGCCGCCGACGCCGAGGCGGTGATGGCTGCCCTCCGAAGCTGGGAGGTCGACGCCGTCGTTCTCCTCGAAGACCTCGGACCGATCCCGGTGATGGATCTGGCGCGCCAGATCGGGATCCGGTTCCCCGGCGTGGGAGTGGTGTTGGTCGTCCGGGAGTCGACGCCCGAGGTCCTCCGTGCCGCCCTGCAGGCGGGGGTGCGGGACGTGCTCACCTGGCGTCCCAACGTGGAGGAGCTCCAGGGCGCGCTGCGGGGGGCGATCGATTGGTCGACGCAGCTCCGGGAACGCATCGCCGCGGGAGGCGTGGAGGAGGACGAAGGGCTCGGCACCGTGGGGGGGATGATGGTGGCGGTCGCCGGGGCCAAGGGGGGCGTGGGAACGACCACCATGGCGGTCCATCTGGCCCTGGCCGCGGCCACCGAGTCGGGCGATCGTCGGGTGTGCCTGGTCGACTTCGACCTGCAGACCGGCGACGTGGCCAGCCTCCTGGCCCTCACCCACCGGCGGACGGTGTCCGACCTGGTGGAGGTGGCCGGGGAGATCTCCCCCCGCCAGCTCGAGAACACGCTGTACATGCATCCCTCCGGTCTCAGCGTGTTGCTCCCACCGGCCGAGGGCGAGCGGGGAGAGGAAGTGGGAGCCGACGTGGCGCGATCGATCCTCGGAGGGATCAAGTCCCACTACGACGTCGTGGTGGTGGATCTGGGGTCCGTGGTCACCGAGGCCAACGCGGTGGTCGCGGAGATGGCGGAGGTGGTCATCATCGTGACCACCCCCGACGTGCCGGCCCTTCGAGGGGTCAACCGGCTGGTGAGGTTGTGGGAGCGCCTCCACATCCGCAAGAAGAACGACGTGCGCGTGCTGGTGAACCGGGTCAGCCGGGCCATCGAGGTACAGCCGGACCTGGTGGGAAAGGTGGTGGAGGCGCCGCTGCTGCGCTCGACGGTGCCCGCCGCATTCCGGGAGGTGGAGGCGGCGGCCAACACCGGCGACCCCGCGGCCCTCCAGGACGGTGGGATCCGCAAGGCTCTTCGCAGGCTGGCCGCGGAGGTGGGGTTGTCCGCTCCCGCCGTCCGGCGCCGGTCTCGGGCACGGGAGGAGTCCGGGGCCTTCTCCGTGGAGACGGCCGGCCTGGCCAGTGTGCTCATCACGGTCGCCCTCCTCCTGTGGCAGATCGTGCTCACCGGGTACACGTTCGTCCTGGCCGGACACGCCGCACGCGAGGGGGCCAGAGAGCTCGCCGTGGACGGGAACGTGTCGGCCGCGGTCCGAGCCGATCTCCCCGCCGGATGGCTGGAAGGGATGAAGGTCGATCGGGAGGAGGAGGCCGTGGTGGTCAGCCTCTCGGTCCCGGCGCTGGCACCCGGAGTGGAGACCCCGTTCCGGATCACCGTGCGGGCGGGGACGGTGGTCGAGGAACGGGGGATGCCGCCATGATCCTCCGGGCGGCAGGCGAGCGGGGCTCCGCGTCGCTGGAGTTCACCGGCCTTCTGCCGTACCTGTTGCTGGCGGCGCTGTTCGCCTGGCAGCTCCTCCTGGCCACGTTCACGGTGACCGCCGCGGAGAACGCCGCCCGGACCGGCAGCCGGGCGGAGAGCCTGGGACGTGACGGGATCGAAGCGGCCGTGGACGCCCTGCCGGGATGGCTCCGCGACGACGCCTCGGCGCGGGCGGAGGGCACGCTGGTCCGGGTGACGATCGAGGTGCCCATCGTGTTCCCGGGCCTGTCCGTCGACGACATGACGGTGTCCCGGACCGCCGAGCTCCCTTCCGAGTGACGTCATGGGTCTGAAGGATCGACTGGCGGCCGAGCGGCAACGGGAGGATCTCCGCGGCTCCGAGGACGAGATCCTCGCCCACCTTCGCCGCCGGCTGATGGAGGAGGTGGACCTGGGGGAGATCTCCCGGCTGACCACGACGCAGCGGCGGGCCCGGCTCGAACGGATCGTCAGCCACCTTGTCACCCGGGAGGGGCCGGTGCTCTCCACCGCGGAGCGCGGCTCCCTGATCCGGCAGATCGTCGACGCGGCCCTTGGCCTGGGGGTCATCGAGCCGTTCCTGGCTGACGAGACCGTGACCGAGATCATGGTCAACGGCCCCTCCGACATCTGGGTGGAACGGGACGGCCGCCTCGAGCGGGTCAACGTCAGCTTCGAGAGCGAGGCCCAGCTCTACCAGACCATCGACCGCATCGTGCAGACCGTGAACCGCCGGGTGGACGAGTCGAGCCCGATGGTCGACGCCAGGCTGCCGACGGGGGAGAGGGTCAACGTGATCATCCCGCCGCTGTCTCTGCGAGGACCGATCGTCACCATCCGCCGGTTCCCCCGCTCCTATTCCATGGAGCAGCTCGTGGCCATGGGCAGCCTGGAGGAGCCCATGGCCGAACTGCTGGCCGCGTTCGTCCGGGCTCGCCTCAACATCATCATCTCCGGAGGGACCGCCACGGGGAAGACCACGCTTCTGAACGCGCTGTCGGCGTTCATCCCCCCCGGGGAGCGGATCATCACCATCGAGGACAGCGCCGAGCTCCAGCTCCGCCAGCCCCACGTGATCTCGCTTGAGTCCCGTCCCCCGAACGTCGAGGGCAAGGGGGAGACCACCATCCGGGACCTGGTCCGGAACAGCCTCCGGATGCGTCCCGACCGCATCCTGGTCGGCGAGGTCCGGGGCGCCGAGACCCTCGACATGCTCCAGGCCATGAACACCGGACACGAGGGATCCATCGCCACCCTCCACGCCAACTCCACCGAGGACGCCATCGTCAGGCTTCAGACGCTGGCGGGGATGACCGACGTGAAGATCCTGGTCGAGGCGGTCCGGGACCAGATCAACAGCGCCATCGACGTGATCGTTCAGCTGGCCCGGGCCCCGGACGGAGCCCGCCGGATCGTGGAGATCGCCGCCGTCGCCTCTCGCCGGTGGGAGACGTTTCGGCTGGCCACCCTGGCCCGATTCGAGCCCGACCCGATCGGCCCCGACCGCGTGGTGACCGGGCGGTTCGGGTCGTTCCGCCTTCCCCCGGACTTGCTCCGGCGCCTGGAGCTGTCGGGGGAGCAGGTGTCCGAGGCGTATGCCGAGGCCACCGTGGCCCCCGAGCGGGAGGCGAGCTGAGCGGTGTCCGCTCCCGCGCTGGCCCTGGTGATCCTGGCCCTGGCCCTGGTGGCGGTGGTTGCGGGGGTGGTGGCCCTGATCCGGGGATGGTCTGCCGAAGCCTTCGTCGCCCGGCGGAGCTCCCCCGTAACCGGTAGATCTCGAACCGGGACGCCCCTGGCGGGACTGGAGGCCCGTCTGCGCCGGACCCGGCCGGGACGGAACCTGTCGGTCCGCCTGGTGTCGGCCGGCGTGGAGCTCCGGGTCGTTGACTTCCTCCTGATCGCCGCAGGACTGGGGGTGGCCGGATACTTCGCCTCCCAGCTGCTCCTTCCCACCTGGCTCGCCGTCCTGGCCGGCGTGGTCGGCGCCCGTCTGGCCTGGGCGTGGCTGGAGCGGAAGCGGGAGAAGCGTCGCGAGGAATTCGTGGCCCAGCTCCCGGAGGTGGCCAGGCTCCTGTCGAACTCCGCCGCCGCGGGACTGTCGGTCCGCACCGCCGTGGAGATGGCGGCCGACGAGCTGGATGAGCCGGCGGCCTCGGAGATGGGCCTGGTGGCGGAGGAGCTGCGGATCGGGCAGTCGGTGGAGGAGGCGCTGGCCAACCTGGAGCGCCGGATGCCGTCGCGCGAGGTCGGCGTCCTCATCAGCGCGTTGGTGATCCAGCAGCGCTCGGGCGGCGACCTGGTTCGGGCCCTCCAGGACATGGCCTCCACGCTGGAGTCCCGACGGGACCTGCGGCGGGAGATCCGAACGATGATGGCCGGCTCGATCTATTCCGGCTACCTGGTGGGCGGGCTGGGAGCGTTCATGATCCTGCTCGTCAACCTGATCAGCCCGGGAGCCATCGAGGAGATCACCGGATCGCCGCTCGGCCTGTTCGCGTTCATCGTGGCGGGAGCGCTGTACGTCACCGGGTACGTGATGATCCGCCGGGTGACCCGGATCGAGGTGTAGGAGGGAGCGATGAACCCGCTCGTGGCGGCGGTGGCGGTGACCGGCTGCTACGTCCTGGCGCTCCTGGGGCTCCGCCTGGCCACGGATCCCGGACCGATCTCCCGGTTCCAGGTGGCCGCCGGGGAGTCCGAATCGGAACAACGCGAGGGCCTGATCCCCCGGATGGTCGGCGCCCTCAGCGAGAGCCTGGTTCCCTCGGTGATGCGCTTGATGGGCCGCCGGCGGCTGGATGCCGTCCGCCGGCGCCTCGACGAGGCCGGGCGCCCCGGCGGGCTGACCCTCCCGGGGTACGTGGGCCGCAAGGCATTGTTCGGCCTGCTGTTCGGTGCGGTGGGTGTCCTGTTCCTGCTCGACGGGCAGCTCCTGGTGTTCGTCCTGTTGGCGCTGTCCGGCTGGCTGTTGATGGACGTGTGGCTGGCCGGCGTTGCCCGAAGGCGGCGGGCAGCCATCGACCGCGACCTGCCCGACTTCCTGGACATCGTGTCGGTCACCGTCCGGGCGGGTTCGGGGCTTCGCCCCGCCCTGACCAGGGTGTCCGAGGCCATGGCCGGGCCGTTGGGTGAGGAGGTCACCACGGCACTGCGGCAGATGGACTTTGGGGCCAGCCGCCGGGAGGCGTTCGAGGACCTCCGCAGGCGGAACTCCTCGGAGTCCCTCAGCCAGTTCGTCACGGCGCTGCTCCAGGCCGAGGAGCTCGGCGTCCCGCTCTCCGACGCCATCGCCGATCTGGCCACGGACATGCGCCGGGTGTTCCACCAGCAGGCCAGGCGACGGGCCGCCCGGGCCGACCCCCGGGTGAACCTCATCGTGACCACGCTGATCGTGCCGGGGGCCCTGATCCTGATCGTGGCCGCCCTCCTGGTCAGCACCGACGTCGACATCTCGAACCTCTTTGGACCGCAGGTCCCCTTCTAGCGGGCGAGAGCCCTCCCCGGTGCCCGGCCGGGCTGCCGCGCTGTGCCGGCTGGTGTTCAACTTCCGCCTGCTGGCGGTGTCCTTCACCCTGCTGTGGGTGCCCCGGTGGGAAGGCGACCTGTACGTGGTGCTCGGGTTCCTGGCCGCCTCCGGCCTGGCGGCCTTCGCCGCGGCCCGGTTCTGGCGGCCGGTTTCCTCGGCGCTGTCCCGGCACCCCGCCCTCCTCGGCGTGGACCTGGTGGTGACCATGGCCATCCTCACGGTGCTCGGCCCCGAGAGCCCCTTCTTCTACGTCACCCTGGGGACCGCGCTGCTGGCCGGGGTCCTGTACGGCTGGACCGGGGCAGCGGTGTTCTCCGGGTTGCTGCTGCTGACGTACTGGGTCGGGCTGGTCCTGCGGTCGGGGGCCACGGAGGTCGACACCTACCAGGCCCTGGTCGGCACGCCCCTCCTGTATCCGCTGGCCGCCGCGGCGGGGGCCGCGGTTCGCCGGCTGCTCGACAGGCAGGTGGAGACGGAAGCCGCCCTGGCCGCGGCCGGCCGAGCCACGGCGGTCGAGCGGGAGCGGGCCCGGCTGGCCAGGGAGATGCACGACTCTCTGGCCAAGACCCTCCACGGGCTGGCCCTCTCCGCGGCGGCCCTTCCCGGGTGGGTGGAGCGTGACCCCGCCAGGGCCACCGCGGAGGCCGGGGTGCTGGAGGCCGCCGCCCGCCGGGCGGCCGGGGAGGCTCGCGGGTTGATCGGGGACCTCCGGGCGGACAGCCCGGACTCGCCCCTGGGGCGGGCGGTCAGCGAGTACGTCGAGGTGTGGTCCAGGAAGTCGGGCGTGGACGCCGAGGTTCGGAACGGGGACGTTCCCGAGCCCCCGGCGGACGTCCGGTGGGAGCTCTTCTGTATCCTCCGCGAGGCGCTGGTCAACGTGGAGCAACATGCGAGAGCCCGGCGAGTAACCGTCACCCTGGATCCCACGGACGCCGGTCTCCGGTTGCAGGTGGCCGACGACGGGAAGGGCCTGGCCGTCCCCGATGACCTGCGCACGTTGTCCGCTGGCGGGCACTTCGGGCTGGTCGGCATGCGCGAGCGGGCCGAACGGGGGGGTGGTTCCCTGGTGATCGACTCGTCGCCGGGCCGCGGGGTCCGGATCGTGGCGGTGGTTCCGGTCGGCCGCGCGGAGGCTGGAGGGCCGGGGTGATCCGGGTGCTGGTCGTCGACGACAACCCCGTGATCCGTTCGGGTGTTCGGAGCCTCCTGGAGGCCGACCCGGAGATCGAGGTGGTGGCCGAGGCCTCGGACGGCCAGGAGGCCATCGCCCGGGCCCGGGAGCACCGGCCCGACGTGGTGTTGCTCGACGTGCGGATGCCGGTGATGGACGGAGTGGCCGCCGCGGAACCGCTGAGCCGCGATGCCAAGGTGATGATGCTCACCTACGGGGAGGACACCGAGATGGTGGCAGGCGCCATCCGGGCTGGCGCCGCCGGCTACCTGGTGCACGGCAGGTTCAGCCCCGAAGACCTGGTCCGGGCGGTGCGCGACCTGAACCAGGGGCGGCAGGTCCTCTCGCCGGCGGTGGTTCCCAAGGTGTTCGAGGCCATGCGGGAAGGAGGCCCCCAAGCCGAGCGGGAGGGTCCCTCCGAGCTGACCGAGCGGGAGCGCGAGGTCATGAACCTGTTGGTGCAGGGGCTGTCGAACCCGGACATCGCCGGCCGCCTGTTCATCAGCGAGAAGACCGTCAAGAATCACATCAACCGGATCTATGCCAAGCTCGGGGTCTCCGACCGGGCCAAGGCCATCGCCGTGTGGCTGGGCACCCTGGGCCCCGACCCCACCCCCCCTCACGGTGGTCCCTGATCCCCCTGGGCCGGCCCAGCCGCCAAGATGGGTCCCCGGGCCCTTCATGCCGCCTCACGCTGCGCCTAGCCTTACCGACGAGAGTTTGGGATAGGCTGGCGAAAGGAGGCAAACCATGACAGAGCTCCTGGTCAGGGCCAAGGTGGCCTTCGATGGGTTCGTCGCCGGACTGAAGGACCGGGCCCGCGACGAGCGTGGGGCGCTCTCTGTCGAGTACGTTGGCCTGGTGATCTTCATCGTCGGATTGGTGCTCGCCGTTTGGGCCTCGGGTGTGGCGGGCAAGATCACGAGCAAGATCACGGAGTGGGTCAACCTGATCCTGGGGTAGATCGATCGAGGTGAGAGTGTCGCGTCGAACGACTCGAGGCGGCGAGGAGGGCCAGGTGCTCCTGGCCCTCCTCTCGCTGTTCATGGCTCTGGTCACCGCTGGGGTGGTGCTGTTCCAGGTGGGCCGGGCCACGGACCTCCGGGCCCGAGCCCAGACGGCCGCCGACGCCGCCGCCCTGGCCGCGGCCCGGGAGCTCCGGGATCAGCTCCTGACCCAGGTCCTGACCACCGGCGCGGCCGGGACCCAGGCGATCGACGAGGGGGCCATCCAAGCCGCCGCGGCCGACTACGCCGAGCGCAACGGGGCCCGCCTGGTCTCCTACCGTCGCTCCGCTCTCGACGTGTTCGTCACCGTGGAGACCATGGAGGCCCTCGGTGAGCGGGCCCGTCCCGTCGGTGACCGGGACGACCGGGGAGTGGCCCGGGCCCGGGCTCGCCTCGATCCCGTGTACACGCTCGGTGTGGCACCCACCGCCGTGGGCGGGGGCTCCGGGCTCTCCGAGGAGGAGCTGGAGCGGCTGGCGGAGGCGGCGGGGGGCGATCGGGTCCTGTCGAACTCCGCCCTTCGGGTGAACGGCAGCGACTGCTTCGCCGGCGTCGACGTCGTCCACCTCCAGGACGCCATGAAGATCGCCATCCTCAGGGCGGAGGCCATCCTGGGCGCCCCCTTGGTCCTGACCGATGGGTATCGCACCTACGCGTGCCAGGCGTACCTGTTCGAGACGGTGACCGGCCCAGTGGCCCCACCGGGCCAGTCCATGCACAACTACGGGCTCGCCATCGACGTGGCCAACTACGGAGCCCTGGTTTCCGCCGCGGCTCAGGTGGGGTTGTGCCAGCCGCTGCCGTCAAACGACCCCGTGCACTTCTCGCCGGCCAGCGGGCCGGAGTGCGGCGGTGTGGCCGGGTCGCTGGGGCCCGGCGGGGCTTTCGGCGGCGACCCGACCTCCTTCGTCAACTACGAGATGCGCTTGGTCCGATACCAGGGCTGACCCCCGATGCGAGGGCGCCCTCTCCCCATCCTGCTGCTCGCGGGCCTGTCCGCCCTGTGGACGGCCCCTCATGGCGACGCGTCCGCGCAGGAGGAGGAGCCCCAGCCCTCGGTCCTGCTGATCATGGACTCGTCGGGCTCGATGTTGGCCGACGATGGGACCGGGCGCCCCAAGATCGACGCCGCCAAGGAGGCCCTCACCTCGCTGGTGGACGAGCTCCCCGAGGGCGTCCTGGTGGGACTCCGGGTGTACGGCCACCGGGTACCGAACACCGACAAGGCCCGCGGTTGCCGGGACACCGAGCTGATCGTCCCGGTCGGTCCTCTGGAGCGGGCGGGGATGAAGGACCGGATCCGCTCGTACCAGGCCAGGGGGTTCACTCCCATCGGGCTCTCCCTTCGCCTGGGGGCCCGGGACCTGCCGGCGGAAGGAGAGCGGACCATCATCCTGGTCTCCGACGGGATCGACACCTGCGCCCCGCCGGACCCCTGCCGGGTGGCCCAGGGGCTGGCCCGACAGGACATCGAGCTGACCATCGAGACCGTGGGATTCCAGGTCGATCCCCAGGCCCGAGATCAGCTCCGATGCATCGCCCGGGTCACCGGGGGCTCGTACCAGGACGCCGCCGACGCCGGAGAGCTGGCCGAAGGGCTCGAGGTCCTCGCCCTGCGAGCATTGCGACTGTTCGAGGCCCAGGGGATCCCCGTGCAGGGCGCCCCCGTCCCCGATGGCGCACCGATCATCGGGCCGGGGCAGTACACCGACTCCATCTCTCCGGGGGAGACCCTGTGGTACGGGGTGGACCTGGCCACGGGCCAGTCCCTGGAGGCCTCCGCCACCATGGTGGTGCAGGGCCCGGGAGCGGGGCTGGGCTCCACGGCCGTATTCGAGATGGGGGTGGCCAACCCCGCCGGCGAGGTGGACGTCAACGCCCGCGAGGTGGCCTTCGGCGTGGGCCAGGAGTCGCAGTCCGTGGCCGTGGCGGGACAGCCGGTGGGATCGGGCGACGTGCTGTATGGGTCGCCGGGCACCTACTTCTTCACGGTCACACTGGCGGATGCCGGCGGCGAGCTCCCGGAGAGCGAGTATCCCCTGGAGCTGGTGGTGGGCGTGTCGGGGCAGCCGGGCGGCCAGGGAGGGGACGGCGACGAGGGGGATGAGCGGGAGGAAGGACAGGGCATCGTGGCCGACCGGGGTCCGGGGCCCGCGTTGGTGGTGGGGGCGGCCTTCGGCTTGCTGGGCGTCCTGGCCGGCGCCCTGGGGGTGGCCAGGATCGGAAGGCGGCGGTGACCCGCAGAGGGTGGCTCGCCGGTGCCCTGGCGGCCGCGGCCATGGGAACGGCTCCGGTCTTGGCGCAGACGGGCCAGCCCGTCGAAGGAGGAGGGAGCTTCGCGGAGGCTCCGGTCCTGGCCGCGGGGACGTACTCGGACACCATCCGGCTCACCGAGAAGCTGTTCTACGCGGTGGACCTGGCGGAGGGACAGCGCCTCTCGGTGCGGGCCATCATCTCCGGAGCCCGGCCCCAGGCGATCACCGCCTTCGCCGCGGGGCGCCTCAGCCTGTACAGCCCGGCCCGGTCCGAAGACGTGGGGGCGGCCGTCTCCGGTCTCCTCCAGGGAGGCGGCTCCCAGCTGGTGCTGGTGGCGGAGGGAGGAGTGGTGGGTGGCTCGGAGCCGGGCTACGAACAGGCGGGGACGTACTTCATCACCGTCTCCCTTGACGAGGGGAACCTGGAGGATCTGGAGTACCCCGTGACCCTCACTCTGTCGGTGGCCGGCGCGCCCGCTTCCCCCACCGCCGGCCCCACGGCGGGCCCCACATCGAGCCCCTCGCCGGTCCCAACGCCCACCGAGGTCGGCCTCCCGGGCTCCCAGGCGGAGGAAGGATGGACGTTCCCGGAGCTGGTGGTGGTGGGGGCCGGGAGCTTCGGTGTGGGGGCTCTGGTGGGGGGCCTGGGGATGGCCCTCCGGCGTCTGCGGGCCCGGGGCTCCTGAGCAGAGGGAGGAGCGGTAGTGACCGCCAAAGGCGTCGATGAGTGGCGCTCGATCTTCGAACGGCTGGGCTTCCCCGACCCGGGGGCCGCTGTTCGGGCGGAGCTCGAGGAGGAGAATGCGCACCTGGCCCAGCACCTGTTCCTCCGCCTGGCCTGGAGGGCCGTGGTGGCCGAGGACGACACCTCGTGGATCGACCACCACCGTGACCGGGCGGCTCGTCACCCGAACGCGCCGCTGGCCGGAGCGGGGCTGGCCCTGGAGCGCCTCCTGGCCGCGGGAGCCGATCCCCGCGACCTGACCGACGTGGTCCGCGGCCTCCAGTACGAGACGCTGTTCGACGTGTGCGACGTCCTCGACAGCCGCCATCACCACCTCGAGGAGGAGTTCGGCCCGGAGCTAGCCGAGGAGCTGTTCGACGCGGGCTGGACCCTGATCGAGATCGACCAGGAGGGCCGGCACGGCCGGGAGTTCGGGATGCTTCACGAGGGGGTCCTGAGCATGGATCCCACGAGGCGAGAGATGCGTCCGCGGCCGGGTCCGGACGCCCTGGCCTGAGCGCTCGGGTGGCGAGGGACCGGCGAGCGACGCGGCTGTTCGCATTGCTGGGCTCGGGGGAGTTCGAGCCGTGGGCCGCGGAGGCCGACCGGTGGCTCCTGGACCGGGCCACCGGCGACGGCAGCGTCCTGCTGCTTCCCATGGCCAGCGCCCCGGAGGGCGACGAGGTGTTCGACCGATGGGGACAGATGGGACTGGACCACTACCGGGGGATGGGAGTGAGGGCCGAGATCCTTCCGCTGAAGACTCGAGAGGACGCCGAGCGCGAGGACCTGGCCGGTCGCCTGTCGGACGCCTCGGAGGTGTTCTTCTCCGGAGGGAACCCCGCATTCCTCACGGCGTCCCTGCGCGACACGACGTTCTGGCGGCGGCTGGTGCAGGAGCTGGACCGGGGCCTGGCCTATGGAGGGTGCAGTGCGGGCGTCGCGGTGCTGGGCGAGGTTGTTCCCGACAGCAGGCACCTGATCCCCGGGGCGACCTCGTTCCCCGATGACCTGTGGAGCCCGGGGCTGGGGCTGTTCCCCCGGGTCACGTTCTCGCCACACTGGGACACCGTGGAGACCTTCTACCCCGGAGCCCGGGGCCGCATCGAAGCGGCGGTCCCCAAGGGCTCTCGCCTGGTGGGGCTTGACGAGCGCACCGCGATGCTCGGCGATGGACGGGAGTGGACGGTGGTCGGGGACGGCGCCGTCTACGTGTTGGAGGACGGAAGGTGGACGTCGTTCCCCGCGGGAACGTCGTTCACCGCCGACCTCACCGCCGGCTGAGCGCCCAGCCGCCGCCTCAACGTGGCGAGCTGACGGCGCACCGAATCGGGTGACGGCCCCCCGGGGGTGGCTCGCGCTCCCAGGGGATCCTGGCTCCGGAACGTCTCCGTGGTGAGCCCCGGCGATAGCTCGCCGAGCTCCTCCGAGGTGGCCCGGTCGAGGGCTCGGCCGTCCGCCTCCAGCTTCCGGATCAGCGCCCCGACCCGGTGGTGGGCTTCCCGGAACGGTACGCCGTCGGCCACCAGGCGCTCGGCCAGGTCGGTGGCCAGCAGATCGCCCTCGTCGGCGGCCCGGCGCAGGCGCTCGGTGTCGAACGCCAGCGTCGCCACCATCCCTCGCACCGAATCGAGCGCGCCGGCCAGCGCGTCGTGTGCGTCGAACACCGGCGGTTTGTCCTCCTGGAGGTCGCGGTCGTAGGCCAGCGGGAGGCCCTTGAGCACGGTGGCAAGCGCCACAACGTCGCCCAGCACCCGGCCGGCCTGGGCCCGGGCCAGCTCGGCCACGTCCGGGTTCCGCTTGTGGGGCATCATGCTCGACCCGGTGGCGTAGGCGTCGGCGGGGCGGGCGAATCCGAACTCCTGCGAGCACCACAGCACCAGGTCCTCGGCCAGCCGGGAGACGTGCACGGCGGCCTGGAGGCACGCGGTCAGGAACTCCAGGGCGAAGTCGCGGTCGGCGGTGGCGTCGATCGAGTTGTCGAACGCGGCGCCGAAGCCCAGGTCCGACGCGGTCCCGGCCGGGTCGATCCCCAGCGACGAGCCGGCCACCGCCCCCGCGCCGAGGGGAGACACGTCCGCGACCCGCGCGGCCCGGTCCAGACGGTCGGCGTCACGAGCCAGCGGGAACGCATGGGCCAGGAGATGGTGGGCCAGGGTCACCGGCTGGGCCCGCTGAAGATGGGTGTAGCCGGGCATCACGGTGTCGACGTGTTCCTCGGCCCGGTCGCCCAGGGTCAGGGCCAGCCCCCGGACCCGCTCGGCGAGGTCCCCGGACGCGTCCTTCACCCACAGTCGCAGGTCGGCGGCCACCAGGTCATTCCGGCTCCGGGCGGCGTGGACCCGAGCCCCCAGGTCGCCGAGCCGTTCCGTGAGGACCCGCTCCACTGCGGTGTGGACGTCCTCGTCGTCCTGGCGGAACGGAAAGGTCCCGGCGGCCGCCACCTCGGACAGCCGGTCGAGCTCCTCCACCAAACGATCGCGGCCTTCCGCGTCGAGGAGCCCGGCGCGGTGCAGGGCCCGGACGTGGGCCCCGGTGGATGCCAGATCCTGGGCCACCAGCCGCCGGTCGGCCTTCGAGCGAGTGAACGCCGCCGCCTCCGGGGCGGGTGCCTCGGTGAACCGGGCCGCCCACACCGGGGCCGGTGAGGCCGGTTCGCCGTTCGGTGCCGGCGCCGCGCCGGGACGGCGGTCCGCGGGACGGCTGGTGGCCGGCGGTGGTTGCGAGGGGGTATCGCCGGGAGCGGCTTCCGGGCGTCGCTCCGCCCACACCCGGAGCGGGAGCGACCACAGCGACACGAACCCGGAAGCCTGCCGGTGGTCGAACCGGTCGGCGGCGCGATCGTAGGTGGCCAGCGACAGGTCGTACAGCGCTGCCGGGCTCCGTCGCCCCACCACCGTGCAGGCGCCCTTGTAGAACCGGAGCCGGACGTCGCCGGTCACCCGGTCCTGGGTGGAGGACATGAACGTCCGGAGGCTCTCGTGCAGCGGCCCGTACCACTGGCCGTAGTAGCAGAGCTCGGCCCACCGGCGTTCGGTCGCCGCCTTCTCGTGGGCCAGGTCTCGTTCGAGCGTCAGGTCCTCCAGGTCGCGGTGGGCGGCGATGAGTGCGAGCGCTCCGGGGACCTCGTACAGCTCTCGCGACTTGATGCCCACCAGACGGTTCTCGATCATGTCCACCCGGCCGAACCCGTTGGCCCCGCCGATGGCGGTCAGCCGGCCCACCAGGTCGGGGAAGCCGAAGGGCTCGCCTTCCAGGGCCACCGGCCGCCCGGACTCGAACGTCACCGTGACCTCCACGGGGTACTCGGGCGCCTCCCGGGCATCGACGGTCAGCTCGAACGCGTCGGCCGGTGGCTCCGACCAGGGGTCCTCCAGCGGGCCGCACTCCACGGTGCGCCCCCACAGGTTCTCGTCGACCGAGTACGTCTTCGACTCCACGGCCACCGGGATCTCCCACTTCCGGGCTCGGGCCAGGGCCTCCTCCCGGGACAGCGCGGTCTCCCGGACGGGGGCCAGGACCCCGAGCTCCGGGGCCAGGGCGGCGAACGAGGTCTCGAACCGCACCTGGTCGTTGCCCTTGCCGGTGCAGCCGTGGGCCACCAGCCCGGCCCCCCGGTCCCGGGCCACCTCCACGACCCGGGCGGCGATGAGCGGACGGGCCAGGGCCGAGACCAGCGGGTACTTCCCCTCGTACAGCGCGTTGGCCTGGAGGGCGGGGAGGCAGAAGGACTCGGCGAACTCCTCGCGGGCGTCGACGACCACCAGGTCGGCGCCGGCGGCCGCGGCCCGGGCCTCGACCTCGGCGCGATCGAAGGGCTGTCCCAGGTCCACGAACGCGGCAACCACCTCCAGGCCGCGCTCCTCGCGCAGCGTCCTGGCCGCCACCGAGGTGTCCAGGCCTCCGGAGTACGCCAGGACGGCGCGCTCGCTCATGCCAGCCCCGCGGTGGCCCGCAGGCGGCGGGCGGTCCGGCGGGCGCTCACCTTTTCCCGGAGGACCACCAGGATGGTGTCGTCCCCCGCCACGGTGCCCAGCGCTTCGGTCAGCGCGGCGCGGTCCAGTCCGTCGGCCACCGCGTTGGCAGCGCCCGGCAGGGTCTTCACCACCAGCAGGTTCCCGGAGGACTCAACGTCCATCACGAACTCCCGGAGAAGGGCCTCCAGGGGGACGGCGGGGTAGGGCTCGCCGTTGCCCGCGGCGATGTAGCGCTGGCGGCCGTCGGGACCCCGCACCCGGACCAGGCCCAGCTCCTCGAGGTCGCGGGAGATGGTCGATTGCGTGGCGGGGTGGCCCAGCCTGGACAGGCGGGTGCGGATCTGCTCCTGGCTCCCGAGCGGCTCGCGTCGGATCAGCTCGAGCAGGGCCTGCTGGCGCTGGCGCTTCACGCCGCTCCCTCCGCCGTGGGGGCTCCTGCGGCAACCACTGCTGCGAAGGCCTCGACGAACGCGTCCACCGAGGCCCGATCGACGGTCAGCGGCGGGGTCACCCGGACCGCGCCGGGCCCCGCCACCGTGGCCAGGCATCCGCGGTCGATCAGCCCGCGGACCGCCGCCTGTGGATCCGGCACCGGGACCCCGACCAGGAGCCCCGGGCCTCGCGGCGAGCCGGGGAGGCCCGCGTCGGCCAGGGCCTCGGCTAGCCCCCGACGGAGTCGTTCACCCTGCACCCGGGCGTTCCGGAGCAGGTCCTCCTCCTCGATCACCTGGAGGACCGCCAGGGCCCCGGCACAGGGGACCGGTCCGCCGCCGAACGTGGAGGCGTGCTCACCGGGGCCGAGGGCCAGTCCCTCCCGGGCCACGGTGGCTCCGATCGGCAGCCCTCCGGCCAGGCCCTTGGCCAGGGTGAACACGTCCGGCGTCACGCCCAGCCCGTGGTAGGCGAACCAGGACCCGCACCGGCCCGCGCCGGTCTGGATCTCGTCGAACACCAGGAGCGCCTCGCGCTCGTCGCACAGGCTCCGAACCGCTTGAAGGTAGGAGGGATCCAGCGGCACCACCCCGCCCTCGCCCAGCACCGGCTCCATGAGAACGGCTGCGGTCTTGTCGTCCACCGCGGCGGCCAGCGAGTCCAGGTCGCCGGGCGGCACGTGGAAGAACCCCTCGGGCAGGGGGAGGAACGGCTTGCCCTTGTCCGGCTGACCGGTGGCCGCCATGGTGGCGAAGGTGCGGCCATGGAACGAGCCCTCCAGGGCCACGACCTTGGTCCGCCCCCGTTGGCGACCCACTCGCCGGGCCACCTTCAGCGCACCCTCGTTGGCCTCCGCACCGGAGTTCGACAGGAACACGGTGGGACCGGGAAGACCGGACAGCCCGGCGAGCTTCTCGGCCAGCCGTTCCTGGGGGTCGGTGTGGAACAGGTTGCTGACGTGGGTCAACCGGTCGAGCTGGGCCGTGACCGCTGCCACCCACACCGGATGGCCGTGCCCGATGGGGACGGCGGCGATCCCTCCGGCGAAGTCCAGGTAGGAACGGCCGGCGTCGTCCCACACCCGGAGGCCCCGGCCGCGAACCAGCCGGAGGGGGAATCGCGTGTACGTGGGCATCAGGGCGCTCACGAGTCGTCCTCCCTGGTCAGCATGGTGCCCAGGCCTTCCGGGGTGAACAGCTCGAGGATCAACGCGTGCTCCACCCGCCCGTCGATGATGTGGGCCCGCTCCACGCCGCCGCGCAGCGCGGCCACGGCTGCCTCGAGCTTCGGGAGCATGCCGCCCGTCACGACGCCGGACCGAATCAGCATCTCGGCGTGGTCGACGGACAGCTCGGATACCAGCTCCTCGTCCTGGATGACCCCGGAGACGTCGGTGAGGAGCACCAGCTTGGCGGCGCCCATGGCGGACGCCACCGCCGCTGAAGCCGGATCGGCGTTCACGTTGTAGGACTGTCCCTTCCGATCGGTGGCCGTGGTGGCGATCACCGGCACCGCCGTGGGCATCAGGCCCTCGAGGAGATCGGCGTTGACCGAGGTGATCTCCCCGACCAGACCGAGATCGGGGCCGCCGCGCTTTCGGGCCAGGAGGAGGTCGCCGTCGTCGCCGCACAGACCCACGGCGGGGACGCCGCCGCGGTTGATCCGGCCCACCAGGTCCTTGTTCAGCTTGCCGACCAGGACCATCTTGGCGATCTCCAGGGTCTGGGCGTCGGTGACCCGCTGCCCGTCGTGGAACCGAGGCTGGAGTCCCAGACGTTCGGACATCTCGGAGATCTGCGGACCCCCGCCGTGAACGATCACCGGCCGCACGCCGACCATTCGAAGCAGCGCCACGTCCTCGGCGAACCGGTCGAGCAGCCTGGGCTCGGCCATGGCCGGGCCGCCGAGCTTCACCACCACCACCCGGCCGAAGTGCTCCTGCATGTACGGGAGGGCTTCGAGGAGGACCCGGGCCTTGGCCAGCGTGCGCTGGCGGACCCCGGTGTCGGCGACCACGGTCACGTTCGGTACTCCGCGTTGATCCGCACGTACTCGTAGCCCAGGTCGCACCCGAACACCGTGGCGGATCCCCGGCCGCTTCCCACCGAAACGGTGAGCACCACCTCCGGTTCCTTCATCGCCGCGGCCACGGTGTCGCTCGGCTCCAGGACCTGGCCGGAGGCGATGAGCGGCACACCGTCGAGCCGAACGTCGAGCGCCGCGGGGTCCAGTTCGACGCCCGCGTCGCCCACGGCCTGGAGGATCCGGCCGGCGTTGGGGTCGGCCCCGAACAGCGCCGTCTTGACCAGCGGGGAGCCCGCCACCGCCAGCCCCATATCGCGAGCCTCCTCTGCGGTTGCGGCTCCCTCGACCTGGACCACCAGCGTGGTGGAGGCCCCCTCGGCCTCGGCGGCGGTGCGACGGACCAGGGCCGTGGTCACGTCCTCGATTGCCTCGGCGAGGTCCTCGAGGCCCGGGTCCTCCGAGCCCAGGGGCTCACCGCCGGCAGCCCCGGTGGCCAGGAGCAGAACGGTGTCGTTGGTGCTCTGGCACCCGTCGACCACCATCCCGTTCCAACCGGGCACCACCCGCTCGGCAACGATCTCCTTCAGGGCCTGGGCGGTGGCCGGGGCGTCCGTGGTGATGAACGCCAGGAGCGTGCCCAGCGGGGCGAGCCGGGGAGCGATCATCCCGGCGCCCTTGGCGCACCCGCCGACCCGGTACGGCCCCGCGTCCGCGGTGGCCTCCTTGGGGCCTCGATCGGTGGTCAGGATCGACTCGGCGAACGCGGTTCCCCCGGCGGGATCCAGAAGGCCAGCCGCGGAGGGCAGCCCGGTCTCGATCCGATCCACGGGCACCCGAGGCCCGATCACCCCGGTGGAGCAGACCAGCACCTCGGTGGGGTCGCATGCCAGCGTCAGGCCGGCCAGCCGGGCCATGGTCCGGGCGTCCTCGAGCCCCTCCGGTCCGGTGCCGGCGTTGGCCTGGCCCGAGTTCACCACCACTGCAGTGACGCGGCCGGAGGCCAGGTGAGCGCGGCTCAGGATCACCGGAGCGGCGGGGAACGAGTTGGTGGTGAACGCTCCGGCCGTGGCGGCGCCGTGGTCGGCCACCAGGAGCCCCAGGTCCGGGCGCCCGCTGGCCTTGAGACCCGCGGTGACCCCGGCGGCCCGGAATCCTCGGGGATAGGTCACGCTCACGGGTACAGCCCCACCACCGGGAGCCCGGTGGCCTCGCCCAGCCCGAACATCAGGTTCAGGTTCTGTACGGCCTGCCCGGCGGCTCCCTTCACCAGGTTGTCGACCGCGCCGACCAGGATGGCGGTCCCCGTCCGCCGGTCGATCGCGGCGCCCACCTCGCACACGTTGGCCCCGGTGACCCGCTTGGGATCGGGGAGATGCCCCGGCGGCAGCGCTCGCACGAACGGCGTGTCGGCGTAGGCCTCGGCCAGGACCGCGGACAGATCCGACGATTCCACGCCGTCCGCCACCGCGGCGTAGCCGGTCACCAGTACGCCTCGCACCGCGGGGACCAGATGGGGGACCAGGGTGATGGACACGGGCGTCCCACCCACACGTTCCAGGGCCTGCTCGATCTCCGGGGTGTGCTGATGCCGGCCCACCCGATACGGACGGATGCTGCCCTCGGTCCGGGCGTGGTGCACGGTGTCCGTTGGCGCGGCTCCGGCCCCCGAGACCCCCGACTTGGCATCGACCACGATCGGGCCCCCCCGAAGCAGTCCGGCCCGGAGCGGTGGGACCAGAGCCAGGAGCGCGGCGGTGGGGTAGCAACCGGGGTTGGCCACCAGGTCCGCTCCCTCGATCTCGGTGCGGAACAGCTCGGGGAGGCCGTACGCGGCCTTCCCCAGCCATGCTGGGGTGGGATGGGTGAACCCGTACCACTCCGGGTACGCCTCGGCCGGGAGGCGGAAGTCGCCCGACAGGTCCACCACCCGGAGCCCCGCCTCCACCAGCGACGGAGCCACCGCCGCGCTTCGTCCGTGGGGCAGGGCCAGGAAGGCAGCGTCCGCCCGGCCGGCCACCTCGGCGTCGAGACGCTCCAGAGTCAGATCCCCGAGCGATTCGAGGTGCGGGTGGACGGCGGTGAGCGGCCGCCCGGCGTTCTCGTCGGCGCCCACGGCGGCCACGGTGAGCTTTGGGTGCGCGGCGACCAGACGCAACAGCTCTGCCCCGGAGAATCCGGAGGCTCCGAGCACGGCGACGCGAATAGCATCCATGGGTGGCAGGTCTCCTTCAGCTTGCATAATGATGCCTTTCTCCGAATAATCATGCAACCCGTGACTCCCTGGTCCTCGAACGCCTCGTTCGGCCCGGACGGCCTGTCGGTCGCCGGCCTCGCTGCCACTCGTCTGGCCGAGGAGTTCGGGACGCCGCTCGTGGTGGTGGACGAGGACCACCTTCGAGCTCGATGTCGCTCGTTCACCGGCCCGTTCCCTCGAGTCCTGTGGGCGGTGAAGGCGTTCCCCCTGCGGGCCCTGATCCGGATCGCCCTGGAAGAGGGACTGGGGTTGCTCGCGGCCACCGGTGGAGAGGTCGACGCCTGCCTGCGGGCCGGAGCGCCAGGCGGATCGATCGTCTTCCACGGCAACAACAAGCTGGACGCCGAGATCGAGGAGGCCGTCCGGGCCCGGGTGGGGGATCTCATCGTGGACAATGCGGAGGAGCTGCGGCGGATCGCCGATCGGGCGGAGATCGCCGGGATCGCCCAGGCGGTGCTCCTGCGGGTGGCCCCCGGGGTGGACGTCGACGCTCACGAGTTCGTGAAGACCGGTGCCCCCGACACCAAGTTCGGGGTCCCCATCGCCGAGGGGATGGCTCTGGCGGCGCTCCGGCGGGCGCTCGAGATGGACGATCTGGAGGTTCGGGGGATCCACCTGCACGTGGGATCCCAGCTCCTCGATGCCCGGCCCTACGGGGCCGCGCTGGACGTGGCCCTCGACTTCCTCGCCGAAGCCAGGGATGCGACGGGGTATGAGGCCCGGGTCCTGGACCTCGGGGGCGGCATGGGGACCGCCTACACGGACGAGGATCCCCTGCCACCGGAAGCGCTCGGCCGCGATCTGCAATCCCGGCTGGACAAGGGCTGCGCGGACCGGGGCCTGTCGGTCCCCGAGCTGGTGGTGGAGCCGGGCCGGGCCGTGACCTCGGGCGCGGCGTTGACGCTGTACCGGGTGGGCACGATCAAGGACGTCCCGGACGTGCGGACCTTCGTGGCGGTCGACGGAGGGATGTCGGACAACATCCGCCCGGCGCTGTACGGAGCGCGGTACACCCTGGCCCTGGCGTCGCGAGCCGGCGCCGCCGGTCCTCGGCGGGTCACCGTGGTGGGCCGGCACTGCGAGTCCGGAGACGTGCTGGCCCGGGATGTCGACCTTCCAGCGGACCTGAGCCCGGGCGATCTGCTTGCGGTGGCCTCCACCGGCGCTTACGAGTACGCCATGGCCAGCACGTACAACCGCGTGGGCCGGCCCGCTGTCGTCCTGGTCTCGGCGGGCCACGCTCGGTTGATCGCCCGCCGCGAGGGGTACGACGACCTGGCCCGGCTGGACGTCGAGTGACGCATTCCGCTTGACAGAGCGAGCCCGACTCCGTATCGTCGCCGGCACGATGACGACCGTGTCGCGCACCTGGTGGTGGACCTGGCCTCGGGTGGGGCGGCTGCGTCGCGCGTCCTGAGCTAGGACCCCGCACCACTCGAGGAGACCTCCGGCCGGAGGTCTTTTTCCTTTTCCGAGGAGCTTCCGATGCGCACCGCCGAGAAGATCATCGCCACCGACCTGGTGACCCCGCTGGGGGCCTACCTCCGTCTGCGCGGCCTCGGGTCCTCGTTCCTGCTGGAGTCCGTGGAGCGGGGGAGGCTGGGCCGGCACAGCTTTGTGGGGTACGGGCGCCGGACCGTTCCGTTCGAGGAAGCCGAGCGGGTGCTGGCGGACGGCACGCCGGTGGTCGGCTACCTCGGGTACGACCACGTGAGCCGGCTGGAACCCGTGTCGCTCCCGGAAGCGGGCCCCGGACTTCCCGAGAGCATGTTCGTCGTGGCCGACGTGCTGATCCGCTTCGATCATGCCGCTGGGGTGGCCGAGGTCCTGGCGGGGGATCCCCACGAGGTGGGCGAGCTCATGGACGCCCCGGCCCCCAGCTCGGCGGCGCTGAACCGTCCCCCGTCCGGACCCGTCCAGCGGTTCCCTGACGCCGGTCGCTACCGCGAGGCCGTCGTCCGGATCAAGGGACATATCCGGGCGGGGGACGTCTACCAGGCCGTGCTCTCCCAACGCGCCGACCGGCCCACGGGGGCCTCCGCGGTGGAGCTGTACCGGAGCCTCCGCCGCATCAACCCCTCCCCGTACCTGTTCCTCCTCGAGCTGGGAGAGCTGTCGCTGATCGGCTCCTCGCCGGAGACGTTGGTGAAGCTGGAGGGCCGGCGAGCCAGCGTGAACCCCATCGCCGGCACCACGCCCAGAGCTCCCGGGGACGGCGAGCTGTTGCTCCGATCGGAAAAGGATCGCGCGGAGCACGTGATGCTGGTGGACTTGGGCCGCAACGACCTGTCGCGGGTGTGCACCGCGGGCACGGTCCGGGTCTCGCGGTTCCTCGAGCCGGAGCGATACTCCCACGTCACTCACCTGGTCTCCGAGGTCGCCGGGGACCTCCCCGATGACGTGGCCCCCTTCGACCTCCTGCGGGCGTGCTTCCCGGCGGGGACCGTCACCGGGGCTCCCAAGGTCCGGGCCATGCAGCTCATCTCGGAGATCGAGGGCTACCGGCGCGGTCCGTACGGCGGCGCGGTCGGCTACGCGCTTCCCGGCGGATCGCTGGACACCGCCATCGCCATCCGGACGATCGTGCTGGCCGACGGAGTGGCCCGGCTTCAGGCCGGGGCGGGGATCGTGGCCGATTCCGATCCCCAGGCAGAGCACCGGGAGTGCCTGTCGAAGCTGGCGGCACTCGAGGCCGCCGTGGACGACGCGGAGTCCCGGTCGTGATCCTGCTGATCGACAACTACGACTCATTCACCTACAACCTCGCGCACCTTCTCGCCTCAGAGGGCGCAGAGGTCCGGGTGGTGCGCAACGATCGCATCACCGCGGATGAGGCGGAGCGCCTGGGCCCCTCGCATCTGGTGGTCTCCCCGGGCCCGGGGCGGCCATCCGACGCCGGAAGCACGCCGGAGATCGTCCGCCGCCTGAGCCCGAGGATCCCCACGCTCGGCGTGTGCCTGGGGCACCAGGCCATCGTGGAGGCGTTCGGCGGCCGGGTGGGCCCCGCCAAGCGTCTGGTCCACGGGAAGGCCAGCGCCATCGACCACGACGGGAGGGGACTGTTCCACGGCCTGCCCCGGCCCTTGGAGGGCGGCCGGTACCACTCGCTGGCCGCGGGCGAAGTCCCCTCCGACCTGGAGGTGTCGGCCAGGAGCGAGGACGGCGAGGTCATGGCGGTCCGGCACCGGCGCCTCCCGGTCGACGGCCTGCAGTTCCACCCCGAGTCGGTGCTCACGCCGCTCGGGCCGTCCATCGTCAAGAGGTTTCTCGACGGGGGGGCTCGGGGGGGTAGCTCGCCCGGTTCCGTCCCGACTGTGCATCACCCGGCGAGCGGACCCCCCCAAGAGAAAAGGAGGGAGCGATGATCACCACCGCACTGGCACGGCTGCTGGAGGGTCAGGACCTGTCGCGGGCGGAGGCCCGGGAGGTCACGGACCAGATCATGCGAGGGGAAGCCACGCCCGCCCAGATCGGCGGCTTCCTCATCGCGTTACGGATGAAGGGCGAGACCGCCGACGAGATCGCCGGATGTGCGGAGGGAATGAGAGCGCACGCCCTTTCGGTTCGTCCCCAGCGCGAGGACGTCATCGACACCGCCGGCACCGGGGGGGACGGCGCGGGGACGATCAACATCTCCACGTCTGCCGCCCTGGTAGCCGCGGCGGCGGGGGCCGCGGTGGCCAAGCACGGCAACCGGGCGGTCTCCTCGGCCAGCGGCTCGGCCGACGTGCTGGAGGCCTTGGGATTCGACCTCGATCTCGAGCCGGACCGGATCGCTCGGTCCATCGACGACCTGGGATTCGGATTCCTGTTCGCCCCGGCCCACCACCCGGCCATGCGACACGCCGGGCCGGTGCGCAAGGAGCTGGCCACCAGGACGGTGTTCAACGTCCTGGGCCCGCTGACGAACCCGGCCGGGGCCGGAGCCCAGGTGATCGGGGTGTACGCGCAGTCGCTGGTGCCCACCATCGCGGAGGTGCTGTCGCGATTGGGCTCCCGGCATGCCCTGGTGTTCCACGGGGCCGGGGGGATCGACGAGCTGTCACCGGCCGGACCGAACCTCGTGTACGAGGTGATCGGAGACCGGGTGCGCGAGAGCGCGGTGGATCCCGCGGACCTGGGGCTTCCTCGCTGTGACCCCGCCGACCTCTCCGGCGGCACGCCGCACGAGAACGCCGCCGACATCCATCGCATCCTGGAGGGCGCACCCGGCCCGAAGCGCGACGCTGTCCTCCTGAATGCCGCCGCGGCGCTCCGGGTCGCGGGGATCGCGTCGGATCTGGCCGAGGGGCTGGCCGCGGCCGCCGAAGCGGTGGACTCTGGCGCCGCAGCCGACCGTCTGGAGGCCCTGGTGGCGTTCACCTCGGCCGAAGCTCGGGCCGCGTCGTGAGCCGGTTCCGGGACGCGCTGGCCGGTGCCGGCCTGGCCGCGATCGCCGAGATCAAGCGGCGGTCGCCGTCGGCCGGCGACCTCCGGCCCGGTGCGGACGCCGGAGCGCTGGCGGCATCGTTCGAGCGCTCGGGAGCTGCTGCGATCTCGGTCCTGCTGGACGAACGGTTCGGCGGACGGCTGGAGGACGTTCGCGTCGCCCGGGCGCGGACCTCGGTGCCCCTGCTGGCCAAGGGATTCTTCCGGCGAGAGGCTCGTTTGGACGCCATCCGGGCCGCAGGTGCCGACGCCGTGCTCCTGATCCTGCGGGACCTCGACGACGACACCCTGGCCCGGCTCCAGGCTCGGGCCAGGGTGCTGGGGATGGACGCGTTGGTCGAGGTCCACGACCGGGCCGAGCTGGACAGAGCTATCAGATTGGGGGCCGATCCCATCGGCGTCAACGCCAGGGATCTCCACACGTTCCTTGTCGATCGGAGGGTCCAGCTCGAGCTGGTGGCCGCGGCGCCTAGGGACCGGGTGGTGGTGGCCGAGAGCGGAGTGAGCACCCGGGCGCACGGTGCCGCCGCGGAGCTGGCCGGGGCCGATGCGGTCCTGGTGGGGACGGTCTTGATGCGGGCGGTGGACCCGGGGGCCGCGCTCCGCGATCTGCTGGCTCGTCCGCTGGTGAAGGTGTGCGGCGTGACTCGCGAGGAGGACGTCGACGCGGCCCGGGCCGCCGGCGCCGATCTGGTGGGGTTCGTCCTGGCCGACAGTCCCCGCCGGGTCGCCGAGCCACTGCCGGTGCCGGACGACGTGCTGTCGGTGGCGGTGTTCGTCGGCCAGGCCGGGGAGACCGGGACGGACCTGATCCAGCGGTACGACGGGGTCAACGGCCATCGGTCGCGTGACGGCGAGCTTCGCCGCGGCGGCGAGCGGGTGGCTGCGGTCGTCGATCTCCCGTGGCTGGGGGAGGACCCCGGACATCTGGACCGCGCTTCTCGGGTCCCGGGCCGGGTCATGCTGGCCGGTGGCCTTCACTCTGGGAACGTGCGTCGGGCGGTCACGGCGGTTCGCCCGTGGTGCGTGGACGCTGCCCGGGGACTGGAGTCCGCTCCCGGGATCAAGGACCACAGTAAGGTGCGGGCCTTCGTCTTGGCGGTCCGGGAACCGGTGAGGCCATGAAGACGGCTTCCGATCTGGCCTACGGCGGGCGATACGTGCCCGAGACCCTGGTGCCGGCGCTCGACGACCTCGATCGGTCGTGGCGGGCCGCCCGGCAGGATCCCGCCTTCCTGGCGGAGCTGGAGCGGCTGCGGCGGACCTACTCGGGGAGGCCGACGCCGCTGTATCTGGCCGAACGGCTGGCTCCGGGCCGTCGGCTCTACCTCAAGCGGGAGGATCTGTGCCACACGGGCGCCCACAAGATCAACAACGCCCTGGGGCAAGCCCTGTTGGCGGTGCGCCTAGGCAAGACCCGCGTCGTCGCCGAGACCGGCGCCGGGCAGCACGGCGTGGCGGTGGCCACCGTGTGCGCCCGGTTCGGACTGACGTGCGTCGTGTACATGGGCTCGGAGGACATCCGCCGTCAGCAGCCCAATGTGCTCCGGATGGGGATGCTCGGCGCGGAGGTGCGCCCGGTGGAGTTTGGCACGCGGACCCTCAAGGAGGCGGTGTCGGAGGCCATCCGGGACTGGATCTCAAACGTGGAGACCACGCACTACCTGATCGGCTCGTGCGTCGGTCCGGCCCCGTACCCGGAGATCGTGGGGGAGTTCCAGGCGGTGATCGGTCGGGAGGCCCGGGCCCAGGTGCTGGAGGCGGAGGGCCGTCTCCCGGACGCAGCGATTGCCTGCGTGGGCGGGGGATCCAACGCCATCGGGTTGTTCGCCGGCTTCCGCGACGACGCCTCGGTCCGACTGATCGGGGTGGAGGCGGCTGGGGCCGCCAGCCTCAACGCGGGGCGGCCGGCGATCCTCCACGGGTCGCGGTCGTTCGCCCTGGCCGACGACGACGGGCAGATCCTCGATGCCCAATCGATCTCGGCGGGGCTGGACTACCCGGGGGTTGGTCCGGAGCACGCCGCGCTGCGCGACGCCGGTCGAGCCCAGTACCTGACCGCCACGGACGCAGAGGCCGTGGCTGCGTTCCATCTCCTGGCCCGGCGAGAGGGAATCCTGCCGGCCCTGGAGCCGGCCCACGCCCTGGCCCGAGCCCTGGACCTCGATGCGGAGGTCGTGGTGGTGGGGCTGTCCGGCCGGGGCGACAAGGACCTGGGAGTGGTGACTGGTGCGCGCTGAGGGGAAGACGCTGGCCGTCTACCTGATGGCCGGCCCGCAAGCTCCCGCGCTGGCCGACGCCGCGGTGGAGGGGGGCGCCGACCTCCTGGAGATCGGGTTCCCCTTCTCGGATCCCCTGGCCGACGGACCGGTGATCAGACAGGCGGCCGAGCGGGCCTTGGCCGAGGGCATGGGACCGGCCAGATGCCTGGAGTGTCTGGCCGAGATCCGTTCACGGGTGGAGGTGCCGCTGGTCCCGATGACCTATTCCTCGATCCTGGAGGCGTATGGATGGGACCGGTTCCCCGCCGATACCCGCCGGGCCGGGGCGACCTCCCTGATCGTGGCCGACCTTCCTTCCGACTCGATGCCCGGGCTCCCACGAGTCCACCTGGTGGCCCCGACGTCCCCCGACGAGAGAATCCGGATGGCCGCCGAGAGGACCGATGGCTGGCTGTACCTGGTCTCGGTGACCGGGACCACCGGACCTCGTCGCGATCCACCGGCCCGGCTGCCTGTCCTGGCGCGCCGGGTCCGGGCGGTCACGGATGTGCCCGTGCTCGCGGGGTTCGGCATCGCCACCGCTGAGCACGCCGCCCGCGCTGCCGAGCTGGTGGACGGTGTAGTGGTCGGCTCCCGGGCCATCGAGGTGGCCACGGAAGAAGGTCCCGCCGGGCTCCGCTCGTTCGTGACCTCCCTCCGGGAGGCCCTCGGAGTCGTCGTGGTGGGGGGCTCGGGAGGGTAGCTCGCCACGAGGCGCTCGGCGATGACATCAACCGGCGAGCGGACCCCCGATAGACGGGCAACCTACCCGCCGGTAGTCTGTCGCCCATGCCATTGGTACAGCCGGGCGACGCTGCGCCCGCCTCGGAGGTCCTCGACGTCGAGGGCCGGCCCGTACGCCTGTCCGCGTTCTGGCACGAGCGACCGGCGGTCCTGGCGTTCCTGCGCCACTTCGGCTGATCGTTCTGCCGTGCATATGTCGCGCAGTTGCGTGACGATCGAGAGCGGTTCGAACAGGCCGGAGCGAAGGTCGTCTTGATCGGGCTGGGCCGGCCGGACCAAGCCGCGTTCTTCTGTGACCGTGCCGGTGTCCCGTTCGCCTGCATGACCAGCCCGGACCGGTCGGCTCACCGCGCCTACGGGCTCCGGCGAGGGACCCTGAACCAGGTCACTGGGCCCCGGATGTGGGGGCCGTGGCTTCGGAACCAGCTCTCCGGGCTGCACCAGGGTCGGTTCGGGCAGGGCGACGTGGCCCAGCTCTCGGGGACCTTCGTGGTGGACGCCGGAGGTGTGGTCCGGTACGCGTATCGCGCTCAGCGGTCGAGCGACAATCCGCCGAACCGCGAGGTGCTGGCCGCGGTGGCGCTGGCGGCCACGGAGCGCACGTGAGCGACCGGTGCTTGATCACCTGCGCCGTCTCCGGCGCCGTGGCCAACAAGCAGCAGTGCCCGGGCATCCCGTACACGCCGGAGGAGTACGCCAAGGAGGTCCGCCGGGCCCGGGACGCCGGGGCCTCGATGGTCCACATCCACGCCCGGGAGCCGAACGGGACGCCCACGGTGGCGGTGGAGCACTACCGGGCCATCACCCAGGCCATCCTGGCGGAGACCCCGGACATCATCGTGAACTACTCCACCGGATGGGTGGGGTTGCCGATGGCCGAGCGGGTCGACCACATCACGGAGCTCCGACCGGAGATCGGGGCGCTCAACATGGGGTCGATGAACTACGCGAAGTACTCACCGAAGCGCAAGGGGTTCGTGTTCAACTTCGTGTTCGAGAATCACTTCGACGACATCATCTTCTTGCTCCAGCGGATGAAGGACGCGGGCGTGAAGCCGGAGTGCGAATGCTTCGACGTCGGCCACGTGGAGTCGGCGGAGCCGCTCGTCGACCTGGGAGTGCTCTCGCCCCCGATCCAGTTCTCCCTGATCCACGGCGTGCTGGGCGGGATCTCCGCCACCGCCCGCAACGTGGCCCACATGTCCAGCGTGGTGCCCCAGGGCTCGACGTGGGGAGTGATCGCCATCAGCCGGGACCAGTGGACCATGGTCGGTGCCGCGGCGGCCCTGGGGGGCAACGTCCGGGTGGGGTTCGAGGACAACTTCTACCTTCCCTCCGGGGACATGGCCTCCTCCAACGGCGAGCTGGTGGAGGCGGCCGCCCAGATCGTCCGGCTCCAGGGCCGCGAGGTCGCCGATCCGGTCGAGGCCAGGGCCATCCTGTCGCTGCCGGCGGACCCGGATCGCATGGCGGTGATGGGGAGCTCCGGGTGACCGAGGTCCTCTCCGAGATGGTGGCCAACGTGTGGAGGGTGATGGCCGCCGCCGGAGACGCCATCTCGGCGGGCGACCCTCTGGTCATCCTGGAGTCGATGAAGATGGAGATCCCGGTGGAGTCGCCCGCCGACGGCACCGTGCGAGAGATCCGGGTGCAGGAAGGCGGCGTCGTCCAGGAGGGCGACGTCATCGCCGTCATCGACTGACCCCGGAGGGGCCCAGGCTCCCCGAATCCCGGATTCTTCAAGTCGCTCCCCCTTCCTTCCGAAACCTCCTCGAGAGACGAGGAGGATACGGATGGGGAAGAAGCGGAACCGGGAGGGGGCTCAACAGGCCCCTCGAGCACGGCGAAGCGTCGCAGCGCGACTGCTGGCGGCGTTCCTGGGCTTGCTGATGGTGGGATGTGTCGGGGTCGCGGCCGTGGCGTTCGCCATGCCCGCAGAGCTGGGCGTGTCCCTGCCCCCGCAAGCCGTCGGGGGCCTGGGCACGGGTGGGGCGTTCGTTTCCGCCCTGCTCCTGATGCTGGTGGTGTCTCGGACCCGGCGCCGGGTGGCGGAGGCGGAGTTCTCCCGGCCCGAGCTGATCTCGGTTCCGGTCTCCGACGTCGAGGAGTACGCGCCGCTGTTCTCCGACCAAGGAGAGGTGCCGAAGGAGCCGGAGGCGCCGGTGTTCCCCATGCCGGCCGCTCGGGTCCATGGTCTCGCCTCTGCTCCGTTCCCCGCCGGTCAGACGGTCGCCGTGGCGGCAGTGGCCGAGCCGGCCCCGCCCCTTCCCGACGAGGTCTCGTTCGCCCCGGTGGAGGTGGCCGCTCCTCCGGTGCCTGCACCGCCGGTACAGCCCACGCCGTTCGCCGAGCTGGCCCCCGAACCCGACCTGGAGGCTTCCGACCCGCTCCCGGAGGTGGAGGCCCCCAAGGCCCGCCGGCGTGGACGGCGAGAGTCCCCGGTATCCCTGGACGTGGTCTCGGGTGCGTGGTTCTCGGGCCCCAGCAAGCGCGGCCGTCGCGCCTAGCCGCAGCACACACGCCAACCCGGCGCTAGATTGACCGGGTGACGCAGGTCCGCTCACGGCCCGGCCCAGTCTGGCGGCTGACGCTCGACCGGCCCGAGGCCCGCAACGCGGTCTCCCAGTCCATGCTCTCCGACCTGGGACGAGCCCTGGGCGATGCCGCGGTCGCCGCGGACGCGCGGGTCGTCCTGCTCAACGGCGAGGGGACCGCACTTCTGCGCCGGTGCCGACCTGGGTGAGCTCGACGGCGCGGCGGGCGGTCCCGACGGGGCCCGGTTCGAGCAGGCATTCGAGGAAGTCCTCCGGAGCATCGCCGATCACCCGCTGCCGGTGGTGGCGGTGATCCAGGGCGCCGCGCTGGGCGCGGGGTGCCAGATCGCCGTGGCCTGCGATCTGGCCGTGGCGGCGACCGATGCCCGTCTGGGGATCCCCTCGTCCCGGCTGGGCATCCTCATCAATTTCGAGAACGTCCAGCGACTGGTGCACGCGGTGGGGCCCAAGCGCGCGGCGGAGCTCCTGTTCACCGGGGGGCAGGTGAGCGGCGAGCGAGCCGCAGCGTGGGGGCTGGTGAACGAGGCCGTTCCATTGGACCGACTCGCGGAGCGGGCCGAGGAGCTCGCCGAGGAGATCGCCGCGGCCGCGCCGCTCTCGGTCCGGGGCTCGAAGCGCGGGATCAGAGCGGTTCTCGACAAGGCCTCGATCGATCGGGAGAGGGAGGGCCATCGGGTGACGGACTTCGACATGATGGCGGCCGACGCGTTCGGCAGCGACGACTTGAAGGAGGGGGTCCGGGCGTTCCGAGAGGGCCGGCGGCCGAAGTTCCGGGGACGGTAATGGCCGCCTCCCTCACCCGTGACAGCCCGCTCGAGCAGCGCGCCCCGGAGGTGATCCGGCTCCTGAAGGAGGAGTACCCGGACGCCACGATCGCGCTGCGGTTCTCAACGCCGCTCGAGTGCCTGGTGTCGGTGATCCTGTCGGCCCAGTCCACGGACAAGAAGGTGAACGAGGTCACCGAGACGTTGTTCGAGAAGTACCGGACGCCCGAGGACTACCTGCGGGTTCCGGAGGAGGAGCTGGCCCGGGACCTCAAGCCCACGGGGTTCTTCAACCAGAAGACTAGGGCCGTACGTGGCGCGTGCCGGATGATCGTCGAGGAGTTCGGCGGGCAGGTCCCCGACACCATGGATGGCCTCGTGCGACTTCCCGGCGTCGCTCGCAAGACCGCCAACATCGTCCTGGCCAACGTCTACCCGGAGAAGGCCAGGCAGGACCCCGATATCGGCATCCCCGTGGATACCCACGTCAAGCGGCTGTCCAACCGGCTGGGTTTCTCCGACAAGACGGATCCAGATAAGATCGAGCGAGACCTGATGCAGGTCATCCCGCGCGACGAATGGCTCACCATTTCTTACGTGCTGATCGAGCACGGGCGGGCGGTGTGCAAGGCGCCCACCCCCCGTTGCGAGCAGTGCGTGGTGAACCATCTGTGCCCTTCGAGCCTGGTGTGACATGAGGTCCCGATGACACTTCGCGACATGTTCCCTGCGGTGCTCGAGGCCGGCCGAGGGGGCGCGCACTGGGCGCTCGAGCGGCTGTACCAGGACCTGGCTTCCCCGGTGCTCGGGTACCTCCGGGGCCAGGGCGCAGCCGAGCCTGAGGACCTGGCCTCCGACGTGTTCGTGGGGGTGGTTCGCGGGATCCACAAGTTCCGCGGCGACGAGCGAGCCTTTCGGTCCTGGGTGTTCTCCATCGCCCACCGGCGGCTGATGGACGAACGACGACGGCTGGCCCGCCGCCGCGAGGAGCCGGTGGACCCCGCCGAGATGACGGGCTCCCTGGCGTCGGCCTCCACCGGTGATGCCGAGGCCGAGGCCATGGCTCGGGTCGAGGGCCACACCGTCCTCCAGATGCTCCGGACGCTGAGCCACGACCAGCGGGCCGTGCTGCTGCTGCGGGTCCTGGCCGACCTCTCGGTGGGAGACGTGGCCGGGATCCTGGGCAAGACCCAGGGCGCGATCAAGGCACTCCAGCGGCGGGCCCTCACCGCGCTGCTCCGGCACATGGATCGGGAGGGCGTGACCTGATGCCTTCCCCCGGCGATTACGAGAACGAGATGGGTCTGTTGAGTGCCGAGCAGGTGGAGGCGGTCCTTTCGGGCCGGCCGCCCCAGGACTCCGTGGGGGTCCGGGCCGGGGTGGCCGTGGCCGAGGTCCGGTTGGCGCTGACCGAGGAGCCTCCTCCGGCGCTGGCCGCCAGGCACCTGGCCGCGATGTTCGAGGCGGCCGCGACGGCCCGCTCCGTGGTGAAGAGCCGCCGTTCCCCGTCGCTTCCCGCCCGGAGTCGCCGGGTGGCCGCGATGGTTTTGGCGGCGACACTGGTGCTGGGCGTGGGGATCGGCGCGGCGCTGACCCTGCCCGGTGGGCTTCCCCAGACCGCGGAGCGAGCCAGGCGAGCCTCGGCTCAGGAGGTCCACGAGGCCGGCGGCAACCATGGAGGGACCGGAGCCGGCGTCGTGCCCAACACCGGGGCCACTCCGGTCCGCGGTGACCAGGTCGTCTCGGAGCGGAGGGCGGTGATTTCCGACACCGCCCGTAGGGTTGCCCCGGCCGGCTGCGTTCGGGGCCAGACGCTGGCCGGTCTTCCGCAGGCGCCGGTGGCCGACGCGCCCGTGGTGGCGGCACGCAGGGACCCATGCACGGCGAGCACCACGGTGCCGCAGGAAGAGGTCGCGCCCGCGAGCCCCGGCGCTCCCGATCTCGGAGCCGTGGGCGACCACATCCCCAGCGGTACGACCGATGGGCAGATTCCCGGCAGGCAGGGCTCCGGCGGGGGAGCCGGCCAGCAGCCCGGCGAGGGTCCTGCGGAGAAACCGGGCGCCGGCGAAGGGGGATCGGTGCCGGGCGGCCCAGGGTCGAGGACCGGCCCGGGGAAAACGCCGCCGACGATCGATCTCGAAGGGCTCCTCCCGATCTGAGGCCCGCCCCGGGCTAGGACCTGTCCCGCCCGGTAAGACGCCAGGCCGCCGGCAGCAACCCCGCGGCGATCAGCAGCTTGAGCAGGTCTCCGATGACGAAGGGGGCCAGCCCCTGCTCGAGCGCTTGGAGCAGCGATGCGTCCAGCGCGGCCATGAGCCACGGGATCCCCACCAGGTAGATCACCATGTTCCCCAGGAGCATCACGCTGATCGACGACCGCAGATCCCGGTCCCAGCCCCGGTTGGCCAGCCAGCCGGTCACCGTGGCGGCCAGGAGGAACCCCCACAGATAGCCGCCGCTCGGCGTGGTGAGTGTGAGGACCTCGAGCCCGGCCTTCCCCTCCGCGGCGAAGGGGAGCCCGAAGGCGATCTCTGCCAGGTACAGCCCCAGGGTGAGCAGCGCCCGGGTCCAGCCGTACGCGGTCCCCACGACCAGCACGCCGAGGGTCTGGCCGGTGATGGGGACCGGCGTGAACGGGAGCCGGATGGACACCTGGGCCAGCAGCGCGATGAACAGGCTGCCTCCCAGGACCAGAGCCGCGTCGAAGGCGAGACTCCCGCCTCGGTTGCGGGGGCGAGGGATGGCCTGGGCGAGCGCGGTCACGAGCCGCAGTTGTAGAGCAGGAAGTCGCGCGGGCGCAAGTCCCGCGGCGCTACCATCGCCATCATGGCCCTCAAGGACCTGATCGCCGAGCGCACCGATCTGGGGACGGCGGAGGCCGAGCACCTCGTCCGGCTGGCCTCCGAGTGGCAGCTCCTGGCCGACGTGTCCTTCTCGGACCTCCTGCTCATGTGCCGCGACCGAACGATCACCGGCGGCCTGGTGGTGGTGGCTCAGATGCGCCCGTACACCGCCCAGACCGTCTACCAGGAGGACCAGGTGGGACGGTTCATCGACCAACAGGAGGCCCACTTCACCTGGCGAGCGCTGGTCGAAGGCCGCATCGTCCGCGAGGGAGATCCGGTGTGGCGGGAGGGTGTTCCCATCCGCGTCGAGGGCATCCCGGTCCGGTTCCGTGGCGGGGTCATCGCGGCGATCAGCCAGCAGGCCAACCTGGCCACCGCCCGGACCCCGAGCCGGCTGGAGCTCACGTACCTGCAGACCGCGGCCGACCTCGCGGTGATGATCGCCGAGGGGACGTTCCCCTTCGAGGTCGAGGAGCCCGACCCCGAGGCCCTGCCCCGGGTGGGAGACGGCCTGCTGCGCCTCGACCCCCAGGGCCGGGTGACGTACGGCAGCCCCAACGTGATCTCCGCGTACCGGCGCCTGGGGGTCACCGACAACCTGGTGGACCGGCCGGTGGCCGAATCGGACCCCGAGCCGGGACCGATCCTCGAGGCCCTGGCCACCCGCCGGCCCACCGACAGCGAGGTGGAGACCGGCGGCGCCGTGGTCCTCAGGCGAGCCCTGCCTCTGGTGGTGGGGGGCGAGCTGACGGGAGCGGTGGTCCTGCTCCGTGACGTGACCGAGCTCCGGCGCCGGGACCGGATGATCCGGCTGAAGGATGCCACGATCCGTGAGATCCACCACCGGGTGAAGAACAACCTCCAGACGGTGGCCAGCCTGCTGCGCCTGCAAGCTCGGCGATTCCCCGGTCCGGGTATCCGGGAGGCCCTGGAGGAAAGCGAGCGACGGATCCGGTCGATCGCCCTGGTCCACGAGACCCTGTCGCTGGAGCACGGTGACACCGTGGACTTCGACGAGGTGGCCGGTGAGGTGGCCGCCATGGTCAGCGAAGGGCTGGCCGGGCCCGGAGTGGAGGTGTCCGTCCAGGGCTCGTGCGGGAAGGTGGTGGCCGACGTGGCCACCCCACTGGCGGTGGTGCTCTCCGAGCTCCTTCAGAACTCCGTGGACCACGCCTTCGGGGATGGCGGGGGCAGGATCGACGTGGTCCTGGGCAGGCGGAACGGCACGCTGATGCTGGAAGTCTCGGACGATGGACGGGGGCTCCCCCGAGGCTTCTCGCTGGAGCGCGGCGCCGGCCTGGGGCTCCAGATCGTCAGGGCCCTGGTGGAGTCGGAGCTGGGAGGGGAGCTGGATCTGGCGGGTGAAGGCGGGACTCGGGCGAGGGTGTCGGTTCCGTTGGAGGAGGGCTAGGACCTAGCCGACCGCAGCCACTCTGGCGGCTTCGCGCCGCCGGCTCCGGCGGAGGGCCCGGCGCTCCTCTTCGGAGAGGCCGCCCCACACGCCGGCGTCCTGGCCGGTGGCCAGGGCCCACTCGAGGCACTGCATGCGTACCTCGCACTCCATGCATACCGCCTTGGCTTCATCGATCTGGGTGGCTGCGGGGCCTGTGGTTCCGATGGGGAAGAAGAGCTCGGGGTCCTCGTCCTTGCACTTGGCACGGTGAACCCACTCCATCCGGCCCCCTCGCAGCTCGTGTTCAACGGCCCGGGGAAAGCGGATGTCTCGGCGGCGGGCCTCCCCCCGAGCGACGAGCCGGAAGTATAGTGACAGGGTCCGTCCCGTGACAATACTTGGCAGCGAATTCCACAGTCGTTGTTTGATCGTTGCCCACCGCGGGGCCTCATCCGAGCAGCCCGAGAACACCCTTGCGGCGTTCGAGGCCGCCCTGGTGGCGGGGGCCGACGTGGTGGAGCTCGACGTCCGACTGACCGCCGACGGGGTACCGGTGGTTCTTCACGATCCGGACGTCTCGGCCACCACGGACGGCAGGGGCCTCGTTCACGAGCTCACGTTCGCCGAGGTCAAGCGGCTGGACGCCTCCGGGGGGCGAGGGTCGCGCCAGGAGGTCCCTGCGCTGGCCGAGGTCCTGGAGCTCATCGGCCGGCTCGAGGGAGCCGTGGACCTGGAGGTCAAGAACCTCCCCGGCGAGCCGGCGTTCGACTCGCCTCAGGAGGCGGTGCTCCTGGCCACCCTGGAGGCCCTGGAGGCCGGCTCGTTCCCGCGTGAGGCCCTGGTGTCCTCGTTCAACTGGCTCACGATCGAGCGGTCCAAGGAGCTGGCCCCGGACATCCCCACCGGGTTCCTCACGGTCGCAGCGATCGACCCTCGCGCCGCGTTGGTGTACGTGACCCAGCACGGCCACGAGTTCGTTCTTCCCCAGACCCCCGCCCTCCTGGGCGCCGGGGAGGAGTTCGTGCGAGAGGCCCGGGCAGAGGGCGTGCGGGTGGGGACGTGGGTGGCCGACGACGAGGACCTGCTGACGACGCTGTTTGCCTGGGGCGTTGACGCGGTCGCCACGAACGATCCCGGTCGGGCCATCGCTCTTCGGGACCGGGCCCCCGCCGGGGAGCCTCCTCAGTAGAGCAGCGACAGGGCGTCGGGGACAGACTCGAGCGCGATCCGCTGTCGGTCCCCGAGGTACTCCCCGTCCATCTGCATCGGGAGCGGGATGTCGCTTTCGACCTCGACACGCCGCTGGTCGTGCAGGTAAAGCACGTGCTTGTTCCGAACGTGCTTCCCGTTCGTGAACATCTGTCCCACCAGGCGCAGGACGATGGCGGGGTTGAAGGTGTCGATGGCCAGCAGATCGATGGCGCCGTCCAGGCGGGCGTCGGGGCAGACGTTCATCTCCCGATTCCCCAGGTACGTGAACGGACGGGTCTTCTGGCTGACGGCTACGAACAGCCGATCACGGCGGTGCTCGAGGTTCGCGCCCCACCGGACCCGGATGGGCGGGTGCTTGCGATCCACGCCGCCGAAGAAGAGCCGGGTTCCGGCCCATACGTAGTACCAATCGCCGATGTTCTTCTTGAGCATCTGCCGCCGCTCCACGTCCCGGACGATGGCTCCGTCGAACCCCAGCCCGCAGGTGAACGTAAAGTACCGGTCGTCGGCCCGTCCGAGAGGGACGCGACGGGGCTCGTTGTTCCGGTTGGCCAGCAGGTAGCCGGTGGCCTCGATGGGGTCGCGGGGGATCCCCAGCGATCGAGCCAGGACGTTCGTGCCGCCCCCGGGGATGATCCCCATCGGGACGCTGGTGGTCGCCAGGCCGTTGGCCACCTCGTTCACGGTCCCGTCGCCGCCCATGGACACCACCAGGTCGACGCCCTCGTGGGCGGCCCCTCGGGCCAGGTGGGTGGCGTGGCCCTGCCGCTTGGTCATCGCCATCTCCACCTTGAACTCCGATGACAGCGCCCGCTCGATGACGTCGATGCCTCGACGGGTTACGGAGGCCGCGTTGACGTTGACGATGAGAAGGAGGCGCACCGAGGCCATTCTACGGAGCCGATAGCATCCACGATCGTGCGCGGGCATCCGAATGCGTTCGAAGCGGCCCTGGCGGAGGTCGAGCGAGCCAAGGCCGCGCTGGTAGCTGCGGTTCCCTCACCGCGCGGAGCCGTCAGGCGGCCCGTGGCCGAGGCGGTCCTGGAGTTCGAAGAGGCTCTCCTCGAAGCGCTTGACCGGTTGGATGCGTGGAGAGGACCTTCAGAGATCGTTGCGGCATGCCGGGCGGGCATCCAGGAAGCATTGCGCCTGGCCGAGCGGCTCCGTCTGGAGGCTCCCGAGCTCGACTACGAGGGTCTGGTCACGGTGTTGGGTGACCTGATCCATCCGCTGGAGGTCTTCGCCGACACCCCGCTAGAGGATTGACAGCGCTCGATTCGCTCACCCACAAATGGTGCGCCCACCGAGCCGAAGGAGTTCCGAGGGAAGCGTGTTGGGTTACGTCGACGTGAACCAGTGCTTCGGGGCGGCCAAGAAGCTCGCCGAGATTGCCGCGCCGAAGCTCTCGTAGCGCCTCAGTCCACCAGCCGCCGCTGGCCCGACACTTCCTCCGGCACGTCGTACACGGGCAGGGCGCCCTCCAGGCGCGCGGAAGGGGAGAGGCGGTGCATGTCCTGTCGTCCTCCTTCCATGATGTGCCGCACCTCGCACCCCGCGGCCACCAGGCCATCGGCCAGCATCCGCCGGTGACACTTCCACCACAGCGATTCGGCGCACATCACCGCCGTCGGAGTCTCGCCCGAGGGCTCGATGAGCCGATCTCGGGCCGCGCGGAACTCCTCGGTCTCCATGTGGTCGGCATAACCACGGAATCCCGAGGAGCGGATCGCGGTGTGCCGGGAGTCCGGCCGGCCCCGGCGCCAGCCGCCGAACTCCTTTCGCCACTCGTACCGGATCCCTCGCTTCTCCAGGGACGCCGCCAGCGCATCCTTGCCGAACTGAGGGTGCTTGCGGGAGCCGGGAGCGGACCGGACGTCGACCAACCTGCGGATGCCGGCTCCCTCGAGCAGCGCCAGAAACGTGTCGATGTCCCGGGCGCCGTGGCCGATCGTGAAGATCGTGGTCACGGCTGAAGATCGAGAGCCACCGGCAGGGCCGTCCGTGCCCACCGGCTGAGTGACGCGCCCTCCCGCCACCCCTGGTACTTCCCGGCCAGCAGCCGCCGGGCCGCTGCCTCCTCGTCGGGATCGACCACCACCCGGCCTTTCGCCTGCCACGTGCGGCCATCGACGCGCACGGTGGTCGCCGGGTTGGCCAGGATGTTTCGGACCCAGTCCGATCGGCCGCCACCCCCGGACAGGAGGTACAGGGTGGAGCCCCGGGCTCCAAACCAGATCTCGATCTCGTGCGGCTTCCCGGAGCGCCGCCCCGTGGTGGTCACGTAGCAGAAGGACTCACCCGAAAGCCCGCCGAGAGGGTCGTTGGCCACCTCGTCCATCATCCCACCGGGCCGCCGTCCGTCCGTCCCGACGGTGGTCGCGACGCTTCGGTAGCCTGACTGGTGAACCCATCGAGGAGGAGCGGTTGTCCACGATCGAGCTGGTCACCGAGATCCCCGGCCCGAGGTCACGGGCCATCACCGAACGCAAGGAGCGCGTCGTCGCCGACGCCCTCAGCCTTCACGTGCCCTTCGTGATCGACCGAGGGGAGGGCGCCTCTGTCACCGACGTGGACGGCAACACGTTCCTCGACTTCTCGGGAGGCCTGGGCTGCCACATCGTGGGCTACTCCCACCCCAAGGTCGTGGAGGCGGTCCGTGACGCGGCCGGCCGGTTCTCCCACACGGACTTCTCGGTGATCCCCTACGAGTCGTACGTGGAGCTGGCCGAGCGCCTGGTTTCGCTGGTCGGCGGGGACCGGAAGGTATTCCTGGCGAACTCCGGCGCGGAGGCCGTGGAGAACGCGGTGAAGATCGCCCGAGCGGCCACCGGGCGGCCTGCGGTCCTGTGCTTCGAGGGCGGCTTCCACGGCCGGACCCTGCTCACGATGACCCTCACCAGCAGGCATCAGCCCTACAAGACGGGGTTCGGCCCGTTCGCCCCGGAGGTCTACCGGCTGCCGTACCCCTACCCCTATCGCAGCGCCCATCCGGACGACGCCGGCCGCTTCGCCCTCGAGGCCCTGGAGCGCGCGTTCACCACGGTTGTTGACCCCGAGACCGTGGCCGCGGCCATCGTGGAGCCCATCCAGGGCGAGGGCGGCTTCGTGGTCCCCAGCCCCGACTTCCTGTCGGGCCTCCAGGAGATCTGCCGGCGCCACGGCATCCTCACGATCGCCGACGAGATCCAGACCGGCTGCGGGCGCACCGGGCGGTTCCTGGCCTCCGAGCACTTCGGGTTGGAGCCCGACCTGGTGACCCTGGCCAAGTCACTGGCCTCCGGCTACCCGCTGTCGGCGGTCGTGGGCCGCACCGAGATCATGGATGCCCCCGGCGACTCCACGATCGGGGGTACGTACGTGGGCAACCCTGTGGCCTGCGCGGCCGCCAACGCGGTCCTTCAGGTGATCGAGGAGGAGGGCCTGGTCGATCGGGCCGAGCAGGTGGGGAAGCAGATCCGATCACGGTGGGAAGAGGTCGGTCGGGACGTGCCGGAGATCGGCGAGGTTCGCGGCGTGGGAGCCATGATCGGCGTGGAGTTCGTCAAGGACCGCGAGACCAAGGAGCCTCACAAGGAGTTCACCTCGAAGCTGGTGAACGGAACCACCGAGCGAGGCGTGGTCACGGTGAGCTGCGGGATCTACAAGAACGTGCTGCGGCACCTGCTCCCGCTGGTGATCACCGACGACCAGCTCGCCGAGGGCCTCGACGTCCTCGCCGACTCTGCTCTCGCCGCCCGGAGGTAGCGAGGGGTCAGGAGACCGTCAGGCTCAGGGTTGCTTCCCGGGCCACGGCGCCGGTGGTGGAGTTCGTGGCCTTGATCGACACCGAGTAGGTCCCCGGCACGGTGGGGGTCCAGCTGTGTGACACAGCCCCGCCGCCGCCGGATCCGGAGTTCACCACCACCCCCAGGAAATCCCGGACCTCCACGGTCCAGGTCAGGCTCCCCGACAGGGAAGCGCCGAAGGTCACCGGGGTGCCGATGGTCACCGCCTCGGCGGACTGGGTGGGGTTCCAGATCTTCGGCAGGCCCATGGCTTCCGCACCCCGGCGGATGACCCGGAGCCGCCGGTACAGCCGTCCCCCCGGGCACGTCGTGAGTCCGGTGTCCCGGTGTCCCGAGATGGCCGCCAGCGTGACCTCCTTGCCCTTGTCGAACTTCGTGGCCGGCCCGCCGCCGGACGTCATGACCGCGGTTCCGGTCGGGCGGACGTGGGCCACGTCGAGCCGCCAGGCCAACAGCCGGGTGAACGCCTTGACCATGACCTTCGGCGGGTTCGTCACGGTGAACGTTCCCAGCGCGGCCACGCCGACGCTGCCCGTGTTGAACCCCATGGCGTGGGCGCCGATCACCGGTTGATCGATCCCTCCGTACCGCCCCTCGAAGATCCTCCCGAACCGATCGATGAGGAAGTTGTAGGCGATGTCGCAGTACCCCCTCCCCTTCACGTGGTACGCGTAGATCCCTCGGATCAGGTCGTCCGCCTTCGACTTGCCGTAGCCGTTGCTGTTCACGGTGTGATGGACATAGGCCATCTGCACGCCATCGTCCGCGTAGTCGGGGTTGCCGCATCGGCGCATGCCTTCCTTGGCGCCCCAGCCGGCCCGAGGGATGATCGCCGGATCCGCGGTGATCGCCGCGGCCGGCTCCGGCGAGGCCATCCCCCACACCCGGGCCATCGCCGAAGAAACGGCATCGAACGGAGAGGGGTCGGTGGCCGTCCCCGAGGTGTTGATGAACACCGCCCGCACGTCGCTCATTCCCTCTCCGGCCGGCAAACGCAACCGCACCCGAGCGCAGCGTGCCTCTCCGGTCCACAGCGGCGGTGTACCGGACAGGGCCGTGGCGGCCTCCGCGGAATCGGCGTCCGGTGCCTCGTCGGGATCCGCGAACAGCTTCACTGGACGCCCCAGCCCGTCGCGCGTTCCCCACGCAACCCGGGCCGGGATGACCGACTCGCCGCCCTGCCGCCAGGTGACCCCGACCATGGTGAACCGGATCGGCGCGCAGGTCACCACTGCCTCCGACCACGTCTTGCGAGGCATCAGGGCCACGGCGCCGGGAGCGCGAAGCGAGCGTCCTCCATCCGGTACCAGGCGGTCCAGCCCGATGCCCACGCTTCGCACCACGGTCGGCGGCACGCCACCGATCGCCGGCGGGAGGACGCCCAGAACGGCGCCGGCCATCACCAGGACGGCCAGCACACGGGGGGTCCAACGTCTGCCCTGCGGGGAAGGCATGAGTCCTCGATTCTCTCCGCTACCAGCATCGATGTCCATCGGTTGAGGCGGAATGATCCTTGAATGGGATGACGCCCCCGGCGGCCCCGACTACCATTGGGTCCCCCGAACGGAGGGACCAATGTCCGAACGTGTGACCAGACCCCGACGATCGTGTCTCTCGGTCCCCGGATCGAGCCCCAAGATGCTGGCCAAGGCCCCCGCGCTACCCGCCGACGAGGTGTTCATGGACCTCGAGGACTCGGTGGCCCCGCTGGCCAAGGAGGAGGCCCGCGGCAACGTGGTCCAGGCCCTCAAGGAAGGCGACTGGACCGGCAAGACCGTAGTGGTCCGGGTCAACGGGGTGTACACGAAATGGTGCGCCCA
>JBOGVS010000009.1:0-76404 GCA_050692555.1 Actinomycetota bacterium
ACGTCCAGACCGAGGTGCGTAACGTTGTCCATGGCCGGTCTCCTCCCTGTGTGGCTCCTCCCGCGGTCCATCCGCGGGTGATCCACGAATCTTCAGGGATAGACCGGCCGCCTCATGATGACTAGCCGGCCGTCGCCGGGCGCGTGGACACCAGGAACCCCCAGTACATGACGGCGATCCCCACGGCGTGCCCGATCGAGAAGATCGCGAAGTTGCCGAACCCGGCCCCCACACCCGAACCGACGAACACCACCGTTGCTCCCAGAGCGATCAGCAGGACGCCGATGAACCTGGATCGGAGCTCGGGGCGTCCTCTCATCCGGAACGCTGACCACAGCGCCCCACCGAGGAGGATGAAGTACGCCGGGAAGGCGTAGTACTGGCTCAGGCGGTGGGCGTCGGACCCGTCCCCGAACACCTCTCGCCCCAAGGGGAAGTCCTGGGCCAGCGCGCCGGACATCGGGGCGGTGCGAACCGTGGCCGCCGCCACCGCAGTGGCAACCAGCAGCAAGACGAGCAGCAGGTGGGCCACCCACCGGTTGGGAAGCAGCAGGTACAGCTCTCCGAGGGCCAGGTACGGAACCGTGAGCACCGCCCCGAACAACCAGTAGATCCGAAACTCGGCCGAAGACCACCCGTCCATGACACCGAGTACCAGGGCCCCGGTGGCCAGGGCGAACATCAGCATGGCCACGCCCCATGTGGCCTCGAACCAGGTCCGCCGGCGGCCCGCGCGGATCAAGAGCTGCACCCCGAACGCCAGGGCGATCAGTGCGGCGATGATCGGCAGGACGATCATGAAGAGTCCCGAAGCGCTCTGCGGAGGACCTTTCCGGTGATGTGTCTGGGAAGACGCTCCACCAGCTCGACCCGACGCGGAAGCTTGAACCGGGCCAGGTGGGTTCGACAGTGGTCGATGATCTCGTCCTCGGTCGCCCGGGCGTCGGGACGTAGGACCACCAGTGCCTTCACCGCCTCCCCCGTCCGTACGTCCGGGACCCCGACCACCACGCACTCGGCCACGGCGGGATGGGAGGCGATGGCGTCCTCCACTTCCTTGGGGAACACGTTGAAACCGGACACGATGATGAGGTCCTTGGTCCGGTCGACGATGTGCAGATAGCCGTCCTCGTCCCGGTAGGCCACGTCACCGGTCCGGAACCACCCGTCCCGGAACGCCGCCTCCGATTCCTCGGGCCGGTTCCAGTAGCCGGAGAACACGTTGGGTCCCCGGATCACGATCTCGCCCGGGTCGCCCTCCTCCACCTCTCCGCCGGACTGGTCCACCAGCCGAACCTCCACACCGGGGAGCACCAGGCCGATGGAGTCCGCTCGCGCCTCCTCGGCCAGGGCGTTGGTGGTCACCGCGGGTGCGGTCTCTGTGAGCCCGTACCCCTCCCAGATGGTGATCCCGAACCGCTCGTGGAACGCGTGGAGCACCTCGCCGGGGAGCGGGGCCGCCCCGGACACGGCCATCCGCACCGAGGACAGGTCGTGGTCGCCGCTCGCCCCGAGCCAGGCCACGAACATCGGAGGCGCCCCGAACAGCACCGTGATCCGATGCCGTTCGACCAGGTCCAGCGTGGCATCCGGGTCGAACCGATCGACGAGCACGGCGGTGGCCCCCTCTCGGATGGTGATCCCCAGAACCACGTTGAGGGCATAGATGTGGAACAGCGGCAGCACCAGGAGGACGACGTCGGATTCCGCCTCGGCCAGGGCCGGCACGGAAGAGATCTGATCCAGGTTGGCCAACAGGTTGCCGTGGGTGAGCATCGCTCCCTTGGGACCGGCGGTGGTGCCGGCCGTGTACGCCAGCACGGCGAGGTCTTCCTCGCCCACCCCGACCTCCGGGGCCTCTCCGGCCTCGGCCAGGGCCCGCTCGAATGACGCGGTCATCGCCGGCGGGGGTCCGGCCCCTGTGACCAGGACGTGCTCGATCCCGGCCACCCGGTCGCGAACCGCCAGCACCGTCGGAAGGAACGGGGGGTCGGCCAGCACCACGTTGGCATCGGCGTCGGCGAGGACGTAGGCCGCCTCTTCCGGAGTGAGCATGACGTTGAGAGGTGCCGCCACGGCCCCCAGCCGAAGGGTGCCGTGCAGCGCCTCCACGAACTCGGGAGTGTTTCCCACCACCAGCGCCACCCGGTCGCCCTTGCGCACTCCGAGGCGGGCCAGGGCGGCGGCGGCGCGACGGACCCTGTCCTCCAGCTCCGCGTAGGTGACGGTGCGGTCGCCGTGCACCAGCGCGGCCTTGTCGGGAACGGCCGCGGCCGCACCGGAAACGAGGTCGGCCAGGGACCGGCTCACGCCACCTCGCGGTGCTCGGTGGTGACCCGAGTGGCCGGCGTGCGGCCGGCCCACTCCGCGTGGGTGGTGCCATCCGAGACCAGGTCGGCCACCTCCTGCCATCCGCCCGCCCGACGCTCCCACAACAGCAGCTCGGTGGATGCCACCTCGCTGTTGTGGCAGAACCTGGGAGTGTCGTCGGGGTCGAGGTAGCGGGCCCGGATCAGGGTCTCGTCCGGTGCGTGGACCCGGCCCTCGAGCCGGTAGTCGCGGGCGGCGAGCCGGATCCGCCAAGTGCCCAGGCCCCAGGTTCGCGATCGCTCGGTCCCCCGGAACCGGATCCACCGGTCGTCGATCCGGAGACCCGCGAAGGTGAGGAACGGCGTGAGGAACGGTCCCCGGCGGCCCTGGGCCGACAGGGCCTGGAAGACGAAGCCTCCCTCACGGAACGAGGAGCACGAGGCCCAGGCCCACCGCTCGGCATGGCGGGTCCCGTAGAGGTGACCCTGCTGTCCGGGGAAGCCCTCGACCTCCGCTCGGACGCCGTCGACCTCGATCCACCCGCCGAACCGGGTGTCGGGGTTCGGGGTGAACGGCTTGGTGGGCGCCACACGGTAGAAGGGAGCCGGGAGGACCCGGAACGTGGGCTGCCCGGTCCTCCACCGAAGATCCCAGCGGACCTCCCGGCCCTCGCCGGAGATCGCCCCCCAGGCGAAGCCCGGGCCCAGCGCCGCGTTGCCCACCCGCACGTGGGTGGGCTCGGGTTCGGCCCGGCCACCATCGGTAGCGGGCGGCCCGTGGAGGCCGAAGGTCAGCCGGGGTGTCCGTCGGTCGAAGCGCGCGAACCACAAGCGGCGCTCCGGGGGGCCGGCGATGGGGGCGCGGACCGTGTACCGGATCCAGTACCCGGCAGCGCCCTGCGGTTCGCTCATCGTCAGGAACCACACCTCGTACCGGCCCTTGCGACCGTCCCATCGGGGACGGTTGTCACCCTCACTCACGGGCGGAGGATACCCGAGGCCCCTCAGGCACTCGGCGAGGGCGAGGGCACCACGGGTGGAACGATGTCCTCGTCCGGCGGATCACTGGGCGCCGGCGACGGCTGCGGCGCGGGAGAGGGCGGGGGCTGGGTCGGAGGAGGGTCCGGGACGGTCCCGGTCTGGTCCCCACCGATGGTGGGCTGGGGGGCGGGACCTTCCTTCGGTGCCCCCTCCTGGTCCGCCAGGCCTCCGGATTCCCCGGCGCTCCCGCCGGTGGGGATCGCGGGAGGGGCCGGGCCCGCGGAGGTGGCCTCCGGGGCTCGTTGCCCCTCGAGGGCAGTCATGAACGCGTGCCAGATCAGAGCGGGGAAAGACCCCCCGGTGACCGGTATGCCGTGCACCGCGGTCATGGGGATCCGTCCCCGCGGGTAGCCCACCCAAACGCACGCCGCCACCTGGAGGGTGTACCCGCAGAACCAGGCGTCGGCGTGGTCCTGGGCCGTGCCGGTCTTGCCCGCTACGGCCACGCCGGATAGCTGCGCCGCGGTCCCCGTTCCGTAGGCCACCACGTCCTGCAGCAGGCCGGTGACCTCCGAGGCCGTGGCCTCGGGCAACACTCGACGCCCTTCGCGATCGAGCTCCTCGACGAGCTCGCCGGACGAGTCGGTCATCCGAGCGATGGGAGTTGGGCGCCGGTAGACCCCTCCGGAAGCCAGCGTCGCGTAGGAGGAAGCCATCTCCAGCGGGGTCACCTCGGCGGTGCCCAGGGCCAGCGAGGGCACGGCCGGGAGATCGCTGCGAATGCCCATCCGGTGGCCCAGGTTGGCCACGTCGTCCGGGCCGACCTCGTCGATGAGCTGGGCGAACACCGTGTTCACCGAACTCACCGTGGCCGAGCGGACGGACAGCGAGCCGTACGACGACCCGCCGTAGTTGCTGACGTTCCAGCCATCGATCGAGATCGTGCCGGGGGCAGAGTAGATGGAGTACGGGCTGATCCCTTCCTGGAGGGCCTGGGCCAGCACGAACGGCTTGAACGCCGAACCGGCCTGCCGTCCGGTCCCTCCCTGTCCGGTGGCCAGGTTGACCTGTGAACGCTCGAAGTCCCGGCCACCGACCATGGCCAGGATCCCCCCGGTCCGGACGTCGACGGCGACCACCGACGCCTGGGGGTCACCCCGCTGGTCCAGCGTGGAGGCCACGGCCTGCTCGGCCGCCCGCTGGAGCCGAAGGTCCAGGGTGGTCTCGATCCGCAGCCCTCCCCGATACAACACGTCGTCGCCGTAACGACGGGTGATGTTCCGCTTCAGGTAATCGACGAAGTACGGAGACTTCGACACCTCGGCCTCCGGCGTGACCACCTCGATCGGCGTGGCCCGGGCCTTCGCGGCCGCGGTCTCCTCGACGAACCCCAGCGTCACCATGCGTCTCAGGACGTAGTCCCTTCGTCCCGTGGCCCCATCGAGGTTGACCCGAGGCGAGTAGCGGGATGGCGCCGCCACGATCCCGGCCAGCGTGGCGGCCTCGCCGAGCTCGAGCCCCCACACGTGGTCACCGAAGTACTCCTGGGCGGCCGCCTCGATCCCGTACGCGCCTTCGCCGAAGTAGATCTGGTTCAGGTACATCTCCAGGATCTCCGCCTTGGAGAACCGTCGCTCCATACGGATCGCCAGCACCGCCTCGCGGATCTTTCGCCAGAGGGTCCGCTCTCGCCCCACGTACCCGGGGGTGGCGTTGTCCAGCGTGGGGCTGCTCACATTGCGGATGAGCTGCTGGGTGATGGTGGAGGCGCCCTGGAACCGGCCCCCGCTCACGTCGGCCCACAGGGCCCGGAGGATCGCCTTGAAGTCCACGCCTCCGTGCCCGTAGAAGCGCTCGTCCTCCGCGGCGATGAACGCCTGCCGGACCTGCTCCGGAATGCGACGGAGGGGCACCACGGTGCGCTCCTCCTCGGCGCTGATGCGGGCGATGAACCGCCCGTGGCGGTCGAAGGCGAACGCGGTCTGCGGCGGCGCCGGCGGATCGTACGGGAGCGGAGCCATCAGGGCGCCCACCACGGCCAGGGCCAGCAGGAGGGGGAGGCCGACGGACACCCTGGTGAGCCACCACTTCCACCCCCGCCGCCACAGAGGAGGACGGGGCTCACGCTCGGGCCGGAGGTCCGACCATCGGGGCCCGAAGCCGTTCGCGGACATCAGGCGCCGAAAGTCCCGGCGCATGCGCCGGTCTTCCGTGACGCGACCGAGCAGGCTTCCGGATCGGCTCATGGGTGGAGGGTTCCCCCCGTGGGAGAATTCGACACGAACCCGGCGATCCCCTCCAGGGGACCGGTCCGGGCGTCGATATAACGAACGCCGAGGCGAGCATGCCCTACGACGACAACAGCGGCCAGGTCCTTCAGGAGGCCGAGACACGGTTCCGGGCGGCGTTCGAATCCGCTCCGATCGGGATGGCCATCACCGACCTCGAAGGCCGGTTCCTCCAGGTGAATCGGGCCCTGTGCGACCTGTTGGGCCGGCCCGAAGGCGAGCTCCTGCGCAGCACGTGGGAGGAGATCACCCATCCCGACGACCTTCCCGCGCAGATCGCCTACGAGCAGAACGCGCTGGCCGGCCGGGCCCGCACCTTCCAGATGGAGAAGCGGCACATCCGGTCCGACGGCACCACGATGTGGAACCTGGTGACCAGGTCCCTGGTCACCGACGCAGAAGGACGGCCGCGGTACTTCATCTCCCAGGTGGTGGACCTGTCGGCCCACAAGCGGGTCGAGCAGGCCCTCCGGAGCCGTGAAGAAGAGATCATCAGGCAGCGTGAAGAGCTCGCCGCTCTGCACGAGACCACCCTCGGCCTGATCAGCCGGCTGGAGCACACCAGCCTCCTGGAAGCCATCATCACTCGGGCGGCCACGCTGATGAGAACCCCCCACGCCTACCTGTACGTCGTGGTCGAGGCGGCCGACCAGCTGGAGGTCCGGGCGGGAACCGGGATCTTCTCCGACTACGTCGGCTATCGATTGAACCGCGGTCAGGGACTGGCGGGGAGGGTGTGGGTCACCGGAGAGCCCATGGCCGTGGACGACTACTCGACCTGGACCGGCCGCCGGCCCGAGTTCGCGTTCCTCCGGGCCGCGGTGTCCATCCCTCTTCGAACCGGCGACGACATCGTCGGCGTCATCGGTCTGGTCCGGATGGAGGAGGAGCGGAGGTTCTCCCCAGAGGACATCGACCTTCTGACCCGGTTCGGCCGCCTGGCTTCCCTGGCCCTGGACAACGCCCGGCTGTACTCCGCCGCCCAGCAGGAGCTGTCGGAGCGGCGGAAGACCGAGAAGGAGCTGGAGCGAACCGCGGCGGAGCTTCGGCAGGCCAACACGGAGCTCAAGGCGGCCGACGAGATGAAGAGCCATTTCGTGGCGGTGGCTTCCCACGAGCTCAGGACGCCGCTCACCTCGGTCTTGGGGTTCGCCAGCACCTTGCTTGCCCACTGGGACCGCATCCCCGATGAGGACAAGAAGGAGCACCTCAAACTGATCGAGGACCAGGCCCAGCGGTTGACCAGGCTCGTCGACGACCTGTTGACGATGTCGAAGATCGAGGCGGGAGCCCTGGAGACCCGGCCCGTTCAGATCGACGTGACCGGGGCCATCACCCAGGCGGTGTCGGTGTTCGCGAACCGCACCCCGGACATCGCCATCGAGGCCCCCGAAGGGCTTCGGGTGGCCGCCGATCCCGACCACGTCCACCAGATCCTCACCAACTACCTGGCCAACGCGCTGAAGTACGGGGCCCCACCGGTGGCCGTGGACGCCCGTGACCGGAAAGGGTGGGTGGAGATCTTGGTGCGAGACGAGGGTGAAGGGGTCCCGGAGGAGTTCGTCCCTCGCCTGTTCGAGAAGTTCGCACAGGCCGGGCCCACCAGCGCCGGCGGGACCGGTCTGGGCCTGTCGATCGTCCTGGGCCTGGCCCGGGCCCAGGGCGGCGACGTGTGGTACGAGCCCGGAATGACGCGCGGCTCCCTGTTCGGGGTCCGTCTCCCGGCCCCTGCTTGAGATTCGCCCCCGACGCTCGGTGTTCATGGAACGTTCTTTGACGGTATAAGAGGGCGCCAATAGAATGGGCGGACCGGAAGAAACCATGGGCATCGCGGCTCCGCGGCTGCTGCTCTCGACGGCTCCGTTCTTCCGTCACCCTCTTCGAGAGGCGTTCAGGCACGCCCGGGAGGCCGGTTACGAGGGCGTGGAGGTGATGGTGACCTCCGACCCCGCCACCCAGGACGCCCGGACCATGTCGGAGCTGGCGGCGGAGCACGACTTGTCGATCGAGGCCATCCACGCTCCGTTCCTCCTGCTCACCCGGCGCGTGTGGGGCGCCGACCCCATCGGCAAGATCTACCGAGGGACCCAAGTGGCGGAGCAGGCGGGGATCCCGCTGGTGGTGGTCCATCCTCCCTACCGGTGGCAGGTCCGATACCGGCGGTGGGTCGCCGAGAGCCTGGCCGAGTACTCGGCCAGGGCAGGGATCACCATCGCCGTGGAGAACATGTTCCCCCTCAAGATCCGCGGGGACCGGGGACTTCGGTTTCACGCCAGCCAGGACTTCGAGGACCTGGACCGGTTCACCCACCTGGTGCTCGACACCAGCCATCTGGCGGTATCGGGCTTCGACGTGGTAGCCGCGTACCATCGGTACCGGACCAAGGTGCTCCACTTCCACCTGTCGAACAATGCGGGGAAGGGGTGGGACTCCCACCTGCCCGTCGACGAAGGGATCCTCCCACTGGCAGCGCTGCTCGATGAGGTGGTCGAAGATGGCTTCGGAGGGACGATCTCGTTGGAGCTCGATCTGCGCGAGTACATAGGCGACGATTCCGCCGTGAAGGAAGTTCTGGTGCGCAACCGGGAGTTCTGCGAGCGCCGCCTGGGGGCCCGGACGTGAGCGTTCGGCTGCTGGTGGTTGATGACACCGAGCACGTCCGGACCATGCTGGTGGACATCCTGGCCCTTCACGGGTTCGACGTCGCCGGCCAGGCGAGCAGCGGGCCGGACGCGGTGGACCGGGCCAAGGAGGTCGATCCGGACGTGGTGGTGATGGACCTCAAGATGCCGGGTATGGACGGGGTGGAGGCCACGCGGCTGATCCGGGAGGACCGGCCGGACCAGCAGGTGATCCTGTACTCGGCTTACGTGGACGACGAAGTTGAGACCAGGGCTCGGGAGGCCGGCGTCCTGGTGTGCGTCCCCAAGATGTCCGGGGTGGAGGCCCTGGCCAGGGAGATCAGCGCCGTAGCCCTCGATCTGGGAGGTCCGAGATGACGCTCTCCGGAACCCGCATCCTGCTCTTCGCCGCACCGATGTTCGAAGACCTCGAGCTCCTGTACCCGCTTCACCGCCTCCGCGAGGAGGGTGCGGAGGTCGTGGTGGCCGGGCTCGGAGAGCGGGAGTACTCGGGCAAGAAGGGCCACCCGGTGGAGGTGGACACCGACGTCGAGGGGGTCTCGTCGCGTGAGTTCGATGCCGTGGTGGTCCCCGGCGGATATGCGCCGGACTATCTTCGCCGGTCGGAGAAGGTCCTGCAGATCGTCCGGGAGGCCCACGACGAGGAGAAGCCCGTGGCGTTCATCTGCCACGCGGGCTGGGTGCCCATCTCTGCCGGGATCGTGAAGGGTCGCCGGGTGACCTCCGTCGAAGCGATCCGGGACGATCTGGTCAATGCGGGGGCCGAGTGGGTCAACCAGGAGGTCGTGGTGGATGGAAACCTGATCTCGTCACGCCGCCCGCCAGACCTGGGCGCATTCTGCCGGGCCATCATCGACTCGCTGGCCCGGCGACCCTGATCGGTGCGGAGGTTCACCATCATCACGATCATCGTGATCCTGCTGGCCCTCGTGGCCGTGGCCATCCAGCAGCTGTCGCTGGGCCTCACGGTGGAGGAACGAAACCGCCCGCCGGCCACCCCTTCCCCCTCGAGGGGGTAGCGGACCCCCCGATCAGAACCGTCCGGCCGGCCGTCCGTAAAGCGCCGCTTCCTTCTTGCCGATTGCTGGGAAGAGGCCATGCCCACTCCGACCATGGGGAAGATGAGTCTGCTCAAGAAGTTCGCGCTCCTCAGCGCGATCCCCATCACCCTGCTCGGCCTGCTGCTGGCCCGGACGGTCGGCAGCTCCATCCGGGAGCAGGTGGTGGCCGATGCCACTCGGTCCGCAGAGCTCGTTGCCCGGCTGGGGATCCAGCCGCTCCTCCAGCCCGAGGACCTCAGTCTCGGCCTCGACCAGGAACGCTTCCAGGCCCTGGACCAGACTCTCAGGGGCGGCCTGATCGGCGGCGAGATCCCCAGGATCAAGATCTGGAACGCCCAGGGGTTGGTGGTCTACTCGAATGAATCCGAGATCGTGGGCCAGACGTTCCCCGTGTCGGAGGACCTGCGGGAGGCGCTGGAAGGCGAAGTGGCTTCGGAGATCACCAGCCTCGAGGAGGCGGAGCACCGGAGCGAGCGACAGTTCGGGCGGTTGCTGGAGGTGTACGTCCCGATCCGGTTCGACGAGGCTGCGGAGCCGGCAGGGGTATTCGAGATCTACTTCTCTTACCTGCCGATCGAGCGGGCCATCGACCAGGTCACCGGCCGTCAGTACATGGTCCTTCTCCTTGGGGCTCCTGGTCCTGTACGCCACGCTGTTCCCGATCGTGGCCGGCGCCGCCAAACGGCTCCAGCGGCAGGCGGAAGAGAACGCCCGGCTGGCCCTGCGCGACCCCCTGACCGACCTCCCCAACCGCCTCCTGTTCCGTGAGCGCGTCGAACAGTCCATCCGCTCGGCCAAGCGCACCGGCGCATCCCTGGCGGTCATGATCCTCGACCTGGACCGGTTCAAGGAGATCAACAACACACTGGGACACCAGGTCGGTGACATGCTTTTGCGGCGGGTCGGTCCCCGGCTCCGCGACGCCTTGCGGGACGCCGATACCGTGGCCCGCCTCGGAGGGGACGAGTTCGGGATCCTCCTCCCCGAGATGATCCACGGGAACGAAGCCCCGCAAGTAGCCGCCAAGCTCCTGTCGGCGCTGGATCGGCCGTTCACGTTCCCCAACGTGGCCCTGGAGGTTGAGGCCAGCGTGGGGATCGCCACGTTCCCCCAGCACGGGGACGAGGTCGACGTGCTCCTCCGACGCGCGGACGTGGCGATGTATGGGGCGAAGGAAGCTCGGAGCGGCTACCAGCTGTACGCCGAGGACCGCGATCGGTACAGCCCGGACCGGCTGAGGCTCCTCGGGGAGCTCCGGCATGCGATCTCCGAGGGCCAGCTAGTCCTTCACTACCAGCCCAAGGCCGAGGTGCGCAGCGGACGGGTGACCGGCGTGGAGGCCCTGGCCAGATGGCAGCATCCCAGCCGAGGTCTCCTCCTCCCGGATCAGTTCATCCCGCTGGCGGAGCCCACGGCCCTGATCGGCCCCCTGGCCCGGTCCGTGCTCGAACAGGCCCTGGTCCAACAGCGGGCCTGGCGTGGATCGGGCATCCACGTCCCGGTGGCCGTGAACCTCTCGGTCCGCAACCTTCACGACCCGAAGTTCCCGGAACAAGTCGCGGACCTCCTCGAAGGGCACGAGGTCCAGCCGCGCGATCTGGTGCTGGAGATCACCGAGACCGCCATCATGGAGGAACCACTGCGGGTGGCGGAGGTCCTCCGGCGATTGAGCGCCATCGGCGTGGGTCTGGCCATCGACGACTTCGGCATCGGCCAGACCTCCCTGGCTTACCTCAAACGGCTGCCCGTGCACGAGCTGAAGATCGACCGTTCGTTCGTCATGGGGATGACCGAGGACGAGAACGACGAAGTGATCGTGCGCTCGACGATCGAGCTCGGACGCAACCTGGGACTGAAGGTGGTGGCCGAGGGGGTGGAGACGGAAGCCGTGTGGGCCCAACTCGACCGGCTGGGATGCCAGGTGGCCCAGGGGTTCCACCTCAGCCGGCCGGTTCCGGCGGAGGTCCTGACCCCGTGGCTCTTGGACCGGTCCCGGCTTCAGGTGGGACGGCCGGCGGTCTAGCGCCGGCCGATCGTCCCCAGGTGGGTGTCTCGGAACCCGCTCGGGTACTTCAATCCGAAGCCCAGCATCCGGTCCATCCCGATGTGCGCTACCCAGATCAGCCCCAGACCCACGATCAGATCGCTGCCCGCGAGAACGCCCGCGACGATCAGGACGGCCGGCGGCAGGTACGTATGGAACGCGTCGTAGATCACCGCGCCGACACGGCTCCCGGCGGCATATCCGGCCACCCCCGCGTCTGGCGCCAGGAGGAGCAGGGCGAACAGGAGCCAGCTCTTGTCCGTCATGCTGTAGAAGAACGCCGATGTTCCCAGAAGGACCGCCCCCTCGAGCCTGAGGAGCACGCGGGGAAGCCCTTCGGCCATGGCTAGTAGAAGACCGACCGGCGCCGCATCAGGTTCCGGTAGAGCATCTGCTGGATCTCGTCCCGCACCCGGTCGGTCATCTCGAACACCGTGAGCGGATCCTGCCAGGCCTCCTCGGCGACGTCGTCGGTGGGGATGGGCTCCCCGAACTCGATCACCCACTTCGTGGGGAGCGGGATCAGCCCGAGCGGCCCCAGCCAGGGGAAGAACGGAGTGACCGGGAAGTACGGGAACCCCCCAAGTCGAGCGAGGGTCTTGGCGTTGTGGAGCATCGGATAGATCTCCTCCGAACCCACGATGGCAACCGGGACGATGGGGGCCCGGGCCCGGAGCGCGATCTCGATGAACCCGCCCCGGCCGAATCGCTGCAGCTTGTACCGATCCCGGAAGGGCTTGCCCACTCCCTTGAACCCTTCCGGGAAGACCCCGAGCAGCTCGCCCTTCTCCAGGAGCCGATAGGCATCCACTTCGGTGGCCAGGGTGTTGCCGGACTTCCGGGCCAGCTCGCCGATGAACGGGAGGCGGAAGGCCAGGTCCGCGGCCAGGAGGCGCACGTGCCGATGGGCCGGGTGGCGATCCAGCACCCCGAACTTCATGACGATCGCATCCCACGGCACCGTGCCGGCGTGGTTGGACACCAGCAACGCGGCGCCGTCCGACGGGATGTTCCCCAATCCGATCCAATCGACCCGCCACCATCGCTGGTGGAACACCCTGGCGATCGGGGCCAGGACCTCCTCGGTGAGCTGTGGGTCGAAGCCGAACTCGTCGACGTCGTACCCGCCGGTCAGCCGGCGGCGCACGAACGACAGGATCTCCTCGAGCCGGTCGTCACGGGGAGGAGCCACGGTCCGGACGGCGCGATGGACACCACAGTATCCGTCCGCGTCCACCGCTCGGTTGCGGCACCGATGGCCCTTCGCGGTGATGGCCCGGCATTGCTCGAGCTCCGGTTCCCGGCGCTGGCCGGTGATGGGGATCACGTCGGCCATGGCTCAGCTCCTCCGGGTCCTCTCGAACCGCTCCTGGTTCTTGCGGCGCAGGAACGCGTACAGGTCCCGTTCCCAATCGGCGATCTTCTCCTCCGAGAGGATCCGCTGGACCCGGCGTGCCCGGGCGAAGTCCAGGAGCGCATCCTTGGTGGGGTACTGGGGCCGGTATCCGAACACATGGTGCAGCCGGGTGGTGTCCGCCACGCGGCCGTAGAGCAGGAACCTGAGCTGGTCGGTGGCGAAGTCCACGACACCCAGCCGACGCACGATGCCGGCCACCGGAGCCACCAACGGCAGGATGATCGGGACCGACGGGCGACCCATGAGCCGGAGGGCCTGGGACAGATACACCATCCCCTCCCCGGCGACGTTGAACACGCCGGGATGCTCCTCCCGCACCGCCCGGTACATGACCTCCACGGCGTCGTCCTCGTGGACGAACTGGAGACGGGGGTCGTAGCCCATCGCCGTGGGGACCACGGGAAACGAGAAGTATCGGGTGAACGGGGTGTCGATCTCCGGGCCCATGAAGTTGGCGAACCTCAGCACGGTGAGCGGGACGTCCGGCCGGCGACGAGCGAACGCCCGGGCGTACCGCTCGATCTCCACGGCGTCCTTGGTGTACCCGTGCGGGGGTTCCGATCGTGAAGCCATGCCCTCGGTGAACAGCGCGGGATCGCGGGGGTCCGCTCCGTAGACAGCGGTGGTCGACTTCATCACCAGCTTCCGCACCCGTTCGGCGCGCTGGCACGCCCCCAGGAGCTGCATCGTCCCGATGACGTTGACCTCCTTCATCTGGTTCCGGCCCCCCACGCCTCCGGGGGTCGCCAGGATGTTGAGGTGCACCACCGTGTCTACCTCGGTCGTCTGCAGGACCTTGACCGTCAGCGGGTTGCGGATGTCCGCCCGCACGTACTCGGTGCGGTCGAGATCGCCGGCCGGCTCCTCGAGGCCGATGCCGACCACGTAGTCAACCTCGGGGTCGGTTTCGAGGCGGCGGGCCAGCTTGGTGGCGAGATGTCCGGAGATGCCCGTGATCAGGACGCGTTGTCCCACGGGAACTTACCCTACCCCATCCCCTTCGAGCGCCAGCATGACCAGGTCGCCTCGGCGGAGCTGGAGCCCGTCCGCCGCACTGGCCCCGTTCCGCACCACTGCCATTCGTCCCGCCGAGTCGACCACCATCCCGTATCCGCCGTCGGGAACGTCGGCAAACGTGGCCACCCATCTCAGTGCGGCCCGTCCGCCCGGCGTGAGCAGAAGCATGTCGGTGCCCTTCTTTGCGCCCGCCTGCTCCAGGTCCCGGGGACGGGCGTTCAGCCGAAGGTTCCCGAACCGGTCCACCCCGATGACCTCGGCACCGATCCGGCCGGCGACCAAGTCGAGCGCCGGCTCCTCGAGCCGGACCAGCCCGGTGGGATCGACCTCCCGGCCGACGTCCTCCAGCCGGACCCCCGCGGCCAGCCGAGCGGCCGTCGGAGAGAACACGTCGCGGCCGTGGAACGTGGCGGAGATCGGGCCGCGAGCCACCCTTTCGGGGTCGATGGCCACCGCCCGGCGGACGCCCCCGAGCGTCGTGGCCGCCGGGACCAGGAGGCCGTTGTCCGGTCCGACCATGATCGTCTCGCCGGCTTCGAGAGCCACTCCCCGCCGATCGGTCCCCACCCCGGGGTCAACCACCGCGAGCACCACCGTGTCCGGTGGGATGTGGGGCATCGCGGCGACCAACGCCACCGCCCCGGCCAGGACGTCCTGCGGCGGGATCCCGTGCGCGAGATCGATGACCCGGACCTCGGGAGCGTCTCGGGCGATGACGGCGTGACACACCCCGACGTACTCGTCCTGCAGGCCGAAGTCCGAGAGGAACAGGATCGGCCGGGTCATCGGGCGTCGTCGGGGACGCGGGCGCCCGAGGCCCACAAGGTCCTACTTGCCGAGCTGACGGCGCTGCCAGCGAGTCTTCTTCAGCAGCTTCTTGTGCTTCTTCTTGCGCATCTTCTTGCGCCGCTTCTTGACGACCGACGGCATCCAGGTCTCCTCTCCAGGAGTTCTCAGTCGGATCCGAGCAGGTTGTGGAGGTCCACCCGGCGGGCCCTGAAGCCCTCCTCCAACCGTACCGAGCCCAGGATAAGCGCTTTTGGCGCCTCCGCCACCGGTGAGATCAGCCGAAGGCCCCCGTCCCCCGCCAGGTGCTCCAGGTAGCCGAGACCGATGCACTCGCCCTCTCCGTCCGACAGCCCCACCACGATGTGGTCCAGCACGGACAGGTCGAACAGGTCCGGCAGAGACGGCATGAACACCGTGGGCTTGACCCGCCACCGCTGGAGCGGCTCGGTGAAGTACCGGGCCATGGCCTGCTCCCGGTGGGAGGCTCGTTGCTCCACGGATCTGGGCACCACGCCGGAGTGGATGCCAACGGAGATCACCTGGGCGGAGAAGAACCTCCGGATCACTCCAAGCAGAGGCTCGAGCTCTTCCCCCCGCGCCAGCCCCACCACCAGGTCGGGCTGCAGGAGCCCGACCTTGTTGAACTTCAGCACCTGGCCGTACACGCCCGACACCAACCCGGTGGTGTCCACCACCACGAGGTCCGCGCCCTGGTCCCGGGCCCGGTCCAGGAGCAGCCGAGTCCCCACCACCAGAGGGACCAGGTGACCTTGCGGTGAGGTCGATCCCACGAACGCCAGGTGGTCGGCTCGAGACAGCGACGGCGGCTCGAGGTCCGATGGACTGCGGCACAGACGCAAACCGACCGTGGTGGGCGGACCGACCGTGGACTGCCCCACGTCCGCGTCCAGCACCCCCACCGTCAGCCCGGCCTCGATCCCCGCCCCGGCGATCCTGTGAGCCAGGGTGCTCTTGCCGGAGTCGAGGCCACCGATCAGAAGGGTCACACCGCGAGCGGCAACCGCTCGCGTGACAACGTCATCGTATGGGTCCATCCCGGGCCTCCAGGCGTCTCCGCCCGGGAGGCTCGGCTCCGCGGCCGGCCGCTACCCCGCTTCGGTGACGCTGGACATGGGGTAGCGGTGCACGTCCTCCTCGCGCATTCGGTAGCCCCCGCCGACCGGCACGGCCGGCAGTTGCCCCTGAAGGATGGAGCGGTACACGGTCATCTTGGACACCCGTATCAGCCGGGCGACCTCTCTTGCGGTCACGAAACGAGCCTCTCGGAACGATCTCTTGGTCTTCGCGGATTGTAGCCGACCCCAGGTCCATCCTTCATCGCGTGCGAAAATCCGACCGTGGGGGGCACGCTGTACCTGGGGACGTCGGGGTTCGGATACCCGGAGTGGAAGGGCGACTTCTACCCCGAGGATCTCAAGGACACGAACATGCTGTCGTACTACGCGGGACGGTTCCCCTCGGTGGAGATCAACTACACGTTCCGCCGCTCCCCCTCGCCCAAGACGCTGGAGACCTGGGCCCAGCGCACGGGCCCGCAGTTCCGGTTCGCCCTGAAGGCCCACGGGCGGATCACCCACACCCGGCGGCTGGCCGACGCCGACGAGCTCGTGTCGGACTTCCTGGACCGGGCCCGCACCCTGGGCGAGCGACTCGGACCGATCCTGTTCCAGTGCCCGCCGACCCTTCGATACGACCGCGGCCTGATCGAGAGCTTCCTGGCCTACCTGCCACCCACGTTCCGGTACGCGATGGAGTTCCGCCACGAGTCCTGGACGGAGGCCCGAGACCTCCTGACGGAGCAGGGGGTGGCCTGGTGCTTCGCGGCGATGGACCAGACCGCGGGGGATCCGGTCCTTTCCGAACCGTTCGTGTACCTGCGTCTCCGGCGGGATGAATACGACGACGACTCGCTGGGAAAGTGGGCGGCCCGCATCGAGGAGGCACTGGCCGACGGACGGGACGTGTACGCCTACTTCAAGCACGAAGAGGGAACGGCCGCGCCCCGGCACGCGACACGCCTGCGGGAGCTGTTGGGTCAGTCGACCACGGAGTGATCGAACCGCGAGGCGATGACCTGGAAGCAGGGCCAGTAGGCCTCGGGCTGGACGTTGTCGTCCATGACCACCACCGGTCCGGCCCGGCCCTGTGCCCGGGCCACCACCAGCGCGGGATCGTTCACGTCCGCGACCGACACCGTGTCGATCCCCGCCTCGATGGCGGCTCCGGCGAACCCATGGTCCGCGAACACCAGGTCGGGAGTGATCTCCTCGAGCATTCGTTCCATGCCCGTGGGACTGTGCGTGTGGAGCGCCGAGGCCCGGTCGGTGAGCATGGCCACGCCCTGGAAGTAGCGGATCTGACGCCGACGGCCACCTTCCTCCCAGGTGAACCCCTCGAGCGGGCGGATCAGCTTCCCCCCGCCCTCGGCGACCAGCCGGCCGGCCCCCTGGTAGAGAAGGAGGAGCCCCGTTGGATGGCCGGTGGCCAGCAACACCCGTTCCCCCCGGTCCGCCGCCAGGGCCAGGCGGTCCCCGACGGTCTCGAGCGCCTCGATCACCCGGTCCGGGTCCACCACCACCAGGCCGTGGCGAAGGGATGGGTCGGGGTCGATCCCTGAAGCCGCCGCCATCAGTTCGAGCACCTCGCCGAGCGAGCCGCCGCTTACCCCGGTGAGGCCGAACTGGGAAATCTGATCGCCTTCGTTCAGGCGTTTGATCTTCCACAGCACGTTCGGCCGGTCGTGGGAATTGACCCCGGCGACGCCGGCCTCGAACATCGCGGCCCGCAGGCGGTCAACAGGGAACGCGGCCGGCTCCCACAGATCGGGTTCCGCCTCCGGCATGCGGTGTGGTTTGCTTGCCATCTCATTCATTGTACGAATCGCACAGGAGGCTGATCGCATGCCCGAACTCGAAGGAAAAGTGGCCCTGGTCACCGGGGGCAGCAAGGGGATCGGGCGGGCCATCGCCCTGTCGCTCGCGGACGCGGGCGCCGATGTGGCGATCTCCGCCCGCGGCCAGGAAGACCTGGAGAAGACGGCCACGGACCTGGAGGCGCTCGGCCGCCGGGCCCTGGCCGTGCCCACCGACGTGGCCGACCGTGACCAGGTCCAGACCATGGTCGATCGAACGGTCGAGGAGCTGGGGACCCTCGACATCCTGGTGAACAACGCCGGCGCCGCGCCGTTCATGTCGACGGTGGACCAGATCCGGGAAGAGGGGTTCGAGAAGTACTTCCGCATCACCTTCACCAGCGCCTTCTACTGCACTAAGGCCGCGGCCCCCATCCTCATCCCCAAGGGCGCGGCCGCCTCCGTGGTCAACGTGGCCTCGGTGGCCGGGTTCATCGCCAGCCCAGGCCTCACGTACTACGGAGGGGCCAAGGCCGCACTCATCAACTTCACCAAGACCGTGGCGCGGGAGTGGGCCGGCTTCGGGGTCCGGGTCAACGCGGTGGCTCCGGGGTGGGTGGAGACCGAGATGAACTCGCAGGCCCGCCAGGATCCCACCTGGTACGAGACGATCAGGGGGATGATCCCGCTGGGCCGGTGGGGCCGGCCGGAGGATGTCGCTTCGGTGGCCCGGTTCCTGGTGTCGGACGCCGCCGCGTTCATCACCGGCGCCGTCATCGTGGTCGACGGTGGCCAGACGCTGATGAGCGTGGCCGGTCAGTGACCGGCATCTCCGGCAAGGTCTGCGTGGTCACCGGGGCCTCCAGCGGCATCGGGGAGGCCACCGCGAAGGCGCTGGGACGCGAAGGGGCCACCGTGGTCCTGGCGGCCCGGCGGGAGGACCGGCTCCGGGACCTGGCCGAGGTCATCGCGAAGCGAGGGGGGACGGCCACGTGGCGGCGATGCGACGTCACCAGCATCGATGACCTGGAGGCCCTTCGTGACCACACCGAGCGGGAGCATGAGCGGTGCGACGTGCTGATCAACAACGCCGGCATCCCCGGCGGAGGCCGGTTCGCCGACCTGAGCCTCGACCGGATCGAGAAGGTCACCGCCACGAACTACCTGTCGGTCCTGTATGCCACCAAGCTGTTCCTGCCGATGCTTCTCCAGGCCAAGGGGCACGTGGTGAACGTTGCCTCGCTGGCCGGCCGGTACGCGTTGCCCGGAGCGACGGTGTACACGGCATCGAAGCACGCCGTGGTGGCCTTCGCCGAATCACTGCTATCGGACGAGGCCCCCGACCTGCGAGTGACGACGGTCTGCCCCGCGTTCGTCCCCACCGAGGGGTTCCCGCACCAGAACCCGCCGGGGTTTCTGACCCTCACGACGGCGGAGGTCGCGGGGAAGATCGTCGAGGTCGTGAAGCGCGGTCGGGTCGGGACCGTCTGCGTCCCCGCGTGGGCCGGTCCCCCGGCGGCGGTCCAGATGCTCGCCCCGCGGCTCTACCGCGGAGTCGCCGGGTTCGCCTCGCGCCGGTACCGCCCGCGCGTCCACTCCGATTAACCCCCGACGCATCATGTCCAGACCGGGTCCGAGGGAGCCATACGCGCACCTGTTCCTTCGCTTCCTCCGGTTCGGCCTGCTCGCGTGGGGAGGACCGGTCGCCCAGATCGCGATGGTGAGAGACGAACTCGTCGAGCGGGAGGCGTGGATCTCCAAGGAACGATTCAACCGCGTGCTCGCCGTTTACCAGGTGCTGCCCGGGCCCGAAGCGCACGAGCTGTGCGTGTACTTCGGATACGTCGGGCACGGCCGCTTGGGCGGGCTCCTGGCGGGCCTGGGTTTCATGCTGCCGGGCTTTCTTCTCATGCTGGCGCTCGCGTGGGCATACGTTCGCTTCGGCATCGCCGCCATCGCCCCCGCCGGTCTGTTCTACGGGTTTCAGGCCGCCGTGCTGGCGCTCGTCGCTCGCGCCGTCATCAGGATCGGGCGGCACGCGCTCTCCGATCCGTGGCTCTGGGGGATCGCGGTGGCGGCCCTGGCTGCCGATCTGATCGGCGTGCACTTCGGCATCACTCTCTCGGTCGCGGGCTTGACGTACGCCGCCGTCCGCCGGGGACTCATTCCGTGGGCGGCGGCGATCGTGGTCGCCGCGGCCCTGGCGGTCCTGCTCGTCCCGGGCCTACGGGACTCCCGCGAGGCACCGCAAGCCGTCCAGAGCGTCGCGGACGGCGCCGTCTCGGTGCTCCGACTCTTCGCGTCGGGGCTGATGGCCGGGCTCCTGACCTTCGGCGGCGCGTATACGGTTATCCCGTTTCTGCGGCGGGAGGCGGTCGTCGCCGGTCAGTGGATGACGGACGGGCAATTCGTCGACGGCCTGGCCCTTTCGGGAATCCTGCCGGCGCCCCTGGTCATCTTCAGGACGTTCGTCGGGTACGTCGGCGCCGGCGTCGCGGGAGCCGTCGCGATGACCGCTGGCATCTTCCTTCCGGCCTTCTCATTCACGCTCGTGGGCCACGGGGCAATCGAGCAGCTGGTAGAGACGCCCGCGCTGCACACGTTCCTCGAGGGCGTGACCGCGGGCGTCGTGGGCCTCATCGTCGGCACAACGATCCGGCTCGCGCCGACATCCGTCCCCGACATCCCCGCCGGGGTTATCGCCGCCCTGGCCTTCGCGATCCTGACGTTGTGGCGGTCGAAGATGACGATCGCAGCGGCGATCCTATCGGCGGGATTGCTCGGGATGCTCGTTAGTCGTCTGTGACGCGACGGAATGGCGGTCTCTAGGTCCGGACGCAGCGCCAGATCGCCAGGCGCCACAGAAGGCGAGAGCCCCGGGCCCGGAGGTTGACGAACCCCTGGGCCATGAGCCTGGCCACCTCTCGGGAGCGAGCCACCAGTCCGGGCAGGGGAAACTCTCGCTCCGACACGGGTTCCATGTTGGAGGGGCCGAAGATCCGGCGGGCCGTGTCGATCACCCGCCGCTCATCCTGGATCGACGCGGTGGGCAGGTACAGCCTTCCGCCCGGCTCCAGGTGATCGCCCACCGATTCCAGCATGGCCACAGGAACCTCCGCGCCGGTGGGTCCTCCCGCATAGCCGCCGGGAAACCATCCGGCGACCTCGGCCAGCTCGTCGGGGATGCCGGAGACGTCCCCGATGGCCACGGAGGCAGTAACGTCGCGGACCGGTTCGAACAGGCTGCCTGTCCGGAACTCGACCCGGTCCGCCAGGCCAAGAAGACCGGCGTTCTCCCGGGCCACCTGGACGGCCTCTTTTAGGATCTCCACCCCGTACACGCGGGCGGCGCCGAGGCGCGCGGCCACGAAGCTCAGCACTCCGCTCCCCGACCCCACGTCGATGACGGTCTCGCCCTCCTTGATGTCCAGTGCATCGGCCAGGGCCCTGCTGGTGGAGGTGGGAGGGAACACAGTTGCTCCCAGCTTGAGGTCGAAGGGTCCGGTGCGGCCCTTCCAAGTGAACGTTCCGTCGGTGCTCATGTCTGTACGACCCTCCCCGTCCCGCACACGTTACCCTTCCCGGCCCACCCTGTGGACCTTGAGGAGATTGGCGTGGGTCCGGCCCGCGGGGGAGGAGGCCACCATGATCACCACGTCCTCCTCCTCGACGGCGCCGGCTTCCCGGAGGCGGGTGTCCATGCCGTCGATCAGCTGGTCCGTGTCCGAGGGCGGGTCGATGGGCCGGGAGACCACGCCGTGGAACAGGGTCATTCGTCCCACGGCGCGGGGGTCGGCAGAGAACGCGTGGATCGGCACCCCCGGCCGGGCCGCGGAGATCAGCCGGGCGGTGAGGCCGGTCCTGGTGAAGCAGGCCACCCCGGCGGCGCGGCTTCGGCGAGCCAAGACCGCGGCAGCCCGGGCCAGCGGCAGCTCTTCCAGGTCCACCCCCGCGGACTCACGGGCCGGAGGGAGGAACCGGGCCCCCTCGGTCTCCGCCACCTCCAGGATCCTGGCCGCGGTGGCCGCAGACTCCGTGACGTAGGTCCCGATCGCCGTCTCCGCGGACAGCAGGATGGCGTCGGCGGCATCGAACACCGCGCCGGCCACGTCCCCCACCTCGGCCCGGGTGGGACGGGGCGCCCGGGTCATCGACTCGAGCATCTGGGTGGCGATGATCACCGGCTTGGCCACCTGGTTCGCCGCGGCCACCAGGCGCTTCTGGATCACCGGGATCTCCTCCAGGGCCATCTCCACGCCCAGATCGCCGCGGGCCACCATCACGGCGTCGGCCCCGTCCAGGATGGCATCGATGTCTTCCACCGCCCCGCGGGTCTCGATCTTGGCCACCAGGAGCGGGCGGGGGTCGCCGCACAACGAGCGCAGGGCCCGGATATCCACGGCCCGGCGGACGAAGGACTGGGCGACCATGTCGACCCCCGCGTCGAGCGCCCACGCCAGGTCCTCCTCGTCCTTCGGGGTGATGGCCGGGAGCCGCAGTCGCTCGGACGGCACGTTCACCCCGACCCGGGACCGGATGGGACCGCCCCGGACGACCTCGGTCACCACGTCGTTCCCCTCGCGTTCGCGGACCCTCAGCTCAGCGGCCCCGTCGGCGAGCAGCACGCGATCGCCCGGCTCGAGGTCCTGGGCCAGGCCGGCGTAGTTGGTGGGCGCGCCGGAGGCGTCTCCCGGGTTGCCGGCGTCCCGGAGCACGAACCTGGACCCCGAAGCCAGGGTCGCTTCGCCGTCCTCCAGCTCCCCGAGCCGGATCTTGGGTCCCGAGAGGTCGGCCATGATCCCCACCGTTCGCCCGCCCGCCTTGGCGGCGTCGCGGACCGCCCGGAGCATCCGATCGCGGCTCTCCACGGTCCCGTGCGAGCAGTTGATCCGGGCCACGTCCATCCCGGCCTCGACCAGCTCGGGGACCTTCGCTTCGCTGGCCGGACCCAGCGTGCAGACGAGCTTGGTGGCCCGCATTCCTTCAGGACACGGGGTTCTTCGGTGACGGCAACGCCCGCTCGCGAACCTCGGAGATGATCCCCTCGATCGCCTCGCGGTCTTCCCGGGCCGGCGGGGGTTCCTCGGAGAGCCGATCCGGAACCGCGGTCCCGGCTTCCTCGGCGGCCATGGCCACCCACGACGGGGGGACCTCATCGGCCAGGGTGTGCTCGGCCATCTCGCCGAAGGCGATCGTCCAGGCCCGGGGCACCACCCGGGCCCACTGGTATCCCCCTCCCCCGGTGGCCACCCACCGCCCCCCGGCGGCCTGGTGGGCCAGGTCGTGGACGATCTTGGCCACGTCGAAGTACGCCCGCGTGGACAGGGACAGATGCGCCAGGGGATCGGTGTGGTGGGTGTCGCACCCGAGCTGGGTGACCAGCACGTCGGGGCTCCAGGAGCCGACCAACGGCGGCACCACCTGACGGAACGCCTCCAGCCACCCCTCGTCGGACGTGGATGGCGGGAGGGGGACGTTCACCGCGGTGCCCTCCCCCTCCCCGGCTCCCCGCTCGTCGACGAACCCGGTGCCGGGGAACAGGTACCGGCCGGACTCGTGGATCGACACCGTGAGCACCCTGGGGTCCCGGTAGAAGATCTCCTGGGGGCCGTCGCCGTGGTGGACGTCGACGTCGACGTAGGCCACCCGTTCCGCGCCGTGCTCCAGCATCCAGGCGATGGCGATGGCCGGGTCGTCGTACACGCAGAAGCCCGAGGCCCGCTCGGGCATGGCGTGATGAAGGCCTCCCGCGGGGCTGAAGGCGTGCTCCGCCTTCCCGCTGATCACCGCCTCCGCGGCCACCAGCGTGGCCCCGGCGACCCGGGCCGAGGCCTCGTGCATCCCGCGGAAGATGGGGTTGTCGCCGGGACCGAGGCCGTACCGCCACCAGTCCCCCGTCTCCCCCCGGCCGGCCCGTCGCACGGCGTCGAGGTAGGCGGGGGTGTGAACCAGGGTGAGCTCCGCGTCGGTGGCCATCCTGGCGGGGACCTCGCCGACCCGGTCGTCCTCCAGCACGCCGAAGGCGGCGATCAGCTCCCGGGTCAACATGACCCGGGCCGGCCTGAGGGGGTGTTGGGGCCCGTGGTCGTACTCGACCAGCTCCGGCGAGTACACCAGCAGAACCCGGCGGCTCATCCTCCACCCGCCTGAACGTACGGCTCTCGCAGCCGGCTGCACAGGACCCGCATCATGGCCAGGCTCGCCTCGGGCCGCTCTCGAAGGATCCGTTCCAGCCTGCTCCGGGCGAGCGTCAGCGCTCGGACCTCGCCCGAGCACACCAGCGAGCCCATCCTGGGCTCCCTGCTGATGGGGGCCATCTCCCCCACGTATTCACCGGCCCCCCGCCGGGCCACCTCCACCGGCTCGGAGCCGTCACGACGCACCACGATACGGATCTCGCCCGACAGCACGATGTACATCTCTTCGCCGGACTCTCCCTGCTCGGCGATGGTCTCGCCATCGGGGAAGACGCTCTCCGTGGCCACCTCGCCGATCTGCTTCAGGTCCGCGGGCGAGAGCTCCGCGAACAACGGAACCTTCCGCAGGAAGAGCACTCGCTCCATGAGCGACAGGCTGGACACGGCCTCCACGCCGAGATCTCCTTCCAGGGCCGAGACGGCTACCTCGCGGACCAGGGTATCCGCATCGGAGCCGGCAAGCCGCCGCAGCTCCGTGCGAACAGTGGGTCCGCGTGCCCGGGCCGCGAACGCCGCGCAGGCCCGGAGCCACGGGTCCTCGTCGCGCATCAGCTGGAGGAGTGCCTCCTCCGGATCGCCCGAGGCCCATGTGGACTCCCAGATCTGGAGAAGGGGGCGGACGATGGTCCGGTCACCCACCGCCTCCAGGGCCTCCAGCGCGTTGGCCCGCTGCTCCGGATCGGGGCTGGCGAGGTCCTCGATGGCCAGCCGCACGGCGGTCGGATCGGTGAACCCCCCCACGGCCCGAAGTGCCGACGTGGCGTGGTGCAGACATCGATCCCGGACCGCGTGGCTCGCCAGACCCATCCGCTCGTCGCCGTCCACGCTCAGGGCCCGAAGGACCCCGGCGTACCGAGTGGCCCGATCCACCTGGCCCCGGCCGTACCTCTGAAGCGCGGATCGTTCCACGCCCCCCATCCGGCTGAGAGCCAGGACGGCGCCGTTCTCCAGCCGCGGGGCGGCCAGAGCCTCAAGCAGCCACGGGACCATCGGATCCCCGCGCGCCACGACGGCGTCGACGGCCTGTTCCCGCACGGTGAGATCGGGATCGCCGAGCGCGGTGAGCAGCTCATCCGGCTCGCCACCGGCTCGAGCCAATGCGATGACTGCCGCCGCCCGGTCCTCGGGTCGAGGCGACGATGCCAACGACCTCAGTACCTCTCCACCTTTTCCGTCCGGAGAATCAGGGAACACCGCGGCGGCGGTGGCCCGAACGCGCGGGTCGGGGTCCGACAGCATCGGTTGCAGGGATCTCCCGAGAGCCGATCGGTCCTCGATGGCCGCCAGCCCCTCGACGGCCTCGACGCGGACATCGGGGTTCGGATGCCCGAGGGCGTCACGGAGCTCCGGGAGTGACTCCGCGTCCCCGGCCCGAGCCACGCCGCGAAGAGCCGCCGCTCTGACCACCGCGTCCTCGTCGCTGAGCCCACGCCGCAGGGCCCCGAGGGTCTCCGAGGCGCCCGCCTCCGCCAGGACCTCCATCGAGATCCGCCGGACGGCGGGGTCGGGGTCGGAGGCCCTCCTCTCCAGCTCGGCAAGGGCCGCGGCGTCCCGGCGGAAACCGCCGAACGGCTCCTCCTGTGGCACGAAGACCTCCGGGTTCCCCGCCCGAAGCGCCTCGAGCACCGCGCCGGCGTACGCCCGGCGGGCCCGCAGGCACGCCGCCGTGGCCAGGACTGCGGCCCCCGCACCGACCAGGGCGACCTGCGCGGGTTCGAGGACCCGCTGCGCCAGGATCAGCATCAGGCCAGAGGCCACCACGCCGGCCTGCAGCGGGATCCCGTCCATGAACGCGCGGACCCGGTCGCGGCGTTCCGGCGGAACCACGTTGAAGACCGCCTGCCACCCCGGTCCCCAGACCCCGTTCACCCAGATCATCTGGATGAACCGAGCGGCCACCACGATGGTGAACGTGGGACTGAGCGCCAGCGCGCCGAACCCCACCACGTAGATCACCGGGAGCAGCAGGACCATGGTCATCACCCCGAACGCGGCGAAGAGCCGGTTGGCCACGAACAGGGAAACCAGCAGCGCCGCCCCGTTGGCGGCGCCCATGAACAACCCCAGGAACCCGGCCAGCCGGTCCGTGTCGGGGAACCGGGTCGTGGCCGACTCCGCGAACAGGAAGGCCAGCGAGAAGTACAGGAGCGCGAACAGCGCGAGCGATACGGCCATCCATCGGAGGAGTGGAGAGAATCGAACCACCCGAACACCCTCCCCCAGCTCGGCCACGAGTCCCCGGCGATCTCCTCGGCGACGCCGGGGCTGAACGGCTCCTGCCGTCGCCGACCGGGCCAGGACGAACACCGTCGCCAGAGCTGCGGCCCACACCAACAGCAGGTTCTCCGTGCCCAGCCACGCCGCGACCGGCCCCGTCGCCAGGCCACCCACCACGATGCCCACCACCAGGCCCGAGCCGTAGAGCGGAAACAGCCGCTTGGCCTGTCGGGTGTCGTGCACGGCACCGGCGACCGCCCACGCTGAGAGAACCGACACCGACCAGACCACCATCATCACCAGCCACAGGACGGGATAGCCCCATCGTTGTTCGGTCAGGGCCAGGGCTCTCATCCCCAGCACCACGACCGACAGCACCAGCGGGGCGAGCGTGGCGAACCGCCCCCGCGCCGACCGGGCGATGAGGGGGCTCAGCATGGTCATCACCAGGAAGGTGACCACTCCCAGGATCACGTAGAGGACCGGGAGGAAGTCGGGCCCGAAGCGGACGAAGAACAGCGACTCCACGGCGTTGGCTCCGAGCGCCGACCCGAAGAGGAGCACGAACATCAGCAGGAGGACCAGCGAGGCGATCCTGCCCTCCCCCGGTTGGATCTTCAGTGCTCGAGAGAACCGTCCGGCCATTCGGGGGATTATGAGACCCGCGGCGAGGACTGACCTCCCTCAGCCGACCTCCTGCCGGGCGTAGGCCAGTGCCTGCTCCAGCGTCATGGCTTGGCCCTCCTCCCACGCCGCGTTCACGGCCGCGTCGCCAAGCGCCTGGCGAGCGGGGTCCGTGGGATCCCCGAGATCGATGAACGGAGGTGGGGCGTGCCCCCCGGCCGCCGCCTTGACGGCCGCGGAGGCCCCCGCCAGCCGAACGGCCGGCAGGTGTCGCCCCTCGGCGCTGGCCTTCGACGCCAGATTGTCCAGGACGATCCCCATGCCGGTCCGGTTCCCCACCTCCTCGTCGTTCTTCAGTGCTTCGAGGTACACCGACCCGGCGGTGACCAGATCTCCCTGGGCCAGGGCGATCCGCCCCAGGACGTGAAGGGCGTCCGTGATCCCGAACCGATCGCCGGCCTCTCGGTGGATCCGGAGGCTCTCCTCCGCCCGGGCTCTGGCGGTGTCCATGTCTCCCTCTATCCGGGCCACGATCGCCAGGAGCCACATCGTGTCCGCCACCCCCCGGCGGACACCCAGCTCCTCGAACAGCGAACGGGCCTTGGTGACCAGCTTCATCGCGGTGGCCATGTCTCCCTCGTACGCGGGGGGGTAGGCCAGGTTGTAGAACCCCTCCGCCTCGGCATGCCGATCACCGAGCTCGCGGGCGATGGCCAACGCCTCCTCGTAGGCCCGGCGACAGGTGGCGAAGTCCTCCTGCCAGTAGGCTATCCCCCCCAGGGCGGTCAGGCCTCCCGACCTCTCGATGGTGCGGTCGGCGGCTGATGGGAGCGCCAACACTTCCTCTGGCCACCGCCGGCCCTCGTCCAGGTGGCCGTGGAGGTGCCAGAACCGCCAGAGCGCCGCGATCAGCCGGAGCCCCACCGCCGCGTCCTCCGTCTCGATGGCCCATCGCAACGTGGCCCGCAGGTTGTCGTGCTCCAGCTCCAGCCGGTCCAGCCACCGCTTCTGGTCGACACCCCGCAGCTGGGGCCGCGCCGCCTCGGCGAGGGACAGGAAGAGAGAACCGTGACGGGCCCGGGTGCCGGAGGTCTCTCCCGCGGCGTCCAACCGTTCCGCGCTGAACGCCCGGATCGTCTCCAGCATCCCCAGCCGAACCCCATCGGATGAGCTCGGCGACTTCGTCGCCAGGCTCTTGTCCACCAGGGATCCCAGCATCTGGAGCGCATCCCGTCCCAGCTCGCCGTGAGCGTCGGCCACCGATTCCGCTGCTTCCAGTGTCCAGCCGCCGGAAAAGACCGAGAGCCGCCTGAAGAGGATCCGTTCGGCCTCGTCGAGGAGGTCGAAACTCCATCCGATAGCCTCTCGGAGCGTCCGTTGGCGGGCCGGCAGGTCCACGGGACCTCCGGATAACAGCTCCAGGCGAGCCCCGAGACGTTCCAGCATGTCCTGAGGGGATAACAACTTGACGCGAGAGGCCGCCAGCTCGATTGCCAGCGGGAGCCGGCCAGGCGGACACACAGCTCCGCCACCGCCGGCCCGTTGTCCTCGGTGAGGACGAACCCGGGGTCCACCGCCATCGCTCGCTGCACGAACAGGGCCACCGCCTCGGAGTGGGTGGGGTCGACGTCGGGCTCGGGAACCGTGAGCGGGGGCACGGGGACCTCCTGTTCCCCCGAAAGGTGCAGCGGTTCCCTGCTGGTGGCCAGGATCCGGAGGTGGGGAGCGGCGTCGAGCAGGCCGGCCACGGTGTCGGCTCCGTCCAACAGCTGCTCGAGGTTGTCCAGGACCATCAGCATCTCCCGCTCCCGGACATGCTCATGGAGGGTGTCGAGGACCGGCCGCACCCCTTCGGCACGAACGCCGATGGCGTCGGCCACGCTCGAAGGGATCAGGCGGGGATCGGTGATCGGCGCGAGGTCCACGAAGAACACGCCGTCCGGATAGTCCTCGAGGAGCTCACCGGCGGCCTGCAGCGCCAGCCTGGTCTTTCCGCTTCCCCCCGGGCCGGTGAGCGTGAGGAGGCCCGGCCCCCGGGCGAGCTCCTTCACCCCGGCCACCTCTCGTTCCCGGCCCACGAAGCTCGTCCGCTGAGCCGGAAGATTGGTCGGCACTTCCAACGTCCGGGGCGGGGGAAAGTCGGCGGGAAGGCCGTCGATCGCCACGTCGTGGAGGCGCTGAGCGTGGTCGAAGTCCTTGAGACGGTGCGACCCGAGATCCCGGAGCGTCACTGCGTCGGGGAGAACCTGCTCGACCAGAGCACGAGTGGTCCCCGAGACCAGGACCTGGCCCCCATTGGCCGCCGCGGCGATCCGAGCCGCGAGGTTCACGTCGATGCCAAGGTAGTCGTCGCCGCCCAGGACGCCCTCGCCGGTGTGCATCCCCATCCGGACCAGGAGCGCTCTCCCCCCTGGCCACTCGTGGCCCGCGAGGGAGCGCTGAGCGGCAACAGCGGTCAGAAGAGCGCCGGCCGGCCTCGGGAACACCGCGAAGAAGGAGTCCCCCTCGGTGCGGATCTCCACGCCGTCGCCTTCGGCGATGGCCTTCCGCATCAACGCGGAGTGGTCGTCCTGGACGCGGCGGTACTCCTCGCCGAGCTCCTGGAGCAGCCGGGTGGATCCCTCAATATCCGTGAACAGGAAGGTCACGGTCCCGGTCGGCAGTCCCGCGGAGCCTTCGGTCATCCGGTCGAGCCGGTGGAGATCAGCCGCCGGCCCACTACTCGATGCCCTGGGCCTTCTGGACCTTTCCGGAGAAGTCCACCGACACGGCCTTCCACTCCGTGAACTCGTCGAGGGCCTGAGGGCCGGCCTCCCGGTGGCCGTTGCCCGTGTTCTTCATCCCGCCGAACGGGAGCTGGACCTCGGCGCCGATCGTGGGAGCGTTCACGTAGACCACCCCGAACTCCAGGCCCTGGATGGCCTTGAACACGTTGGTGATGTCGTGGGTGTAGATCGACGCCGAGAGCCCGTACTCCGTGGAGTTGGCGATGGCGATGGCCTCGTCGACGTCTGACGTCCGGATGATGCCCGTGACCGGCCCGAAGATCTCCTCCTGGGCGATCCTCATATCGGGCTTCATGTCGTCGAACACCGTGGGCGCGATGAAGTTGCCCTTGTCGTACCCGTCGCCGGTGAGCTCGTCGCCGCCGGTGAGCAGGGTGGCCCCTTCCTGCCTGCCGATCCCGATGTACTCCAGGACCCGCTCCTTCTGCGTCTCGTTGATCACCGGTGCCAGCTCGACCTCCGGGTCGAGGCCGCTCCCCACCTTCATGCCTTCCACCCGCGACACCAGCTTGTCGGTGAACTCCTCCTTGATCCCCTCGTGCACCACCAGTCGCGAGGTGGCCGTACACCGCTGGCCGCTGGTGGCGAAGGCGCCCCACGCGGAGGCCTCTACCGCGAGGTCCATTTCCGCGTCGGGCATGACGATCAGCACGTTCTTCGAGCCGAGCTCCAGCGAGCAACGCTTCATCAGTCGCCCACACGTCTCGTTGATCTGCCGGCCCACCTCCAGCGAGCCGGTGAACGAGACACCGCGGACGCCCGGGTGCTCCACCAGGGCTGCGCCGGCCTTCTTCCCGAAACCATGCACCAGGTTGAGCACGCCCTTTGGCAGTCCCACCTGCTCGAACACCCTCACCAGGAGCGTGGCCAGCAGCGGGGTGTCCTGAGCCGGCTTGAACACGCTGGGACAGCCGGCCACGATCGCCGGGGCGATCTTCCACAGCGGGATGGCGATGGGGAAGTTCCACGGCGTGATCAGGCCAAATACGCCGACCGGGTGGCGGACGGTCATGGAGAACTTCGAGGGGAGCTCGGCCGGCATGGTCTGGCCGAAGAACCGCCGTCCCTCACCGGCCATGTAGAAGCAGAAGTCGATCCCTTCCTGGATGTCGGCCCGGGTTTCCTTGAGGGTCTTGCCCATCTCCCGGGTCATCAGCTCGGCGTACTCCTCCTTGCGCTCCTCGAGCACGAGCCCAGCCCGGAGCACGTAGTCGGCCCGCCGTGGCACCGGCGTGGCCATCCAGCCGGGATAGGTCGCGTGGGCGGCGGCAACCGCCCGGTCGACGTCCTCGGGCGTGCCCTGGGGGAACTCCCCGATGATCTCGTCGCGGTTCGCCGGGTTCCGTGACTCGAAGGTTCGGGTCGACGACCCCCGGGTCCACTCCCCTCCGATGTAGTGGAGGTGTTCCTCGGCCATGCCTCCTCCTCGTTCCCGGGCGGCCCCCATCCTACTGCCGGTGGCCTTGACCCCGGCACGGCCGGCGAGGTGCAATACGCTCCGACCTGAGATCGAGGAGGGGGCAGATGGCCTCGGACATGGCCGTCACCTTGGAAGACCGTCCCGGCCAGCTGGCTCTGCTCGGCGAGACCCTGGGTGCGGCGGGGATCAACATCGAGGGTCTGTGCGTCGAGCCCCGAGGTGAGCACCACATCCTGGTGGAGGACGCAGCGGGCGCCCGCGCCGCTCTCGAGAGCGCGGGGATCAAGGTGGGCGACGAACGGGCCGTGCTGGTGGTGAATCTCGAGGATCGGCCCGGCGTTCTCGGCAGGACCTGCCGCACGCTGGCCGACGCCGGCGTGAACATCGAGCTGGCGTACCTGGCCACGGACACGCGCGTGGTCCTCGGGGTCGACGACCTGGAGAAGGCCCGGAGCACCATCTAGGTGCGGCTGGTCACCTTCGACCGATCGGGCGCCCGCCGGCTGGGCGCCCTGGTCGGTGACGCGGTCGTCGACCTCCCCGGGCTGGTCGGAACACCATCCTTCCCAGCGACGATGGAGGCCTTGGTGGATGCGGGGCCGCCGGCCCTCGACCGGGCCCGCGAGGCGTTGTCGGACCCCGAACCCGGGCCCCATCGGGTCGAGCAACCCCGGCTCCTCGTCCCGATCCTGCCCGGCTCGCTCCGAGACTTCCTGGCGTTCGAAGACCACGTCCGGGCCGGCGCCGCCCGCCGTGGGGAGCCGGTCCCCGAGGCCTGGTACGAGATGCCCGCCTACTACAAGGGCAACCATCGAGCGGTGTACGGACCCGACCAGGAGATCCCCTGGCCCCCGTTCACGGAGGAGCTGGACTACGAGCTGGAGTTGGCCGCCATCCTCGGTGGCCGGGGCCGCGACCTCGACGTGGCCCAGGCCGAGGACCTGGTGTTCGGGTACACGTTGATGAACGACTGGTCCGCCCGGGACATCCAGCGAAAAGAGATGTCCATGCGGCTTGGGCCGGCCAAGGCGAAGGACTTCGCCACGTCGCTGGGGCCGTGCATCGTCACCGCCGACGAGTTGGACCCCTCCACGCTCTCGATGACGGCCAGGGTGGACGGCGAGGTGTGGTCGCGAGGCACCCTGGCCGACGCCCACTGGACGTTCCCCCAGATGATCGCCCACGTCTCCCGGGGCGAGGACGTGTGGCCGGGGGACCTCTACGGATCCGGCACGTTCGGCGGAGGATGCGGGCTCGACCTGGGACGAGTCCTGTGGCCGGGGGCGATCGTCGAGCTGGAGGCCCAACCGATCGGCGTGCTCCGGAACCGGGTCGGCCCAAAGGCCTGATCAGTCGAAGTCGGGCCCCAGGCGGATCACTTCTTCGACCTCCGCGAGCGTGGCGTCGTCCAGCGTGACGTCCCCCGCGGCCGCGTTCTCCCGGAGGTGCTTCGGATCCCTGGTGCCGGCGATCGCCGAGGTGACCCCCGGTTGGTGGAACGTCCACGCCAGCGCCAGCTGGCTCAGGGTGATGCCAAGCCGCCGGGCGATGGGCCGCAACCCGTCGACCACGGCGAGGCTGCGCTGCTTCTTTCCGGGGGCGAACATGTCACGGTAGTACCCCATGCCACCGCGACCACTTCGCCAGTCATCGAACTCGGTATCCATGGTGATCGCCCCCGTCAGCAAACCGAAGGCCAGGGAGCCGAACGTGACCACCCCGGTCCCCCGCTCCCCGCACCACCGGATCAGGTCCCGGTTCGCCAGATGGAGCATGGAGAAGTGTGGCTGGAGAGAGTCCACGTGCCGGATCCGCTCACACCGCTCGATCAGGTCGCGGCCGAAGTTCGACACGCCGACGTGACCAACCAGGTTCTCGTCGACCAGGGCGGCCATGGCTTCCCAGGTCTCCTCGACGGGGACCCTGCCGTCCTGCCAGTGGAGCTGGTACAGGTCGATGTGATCGATCCGGAGGCGCTTCAGGCTCTGCTCGCAGGCCCGGTGTACCTCCTCGGCCCGAAAGCCGGTGCCGCTGGGCCTGGGGGCCACCTTGGTGGCCACCACCACCTCGTCCCGGCGTCCCTCGATCCCCCGGCCCACCAGCTCCTCCGAGGTTCCGTCCCCGTACACCTCGGCGGTGTCGATCCAGGTGATCCCGGCGTCCAGCGCCGTCCGGATCGTCGACACCGCGTCCTCTTCCGGAGGGTTGGGTCCCCAGACGTCGCCGCCGAACTCCCAGGCTCCGAATCCCACCACGGAGATCTCTAGCCCGGCGGAACCCAGTCGCTTGGTCTGCATGGCTGCGCTCCTCGGTTGTCCTGGCGGGACCAGTCAATCAGATCGCCGGCGTACCTCCTCACTCCGCGTCGCGCACCGCCAACTCTCGGGGATGGTGCTCCTGCGTGGCCTTGCACGTGAGCGGGCGTGGGGCCCCGGGGGCGACCTCGACCTCCACGCCGAGAACACCCTCCGGCCCATCGAACTCCACGCGGTGACGACGCCCATCCCGGCGATGTGAGCGAAGCGTCAGATCGTCCACCCCCACGAGCCCCAGTCGCCGGCGAAGGTGCTCCTCCGCGGCCTGGACCGCGGGCGGGTAGCACGATCGTCCCCGGTAATGCTCCAGATCGACGAGTCCCGCCGCGTACGCCGAGGCCACGGCTGTGGCCCGGTCCGCGGGCACTCGCCCGTAGTAGACGCCGTGCGGGAAGCACACCAGGTTGGCGGCGAACCGATCCCCTCCGACGTGGGTGGCCTCCCACACCGCGCCGTCCGAGAACCCCTCGAGCGCCCGGGCCACCGGGCCGCCATGGGTGGCACAGCAGGGGTCGTGCTTGCCGTGTGTGCACACCACGTACAGGGGGCCGGGCACCGTCGTTCCGAAGCCGGGGAACCGGTCCGCGGCCAGTCGTCGAAGGTCGAGGGTGAGCAGATCCGCGGTCCGTTCGACCTCGAAGGTCACCAGCCGGCGCTCGTGGGGACCGGTGTACGCGGCGAAGCATCGGCGTGGCGATGGATGGGGCCGGTCCCGCTGCTTGATCAGCAGGACCCGCATGCGGGTCTCCCGCCCCAGGTCCCGGAGCCGCACCCCGACCGCCGAGGGGAGATCGCTCTGGACCAGCGCTTCATGGCCCCAGGCGCCGGGCTGCTCGATCAGCAACCACCGCCGGTATCGGGAGGCGGTTCCCGTCAGCGCCTCTCCCTCCGCCACCGAGTGGGCGGAGCACACGAACCGCTCAGGCACCGTCGATCTCGAGCACGCCTTCCCGCACCAGGCGCCGGAGAAGAACCAGCCGCGACTCCTCGTCGAGCGGCCCGGGCACATCACGGACCCTGAAGGGCCCCGTCGCATCCTCCACGAACCGGAGGGCCGCCTCACACCGCTCCGGCATCCGCAGCTCACGGAAGCCGAGCACGGCCACGGCTTCCGGCCCGTCCCGGGAGATCCTGAGCACGGAGCCGGGGCGGCGGCGGAAGCGATGTTCCGGGCCCGCCGATCGCAGGGCCTCCAGCTGGACCATCTGGCCGGGGAGCACGGCGCGACGAGTGTTCCAGAATCGCTCGGCCAAGCGCTCCACCGCCGCGTCGTCCGCCCGGTGCTCCAGCCAGTCGACCAGCTCCTTCACCCGGACCGGGAGGTCCTCGATGAGCGCACCGGGGTCGGTGGCGAATCCCACAGGGAGGGCCTCCCGGAACGGCAGGTGATCGGGGGCCGAACGCATCAACTCGTGCCACAGGTCGAGCCAGGTCCGGGTCAGGATGCCCACCGTGACGTGGATGGAGACCTCCTCGCGGGCCTCGGCGTCATGTGGGAAGCCGCGAGGGATGTACAGCGAGTCGCCGGGCGCCAGCTCGGCCTCGAGGATCGGCGTTCCCGGGGCTTCCAGCTCCTTCGACCACGGCTGCTCCTTCCCGGCCAGCTCCACGACGGGTTCGTAGACCCGCCAGGCCTTGTGTCCGTGGGTCTGGAGCACGAACACGTCGTGGGTGTCGTGGTGGACCGCGAATCCACGCGAGGTGGCCGGGGTCACGTACGCGTTGGCCTGAACGGGATGAGTGATGGTCAGCTCCAGGTCCCGGCAGAACTCGGCCACTGCCGGCCATTGCCGGTGGAGGGCCTGGAGCACAATGGTGGCTCCGGAAGCGAACGCGTCGAGCACCTTGTCGGGACGGGCGGTCCGCTCCACCCGGCCACCGCCGATCCCTACCGTCCCGGTGTAGGACGCCGGATCCAGGGGCTCCCCCTCCTTGACCAGGCGGAACGCGGGCATCCGGAGCAGGGTCCCGGTCACCAGGTGATCGACGTCGGGGAGGTCGAGGAGCTCGGAGAATCCCGAGGGGTCGTGGTGAAGCAGCGGGCGACGCCCCCAGTACTCCTCGGCGAAGCGCCGGACGTCGCCCACGCACCGCTCGAGCGCGGTGATCATGCCGTGGTGAACCCCGACGCTAGCTGTCCGTGGTGTCCGTGTCCGAGTCCGTCCCGTCGGTGTCCCCGCCGTCGTCCGTGGCGTCGTCGTCCGCGTCGGTGTCGTCGGCGTCCTTGGTGTCGGGGTCGTCCTCCAGGGCTCGGACCGGTCGATCGGACGGCAGGATCGTCCTGATGTCCTCGTCGGTGAGCTTGGTCTCGGTGGGGTCGGTCACGTCATCCTCCTTCCGCGTCCCCTGCAGGCTATGGGGTCCTCGCCGTTCACGCAAACAGAGAGGATCAGTCGATCAGGCCCATCCCCCGAGCCCACGACGTGGCGTACCCCTCGACCTCCACCGCGCCCAAGGCGTCCTCGGCCTGTAGCGGATTCTCGGCCTCGACCATGATGGCGTACTCGTCGGCGAACTCCTTGGTCTTGGACGCCTCGATCGCAGCGGCCTGCGGACCGTGATGAAGGCCCTGGGGGTGGTGGGTGATGAACGCCTCGCCGATCCCCGCTCGGGAGAAGAACCGTCCGTGGTGATAGAAGAGCACCTCGTCCCGGTCGATGTTCGAGTGGAAGAACGGGACCCGAAGGGCCTCAGGGTCGCCGGTCTCGGTCGGCCGGGGGGCGAACGTCCCGATCTCGAACCCGTCGCAGTCCCAGGTGATGTGGACGCTCGGGGGGACGTGGTAGCGGGGAGAGACCACCGGCCGGAAGTCCTCGATGTTCAGCCGCAGTGGGCACAGGTCGCCCTGCCACCCCACCACGTCCAGAGGATGGAACGGGTACACCAGCGTGGTGTACAGATGGTCCCGTTTCACCTTGACCTCGAACTCCCCTTCCTCGTCGTGCGGCGCCGGCTCCGGGGTCTCCAGCACGCCCGGGTCGAACAGCGCGTGCTTGCCGAGGATCCCCTTGTCGGGGAGGCGGTACTCACCTCGGCCCTCGACGACGTACAGGAAGGTGTCCTCGGTGTCGGGAATCAGGCGGTGGGTGGTGCCTTTCGGCACGATCAGGTAGTCGCCCCGCCGGAACCGCAGCGGGCCGTAGTCGGTCTCCAGGGTCCCCTCGCCCCGGTGGACGAAGTAGCAGAGGTCACCGTCGGAGTCACGGAGGAAGTGCGGCTGCGCCCCTGCCGGCCGGGAGACATAGATGGCCAGGTCCTGGTTCCACAGGATCCGCTGCCACTCCCCGGCGGGATCTGCCTGGTCGGGTGTCTTCAGCCCGCTGAGATCGTAGGCCCGGGGACGGAGGTCGCCCTCCACCCGGATCCACGCGGTCGGCGGATGGGTCCGGTACAGGTGCGAGGCCCGGCCCTCGAACGCCTCCCGGCCGTGCTCCTCCTCGAACGTCCCGTCGGGCAGGCCGACGTGAGCCTGCTTGGCCACCTTGCCTCTGGAGATGGGGAACATCAGCGTGATGATTTCGTGCTCTTGCGGCCCGCGGCTCGCTCCTCCGACTGCCGCTTCTCCCGGGCCTTGACCCGGCGCTGGCGGTCGCGGGCCCACCGAACCCGATGACGGTCTCCTCTGCCCATGTCTACATCTCCTCCGCTTCGGCTCCCTTGGCGAGCTCCGTACTGCGCTGCCGAGCCGCATCGATGGCGTTCAGGAACGCGGCCCGGACCCCGTGTTGCTCCAAGACCCGGATCGCCGCGATCGTGGTCCCCCCCGGGGAGGTCACCATCTCTCGGAGCTCCACCGGGTGCTGGCCGGTATCCCGGAGCATCTTGGCCGTCCCCAGCATGGTCTGAACGATCAGCTCGGTGGCCACGTCCCGGGACAGGCCCAGCAGGATACAGCCGTCGATCATGGCTTCACACAGCAAGGCGAAGTAGGCCGGTCCCGAGCCGGACGTGGCGGTCACGGCGTCCTGGTGGACCTCGGGGAGACGGATCACTCGCCCCACGGAGCCCAGCAGCTCTTCGGCCACGGCCAGGTGCTTGTCCTCGGCCGCGGCCCCGGGGCTGATCACCGACATGGCCTCGTCCACCAGCACCGGGACGTTGGACATCACCCGCACCACCGGCACCCCGTCCGCCACCCGGCTCTCGATGAACGAGGTCCGGATCCCGGCGGCGAACGTGATCACCAGGTGCTCCGGGGTCACTGCCTCCCCGATCTGGTCCAGCAACATGTCCATGTCCTGAGGCTTGACCGTGAGGACCAGGGTCCGGGCCCAGCCCACGGCCTCCGGGTTCGACAGGGTGGCCTGCACGCCGTGGCGGTCGGCCAGCTCCCGGGCCCGCTCCTCCCGGCGGGCCGTGACGATGATCTCGTCCTTGGTCCGGCCCCCCGCCCGGATCAGGCCCGAGACCAGGGCCTCGCCCATCCGGCCGGCCCCCACGAACGCCACTCTCTCGGCCAATCCCTATCCTCCGGTCCGCAGCAGGTTGCTGGCGAAGAACCACAGGTTCGCCGGCCGCTCGGCCAGCCGCCTGGTGAGATAGGGATACCACTCCCGGCCGTACGGGATGTACGTCCGCACCGGGTACCCCCGGTCGGCGTACCGGTGCTGGAGGTCTCGCCTGATCCCGAACAGCATCTGGAGCTCGATCCGGTCCCAGGAGATCCCCCGCCGCTCCACCACGCGACAGGCTCCTCCCAGCAGCCGGGGGTCGTGGGTGGCCACGTGGACCGGGTGGCCCCGGGCGACCAGCGTGACGAACAGCCGGGCGAATGCCCGGTCGACCGCGGAGCGACTCCGGTACGCCACCGATGGCGGCTCCAGGTACGCGCCCTTGACCAGTCTCACCGGGGTCCCCTCGGGGAGCGCGAACACGTCGGCCGGGGTCCGGTACAGGTATGACTGCAAGACCACCCCGACGTTGCGCCCGGCCCCTCGGAGGATACGGAGGGCCTCCAGGGTCCGGTCCACGTACTCGTGGCTCTCCATGTCGATCATCACCAGCCGGGGCTCGGCCGCCGCCAGCACCCGGTCCGCGTTCTCCAGGCACATGTCGAACGACAGGTCCAGCCCCAGCTGAGTGAGCTTCACGGCGATGTCGCAGTCGAGGCCCGGCGACTCCCGGATCCGCTTGAGGGCAAGGGTGTAGCTGTCGGCCGAGGCCGAGGCCTGTTCCGCGGAGGCCACGTTCTCGCCGAGGTGGTCGAGCATGGCCCGGATCCCCCGGCGGGCCAGGGCCCAGGCCGCGGCCAGGCCCTCCTCCAGGCTCTCCCCCGCAACGAACCGCATCGCCACCAGCCGGCCCAGGCGGGTCCCGGTGACCAGGCGGCGGACGGGGTCGAGCCCGGTGAGCCATAGGACGGGCGCCCGCAGCGGCACCCCGGTCAATCAGGCCACCCGGGCCCCGAGGATGTTCTCGATGTGCCCCAGGGCCCAGCGGTTGACCTCCTCGTGGTCGTGGCCGGGGGCGTCGAAGGTCTCGCACCCCTCCTTGCGGACCACCACTTCGTAGTCGCGGTTCCGCAGGTCCGCCGTGGTGTGGAGCACGCAGATGTCCGTGCAGAACCCCAGGATGTGGACCTCGTCGGGCCGGAGCTCCTTCAGCACCTGCTCGAGCTCCGTCTCGAAGAACGCCGAGTACCGCCGCTTCTGGATGACCGCGGCAGAATCCGGCTCCAGATCCAGGAGCTCCTCGACCAGATCGTGTTCCTCCGTGCCCACGATGCAGTGCGGCGGGAACATCCGGAACTCGGCGTCATTCTCGACGTGGCTGTCCTTGGTGAAGATGACCGGCGTGCCCGACGCCATCTCCTCCTCGAGGATCCCGCGGATCCGGGGGATTGCCGCCGTGCACTCCGGGCTGGCCAGGTTCCCCTTCCGGGTGAACCCCTCCTGGACGTCGGTAACGATCAGGACAGGGCCGGGCACGTCCTCACCTCCGGATTGTGTCGTTCCTTTGAGTATAGGGGTCCGTTCAACGGCCTATTGAGCGCGGCTCGCCCGGCTGCTAGGGTTCGCCCTTGTGGGAGAGTCCCACGGGGGAAAGGAGGCAGTTATGCAGTCACGGAGCACGCGCTCCACAGTCCTGCGGGGGGTCGGGGTCCTCGCGGCGCTTCTGCTCGCCGCCGGGGCCATCAGCCCGGCTTTCGGAGCCAAGGCGGTTACCAAGAAGAAGGTCAAGAAGATCGCCAAGAAGCAGGCCACGAATCAGATCAACTCTCTGGTCCCGGGGCTGGTCACTGCCGGCATCAACGCCCAGGTCCCGCCGCTGATCGACGCCGACACGATCGACCAGGGCGCCATCCCGGCGGTGACGATGAGCAACACCGACGCGAACAAGACCCTGTTCACCAGGGGACCGTTCACGATCTCCATGGACTGCAGCCTCGCCGCCGGCAACGTGGAACTCGAGCTGTTCGTCCGAACGACGGAGGCGAACTCCGTCGTGGATGATGGCTACGGAAACATCGCGGGAGACCTGGACCCGGCGGACGGAGACCAGTATTTCCAGAGCTTCACGGGGAACCCGCCGGGAGGCGAGTCTGAGGTCTACTACAGCACCTACTACGCCGACGCGTTCTTCAACTCGCCGAGCGGGACGAGCTTCTACGCTGACTTCAGCGCCATCACGAACTTCAAGGGCAGCGACTGCTTCGCGAACGGGTACTACCTGGATCTAGCGTAGCGAGTTCGAGGGTCGACAGGGCGGCGGCGCGGCAACGCGCCGCCGCCTCTCTTAACGGAGTGCACGGCGCGGAGATCCGGCCTCCCTACGATCTCGTCCTTGGGCACCGACGCCAACGTCCGGCCGTCGGTGCTCGCGGAACGGTTACCCCCGAGCACCCTGAACTCGCCCCAGGCCACCCTGCGTCCGTCCACCACCGTCGCCGGGTACCGCGGCCACCAGCTTGACCAGGTCCCGGCTCCCCTGAGGATCGGCCAGGACCACCACGGCCGCCGGCGGATGGACCTCCCAAGAGTGGCTAGCAGCCGGGGCACGCTGCTAGGGTGGCGCCTTGTGGGAGAGTCCCACGGGGAAAGGAGGCAGTTATGCAGTCACGGAGCACTCGCTCCACGGTCCTGCGAGCGGTCGGGGTCCTGGCCGCCCTTCTGCTCGCCGCCGGGGCCATCAGCCCGGCCTTCGGGGCCAAGGGGCTGACCAAGAAGAAGGTCAAGAGGATCGCCAGGAAGCAGGCCATCAACCAGATCAATGCCCTGGTCCCCGGATTGATCACTGCCCAGGTCCCCGGAATCGTGACCACCGTGGGCGACCAGGAATTCGTCTCGCAGGACAACTACGTGATCTTCAAGGAGACGCTCTCCTTCGGGCAGGAGAGGACCCTGGCGACCAACGGCCCCCTCACCCTGCTGGCCAGGTGCAGGCAGGCCGGGGGCAACGACATCGCCGAGGTCATCGTGAGGAGCACCGCGAGCGAGTGGTGGACCACCTTCGACAACGAATACACCGCTCCCGGGGACGCGCAGATGCACCACGCGACCTACCCGACCGGCACCGAGCACTACAACACGGCCTCGGAGGAGCCGGCCGCTATCGCGCTGTCGGGCGGGCAGCTCTTCTACATCGGCCTGGACGACTACAAGATGGGATTCGGGTTGAACATCCTCGGCAACAACTGCATCGTGACCGGTTCCGCGGTCTTGGCCTGAGACGACCACTGGGTCTCCTCATGGCCTGACCAGCCAGGCAACGCGGGAGTTAGGCGAGGGGCGGCGCGGGAGCGCCGCCCCTTCTCTATCCGGGGGGAAAAGAGAAGTCCGAGGGACCTTCGGCTCGTCGCGTCACCAGCAGGCGAACCCGCTGGCGTCCGCGACCACCGTTAGCCCCTCGGACCAAGTGCTCCGAGCAACCCTTGCGGCGATCCACAACTCCCGGCGGTAACCCCTTTCGTTGGGCTTTGGGGCCTTCCGAGCCTCCCCGATCGCGCAGCGAGTTGCGCTTCCCCACCACATCGACCAAGTGCGCCCAGTCGGCCTTACGGCTTTCCCAGGGGGCCCCACTCGGGGCTCTGGTCCTGCCGCTCCGGCTGCTCGGAGCGAGCGCAATGTATTCTGCTGCCGTTCACCGGTCAAGTCGCCAAAACCCCTGGTCACTCGGAGTTCTCGCAGGTCAGGGCGTGATTTTTCTTGGCGTACTAATCCATGGCCCCCACGGGAGCGAGCGCCGCCACCAGCTCGCCGTACACGTCCAGGAGCTCGGCAACCGTGTCCTCCCAGGTGAATCGGGTGGCGTGAGCTACCGCCCCTCGAGCGAGCCGGTCGGCCAGGGCCCGGTCCGACAGGATGGCCAGCAGCCGGTCGGCGAACCCGGCCGGGTCGTTCCCCGGAACCAGGAAACCGCTCCCCCCATCGTCCACCACGGTTCCTAGTCCACCCACCGCGGAAGCCACCACCGGCACGCCACAGGCCTGAGCCTCCAGGGCCACCAGGCCGAAGGACTCGGAACGAGAGGGCATCAGGAGCACGTCGGCGGAGGCGTAGACCTCCGGAAGCTCGTGGTGAGGGCGGGGCGGCAGGAATCGGACCCGATCTCCAAGGCCGAGCTCTCCGGCCAGACGCATCAGCCGGGCGGCTTCCGCGGGGCCGTCGGGACCGCTGGGGCCACCCACCACCACCAGCATGACCTCCTCGGTCCCCTGGGGATCTCGCCGGAAGGCCTCCCGCACCGCTCGGATCGCCACGTCCGGGCCCTTGAACCGTTGAAGACGCCCCAGGAACAACACCACCCGGTGTCCGGCCAGACCGAGCGCGGCCTTGGCCTGCTCCCGGGGGCGGGGGCGGAACAGGTCAGCGTCCACCCCCGGCGGAACCACCCTGATCCGGCCGGGGGGCGCTCCGTACAGCCCCTCGAGGTGAACGGCCTCCGCCGAGGTGGGTGCCAGGATCCGGTCGGCGGCCTGGATGGTCTCCTGCTCACCGGCCAGGCGCTCCCGGGGCTCGGGAGGCTCACCCCCAGCCAAAGCCAGGTTCTTGACCCGGCCCAGGGTGTGGAACGAGGCCACCAGGGGCACTCCCCACCTCGCTTTGGCCGTCCGGCCGACAGCACCCGAAAGCCAGTAGTGGCTGTGGATCAGGTCGTAGGTCGGCCCGTCTCCGTTTCCCGGCGTGAGCACCTGCCCGGCGAAGGCCGGGAGCAGGGCCGGGAGCTCGATCTTGGCCACCGGTGCGCAGGGGCCCGCGGGGATCTGGATCACCCGGGTGAGCGGGCCGGTATGCTCGACTTCCGGCACCCCTCGCCCGGCACACCGGGTGAACACGTCGATCCCGATCTCGTGTTCGGCCAGACGCTCGGCCACCGCCTTCACATAGACGTTCATCCCCCCCGAATCGCCCGTTCCGGGCTGGTCGAGGGGGGAAGTGTGCAAGCTGATAACGGCCACCCTGGCGCGGGCCGGGCCGGGACTGATCATCCGATCCATGCTATGTGGTCGCCTCCATTTCTTTCGGCGGTACGAGAAGAACCCACCGCGGGGCCGGGTTCTTCCGGTGGGAGGGTCTAGGCAGCCTGGAGCTCGAATTCCGCGAGCAGCTCCCCCACAGGCCGCCCGCCGCCGAGCACCGGGGGATGCGCGTACTTCGTCAGGGCCTCGGGAAGGCGTGGCGGCAGCGCCTCGAGCAACACCAGGGCCCGGATCAGCGCGGGAGCCTGGGCCCGAGCGTTTCCGTCGTCGACCTTGATGGCCACCCCCACGCCCCGGTCCCGCAGGGCCGCGCAGATCAGGCCCTCCGCCCCCACCTTGACCACCAAGCCGCGATCCACCTGCATCACCGCGGTACACACGCGATCCCGGCCGGCCACCAGATAGGGCTCGGAGGTCATGGCTCCCACGGCTCGCTCCGCGTGCGGCCTCAGCGGACCGAAGACGTCCGGGGAGACCAGCCGGGCATACAGGGTGGCCATCGAGGAAAGCGGCAGGGCGTGCACCGGGACGCCGCAGCCGTCGACCCCCACGGCAACGGGGTCCTGGCCCGCGGCCGTGGTCACGGCCTCCAGCACCCGGCGCTGGAGCGGATGGTCCGGCTCCTGGTACGAGACGAGGTCCCACCCGCTGCGGACGCAGGCCAGCAGCATCCCGGCGTGCTTTCCCGAGCAGTTGTGGAACAGGGGAGCCGGTTCGGGGACCCCGGCTGCGTCTTCGGGGTGCAGGGGGCGGTCGGGCGGGCACCGCAGGGCTCCCGGGTCCAGCCCGGCGCGACGCAGGATCTCCCGGACCGCGTCGACGTGAACGGGCTCGCCGTTGTGCGAGGCGCACATCACCGCGACCTCCGCGTCCGGCAGCTCGGTGTCCGCCACCCAGAGCGAGACGGCGGCCTGAAGCGGTTTCATGGACGAGCGGGCGAAGGCCACCCGTCCGGGATCGCCCGCCCGGGCCACCAGCCGGCCCCGGACGTCGGCCACGGCGACCGAGCCGAAGTGGACGGACTCCTCGACCCCCGAACGAACCACCCTGACGAGAGGGACCCCAGGCACCCGGGTAGCCTAAACGCCCGCGCCGGGGCCTTCTCCGCGCGTCAGCCGTGCTCGGGCACGATCTGGGCGCCGATGGCCCCCAGGATGTCGGCGGGTGAGAAGGGCTTGCGGATGTACAGATCGGCACCTGCGGCCAGCGCGGCCAGCTCGTGCTCCGGACCGCTCTTCACCGTCACCATGATCACCTTCGGTGGCCTGCCGAAGCCCTTCAGGATCCGGCATACCTCGTAGCCGTCCATCCCCGGCATCATGATGTCCAGAAGAACCACGTCGGGCCGCATGGCCCTGGCCAGCGCCAGCCCGGCGTCGCCATCGGCAGCCACCGAGGTCTCGATCCCCTCGAGGTCCAGGATGCTGGCGATCAGCTCCCGGATCGAGGGGTCGTCGTCCACGACCAGCACTCGTTTCTTCATGCGAGCGCCCCCTCGGGAGCAGGGGCTATCTGATTGCCCCTCCAAGGGGTTATCGGACCCGAGCGGCTCCCGGATAAGCCCGGTCAGGAGGAGCTGGGGCCCAGCTCTTCCCGGTACCGCCGCTTGATCTCGCCCTGAAGCGTGTCGTGAACCTCGATGACCCTGGCTCGGGTGCCCGAGATGGTCCGCTCCTCCTCCTCGATGTGGCCCACAGCGTCTCGGAGATCGTCGTCGGACATCTCCTCCAGGTTGGAGAGTCGCGAGTCGGAGACCAGCCGCTCCACCCGACGTCGAGCCAGCAGGATCTCCTCCTCCGGCATGGGAAGCACGGGGGCCTCTCCCCGCGCGGAACCGCGAGATCCCTCGGACAGCACGTCCACCAGCCGGTCCACGATCGGTTTCACCTCGCCGCCGCTCCGCCGCCGCTCGAGCTCGTCCTTCAGGATGTCGCGCCGGCCCTGCAGGAGCCGGCGGAGGAATGAGAGGTACTCGAGCTCGGAGCGGGACAGATCTCGCCTCCGGCGTACCTCGTCCCCCTCCAACCCCTCCAGGCCGTCGGTGAACCCGGACCCCAGCACCTGGTCGATCCGGCGGTTCCCTCCTTCGATCGTTACGTCGCTCATTCCTCGCTCCTAGTCGCTGATGCCCACGATGCTTCGGGCCTGGTCGGGCGTGGCCGGCTCCCGGCCCGCCTCCCGGGCGATCCGGGCCACCCGGGCGACCAGATCGGCGTTGGACCCGGCCAGCCGTCCTCGTTCGTAGTAGATGGTGTCCTCGAACCCCGTGCGGACGTGCCCTCCCATGGCGATCGCCGTCAGCGTCACCGGGAGGTGGCTGCGCCCGATGCCGGTGGCGGTCCACGTCGCACCGGCCGGGAGGATCGACACCATGTACCCGACCGACTCGGGGGTCCCCGCCATCCCGCCGGGCACCCCGAGGACCAGGTCGAAGTGGAGGTGCCGTGGCTCCGGGTCGTGGGCCTCGACCAGCCGCCGGGCCGTCTCCACCATACCGGTGTCGAAGACCTCGAACTCCGGCTGGATCCCCACCTCTCGCATCCGAACGAAGAACCGCTCCACCAGCGGGTAGGGATTCTCGAACACCTCTTCCCCGAAGTTCACGGTGCCGGTGGTGAGGGTGGCCATCTCGGGCTTGAGGTCGAGGGGCTGGGCCCGCTCGTCCGGGGTCATCCCCACCGAGCCGCCCGTCGAGGTCTGGACCACGACGTCCGGTGCCGCAGCCTTGATGGCGTCGACGGCCGCGGCGAAGTGCTCGCGATCCTGCGTGGGGACCCCGGCCTTGTCCCGGACGTGGAGGTGGACGACGGATGCTCCGGCCCCCCGGCACCGAGCCACCTCCTCGGCGATCTCCGAGGGCGTCAGGGGTAGCTTTGGATGCTGCTCTCTGGTGAGCTCACCGCCCACCGGGGCGACCGTGATGACCAGCGGTCCCATGCCAGCCATTATCGTCCCCCGAGACCGCCGGTCAGCAGACCGCGGCCACGTACGGGGTTGGATTCACCAGCGACCCGTTCGGGTGGTACTCGAAGTGGAGGTGTGGGGTGCCGGTGGCGTTGCCGGTGTCCCCGATGTACCCGATCAAGGTCCCCGCGGACACGGAGCCCGAGGCGTCGCTGAACCCCTGGAGGTGAGCGTAGAAGGTGTAGGTCCCCCCGGCACTGTGAACGTAGGCCTGGTTGCCTCCGAGCGAGCTCGAGGAGTGGCTCACGGTCCCCGGCAACGCCGCGTACACCGGCTGACCGTAGCCCCCCATCATGTCCACCCCGGCGTGCGCCCGTCCGCCGGACCGTGGCGCCCCGAAGGTGTCCCCGAACGCCGTCCCCGGCGCGGGACAGGCCTGGAGGGCCTCGCCGGACACGGTTCCGATCGAGCCCGTCCCCCCGGACGTGGCCCCGCCGGTGGATCCGGCCGCCGCCGCCGCCGCCGCCGCCGCCTGCTGCGCGGCCAGGGCCGCGGCCTGCTCGGCGGCCAGCTGGTCGGCCAGCTCCTCCCGGAGGGCCTCGGCCTCGGCCAGCTTGTCGTAGACGATGGCCTTCTCCCGCTCCGCCTTCTCCAGAGCGGCCGCCTGGACCTCCTCGAGGCGGCTCAGGTTGGTCTCGTGGCGCCGCAGCTCCTCCGACAGCACCGCCACCCGGGTGGCCAGGTCCGCGTCGTCCTGGGCCAGGCGGTCCAGGTACTCGAGGCGGTCGGAGAACTCAGAGAAGTCCTCGGACTCCAGCAGCATCTCGAACGAGCTGACGGTGCCGAGCTGGTACGCCTCATGAGCTCGCTGATCCAGGCTGGACTGGAGTGATGCGATCCGGCGCCGGGCGTTGTCGAGCGCGGCCTGGGTGGCCGCGATCTCGTCCTGCGTGCGGATCAGGGTCTCGTTGGCCTCGTCGTATCGCTGGGTGGCCTGATTGGCCTCACCCTCGAGCTGAGTAAGTCGCGCTCTGGCGTCCTCGAGCTGCTCCTCGGTGCTCTGGGCGCCCACAGGCTGGGCCAGGAGCCCGCCCGCGAGCACCGCAGATAAGACGAGGGCAAGATGGATTTCTCCCTTGCGAACGGTCAACCGCCTCCCCCCGAGTCGCGGCTCGGGCGCCGGCCGGTGGCCGGGCAAGTCCCCGGGACCCTACCACCGGCCTGTGGGCCCTTCAACCTTGCCGGTTGTGGCCTCAGGTGCTCTTGCTTCGACGGGAGGGCCCTGGTCTCCTGCCCGCCTCACGCCGTGGCCAGCGCCGCCAGGCGCTCCCCGATGACCGGGGCGAACTTGAACCCGTGCCCGCTGCACGGGGAGCCGATCACCAGGGGACCGCGGCGCTCCAGGATGAACCGCTCGTCCGGGGTGTTCGAGTACAGGCAGGTCTCCACGAGATGCGGCTCGGGGTCGACGGCGGGGAATCGATCCTGGACCCAGGTCCGTAGCCGGACCACCGAACGTTCGTCCGGCTCGCCGGGCTCGTCGGGGTTCACGTCGGGTCCCGCATGGTGCTCTCCGGCCTTGAGCCCCTGGCCGGGACTGGGAAGCGCGTACGCCGCCGGCTTCCCCCACTCCACCAGCGCGGGAACCGGGGGGTGTTCGGGCATCCGGAAGTAGGCCACGGTCTCACGCGTTGGGCGGACCGGGATCTCCTCGCCGATGGCGGCCAGAAGCGAGGGCGCCCAGGCCCCCGCGGTCACCACCGCCACGGGAGCCACCCACCGTCCCGACCGGGTCTCCACCTCGACCTCGTCACCGTCGGGGCGGATCGCGGTGACCGGAGAACCTTCCTCGAGGCGAGTGCCGTGCGCCCTGGCCGAGGCGAGCATCGCTTCCACGGCCCGGTCCGCCCGGACGATGCCGGCATCGGGTTGGAACAGCGACGGTCCGTCCACGGACACGCCAGGGAACCGCCTGCCGACCTCGGCGGGGTCCAGTCGCTCGAAGGGAACCCCGCAGGTCTCCAGGGCCGCGGCGTGGTCCTCGACGTTCGAGCCCGCGTCGAGCCCGCCCGTGATCTCCAGGATCGAGCCGCCCGACTCTTGTTCCAGCTCACGCCACCGGGGTAACGCCTCCCGGGCCATCCGGACGAACACGGGATCCTCGTACGAGAGCCGGAAGATGCGCGACCGGCCGTGGCTCGAACCTCGGCGGTGGCCCACCTCGAACTGCTCGAAGATCACGACCTCACGTCCGGCTCGGGCCAGCGCGCGGGCCGTGGCCCCGCCCATGATCCCGGCCCCGACCACGACCACCTCGACGGCCTGGTCCCGGTTCCGGGCCGGAGTCACGAGGTCAGCTGGGCTCGCAGGTCTTTCTTCAGGACCTTCCCGATGGGACTCTTGGGGAGGACGTCGGTGAAAACGATCTCCTTGGGGCGCTTGTACTTCGCCAGCCGCTCGGCGGCGAAGGCCAGGAGGTCTGGCTCTGAAGCCTCATGGCCGGGCGACCTCACCACGAAGGCGACGACCTCCTCCCCCATCTGCGGGTCGGGTCTTCCCACCACGGCGACCTCCTGCACACCGCGGTGCTCGAGCAGGAGGTCCTCGATGTCCCGGGGATACACGTTGAACCCGCCCCGGATGATCAGGTCCTTCTTCCGATCGGTGACGAACAGGTAGCCCTCCTCGTCGAGGTACCCGACGTCCCCGGTGTGCAGCCAGCCGTGACCCAGTGTGTCGGCGGTGACGTCGGGGAGGTTGTGGTAGCCCTTCATGATCCCCGGGCTCCGAGCACAGATCTCGCCGAGCTGCCCGGGCTCCACGGGACCGTGATCGTCGTCCTCGATCCGGACCTCCACCCCGGGCAACGGCGGGCCAGTCGAGCCGGCCTTCTTGACCAACCCCGGACGCATCAAGGCGATCGCCGGCGCAGCCTCGGTCTGCCCGTACGCCTCCAGAACCTCGCAGTCGAACTTCTTCTCGAACGCCTCGGCCAGCTCGATCGGCAGCGGGGCAGCCGACGCGAACACGGTCCGGAGCGACGAGGTGTCGTACTGGTCGGCGTCGGGCTGGTGGAGCATCAGCGTCATCATCGTGGGGACCAGTGGGAAGTACTCCACCCCATGCTCCTGGATCGCCTGGAGCACGCCGTCGGGCGTGAACCACTCGAGGAGGATCCCCCTGGTTCCGATCACCTGACCGATGATCGAGGCGATCATCCCGAACAGATGGGCCACCGGGAGCGCCAGCAGGGACATCTGGCCCGGCGTGATCTGAACCGCGTCGGCCACCGTGAGGGCGTTCCACCGCAGATTCTCGTGAGAGAGCATGACGCCCTTCGGCCGGCCGGTGGTCCCGCCCGTGTACATGATCACCGCCACGTCGTGGTCATCCCGGTCCACGATGTCGAATTCCGGGCTCGAAGCCTGGGTCGCGGAGGTGAACGACTCGGCCCCCTCGGGGACCGGTTCCCCGACCACCATGAGTCGCGGAGGCTCCGTCAGCCCCTCCATGGCCTCGCGGGCCTTGTCCAGGAACAGGGGGCTGGTGACGAACAGCTTGGGCCGGCAGTCCTCGAGGATGTGGCGGACCTCGCCCGGGGCCAGGAGGAACACCACCGGGACCACCACGCCGCCCATGGCGGTGGTGCCCCCGGCGATCTGGAACACCTCGAGGGCGTTGGGGAGCATGACCGCGACCCTGTCGCCGGGCCGGATGCCCGATGCCACCAGGGCACCGGCGAAGCGATGGGCGCCTTCGAGCTGTTCGGTGTTCGTATGCCACCGGTCGCCGAACAGGACGGCTTCGTACTCGCCGAACCGCCCGACGTTCTCCTCCGCCAGTCGCGCCAGGTTCACCGGCTCACAGCCCGTACGATCGGCCGATCAGTTCCTTCATGATCTCGGTGGTCCCTCCGCCGATGGGTCCCAGGCGGGCGTCGCGCCAGGCCCGCTGAACCGGGAACTCCATCATGAATCCGTACCCCCCGTGTACCTGGAGGGCCTCGTCGGCCACCTTCCAGTCGAGCTCGCTGGCGTACCACTTGGCCATGGACACCTCACGCACCGCGTCCTGGTCGGCCGCCACCTTCCGGAGCGCGTGGTACGTGAGGGCCCGGGCGGCCTCGATCTCGGTGGCCAGGTCGGCGAAGCGATGCCGCCATACCTGGAAGGAGGACACCGGCCGGCCGAACGCGTGTCGCTCGGCCGCATAGTCGGTTCCCAGGTCCAGGGTCCGGCGGGCCGCGGCCACCGCGGCCAGGGCCATCACCAGCCGCTCCCACGGGAAGTTCTCCATGATGTGCACGAACCCCCGGCCCTGTTCTCCCAGGAGGGCCTCGGGCGGCACCCGGCAGCCCTCGAACCGGAGGTCGCCGGTGTGGGACGTGCGCCACCCGAGCGTCTCGATCCGGGAGCGGGTGAACCCCTCCGTATCCGCCTCCACCACGAACAACGAGATGCCGTGGGCGGGATCGGCTTCCGGATCCGTTCGGGCCGCCACCACCACGTAGTCGGCGATCGGCCCGTTGGTGATGAACGTCTTCGACCCGGTGATCACCCAGCCGTCGCCGTCGCGGACGGCCGTGGTCCGAAGAGCGGATACGTCAGAGCCGGCCTCGGGCTCCGTCACCGCCAGGGCCCCGATGGACTCTCCGGTGATGGAGGGCACCAGCCACCGCTGCCGCTGTTCCTCGGTGCCGAAGCGGTACACGTAGTACGAGCCGAGGTCCTTGTGGGCTCCCAGCGCGGCGGCCACCCCGCCGGCCGCGCACCCCACCAGCTCCTCGGTGATCAGCGCGTCGGCCACCAGGTCGGGCCCGGTCCCGCCGTAGGACTCCTCGTACTTCGCTCCGAACAGCCCCACCCGGCCCGCGTCCGCGAACACCTCACGTACCGGGAACGCACCCGCCCGCTCCCATTCCTCCGCGTGCGGCCGGAGCCGTCCCTCGACGAACTGCCGGACACCGGCTCGGAGCGCGTCGTGCTCATCCGTGAACAGCCCGAAGCGCGGCAACTCGGCGAGCCGCGCCGACCGTCGATCGCTGCCTGCCGGCTCTATCCGAGGGGCCCGCCTGGTCTTGTCGACCACCTCTCGCATGACCTCGTCGGTCCCCCCGCCGATCCTTAGGAGCCGCGAGTCGCGCCAGGCCCGCTCGACCCACGATCCCGCCGTGTAGCCGGCGCCGCCGTGAACCTGGAGGAACGCGTTCATCACCCGATTCACCACCAGACCGGCATGAAGCTTCACCATGGCGATCTCGGCCACCGGGTACTCCCCGCGCTCCCAGGCCACGGCCACGTCGTACAGGAGCTGCTGGGCCGCGGTGAGCTCGGTGGCCACCTCCGCGAAGCGGTGTCGCTGGACCTGGAACGATCCGATCGGGCGGCCGAAGGCCCGGCGCTGCTTGGCGTACTCCAGGGTCCGATCGAACGCCAGCCATGCCCCGGCCAGGGAGCCGGCCGCGCCCACCACCCGCTCGCCCTGGAGCTCCCACATGATCTGGGGGAATCCCTTTCCCTCTTCGCCCAGGAGGGCATCGGCGGGGACCCGGACGTCCTCGAAGACCAACTCGCCGGTATCGGAGCTCCGCATCCCCACCTTGTCGAGAGTCCGGGCGACCTGGTACCCGGGGGAGTCCGCGTCCACCAGGAAGAGCGAAAATCCCTCATAGCCGGCGGGCCTATCGGTGCGGGCCACCAGCACGCAGAAGTGGGCCCGCTTCCCGTTGGTGATGAACGTCTTGCTGCCGTTGATCACCCAGTCCGACCCATCCCGGCGGGCGGTGGTCTCGATGGCCGCCACGTCCGACCCGGCGTTGGGCTCGCTGATCCCCAGGCACACGATCTTCTCGCCGCGGATGGCCGGAGCCAGGTACCGCTCCTTCTGCTCCGGGGTGCCGAACCGCTCGATCGGCGGCGTGGCCATCTCGGTCTGCACCGAGACCGCCATCCCCACCCCGGCCGAACCGCATCGGGCCATCTCCTCGGCCAGGACGATGGCGTGGCCCCAGTCCCCGCCCTGCCCGCCGTACTCCCGCGGCTTCCGAAGACCCAGGAGGCCGAGGTCCCCCATCCGCTTGAATACCCAGCTGGGGAACTCCTCCTCCCGTTCCCAGTCGGCGGCGTGGGGAGTGAGTTCCGACTCCACGAACCGGCGGATCTCCCGTCGGAGCTCCTCGTGCTCCTCTGTGAACAGCGGGTGGCGCACGCCCGGAAGTTTACTGTCCGGTAGCTCCGGGAGGCACGCACCTGCCCGCGGGTCGCGGTCCGGCCCGGGGGGCCGGTAGGCTCAGGTCATGGCCGAACGAGACGACGTCGTCGACATCCTGGGGAGCCTGGCCCTGTTCGCCGACCTCGGCCGGCCGCGGCTCGAGGCTGCCGCCCACACGTTCGAGGAGGAATGGTTCGGGGACGGCCAGCGGATCATCCGACAGGGGTTCGCCGGCTCGAACTTCTACGTGATCATCGACGGCGAGGCCGCGATCCGGATCGACGGCCAGGAACGAGTCCGCCTGGGGAGGGGGGACTTCTTCGGAGAAGTCTCCGTGCTCCTCGGTGAGGCACCCACCGCCGACGTGGTGGCCGTGGGCGAGATGCGGTGCCTGGTCCTCCCCGGCCCGGAGGTCGAGTCGTTCCTGGTGGAGAACCCCCAGGTGATGTTCCGAATGCTCCAGGCCGAGGCCCGCCGGCTGCGCAACACGATCCTGTGGCGGAGCTAGGCGGCCGCCCCTTCCCCCCGGGTGAGTTCCCGGTGGTGGTGCTGGGGAGCGGACCCGGTGGCCTCCAGGTCAGCTACTCGCTCCGGCGGCTGGGCGTCGACCACGCCCTGCTGTCGGCCGACCAGGAACCGGCCGGGATGTTCCGCCTCTTTCCGTTCTTCCAACGACTGATCACCTGGACGAAGCCGTACGCCCCCGCCGAGCGAGGAACCCGCGAGTACCAATGGTACGACTGGAACAGCCTCCTGGGCAACGAGCCGGAGCATCAGGCCCTGGTCCGGCAGTTCATGGACGGGACCTCCTACTTCCCCTCCCGGGCCGAGATGCAGCAGGGGCTGGAGACCTTCGCCGACCGGGGCGGGGTCCAGGTTCGCCTCGGCTGCCGGTGGGAGGCCACCCGGCGGGATGGGGACGGGTTCACCGTGGTCACCTCCGACGGCGAGTATCGGTGCCGCGTGCTGGTGGTGGCGGTGGGGATGACCTCGGCGTGGAAGCCGGAGATCCCCGGACTCGAACTGGTTCCCCACTACGTGGACACCGACCCGCCCAAGACGTTCGCGGACCGCCGGGTGTTCATCATCGGAAAGCGAAACTCCGGCTTCGAGCTGGCTGACGGCCTTCTTCCGTGGGCCAGGCAGATCATCCTGGCGTCGCCTCGCCCCGCGAAGCTCTCCATCAACATCGCCTCCACCTCTGCCGCCCGGGCCCGCTACCTGCAGCCGTACGAGGACCACGCGTTGGGCGGCGGCACCTACGCCATCGACGCGGCGATCGAGCGTGTCGAGCGAAGCGGCCAGGGCTACCGGGTGTTCTGCAAGGGGACCACGGTTCCCGGTGACCTGGTGTTCGACGTGGACCGGGTCATCGCGGCCACCGGATTCGGGACCCCCCTGGGAGACCTCCCCGACATCGGCGTGACCACCTTCTACCAGGGGCGGCTTCCGGCGCAGACCCCCTACTGGGAGAGCACGTCGGTGCCGGGGATCTTCTTTGCCGGCTCGATCACCCAGGGCTCGATCGGCCTGAAGAAGTACGGACGGCCCAGCGGATCGGCCTCGGTGCACGGCTTCCGGTACAACGCCCGGGTGCTGGCCGAGCACATCGCCCGCACCCGGTTCGGATGGGCGCCCGCTCCTTCCAAGCTGTCCCCGGACCGAGTGGTTCCCTACCTGCTGTCCGAGGCCACCACGGCTCCGGAGCTGTGGCACCAGCAGTCGTACCTGGCTCGGGTGGTCAGCTTCGGCGATCAGGGGATCCTGGACCACGGGATCCAGCCGCTGGCCCATTTCGTGGACACGAACGGCTCCGATGCCGTCGCCGTTTCCGTGGAGACCGACGACCACAACGACATCCACCCCAGCGTGTACTGCCGGCGCCAGGGACGGGTCGACGAGCACGTGCTGGACGGAAACGTGCTTCACGACTTCCGGACCACGGAACACCACAACCAGCTGACCGGTTTGCTGGAGGGATACCTGGGATAGGAGGAGCGAGGATGGCCATCGAGGACCCCGACGAGCTTCGGAAGATCTACGAGGAGACCGGCACGATCGCCGTGGTCGGCATCTCCGGAGACGACACCAAGGCCGCGCACACGGTGCCCCGATACCTACAGCGGCAGGGATACCGGATCATCCCGGTCAATCCTCGGGGCGGCGAGATCCTCGGAGAAAAGGTGTTCGAGAAGCTCGCCGAGGTCAAGGAGCCGGTCGACGTGGTGGAGGTGTTCCGGCCGTCCGAGGAGACTCCCGGCGTGGCCCGCGACGCCGTGGCGACCGGAGCGAAGGTGCTGTGGCTCCAGGAGGGGATCTCCTCCGACGAGGCCGAGCGGATCGCCTCCCAGGGCGGGCTGAAGGTGGTCATGAACCGGTGCATGGGGGCCACCCACCACCAGCTGGGCCTGGGCCCCGGCCCGAACGCCCCCGGGTGATCAGCGGGTCGACATCGCTTCGATCAGCACGTCGGCGACCTCTGGGCGGGAGAACTCAGGCGGCGGCCGCTCGCCGTTCCTCAGCATCTCCCGGACCTTGGTCCCCGACAGGATCAGGCGGTCCTCTTCGCCGTGGGGACAGATCTTTGGGGTGGCCATGCCCTCGCATCGGTGGCACCAGAAGGCGTGCTCGAACATCAACGGCACGATGCCCAGGTCGTCCGGGTCGAACCGCTCGAAGATCCGCTGGGCGTCGAAGGTCCCGTAGAAGTCGCCGACCCCCGCGTGGTCTCTCCCCACGATGAAGTGCGTGCACCCGTAGTTCTTCCGCACCAGCGCGTGGAAGATGGCCTCCTTGGGCCCCGCGTACCGCATGGCCGCCGGGAACACCGACAGGAGCACCCGGTCCTTCGGGTAGTAGCCCTCGAGCAGGATCTCGTAGCACCGCATCCGCACGTCCGCCGGGACGTCGTCCTCCTTGGTCTCCCCCACCAGGGGGTGGAGGAGGAGTCCGTCGACGATCTCCAGGGCGCACTTCTGGATGTACTCGTGGGCCCGGTGCACGGGATTGCGGGTCTGGAACCCCACCACCCGCCCCCACCCTCGCTCCGCGAAGGCCTCCCTGGTCTGGGCAGGGGTGCGCCGGCGCTCCACGAACGTGTCGTGCTCCGGGAGGCGGAACGCCCGGATAGGGCCCCCCAGAAGCCAGTCCCCCGCCCGGTCAAGCGTCGCCACGCCGGGGTGGGCGCCGTCTGTGGTCAGGAAAACCGCCTCGGCCTCGATCGCCCGGTCCCGCCGGTACCGGTCCTCGATCTCCAGCACCGCCACCGGGCGGCCGTCTATCTGGAGGGCCACGGCGTCCGACCGTCCGATCCGCTTCACCCCGTCCTCGTCCACGGACAGCGTGATCGGGATGGTCCAGGGCGGCCCCGAGGCCAGGCGCATCTCTTCGAGGACCGGCCGGTAGTCCTTCTCTCCCATGAACCCGGTCAGCGGTGACAGGGCTCCGGTGACCAGCATCTCCAGGTCCGCGACCTCGCGGGGGCCCAGGGAGACCTTGGGGTACTGCTCGGCGTCCTGGGCTGCCGACTCGGCCTCGGCGCCGGTGAGAAGGAGATCGACGAGCTCGCCGCCGTGGGGAGGGATGGTCTCGGTCAAGGCTCGCAGAGCATATCGTCGCGGCTCACTCGGCGAGCCGGAACCTCACCCCGGCCAGGCTCGCCCGGATGACCGCGAAGCCGGAGTCGACGGTGACCCGCCGGTAGGTCAGGCCGGGCATGAGCTGGGGCAGCGAAACCTCGAACCCGGAACCGCCGCCCTGGGGGCGGAAGGCCAGGACGCCACCGTCGATCTCCAGTGAGCCCGACCCGCCTCCCGCGGCGACGGACCCCGGTGTGAACACCACCTCGGTGCCCACGCCCTGGTCGGCCAGGAACCGGCTGAAGGCCTCGTCGGTGACCTCGACCACCGCGGTACCGCCATCGGCGCTGACGTCACCCGTTCCACCGCTCACCAGGTCCCACTTCGGAAACCGCACCGATCTGAAGTCCAGGTGCACCTCCTCCAGCGCCAGGCCCTCCACCTCCACCAGGGCGGCGTCCACGTCGACGCGTTCGAACCGGCCCTCCAGCACCCGGAACACGAACGGGAATCCCCGGAGCTCGACGTCGGGGTCCTCGTCCAGGTCCACGGCCATCCGGATGCACCGGGCGATCCGCCCCTCGGCGATGAACCGCATGGCGAAGTCGGCGGCCGCGGCCAGAACGGCCAGGAGGAACAGCAGGAGAAGGACGGTCCCCACGACGGTGCCGCGCTCGTCGCGCTGCATGGGGCCGAAGCCTACCAAGGGGCTCTTTAAGCGAGTGCTCCCTCCAGTCCCAGCAGGAACTTCTTGCGCTCGAGTCCCCCCGTGTACCCGCCCAGCCCACCGCCGGAGTGCACCACCCGGTGGCACGGAACCACGATCGGAATGGGGTTCGACCCGAGGGCGTTGCCGGCCGCGCGATACGCGCGGGGGCTGCCGGCCCGGGCGGCGACGTCCCGGTAGGCGGTCACCGATCCGTACGGGACCCTGGCCGTGGCCCGGAGGACCCGCCGGAAGAACCCCTCGGACGTCAGGGTCCAGTCGATGGCCACCTCGAAGCGATGCCTCCGGCCGGCGAAGTACTCCTCCAGCTCCCGGCGGACCTGCTCGGTCCCCCGGGGAGAGGCCAGCACCCTGGGCGACACGGCCTCGGACAGCTCCTCAAGCACGTGCACCTCGTCCTGGTACGACACCCGGACCAGGCCCCGGGGAGTGACCGCGGCCAGGATCGGGCCCAGCGGGGAGTCCACGGTCCCGTAGGCCACGTCCACCAGGCCATCCCGGTCGGCTCGGGCCAACAGGGCCTGGGCCGCCTCCGCGGCCCGCTCGGTGTGTCCCTCCGGCGCCCTCAGGGCCCGCTCGATGTCCTTCACCGACTCCACTCCTCCCGTAGCTTGGTCAACCCCATCCGCACGTTCTGTCGCGCCGCCGCCTCCGATCCACCCATCGTGCCGGCCACCTCCCGGTACGCCAGGTCTCCCACGTACCGGAGCACCACCGCCTGGCGCTGCTTCGCTGGCAGCCGATCCACGAGCCGCCACACCTCCGGATCGTGGCCGTCGTCGGTGGGCGCCGGCCGTTCCGAGACCTCTGCGACCGGCTCCGGTCGGCGCCGTCGCCCCCGGTGGGCGTCCATCGCCTTTCGGTAGGCGATCTGCATGACCCACGCGCGGAGGTTCGATCCGTCGCGGAGCCGTGGGTAGGCGCGCAGGGCCGCCACGAACGTCTCCTGGAACTGGTCCTCCGCTTCCTGGGTTCCCACCAAGGCCACCAGGAACCGGTACACGGCGTCCCGGTGCTCGTCGAGGAACCGCTGGAACGGCGGTAGCGCCACGGTGGTTGAACGGCCAGCGGGAGGGGGATGTGAGGTCACCCGAGAAGCTCGAGCAGTCGCGCGCTCAGGCGTTCGGCGAAGGTCGGGGTCAGGCCGTCCTCGGCGTGACCGAATCGGGAGGCCAGCATGAGGCGCTTCGGCTCCCCGGCCCGCCGGTACAGCCGCCACATCTCCTCTTCATCGAAGAAATGGTCGTCGCGCCCGTGGACCAGGACCAACGGCGTCGGAGCGATCCGGCCGACCACCTCCTCCGGCGACTCGGGCCACGGTCGAAGCTCCGCAGCCCGCGTGCCGAGGAGCCAGGCCACCTGGCGTCCCCGGGACGAGGATCCCACCCAGGTCATCTGCCGGACCGCACGCGACCGGTGCCCGTCCCACCTGGCCGGCGTGGACACCGCGACCACCGCGTCCACGGGCTCGGCATCCTCCGCGGCCGCCGACCGGATCACCGCCACCCCGCCCATGGACACTCCCAGCGCCACGACCGGCTCGTCGCGCTCCCGGCGGGCCAGCCGGACCACGGCATCGACGTCCAGGGCCTCGCGGTCGCCGTAGGTGCACAGCCCCTCGCTGGTCCCGTGGCCTCGGAGATCCACGGCGAACGTGGTGAACCGGGCCGCCATGGCCTCCGCGAACCGGACGATGCGCGGCTTTCGGTACCAGCCCAGGAACCCGTGACAGAACACCAGTGAGGGCCCCGCCGTGCCCACTCGGATCCCGGTAAGCCTCACTCCGTCGGCAGCCGTCGCGGTGAACGGATCGGCCGGCCGTCGGTAGGCGCGCGAGCGCAACGTGAGCGTGGCACCCACGAGCCCGAGCCTACTCGTTCTGCTACCCTCGGCGGGGTTGCGACGCATCCTGTTCCTCACCGAGCGTGCTCCGGATGCGGTGTTGCGCGCAGCCCTTTCCCTGGGCGCAGACGTCAAGGTCGAGTCCCCGTCCGCGGACGCTCTGGCCCGGCTGGCCGACATCGCACCCGAACTGTTGGTGGCCGACGCCGTGGAGGAGCCCGAGCTCGTCCACGAGCTCCTCACGGCGCTGTCGGCGGCCGGCACGAACATCGGGGTGTGGGTGGTCCTGTCTCGGAGCGACCTCGGCCGGCTCGCATGGGATGAGGTGGCCGACGACTTCGTCTACCCCGAGACGTCGGAGGCGGAGATCCGGCTGCGGCTGGGGTTGCTCCACGCCCGCCGCGGCGAATCCGGCGAAGCCGTGGTCCGCCTGGGCGCGGTGGCCATCAACGTGGAGACCTATCAGGTAACCGCCGAGGGTCGCCCCCTGGACCTCACCTACAAGGAGTTCGAGCTCCTCCGGTTCCTGGCCGAGCACCCCGGGAGGGTGTTCACCCGGGCGAAGGTGCTCCAGGAGGTGTGGGGGTACGACTTCTACGGCGGCACCCGGACCGTCGACGTCCACGTCCGCCGCCTCCGGGCCAAGCTGGGCCCGGAGCACGAGCACCTGATCGAGACGGTCCGGGGCGTCGGCTACCGGGCCGCCGACCGGCCCCGCTGAAACACAGAATTAACGTCCGCGAAACCATCGGGCAACTACGCCCCGGTAGCCTTCCCCCGACCGAGCTCAAGGAGGGTTGGATGGCGACGCCCAAAGACGTGCTGGAGCTGGCCAAGAAGGCCGACGCCCAGATCGTCGACTTCCGGTTCTGCGACCTCCCCGGCCTCATGCAGCATTTCTCCGTGCCGATCAAGGAGCTGACCGAGGAGGGATTCGACGACGGGTACGGGTTCGACGGATCCTCGATCCGCGGCTTCCAGGAGATCCAGGAGTCCGACATGCTCCTGCTTCCCGATCCCGACGCCGCGTACCTCGATCCGTTCACCGCTCGGTCGACCCTGGTGGTCCACTGCTTCGTCAAGGATCCGGTCACCGGGGAGATGTACTCGAGGGATCCCCGGGGCATCGCCCGGAAGGCGGAGCTCTACCTGAAGCAGACCGGGATCGCGGACATCTCGTACTGGGGCCCCGAGTGCGAGTTCTACATCTTCGACTCGATCCGGTTCGACCAGAACCAGCACGAGGGCTACTACCACATCGACGCCGTCGAGGGCGTGTGGAACTCCGGGAAGGACGAGGAGGGCGGCAACAAGGGGTACAAGCCCCGGTACAAGGAGGGGTACTTCCCCCTGCCGCCGATGGACCACTACCAGGACCTCCGGACCGAGATGGTCCTCAACCTCCAGGAGGTGGGGATCGACGTCGAGGTGCACCACCACGAGGTCGGCACCGCCGGGCAAGCGGAGATCGACATCCGCTACGACACCCTGCTGAAGCAGGCCGACAACGTCATGAAGTACAAGTACGTGGTCAAGAACACGGCCCGGCTGGCCGGCAAGACCGTGACGTTCATGCCCAAGCCGATCTTCCAGGACAACGGCTCGGGGATGCACACCCACCAGAGCCTGTGGAACGGCGGGGAGAACCTGTTCTGGGACGAGGTGGGCTACGCCCAGATCTCCGACATGTGCCGGTGGTACATCGGCGGGCTGCTGTCCCACGCCCCCGCGCTCCTGGCCTTCGCCGCGCCGACCACGAACTCGTACCGGCGGCTGGTGCCGGGGTACGAGGCCCCCATCAACCTGGTGTACTCGCAGCGGAACCGGTCGGCCTGCGCTCGGATCCCGGTGTACTACAAGACCCCGGCGGCCAAGCGGGTGGAGTTCCGTTCGCCGGACCCGTCGTGCAACCCGTACTTGGCGTTCGCGGCGATGTTGCAGGCCGGCTTGGACGGAGTGAAGAACAAGATCGAGCCCCCCGACCCCATCGACAAGGACCTCTACGACCTCCCGCCGGAGGAGAGCGCTCAGGTCAAGCAGGTCCCCGGCTCATTGGAGGAGGTACTCGACGCGCTGGAGGCCGACCACGGCTTCCTGCTGGAGGGCGGGGTGTTCACCCAGGACGTCATCGACACGTGGCTGGAGTTCAAGCGCAACGAGGTGGATGAGGTTCGGCTCCGGCCGCACCCCTGGGAGTTCTACATGTCCTACGACGCTTGAGGGCCGTCGGCGGGAGCTGTTACACGACGCCTGAATCGAGGAGGGGCTGCTTCTTGCCCTTGCCCTTCTTCTTCTTGCACTTCTTGCCCTTCCGGTTCTGACCTTTGCCTTTCTTTCCCTTGCACTTCTTCTTGGCCTGCTGGCCGCCCTCGATCTCGAAGGTGTTCTCGTTCCGGCCTCTGTCGAAGGTCTGCTCGACGTTGCCGGCGTGATCGATGGCCCGGGAGAACGCCGTGTAGTCCAGGATCTTCCGGACGCTGGCCTTGAACCTGTCGATCGCGCGGAGGTAAAAGTCCGGCTGGTACAGGGACATCGACAGCCACCGTTTGCAGACGGTCGACGAGCTCGGCGGCTCGGCCGGTGAGTTCATCTGCGATCCCACCGATCCGGCCACGCTCGAGCAGGGGTTCGCCAACCGGAAGGTGAGCCTGGATCGCTTTGCCGGGAACCAGATCCTGATCCGGTTCAACTACGTACTGGGCCCGACGAACCCGGCGCTCTCCCAGCCGTGCGGATGGTACGTCGATGACATCTCGCTGTTCTCCGCCAACTGGGTCCCGCAGGGAAACACCACCAACGAGAACTTCCCGATCATCGGCCGGCAGAACGGCACGTACGCCTATCGCGTGCTGGGCGTGTACACCGACGGCATCACCACCGCGCCCAGCAACCCGGAGCTGGCCACGGTGACCAGCGCCGCTCCACTCCCGGCCAAGGCCCTGGCCCGGTGCCTGAAGTTCCCGGGGCACCACATCCTTGGGACCAACGGCAAGGACAAGCTCCGCGGGACGAACGAGGGTGAAGTGCTGTGCGGCTTCGGAGGAAAGGACAGGATTAAGTCCAAGGGCGGGGGCGACGTGGCCCTCGGCGGTGGTGGCAAGGACAAGGTCACCGGCGACAAGGGCAAGGACCTCGTCGAAGGCGAGAACGGCAACGACAAGCTGAAGGGTGGTCCGGCCAAGGACAAGCTCAAAGGTGGCAAGGGCAGGGACGTCCTGAACGGCGGCTCGGGCAAGGACAAGTGCATCGGCGGGCCGAAGAAGGACGTCCTCAAGAAGTGCTGAGCGCGAGGAGAACATAACTCGTATGCCCGGCCGCAGTGCGGCCCGCGCCGTGATCCTGGCGGCGGCGATGCTCCTGGCCCTGCCGATGGCAGCGTCGGCGGACCCGGTGCCCTAGTCTTTCTTCTTCCTCCTCCTGACCTCGAAGGTGTTCTCGTTGCGTCCCACGCCGAAAGAGCTCTCCACGTTGCCGTCGGCGTCGACGGCCCGGGAGAACGCGGTGTAGTTCTTGATCCTTCCGGTGCTAGGCCGTATTGCGCCCAGCCGGTACAGGAAGAAGTCCTGCTGATACAGGGACGTGGCCAACCAGACCTCGTCGCCGCAGCTCCCTCCACGGAAGCGCTTCCCGGCCCACCAGGCGCACCTCCCGCCCTTGATGGTTTGACGCAGGGCGAACTCGGCGCCGACCACCCCGACCGGGTCGGGGTCCTTGGTGAACACGTGGATCTCCCGGAGTCGGTAGCTGATCGTCTTGTACTTCTTCGTGTGGTTGGGGTGGTGCAGCGTGCTCTCGGGCGGCGAGCCGAAGGCCTGCCCCTTGTCCACGATCCTGATGGTCGCGCTCTTCGGATCCTCGGCGGAGGGATCGGTGAGGGTGACCGTCACTTCCTCGGTGGGCTCCCCCGGGCCGTCGTCGATGATCTTGAGCGTGATCAGCTGCACCCGTTCGTTCGCCGGGAAAGTCAAGGGTTGCGGGGAAGTGACGATGAAGTCCTGTCCCTCCGTGGCGGGAGCGGCCGAGCTCCCGGCGACCGTGTAGCCGAACGAGGCCGGCGACCCGGCGGGGCCGGCCCGGAACACCGGAACCGAGACCGTGGCCCTGGCCTCGTGGGTGTCGTAGGGACCGCTCCCCTCGAGGGACGGCCGGACCCCCCCGTCGTCGTCGAGGATGTACAGGGGAACCTCCGTGGGCACCGCCTTGTACCCGCTGGACTGTGTGATGATCGCTCGAGCCTGTTCGGCGACGGGCTCGACGGCGAAGTCGTCGAAGATCGTGACGGTGTCGCTGTGCTCGGTGGGCGAGCCGTGGGCCGGGCTGTATAGCGGCTGGGTGGCCCCGCTCTTGGGCTGATAGTCGCCCGCCGGGCCTCCGGAGGCGGGGCGGGGAGTGCCGGCGGGAGGATCCCCAACCCCGTACGTGGCAGTCACCGGGACGCCGCTGCAGTCGTCGCCCACGGACACCACGGTGACCGTAGTGGTACCGGTCTGCTCTCCGGTCACGTAGAAGAAGTGCGGGCCCAGGTTGCCGATGACGGCGGGGAAGCCGCCCCACCGGACCCCCAGGTGGCCCGTGGCGCAGGCTTGGGATGCATCCACCGCGGGAACCACGGTCACCGCCAAGGCCACGGCGATCGCCGAGGCAGGACGGGTGATGCGGGCGCCCACCGCTCCCATTATCTCCGCGATCTCGTTCGAACGGCGAGCTCCCCTCAGGCCTCGTCGTCCGGGTAGAACACCCGCTCCATGGCCCGTCGGGCCCGCCGGGTGATCCGCCGGTAGTCCTCGAGGAACGCCGCCCGAGGGAACTCCTCGTAGCCCAGCCGGCGGGCCAGAGCCACCTGAGCCTCGGGTGACGGCGGAAGGGCTTCGGCGTGGAGGCGCCGGTCGATCTCCAGCGCGTCCTTGATCTCGTTGAGGAACACGTAGGCCTCGCCGAGAGGCAGGCTCACGCTGTCCTCGATCAGTCGTTCCCTGGCGAGGGCCTCCAGCGCATCGAGGGTGTGCCGTCGGCGGACGTCGGGATGCTCACCGCCGTGACGCAGGAGGGAGAGCTCCACCGCGAACTGCACGTCGGCGAGCCCCCCGTACCCCAGCTTGAAGTGGAACCGGCGGGCGTCCGGGGGGCGGACCCGCTCTTCCTCGATCCGGACCCGCATCCGGCGGATCTCCGCCACCGTCTCCACCGGCAGCGCCTGGGGATAGGCGAAGTCTTCCGCGGCTCGGGCGAACCGACGCCCCAGGGTCCGGTCACCTCCCACCGGTCGGGCCTTGAGGAGGGACTGGAACTCCCATGTCTGCCCATATCGCTCCCAGTACTCGAGGTAGGCGGCCATCGAGCGGGCCAGCGGACCGCTCCGACCCTCGGGACGGAGGTCCGGGTCCGCCTCGAACCCGCGACGTCGGATGCCCGCCAGCACGGCTTCCGCCGCACGCTCGGCTTCCTCGAAGCCGGGCGCGCCTTCCCCCTCGTACACGAACATCACGTCGAGGTCCGAGGCGAAGTTCAGCTCCCGGCCACCCAGCTTCCCCAGGCCGATCACCGCGAACCCCACCGAAGGGGAGGCCTCCTCCACGGCCTCGGCGATGACCCGCTCCCCGACCTCGGCCAGGGCGCGTCCCGAGGCGGGCACCGCCAGCTCGCCGGCGGCATACGCCGCGCCCACGGCCAGGAGCCGGTCCTCGGCGCCATCAGGCTCTCCGGCTCCGATGGCCGGCCGGATCGCCCGGGGCCGTGCTGCCAGTGCATCCGCCAGCCACGACGAGGCGCCCACCACCACGGCAAGGCGGCGAGCGGCCTCGGGATCTCCCGCCAGAAGGTCCGCGATGTCCCCGTCCGAACCCACGCCCTCCGCCACACGCTGGAGCCGAACCACGGCGGCATCCGGGTCGGCGGCCAGGGCCAGGGCCGGGGCCACCACGGGGAACACATGCGCCAGAACCCGGCCGAGCCGGGTGCCCGGGTCGACCAGGGCCTCGAACCGCCGGTAGGCGGCCCGGGGATCCGCGAACCCCAGCCCGGCCAGCAGCTCCTCGGTGGCGGCCCGCTCTCTTCCGGGCCGGGGGGCCCGAGCCCCGGCGAACGCCTCCAACAGCGGCCGGTAGAACAGCCGCTCGTGCAGCCCGCGAACTACTTCCGTATGCCGCAGATGGTCGGCGTGCAGGGGCTCCGGTCCCTCGAGCCCCATCGACCGGGCCAGCCGAAGGAGTGAGGCCTCGTCGGCGGGGAGCTCGTGGGTCTGGAGCTCGCGCGCCAGCTGGAGACGGTGCTCGAGCGCTCGCAGGAACCGGTACGAGCCGGCCATGGCCTCGGCGTCCGGCGCGGCGACGTAGCCCTGGTCGGCCAGGACCGACAGGGCCCGCAGGGTGTTGGGCTCCCGGAGCGACGGGTCGCGCCGTCCATGCACCAGCTGCAGGAGCTGGACGGCGAACTCCACGTCCCTGATCCCTCCCCTCCCCCGCTTGACCTCCACCGCGTCCTTGCCGCTGGCCCGGACGTACTCCTCGATCCGCACCTTCATGGCCCGGACGTCCTCGATGGCCGACACCTCTAGGTGCTCGGGATAGATCACCGGCTCCAGCGAGTCGACGAGCTCCGCGCCCAACTCCAGGTCGCCGGCCGCCGGGCGGGCCTTGATCCACGCCTGCCGTTCCCAGGTGGCCGCGTGGCGCCGGTAGTACTCCACCGTGGCCTCCAGGGACCGGGACAGGGGACCGGAACGCCCCTCGGGCCGCAACGCCGCGTCAACGCGAAGGGCCACGCCCTCGGCGGTGGGCTCCGACAGCAACGAGATCATCCGGGCGGCAGCGCGGCCGCCGCGGTCCTGAGCATCTGCACCGGCCTCGCGATGGACGAAGACGACGTCGACGTCGCTGGCGTAGTTGAGCTCGGCGCCCCCGAGCTTGCCCAGGCCGATGACCGCCAGGCCCTCCCCCCCTGCCGCGACCTCCAGACAGGCCTCGGCGATCCGGGTGACCTCGTCCATCACCTCGTCCAGCGGCGCCCCTCCCAGGTCACGGGCGGCGACCCGGTACAGCGCCCGGCGGCGGAATCGCCGCAGCCCCGCCTGGGGCCCGTGGCGCTCGGCGTCGGTCCGGGCCTCCCCCAGCAGCTCGTCGCGGCTCCGGGCACGGGCGTCGGCGAACAGCGCCGCCTCCTCCGGATGCGCCACCAGGAAGTCGGTGACTGCGGTGGAGAAGCCGAGCACGGGCGCGGCGAGCTCCATTACGCCGGGCTGCGAGAGGAGCTCCCGGGCTTCGGACCGCTCCCCGACTCGGGACAGCGCCACCCGGGCCAGCTCGGGGTCCGGGGCGGCCGCCAGGGCCCGGCCCAGCACCTCGGGCGAGGTCACAGCAGGGGGAAGGAGCGGTCGATCTCCCAGGGCGACACGTACGAGCGGTAGGCCGCCCATTCCTCGCGTTTGTTCCGGATGAACCACTCGAAGACGTGCTCACCCAGCGTCTCGGCGGCGAGCTCCGAGCGCTCCAGGAGACGGACGGCGTCGTACAGATTGTCCGGCAGCGAGGCGATGCCCGCAGCCCTTCGCTCGTCCTCCGACATCGACTGGAGGTCGTCGGTGGTCTCGGGCGGCGGCTCGAGGTCGCGGGCCACCCCGTCCAGGCCCGCCGCCACGATCAGGGCGAACGCCAGGTACGGGTTGCACGAAGGGTCGGGGGCCCGGTACTCGATCCGGCAGGCTCGTTCGTCGTCGGGACGGTCGCCGGGCACCCGGAGCAGAGCCGACCGGTTCCGCCGGGCCCAGCACACGTTCACCGGTGCCTCGTACCCCGGGACCAGACGCTTGTACGAGTTCACCCACTGGTTGGTGACCGCGGTGATCGACGGCGCGTGCTCCAGGATCCCGGCCACGAACGAGCGTCCTACCTTGGACAGGCCGGTCTCGGCGGTGGGATCGTGGAACGCGTTCCGGTCCCCTTCCAGGAGAGCCAGGTGCGTGTGCATGCCCGACCCCTGGATGCCGGGGGCCGGCTTAGGCATGAACGTGGCGTGAAGCCCGAGCTCCTGAGCCGCCTCCTTGACCACCAGGCGGACGGCCATGATCGCGTCGGCGGTCTCCAAGGCCTCCCCGGCCGTGAGGTCGATCTCGTGCTGGCTGGGGGCGTCTTCGTGGTGCAGCATCTGCACCCCGATCCCCAGCCGATCCAGGGCGGAGACCGTACGCTTCCGCAGGCCGTCGGCCACCTCGGCGGTGGTGAGGTCGAAGTAGCTGCCGTGATCGAGCGGGTGGAACCGCTCGGAGGACGACGACACGAAGTACTCGATCTCCGGCGCCGCGGTCACCCGGTAGCCCATCTCCTCGGCTCGGCGCAACGTGCGTCGGAGGACATGCCTCGGGTCCCCCTCGAATGGGGCCCCGTCGGGATAGGTGACGTCGCACAGGAGGCGAGCCACGGGCTCGTCGTCGGGCCACGGCAGGATCCGGAAGGTCGCCGGGTCGGGGCGGGCAAGCATGTCGGCCTCCTCGGTCCTGGCGAATCCCTCGATCGCCGACCCGTCGAACCCGATCCCCTCGCCCAGGGCCTTCTCCAGCTCTCCGGACGGGATGGCGAAGGACTTCAGGAATCCCAGGACATCGGGGAACCACAGCCGGACGAACCGGACGCCGAGCTCCTCGGCCTCGGCCAGCACCCGTCGGGCGGGACCGTCCATGCGGCCATCGTAGCGCCCCGCCGGTTCCGTTCCGGAGAAGGAACACGGAGCCCCGGCGTCGAACCTATCTCTCGAACCCCCAGTTCTCATAGAGGAGGACCAGGATGAGGACGTTGCTCCGACGCACCCTGCCGATGTTCGTGCTGGCCGGGCTCTTGGTGGCGACCGGCAGTCAATCGGCAACCGCTGCGAAGAAGGCCCCCCCGCCCCGGAACTACATCAAGGCGAAGAACCTATCGAAGGCCACGTTCCCTCAGACCGTTCGGGAGACCTACGCCCTCGAGGCGCTCGACGGCGAGGAGCTTTACATCGAGGTCGTGCGGCCCGACCCGGCTGCCTATGGAGAAGTCCCGCGGCCGGTGATCCTCGAGGCCAGCCCCTACCACGGGACCCTGGCCGACCGGGACGGGACCCGGATCTTCCCCGACCCGGAGGACGCCGACGGCAACAAGATCGGGCTGACCGGATACTTCGCCCCCCGCGGCTACGCGGTGGCCATGTTCGACCTCCGGGGAACCGGCCGCTCCACGGGATGTCTGGACCACCTGGGCCAGAAGGACGCCACGGACCTCGAGCAGGTGATCGAGTGGCTGGCCGCGCAGCCGTGGTCGAACGGCCGGGTGGGGATGACCGGGCACTCGTACGTTGGATCCACGCCCAGCGTTGCCGCAGCGCAGGTCCCCGACGGCCTGGTGACCATCGTCCCCAGCGCCGGCCTGGCGTCCATGTACGACCACCAGTTCCAGACCGGCGTCCCCTACCTCCTTCAGTGGGTGGGTCCCATGTACGCCTATGAGGCCCTGGCCATGCAGCGCGACTTCCCGCCCGGCGCGCCGGCGCCTCCGCTGTCGAGCGGGCCGACGGGCGACAACTTCGAGAACGCTCCCAACCCCCAGTTCGGATGCGGCTGGCAGAACTCGTCGCTTACTGCCGGCTCGGGCCAGGTCACCGGGCAATACCAGCTGTGGCACGCCCAACGTGACTGGAGCGAGGGCGCGGCGGAAGCGGAGATCCCGGTGTTCATGATCCACGGGGTGAACGACAACGCCGCGCGGATCCCCGCGGCCGAGTGGTTCTTCACCGAACGGTTCATGCGGTCCGGCGACAAGGTGTGGCTCGGCCAGTGGGACCACGGCTCGACCAACGGCCGGTGTGGGAACGAACAAGGCCGGCGGACCCTCCACCCGACCTGCCGCTTCGACCAGTTCCAGTACGCCCTGCACGCGTGGTTCGACAAGCACCTGATGCGCCGGAACGTGGAAACCGGTCCGCCGGTGGAGGTCTTCCTCAACGGCGAAACCCCGGTGAACGTCACCGAGGTCATGCATCCCACCGAGCAGGGCGGCCTGGTGTACACCGCCAAGGGCTGGCCGAAGCCCCAGGTCATCGCCAGCCTGTTCCCCGATGCCGCCGACAGCTCCCTGGCTTTCGAGGCCCCCGCCGAGGACGGCAGCGACTCGTTCGGGACCACCGCAGACGCCGTACTGGCGCACGTTGGACAAGGACGGTTGACGTTCCGGTCCGAGCCGGTCACCGGGAACACCCTGTTCCTCGGGGTGCCCCAGCTCCAGCTCAACGCTTCGGTCACCACCGGCGAGATCATCCACCTCACCGCCACGTTGTTCCGGGAGCGGGTGACCGGCTTGGACGAGGAGGGCAACGAAATCATCGAGCGAGAGCCGATGAACGTCTGCGCCATCCAGCCGCAGCTCCGGTTCGGCGTCCAGCAGGTGGCCCCGGTGATCCCCGGCGAGGAGATGGATCTGCCGATGCAGTGCTTCACGATGGCCCACTGGATCCCCGCGGGCCAGCGACTGGCCCTGGAGATCAGCACCGGGACGCCTCACCACGCCACGTTCGGGTCGGACCAGAACATCACCGTGTACACCGGCCCGGACACGACCGAGTACCGGCTTCCCGTGGTGCCGAACGCCACCCTGTACCCGGACGTTCCGCTTCACGAGCACCCCTACGTGCCCCCGCCGGTGACCCGGCCCGACGCCCAGCCCGGCTTCGAGGAGTCGGTGATCGTCCCGGCCCCGGGCGCGGGGGAACAGGTCGAGCCGGTCACCGCAGCGTCGGTGGAGTTCGACGTACTGCCGGACTACGACAACGCGAACTTCGACGCCCTGGCCACGCCGACCCCGCCCGCCGACATCGACCTGTTCCTCCAGGAGCAGAACGCGGACGGCACGTGGAGCGAGAGCATCACCGCGGGGACCAGCGGCGATCTGGACAAGGAGGTACTGAGCGCCGGCCGCCTGGACCCGGGCCACTACCGGGTCATCGTCCACAATTGGGGCGGAGGCCCCACGCTCGTCGATCTGGTGGGGACGTTCAAGAACTCGGCGGGCGAAGCAGGCGGTGGTGGTGGAGCCGCGACTGGCTCGGCCTGGGCGGCCATGAACCCGGCCGGCGCCTTCTTCATGCAGCCCTGAGGGAAGCGGATCAGGGGCGCCGGATCCGGCGCCCCTGATCGCGCCGAGATTTAACGCTCGCGTAACCGACTTCCTCACGGCACCCGCTAGGCTGACCCGCGTGGCCCTCAGCAATGAAGCCGAGTTCGTGCTCCGCACCGTGGAGGAGCGCGGGGTCCGGTTCATCCGGCTGTGGTTCACGGACGTCCTTGGCTTCCTGAAGTCTTTCGCCATCACCCCACAGGAGCTGGAGACCGCGTTCCTCGAGGGGATGGGCTTCGACGGTTCGTCGATCGAAGGCTTCGCCCGCATCCAGGAGTCGGACATGGTGGCTCGGCCGGATCCCTCGACGTTCCAGATCATCCCCTGGCGGTCGGAGGAACACGTGGCCCGGATGTTCTGCGAGGTCCTGAACCCCGACGGGACTCCGTTCGACGGCGACCCCCGGCTGGTGCTCCGCCGTCAGCTCAAGCGCGCTGCCGACCTGGGCTTCACGTTCTACGTGGGGCCCGAGCTCGAGTACTTCTATTTCAAGGATCACCAGGGAACGGAGTTCCTGGATCGAGGCGGGTACTTCGACCTCACGCCTCTCGACGTGGCCACGGGCTACCGCAAGCGAACGGTGGAGTACCTGGAGACCATGGGGATCCCCGTCGAGTACGTCCACCACGAGGTGGCCCCCTCCCAGCACGAGATCGACCTCCGGTACACCGACGCGCTCACGATGGCCGACAACGTCATGACGTACCGCCTCACGGTGAAGGAGGTGGCCCAGGAATTCGGCATCTACGCCACGTTCATGCCCAAGCCGGTGTTCGGGGTGAACGGCAACGGGATGCATACACACCAGTCTCTGTTCGAGGGCGACCGCAACGCGTTCTTCGACGCCACCGACGAGTACCACCTCTCGAAGGTGGCCCGAGGCTACATCGCCGGGATCCTCCGACACGCCCGGGAGATCACACTGGTGCTGAACCAGTGGGTGAACTCATACAAGCGGCTGGTGCCCGGGTACGAGGCTCCCGTGTACGTGTGCTGGGCCCGCCGCAACCGTTCGGCGCTGGTCCGGGTGCCGATGTACAAGCCCGGGAAGGAGCAGGCCGCCCGGATCGAGCTCCGCTCCCCCGACCCGGCCTGCAACCCCTACCTGGCGTTCGCGTGCATGCTGGCCGCGGGGCTCCGAGGCGTGGAACGGGAGTACGAGCTCCCTCCGGAGGCCTCGAACAACATCTACGAGATGACGGAGACCGAGCGCCACGAGGCGGGGATCGAGGCGTTGCCGGAAGACCTCTTGGAGGCCATCCAGGTCGCTGAGAGCTCGGACCTGCTCCAGGAGACCCTGGGCTCCCACGTCTTCGAGGAGCTGGTCCGAAACAAGCGCCAGGAGTGGGACGCCTACAAGGCGTACGTCACCCCGTACGAGCTGGAGCGCTACCTGCCCCTGCTCTGAACGAGACCGAGCCGGCGGGTTTCAGTGGCGGGCCGGCCACAGGACCACCGACACGATGGCGGATTTGATCCGCGTCATGGTGCCCTGCCGCTGCCCTGCCCTGCTCCGACGGGTCTGCCGGGCCAGGTGGTAGGCCTCTGCTTCCCGAACCCGGTCCCCGATCCGCTCCTGTGCCATGACTCGCTGGTACATCCGTCCCCCTCCTTCGTCCACCCGACCCTAGGATCGGCCGGTCTCTTGGTCTGTAACGCGGGTCACGCTCGGGGTGTGATGTCCGACAAGAGAGGACGGTGACGCCGGTCACCCTTGCCAGGGTCTCCGGAGTCGTCCAGGATTCGGACGGCATGGAACCGCCCACCCGATCCTCGGTCCGGCCGGCCCTGCTGGGGCTGGCCACGGTCATGCTCATCGCAGCACCCGCGGGGGCCCAGGAGCAGCCAAGAGAGCTCACCGTGAAGCCGTCGGTGACCGGGCCGCTCACACGAGGCGGACGGGTCACCTTCAGGGTCACCTCAAACCATCCCGCGGGGTTCGCCGCGGTGCAGACGGTGACCATCGAAGCCGACCTCCGAGGGGCCACCCTGGAGGAGATCAACTACGACGCGGCCGGCGGAGCCATCGCCGTGGGCGAGGCCAAGGCCGTGATCGGGACGGGAGACGAGGTCACCGGCCGGTTCTTCCGGGTCAGCGCCTTGGACGTCTCGGCCACCACCGGGGGCGACGAGCTCACCGTGACGATCGGGGCAGACGTGCTGGAGGCCCTCCCCCAGGGAACCCGGTTCCGGTTCACCGCCGAGGACAACCTCGGCGAGGAGGCCGTCCGGAGCGTGCAGGCCTCCGTGCCGGAAGAGGACGGAGGGCTCTCCCCGGTGACGGTGATTCTGGCGGTGGTCGCGGCCCTGGTGGCCGGGGGATTCCTGGGTTCCCGGTTCACCGGCCGTCGGAAGCCCGCTCCGTCCATCTACGGGACCGTGACCCGGCGGATCCAGGACGAGCGAACCGCCCGCACCCGCGGAGGAACCAGCTGACCACAGCCCTGGGCGGACTGTGGGGGCGGCTGGCTACCGAGCCCCGTACGGAGCCGGCCGAGGACGGTCAGCTCCGTGGAGTGTGGGATGACGTCGAGGCCAGATACGACCCCGGCCGGTTCAAGCCGAAGCTCGCCGACGACGTGGAGATCAAGCAGATCAAGCTTCGGTGGGGAAGCGACTACGCAATGATCGCCAATCCTCGCGACCTGGTCCACTACCGGCTGGAGTCCGCGGAGCTCGAGACCGTTCGTCTGATGGACGGGACCAGGACGCTGAAGGAGATCGTGGTGGAGCGGTTCCGGGAATCGGGAGACCTCGAGCTCGACGGAGTGGCCGACCTGGTCACCCAGCTCCGGGAGGGTGGGTTCCTCGACCCGCCGTTCATGGACACGTACGAGGCGGTCCGAAACGCCCAAGAACCCTCCCGCTTCCAGGCGAAGTTCAAGGAGTTCTCCAAGACGCTCTCGGTGGAGTGGAAAAGGGCCGACGGGGTCTTCCGATGGATGTACGACCACGGTCTCCGCTTCTTCTTCAAGCCCCCGGTGGTGGTCGCCGGGATCATCGTGGGGATCATCGGGATGATCGCGTTCGTGTCCATCGTCCGGTCGGGTTCGATCTCGCTGGCCAGCGACTCGCTGGCCCTGGAGTTCGTGATCCTCGGCGCTTTGAACTACTTCCTTATCTTCACCCACGAGTCCGGGCACGCGCTGGGCGTCATCCACTACGGGCGGAAGATCAAGAGCGCGGGATTCATGATCTATTACGGATCCCCGGCGTGGTTCATCGAGTCATCCGACGTCCTGATGCTCGAGCCGCGGCAGCGAGCGGTCCAGGCCCTGGCCGGTCCCTTCGCCGAGCTGGTCCTGGCGGGGGTGGCCTCCATCGCCGCATGGGCCAACCCCGACGCAGCGCTCTCCTCCACCCTGTACAAGTTCGCGGTCCTCAACTACTTCATCCTGTTCATGAACCTGATTCCCCTCCTCGAGCTGGACGGCTACTACGCGCTGGCCGACCTCATCCACGTCCCCGACCTCCGGCCGAGATCCCTGGCGTTCATTCGCTCCGACATGTGGCACAAGCTGCGAGTCCGGGAACGGTTCACCAAGCAGCAAGTGGGACTGGCCGTGTACGGCTTCGTCGGGATCGCCTTCGCCGTGTTCACGCTGTACGCCAGCTTCTTCTTCTGGCGTGAGATCTTCGGCAAGCTGATCCTGCAGATGTGGAACGGGGGGGCCCTCAGCCGAACCCTGCTGATCGTCCTGGCCCTGCTGGTGGCCGGTCCCCTGATCCGAGGGATCACGGAACTGATCAGGACCCTGTACCGCCGGATCCGGGCTCTGTGGCAACAGGTCCGGTTCCGGTTCGAGCAGAGGTGGCGGGTGGAGGCGGCTGAGCTGATCGACGCCCTGCCGATGTTCGACGACGTCCCGGTGGAGGTCCTGAACGACCTTGCCGGCCGGGTCAAGCTTCGGTCGTTCTCTCAGGGCCAGGCGGTGGTCCGGCAGGGCGATCGCGCAGAAGCCTTCTTCGTGATCCGCAAGGGAACCCTTCAGGCCATCGAGGAGGACCCCGACACCGGGGGCGAGCGGATCCTCCGGACCCTGGGACGGGGGGAGTCGTTCGGCGAGCTGGGGCTGCTGGAAGCTCAGCCGCGGGCTGCCACGGTGCGGGCCGTGGAGCCTGCGGAGCTGTTCGAGATCGACAAGGGCACCTTCGACCAGCTGCTGGCGGACATGGCGGAGGTCCCCGACTTCGCCCCGACCCTGGAGGCCGCCGCCGAGCTGCGGTCCCTCCGATGCTTCCAGCACCTCGAACCGGCCCAGCTGAGTGACCTGCTGGAGAACGGCGAGTGGGTGAACCTGGCTCCCGGGGAAACCGTGATCGAGCAGGGCGACGTCGGCGACGCTTTCTATGCGATCTGGTCGGGCCAGGTTGACGTGCACCAGGATGGGGCTCGGGTCACGACGTTGGGACCGGGCTCCTATTTCGGGGAGATCGCCCTGCTCATGGATGTCCCTCGAACGGCAACGGTCCGCACCCTCACCCCGGTCCGGGCCTACCGGCTGGGGCGCGACGGCTTCGACAGACTGGTGGGAGAAGCCTTCCGGTCAGGGACCCTCAATCCCCAGGCCGCCGTCGGACGGACGGGACTCCATTAGGCTGGCCCGGAATGGACTGCTGGCACTGCAAACGGACCGCCGTGGCCACCTGCCGGTTCTGCGGGCGGGGCATCTGCGAGGATCACATCCAGGCTCACCCCTACATCCTGGAGCTGTTCAAGACGAAGGACGTGACCAAGGCCCTCATCGTGGAGGATGCCGCGTACTGCGGGGCGTGCACTCCCAGGCCCGACCCCCTGGACCTCCCCGAGCTGGACTGACCTACACGTATCGGAGGTCGCCGGGCTCGCCGAACCCGGCCTCTTCCTCCGCTATCCGCCCGCACGTGGGGCAGAACCAACGGACCTCCATCGGGGTCCCACAGGCCTCATGGCGCCGGGTCTCTCCGCCCCCTGCCCGCCGGGCTCCCCAGTCGGCCAGGAGCCGAACGGGGCCGGCAAGGTCCCGGCCCGCCGCGGTCAGCTCGTAGGACAGCCGGACGGGCCGTTCGGAGTACGGACGGGAGGCAATCAAGGCCTCCCGCTCCAGACGGCGGATCCGGTCGGCCAGCACGTTCGGGGCGATCCCCGGAACGCTCTCGAGGAGGTCGCTCCACCGCCGGGGCCCCCACAGGAGGGCCTCCACGATCAGCAGGCTCCAGCGGTCCCCCACCCGATCGAGGGCGGAGGCCAGCGAGGAGGCTCGCCCGCCCGCACGTCCCGTGCCTTGCCGAATCTCGGAGTCCATAGTAAGTTGCAAGTTACAAGTTACCACGGTTTCTACCTCGGAAGGGAGGTGCGCCATGGCGGCGCTGCAGGAGATGGAGGAGGCGCTCAAGACGGTGGCCGAGCGTGCAGGGGCCTCGGTCGTGGGGATCGGACACAGGTGGGCCCACGGGTCGGGCGCGGTGATTTCCGAAGGGAAGGTCCTGACGAACGCTCACAACGTGAGGGGGCACGAGGTCTCGGTGGTCTTCGCCGACGGACGGACGGCAGACGGTGAGGTCGCGGGCATCGACCCCGATGGGGACCTGGCCGTGGTGTCCGTGGACACCGGCGACGCTCCCCCGCTGGACTGGGCGGGAGAGGACCCTGGGGTGGGGACCCCGGTGTTCGCGCTGGCCAACCCGGGGGGACGGGGGCCGCGAGTCACCCTGGGATTCATCTCCGGAACCCAGCGGGCGTTTCGGGGACCTCGCGGCCGCCGGATCGCCGGGAGCGTGGAGCACACCGCTCCTCTGGCCCGGGGCTCCTCCGGCGGCCCCATCGTGGACGACCGGGGGCGGCTGCTGGGGATCAACACAAACCGGATCGGCGAGGGCTTCTACCTGGCCATCCCCGCCGACGAGGCCCTCCGTGGCCGGGTGGACGCCCTCAGCCGGGGCGAGTCGGCCACCCGGCCTCGACTGGGGGTGGCCATCGCCCCCTCCCACGTGGCCCGTCGGATGCGCCGGGCCGTGGGCCTTGCCGAGCGGGACGGCCTCCTGGTCCGGGCGGTGGAGGAGGGAACGCCGGCCAGCGAGGCGGGCATCGCTCGAGGCGACCTGATCGTGGAGGCCGACGGTCACGACGTCCAGTGTGCCGACGACCTGTTCGAAGCCATGGACGCCGCCGGGCCCGAAGGCTCGGTCACCCTCAAGGTCGTCCGGGGAGCGGAGGAGCGGTCGATCTCCGTATCCCTGGGGGCGGCACGACCCGCCGGCGAGCGAGCGGAAGCCTAGAGCCCGTTTCATCGGGGATCCGCTCGCCGGATGATGTGACGGGCGTGGGAATTGTTACTTTGACAAACCCAGCCCAGTACGATGAGTCCTGAGCCACTTGCTAGTGAGAGCGAATAGTCAAGGCGGCGGGTTCGTTCCCCGCCGCCTTGAGGATGACCTAGTTCAGGGACCTAGTACCCCGGATCCGCGTCCCCGTCGTCCCCTTTCCATGTCCTGGTCACCATCACAAACCCCCTACTCAAGACCGTCGTCGAGTCTAGCATCGGCCAGAGTCAAGGCTAGCCTTAGTGCCTAGCCCTTCTGGCTCCACGACATGTATAACGCTTCGATCTCCATCCATATTCTCGGAGCCTCACGCTCTTGCCTCACTTTTTGTACCCAGGGGGCCAGGATGCTATAGGTCCTCACGACAAGCGTCCGATAGAAGCGGTCGATGATGCCCTCGTCGATGACGTGGAAGTTGATCGCCAGTGCCAGCTCTTCCAGGAAGTTGAGCACGGCCCGCATGTCCCGCTCGAAGTCATCGTCGCGATCTAGATCTAAATACCAAGGACGTTATTCACCCAGGTCCTCCTGGGAGACTGGCTCTGCTGCTGGAGCGGCCGGCGTATCCGAGCGGACCGGCTACAAGTGGCTGGCCCGGTACGACGCCGAGGGGGAGGCGGGGCTCGTGGACCGGGCCTCCCGGCCGGGAACGACACCGGTCCAGGTCCCCTACGATCGCGTCGCCGCGATCGTGGGGCTGCGGCGGCTGCGTATGACCGGTGCCCAGATCGCCGGGGCTTTGGCGATGCCGCTGTCCACCGTGGGAGCGGTGCTCCGGCGAGGGGGGCTTGGCCACCTCCGGAGCCTCGAGCCCGAGGAGCCACCCAACCGCTACGAGCGCCGGCATCCGGGCGAGCTCCTCCACGTCGATGTCAAGAAGCTGGCCAGGATCAAACGCCCTGGTCACCGGGTCCACGGGGACCGCTCCAGGGAGTACCGGGGGGCGGGTTGGGAGTTCGTCCACGTCTGCGTCGATGACGCCACAAGGGTGGCGTACGTCGAGGTGCTCTCCGACGAGAGGGCCGTGACGGCGGTGGGGTTCCTGCGCCGTGCCCTCTCGTTCTACCGTTCGCTCGGCGTAGAGGTGCAGCGGGTGATGACCGACAACGGCCCGGCTTACGTCTCGGTGGCCCACGCCGTGGCCTGCCGCCTGCTGGGGCTGCGGCACGTCCGGATCCGGCCCTACCGACCGAGGACGAACGGCAAGGCCGAGCGGTTCATCCGGACGATGCTCACCGAGTGCGTGTACGCCGCGATCTACCAGAACTCAGACCAGCGGGGAGTAGCTCTCGCGGCGTGGCTCGAGCGCTACAA
>JBOGVS010000010.1:0-75092 GCA_050692555.1 Actinomycetota bacterium
GGCCAACCGCTGGGTCGCCATCCTCCACGGCTGCCTCCGTCACCGGGCGCCCTACTCCGAAGAGGTGGCCTGGCCAACCCTCTCAGAGGTTGCCGCTTGACAACTACCGGCCGTGGGATGTCTAGCCCGGCTCCTGGACCAGCTCGACGAGCACGCCGCCGAACCCCTTGGGGTGGACGAACGCCACCGTGGTACCCCGTGAGCCCGGCCGAGGCTTCTCGTCCACCAGGGGAACGCCCAGGTCCTTCAACCGGGTCAGGGTGGCGGCCAGGTCTGGGACCCGGTACCCCACGTGGTGGACGCCTTCTCCTCGTTTGTCCAGGAACTTCCCCACCGGGGTATCGGGGCCCAGCGCCCGGAGGAGCTGCACGTAGGACGTGCCTACCCTGAACAGGACCTCCTCCACGCCCTGGTTGGGGACGGTCTCCCGGTGCGCGGGCTCGACCCCAAAGGCCCTCCGGTAGTGCTCCACGGCGGCCTCCAGGTCCCTGGTGGCGATCCCCACGTGGTCGATGTCCTCGAGCATCGGAAGATACGGACATTACCGTAGACGGCCCTACGCTCGAGCGCGGTGGCGGGCTCGGGCGGGATGATGTCGAATGAGTACTTCGCATCCCCGGCTGCCCGAGGGGCGGTCGGGTGACTCGTTTGGAGGGTCGTTATCGAAGGAGGACAGCCGGCCAGCGAGCAGCCCGACCCCCAGGTCAGCCCCGTCGCCGCCGAGCTGGGCCGCTCCAAGCTGATCAGGGCTGGAAAGGCCGACGTCTCCCGGATCCGGGAGCGGGCCAGGCGCCGGCGGTTGCTCCGGCTGGCGATCGTTCTCGGGATCATCGACGCCTACCTGTGGTACCGGCTGGCCACCGGCAACCCCGTGGGCCTTCCCTCGCTACCCGACGACTGGATCCTGTGGATGCCGGCCATCCTCCTGGTGCTGCTCTTGGGCATGCTGTTCCTGCTCCCCCTGGGAAGCGGCCGCTCGCCGCACGTCCTGATCCGGCCCGAGCACATCGAGGTCGGCCTGGAAGACGTCAAGGGTCTGGATCCTCAGGTCGACGAGATCGTCCGCACCCTCAACGTGTTCCTGGGATACTCGACGTTCCGGGAGCGGCTGGGGGGGAATCCTCGCCGGGGGATCCTGTTCGAAGGGCCACCCGGAACCGGCAAGACCTATCTGGCCAAGGCAATGTCCAAGCAGGCTGGGGTGCCGTTCCTGTTCGTCTCCGCTCCGGCCTTCCAGTCAATGTGGTTCGGGATGACCGGCGCCCGGATCCGGTCGTTCTTCCGCTCGCTCCGGAAGGCGGCCCGGCGCGAGGGCGGAGCCATCGGCTTCATCGAGGAGATCGACGCCATCGGCGGCGATCGTGGATCGATGGCCCCGGCGGCCCCGGCCCCTCCGTCCGGCAGGGTGATCGCCAACATGATGTCGCCGTCCACCGGAGGCATGGTCAACGAGCTTCTGATCCAGATGCAGTCATTCGACCAGTCCCGGTGGTCGCAGCGGGTCCGGGACCGTCTGGCCGAGTGGATCAACGGGTACCTCCCGGCCGGTCGCCGGCTGCGGACCCGAAGGCCCCAGTACCACAACATCCTGCTGATCGCCGCGACGAACCGGGCCGACTCGCTGGACCCCGCGCTGCTTCGCCCGGGAAGGTTCGACCGGCGGCTGTACTTCGACCTGCCCACCAAGAAGGGCCGACGGGACCTGATCGACTATTTCCTGGCCCGGAAATCCCATGACGCCACCCTGGACGAAGAGACGGCCAGGGAGCGGCTGGCCCACGACACCCTGGGCTACACGCCGGTGATGATCGAGCACCTCTTCGACGAGGCCCTCCTGGTGGGACTGCGGAACGGGATCGACGCGATGCGGATCGGGGAGGTCTACGAGGCCAAGCTCGCCGAGGAGATCGGGCTGGCCCAGCCCGTGGTGTACACGGAGGACGAGCGGCAGGCCATCGCCACCCACGAGGCCGGCCACGCGGCTGTGGCGTACTTCCTGGGCAAGACTCGCCGGATGGAAGTGCTTTCGATCATCAAGCGGCGCCAGTCACTTGGCCTCCTGGCGCACGCGGAGCTCGAGGAGCGGTTCACCAAGTCGCGGTCGGAGCTGGAGGCGGCGCTGGCGATCTCCATGGCCGGGATGGCGGCCGAAGAGCTGTTCCTGGGCGAGGCGGGTACCGGACCGGCCGCCGACCTGTCGGCGGCCACGGAGGTGGCTGCGGCGATGGTCGGGTCGCTGGGGATGGGCGGCTCGCTGATCTCTTACGACGCGGTCTCCGAGGGCCCGGTTTCCAGCCGCAACCTCGCGGGGCGGGTGCTGTCGGACCCCGAGGGGAAACAGCGGGTCGAGGAGCTGCTGGCCACGCAGAAGGCCCAGGCCGCCAACGTGCTGTCCGAGAACCGTGACGTGGTGGAAGCACTCCGCGACGCGCTCCTCGAGCGCGACGAGCTGGTCGGTGAGGAGATCAGCCAGGTGATCGTGGAGGCCCTCGAGCGCAGGCGGGTGGTCAGGCTCCCGGAGCCGCTTCCCCGGGGCTGATCAATCCTCGCCCGGAGCGGCCGGTTCCTCGGGCCGCCAGGGGTGACCCTCCCGGACCAGCGCGGTCCCCGTTCCCACCGCCACCCGCTTCCCGTCGGCGTTGCTGAGCTCGGCCGTGGTGACGGCCATCGACCTGCCCCGGTGGGTGACTCGGGCCCGCGCGATCAGGTCCCGCCCGTCCGGCAGGACCGGTCGCACGAAGTTCACCTTGAGGTCCAGCGGGGTGTACGCGGTGCGCGGCGGGCAGGTGGTCTGAACCGCGCTGGCCATGGCGCTGTCCGCCAGCATGGCGATGGCCCCTCCCTCGACGAAGCTCGATGGGCTGCACAGCCACAGGGAAGAGGGGAGGGAGAAGGTGGTCGATCCCTCCTCGGCTTCGAGGGCCCGGAGGCCGGTGAGGTGGCTGAGTGGCGGATGGGGCAGCGTCCCATCGATCAGACCTCGCATGATCTCCAGCCCACCCATCCGGTCCCACACCTCCTGCCGAAGGGGCTCGCCGGCCACCGGACGGAGATAGGGATCGGGAGTGTCGGCGGGCGGGACCTCGTGGACGGCGAGCTCGGCCGGAGGCTCGGGGGCCGGGTCGATGGCCGGAAGGATGAAGCACCGAGTGGTCCCGTGGGCCACGGGCCGGTCGTGGGCGTCGGTGATCAGCGTGTCCGCGACCCCCAGAGACCGTCCTGCGTGGATCACCCGCGCGGGGGCACTGAGCATGCCACCGTCCGCATCGACCGGGCGAAGGAAGCTGAGGGAGAGGTCGGACGTGGTGTACGGCGTGGCCGGCGGGAGCTCCGTCTGGATCGCGCAGCCCAGGCTTCCGTCCGCCAGCATGGCCAGCACTCCCAGGGACAGAAATCCGATGGGCGCCAGCAGCCAGGGCGTGGCGGGCATCTCGAACGTCGCCCCGCCGGGCTCCGCCGCCGTGGGGATCATCCCGGTCAGATGGTGGATCGGCGGGGGCGGGCCCTTTCGGGCCACGAACGCCCGGATCTGCTCCAGCCCCGACAGCCCGAACAGGGCGGGGTCGGGGAACCCGCCGCGCGCAGGCTCCTCCCAGATCGCCGGGCTGATCGGCGGGGCTTCAGCCGTCGACATCCGGGGCCTCATCGATGGGGACGGCCGGTTCGGCCGGCCGCCAGGGCCGGTCCGGGAAGATCATCGTGGAGCTGTTGGCCAGCGCGGCGGTCTTCCCATCGGCGGTGAGGACCTCGGCGGTGGCCACCGCGATGCTCCTCCCACGGTGCACCACGGTGGCCCGGGCCTCGAGCGGCCGGCCGTCGGGGACCACCGGCCGGAGGAAGTGAACCTTCAGATCCAGCGTCCCGTACGAGCTGCCCGCTTCCACGGTGGTGAACACCGCACCGTTCAGGACGTGATCGGCCAGAAGGGCGATCACACCGCCGAAGGTCGTCCCTCCGGCGGTGGTGAACCACTGGCTGGCCGGCATGGTGCAGGCGACCTTGCCGGAGCCCACCGACACGATCTCGAGGCCGAACAGTCGGGCCAGCGGTTCGGGGGGAAGGTCGCCTCGCTCCCAGGCCCGCATCATCTCCAGCCCGTCCATCCGGTCGAAGACCTCCTGGGGGAGCACCTCGCCCTCGGCCGGACGCTGGAACGGATGGGGCCCCTCGTACTGGGGCCAGGCGATCGGCTCGTCGGGGAGCGGGTCGGGCACGTCCGGCAGCCGGACGATCACGTTCCGGCCCACCGCGTGCGCCAGCAACCGGCCGCCGCCGTCTTCGATCGTCCCTTCACTCACCCCCGGCGACCGGCCGGCCTGGATCAGCCGGGCCCGGGACACCAGACCGCCGCACTCCATCCGCGGAGGGCGAAGGAAGTGGATGGACAGCTCGGAGGTCACCAGGAACGCCCCCGGAGGGAACGTGGAGTACAGGGCCCCGCCGAGGGCCACGTCGGCAGGGAGCGCCAGGACCCCGCCGGTGGGGATGCCTGCCGCGCTCAACAGCCACGGGGTCACGGGCTGGCGCCACGTGGACACGCCGTCCCCCACGTCGAGGAAGTCGGTCCCCGCCAGGTACCAGATGGGGCCATACGGGATGTCCTTCCGGATGAACCGGCGCATCTGCTCCAGGCCGCTCAGCCCCAGCAGGCCGGGATGCTCGAGGTAGGCGAATCGTCCACGGAGGGGTTCGTCGACGATCACCCTCGGAGCATAGCCCGGATCGGCGCCCGGTGACCGCTGGTCAGTCGAGCCCCACCCGGTCCGGGACCGGATAGGATTGCTGGGAGACGTCGAAAGGAGCTTTCTCGTGTCCCATTCCGTGATCGTCGCCGGCGCCCGGACCCCGATCGGGAAGTTCGGCGGAGGGTACAAGGATCTGGCAGCCGTAGACCTGGGGGCCGCCGCGATTCGGGAAGCCCTGGCCCGAGCGGGCATCCCCGCCGACCAGATCGACTACGTGATCATGGGCCAGGTCCTCCAGGCCGGCGCGGGGCAGATCACCGCACGTCAGGCCGCGGTGGCCGCAGGGATCCCCAAGGAGGTCCCGGCCATCACCATCAACAAGGTGTGCCTGTCCGGCCTGAACGCCGTGGCCTTGGCCGACCAGCTGATCCGGGCCGGCGAGATCGAGATCGCCGTGGCCGGCGGCATGGAGTCGATGTCCAACGCCCCGTACCTCCTGCCCCAGGCGCGGTGGGGCGTTCGCATGGGCAACGCCGAGCTGGTTGACTCCATGATCTACGACGGCCTGTGGTCCACGTTCACCGACAAGCACATGGGTCATTCGTCGGACGAGGTGAACGCGGAGCTTGGGATCGGCCGCCAGGAGCAGGACGCCTGGGCCGCTCGAAGCCACCGGCGAGCCGCGGCCGCCTGGGACGAGGGGCGGATGGCCGAGGAGGTCGTCCCGGTGGAGGTGCCTCAGCGCAAGGGCGATCCGCTGGTCGTGGACCGCGACGAAGGCATCCGGGCCGACACCACCGCCGAGTCGCTGGGGAAGCTGAAGCCCGCGTTTCTCGAGGACGGGACGATCACGGCCGGCAACGCGTCACAGATCTCCGACGGAGGCGCAGCGCTGGTGGTGATGAGCCCCGAGCGAGCCGAAGGTTTGGGCCTCGAGCCACTGGCGGAGGTCGTGGCCCACGGCATGAGCGCGGAGCGGTACCCCTACCTCCACACCGTCCCGGCGCTGGCCATGGAGGCCGCCCTGAAGAAGGTGGGGCTCTCGGCAAGCGACCTCGGGGTGGTGGAGATCAACGAAGCGTTCGCCGCTGTGGCCCTCAACGCCGCCCGCATGCTCGGCGTCGACCAGGAGATCGTCAACCCCAACGGCGGCGCCGTGGCCCTGGGCCACCCGATCGGGATGAGCGGAGCCCGGTTGGTGCTCACCACGGCGTACGAGATGCGTCGTCGCGGTGTGGAGTACGGCGGTGCAGCGCTTTGCGGCGGCGGGGGACAGGGCGACGCCCTGATCATCCGCACGCCGTAACCGGTGAGCGGCGAGCCCTTCTCCCTTCCCGAAGAGCTGGAGACGTTCCGCAAGGCCGTCCGGGCGATCTGCGAGGAGCGGGTCGCTCCTCGGGCCGGGGAGATCGACGAAGCCGACGAGTTCCCCCACGACGTCCATCGGACGTTCGTGGAGAACGAGCTCATGGCGGTGGGCTATCCCGAGGAGTACGGGGGGACCGGGGCCCAGTCCCTGGCCTTCGCCGTCCTGATCGAGGAGGTCGCCCGGGTCTCCGCGTCGGCCTCCCTGATCCCGCTGGTCTCCAGGCTGGGGGCCATCCCGGTGATGCTGGCGGGTTCCGAGGACCAGAAGCGGGAGCTGCTGGGAGGCATCGCCCGAGGAGACCATCAGATGTCGTACGCCCTGACGGAGCCGGGGGCCGGATCCGATGCGGCCTCCATGCGCACCAGCTACGAACGAACGGACGGCGGCTTCCGGCTTTCGGGCACGAAGCGGTTCATCACCAACGCCGGGATCTCCGACCGGTACACGGTGTTCGCCACCGGGAACCCGGAGGAGCGCTCGCGTGCGATCTCCGCATTCGTGGTGCATGCCGACGACCAGGGTTTCTCCGTGGGGAAGTCCGAGAAGAAGATGGGGATCCGAGGCTCGCCAACCCGCGAGGTGTACCTGGACGACGCCACGGTCCCCTCGGATCGGCTGATCGGCCAGGAAGGCCAGGGGTTCACGTACGCCATGCGGACGCTGGACTACTCCCGTCCGTCCATCGCCGCCCAGGCCCTGGGGATCGCTCAGGGTGCCTTCGAGGCCGCGGCCCGGTACGCCACGCAGCGGGAGCAGTTCGGCCAGAAGATCGGAGGGTTCCAGGGGATCCAGTTCCTGCTGGCCGACATGGCCATGGACGTCGAGGCCGCTCGCCTGCTGACGTACAAGGCGGCCGTGGCATGCGACGTCCAGGACCCTCGGGTGACGTACTTCGCCTCGATCGCCAAGGCCCGGGCCGGGGACGTGGCCATGAAGGTGACCACCGACGCCGTCCAGGTGCTCGGGGGGTACGGGTACATGCGGGAGTACGGGGTGGAGCGGATGATGCGCGACGCCAAGATCACCCAGATCTACGAGGGGACCAACCAGATCCAGCGGCTGGTGATCGCCCGGCAGGTCCTCAAGGCCTTCGGCGGATGAGCGGCCATGCCGCTCCCAAGCCGCCATCGGCCTCCGAGGTGGTGCTCTCTCGCCAGATGGAGATTCCCGACGCCAACCTGGCGGGGAACGTGCACGGCGGCACGGTCATGAAGATGGTGGACACCGCCGCCGGGCTGGCTGCGGCCAAGCACTGCGGCGGGCTGGCGGTCACCGCGGCCATGGACGAGATGTCGTTCCTCGAGCCCGTGTACCTCGGGGACGTCCTCACCGTGAAGGCCATGGTCAACGAGGCGTTCTCCTCCTCGATGGAGGTCGGTGTCCGGGTGGAGTCGGAGAACGTCACCTCCGGCCGCCGGGTGCATACCTCGAGCGCGTATCTGGTGTTCGTTGCGCTGGACGAACACGGCACTCCCCGGCCGGTGCCGCCCGTGGTTGCCGAGACCGAGGAGGAACGGCGGCGTCAGCGGGAGGCCAAGCTCCGCCGCGAGGCCCGGCTGACCCGCAAGCAAGCCATCGAAGAGGCCCGGAGGGCGAAGGGCGAAGGCTAGGTCACTTCGGCCTGGATCTTCTCGATGGCGGAGGGGTTCTCCAGGCTGGACAGGTCGCCGGGGTCCTCCCCGAGCACCGTGGCCCGGATGGCCCGGCGGAGGATCTTTGCCGACCGGGTCTTGGGCAGCTCGTCGACGAACACGATCCGGTCGGGGGTGAACGCCTTGCCCAGGTGCTTGCCAACCTCGGCCTTCAGCTCGGCGATCAGCGCGTCGTCGGTGGCGTATCCGGGAACCGTGATGACGAAGCACCAGATCGACTCTCCCTTGACCTCGTGGGGGAGACCGACGGCGGCCGACTCGGCCACCGCCGGATGCTCGGTGAGGGCCGACTCCACCTCCGCCGGCCCCAGCCGCTTGCCGGCGATGTTCATGGTGTCGTCGGAACGCCCGTGGAGGAACCAGAACCCGTCCTCGTCGATCGAGGCCCAGTCGCCGTGGACCCACACGTCCGGCCATCTCGACCAGTACGTCTGGAGGTAGCGTTCCGGGTCGCCCCACACCCCTCGGGTCATGGCCGGCCACGGCTTGGTGCACACCAGCTCCCCCACCTCTCCTCCGGGGACCGCCCGCCCGTCCGGGCCCCACACGTCCACGGCCATGCCCAGCGCGGGTCCCCGGAGGGTCGTCGGCTTCAGCTCGGTGATCGGGAGCGGCGACAGGAAGCAGGCTCCCACCTCGGTGCCGCCGGAGATGTTGATGATCGGGCACCGTCCGCCGCCGACCTTCTCCAGGTACCACAGGTACGGCTCGGGATTCCACGGCTCGCCGGTGGAGCCCAGGATCCGCAGCGACGACAGATCATGGCCCTCCACCCACCGGTCGCCGGCGGGGATCAGCGCCCGGATCAACGTGGGGGAGATCCCCAGCGTGGTGATCCGGTGGCGCTCCACAATGTCCCACACCCGGTCGGGCGCAGGGTGGTTGGGGGCGCCTTCGTACAGGAACACCGTGGCTCCCAGCGCCCCGGCGCCGACGATCTCCCAGGCCCCCATGATCCATCCGAGGTCGGTGACCCAGAACAGCGTCTCGTCCCGGTGCAGATCGGTCTGGTAGGCGACCTCTTCGGCGATCTTGACCGTGAAGCCGCCGTGAACGTGGACCGACCCCTTGGGGCGCCCGGTGGTTCCGCTGGTGTAGGCGATGAACAGCGGGTGCTCGCTGTCGAGGGGGAGGGTCTCGAAACGCGGAGGCTGGTCGGCGGTGAGGTCTTCCCACCGGACGTCTCGAGGCTCCCGGAACGGGACGTCGTCCCCGGCGAGCCGGGGCCACGTGACCACCCGTTCCACCGTCGGCGAGGCATCGGCCGCCTCGTCCGCGATGGCCTTCATCCGAACCTCCTGGCCGTGGCGGAGGAAGCCATCGGCGGTCAGCAGGACCCTGGCCCTGGCGTCGTTCAGCCGGGTGGCCACGGCGTCGGCCGCGTAGCCGGAGAAGATCGGGAGGTAGACCGCCCCCAGCTTGGCGCAGGCCAGCGTGGCGGCCACGGTCTCGGGAGCCATCGGCATGAAGATGCCCACGGCATCACCGGGCTGCACGCCGAGGGAGCGGAGCGCTCCCGCCAGCCGGTCGGCCATCTCGCGCAGCTCCCGGTAGGAGACCCGGCGGACCTCACCGGTCTCGCCCTCCCAGGTCACCGCGATGGCGTCGGGAGTGCGCTGGGCCCACGTGTCGCAGGTCACGTGGGCCAAGTTGATCGTCCCTCCCACGAACCACTTGGCCCAGGGGATCCCGGCGGAGGTGTCCAGGACCCGCCGGTACGGAGTGAAGAACTCGATCCCCAGGTCCTTCACCACGGCGTCCCAGAACCACTCGATGTCGCCCTGCGAACGGCCCACGAGGTCCTCGTACGTCTCGATGCCGTGGGTGCGCATGAACCGGGTCACGTTGGCCCGCTGCACGTAATCCTCACTCGGCCGCCACACGATGTCGTTCATGCCCCTATACCCTGAGCTCGATCATGACCGACCCCCAGCCTACGACCGTGGAGCGCTGGCGGGCGAGGTTGTCGGCCCGGCGGAGCGCCTTCGTACAGCGGTGGCCCCGGTTTCGCTCGCCAGCTCTGACCGTGGCCGCCCTGGGGGCCGCCGTGATGTCCACCGCGGCCGTCGGAGGCGTCAACGTGATCCTGACCATCGACGAGGGCAGAGACCAGCGCGATGTCCCGGGCCTCAGCGTGGAGTCCGACTTCGCCAACAAACCGCGGAACGTGTTGATCCTGGGCTCGGACACCAGGGCGGGACTGTCGGAGGAGGAGCAAGCGGCGTTCGGCTCGCCGGAGACGGTGTCCGGGGAGCGCTCGGACACCATCATCCTCATGCACATCGATCCGCGCCGGGAGAAGGCGGTGATGGTGCACTTCCCCCGGGATCTCCAGGTGGAGATCCCCGGCCACGGCACGGACAAGATCAACGCCGCGTACACCTACGGCGGCCCGGGCCTGGTGGTGCGCACCGTGAAGGAGTTCACCGGGCTGCCGATCCACAACTACATGGAGGTCGATCTGGCCGGATTCGAGCGGCTCATCGACGTGGTGGGAGGGGTCCGGATGTGCGTGGACCGTCCCCTGTTCGACGAGCTGGCCGGGCTGTCCATCCCCCGGGCCGGCTGCTACACGTTCGACGGACGGACGGCCCTGGCATTCGTCCGGGCCCGCCACATCGAAGGGGACCTGATCCCGGACTTCTCCCGGATCACCCGGCAGCAGCAGTTCATGCGGGCCATGATGAACAAGATTCTGTCGCTGGGGTCTCTCCTCGACCAGGAGGTGATCGAGGAGGCCGCCCGGCAGGTGACCACGGACACCAGGCTGTCGACCGCCGACCTGATCTACCTGGGCGCCAGGCTCCGCCAGCTGGCCGAGCGAGACCCTTCCGGGGCTACCAGCCTGGACTTCCGGGTGGTGCCCGGCGCACCCCAGACCCAAGACGGCATCTCGTACGTGATCGCCGAGCAGCCCGACGCCGACCGGCTGTTCGAGGCCCTGGCCGAGGGCACTGGGCTGGGCTCCATCGGCACCGCTCCGGTGAACACGGCGATCTCTCCGGCGGTGATCAGGGTGCGGGTCCTGAGCGCCGGACTGACCTCGGAGGCCCAGGAGGCCGGGGGGCTTCTCCGGCGGGCCGGATTCATCGTCCTCGAGCAGGGGACCGCGCCGGAGGGCACGACGGAGAGCGAGATCCTGTACGCGCCGGGGAAACGGGACCGGGCCCAGGTGGTGGGAGGGTACTTCCCCGACTTGCCCCAGGAGGAAGGTTCGGCCAGCATCCTGGGCAACGCGGAGGTCACCGTCGTGGTGGGCGAGGACTTCGAGGGAACCATCGGATGAAGGCCCTGATCCTTTCCGGTGGCGAGGGGACCCGGCTCCGGCCCATCACCCACACCAGCGCGAAGCAGCTGATCCCGGTGGCCAACAAGCCGATCCTGGTCTACGGCCTGGAGGCCATGCGTGACGCCGGGATCCGTGACGTCGGCATCGTGGTGGGGAGCACGGCCGAGGAGGTCGAGACGGCCTGCGGGGATGGATCGGCCTGGGGACTCCGGATCACCTACTTGCCGCAGGAGGCCCCGCTCGGGCTGGCCCACGCGGTGAAAGTGTCACGGGACTTCCTGGGCGACGACGAGTTCGTGATGTACCTGGGCGACAACCTGCTGCTGGAAGGGCTGGGCCCGTTCGTCAAGGAGTTCGAGCGACACACGCCGAACGCGCAGATCTTCCTGGCCCGGGTGCCGGAGCCGGAGCGGTTCGGCGTGGCGGTGCTGGAGGGGGACCGGGTGGTGCGGCTGGTGGAGAAGCCGAAGGAGCACATCTCCGACCTGGCCCTGGTCGGCGTGTACCTGTTCGACCGCTCCGTTCACGAAGCCATCGACAGCATCCAGCCGTCCGGGCGCGGTGAGCTGGAGATCACCGACTCCATCCAGGCCATGATCGACGGCGGCCGCACGGTACGCGCGGAGATGGTCACGGGCTGGTGGAAGGACACCGGAAAGCTCGAGGACCTCCTGGAGGCCAACCGGATGATGCTCTCGGTGATGGAGCCGCGGATCGACGGTGAGGTGGACGGGGACTCCCGGCTCGAGGGTCCCGTGGTGGTGGAACGGGGTGCAAAGGTCTCCCGATCGGTGATCCGGGGCCCGGCGATCGTGGGTGAAGACTCGCTGGTGGAGGACTCGCTGATCGGACCCTACGCGTCGATCTACTACGGCTGCACGGTCACGGGGAGCGAGCTCGAGGACTCCATCATCATGGAGCGGTGCCGGATCGCGGACGTCCGGGCCCTGGCGGGATCGTTGCTCGGGAAGGACGTCGAGGTCCGGAGAGGGCGGACCCGGCCGGCGATGTACCGGGTGATGCTCGGCGACCAGAGCCAGGTCGAGGTCTTCTAGCCGGCCCGTGCGGGTAGCGATCGACGCGCGCCCCGCCGTGTCCGCCGGCATGACCGGCGTGGGGTTCTACGCCCGGGAGCTGATCCGCCGGCTGCCCGAAGTCGATCCCGGGACCACGTACATCCCCTGGTACCTCAACGCTCGCCGGGTCGTTCGCCCATGGCGCTGGAGCCGGCGGTTCTTTCCCCAGCGGTCCAATGTCGAGGAGCGGTGGACCCCGTTCCCGGCTACCTGGTTCGAACGGCTGTCCCTGAGCGCAGAGCTCCCTCGTCTCGAGTGGCTGCTCCGATTCGACGTCCTCTTCGCGCCAAACTTCGTCCCGCCTCCCACCCGGAGCCACCGGCTCGTGGTTACGGTGCACGACCTGGCCTACCGGCGCTTCCCGGAGACGGCTCCACAGGCCACCCGGAGGTGGCTGGGACGGCTGGAGCGGACCCTCGGTCGGGCCGCCGAGATCATCGCGGTCTCCGAGGCCACGAAACAGGACCTGATCGAGCTGTACGCGGTCGATCCGGGCCGGGTCACGGTGATCCACCACGGTGTGGACCACGAGCGGTACCGCCCTCCTTCACCCGAGGAGATGGATCGTGTTCGCCTGCGTTTCGGGCTGGACGGACCGTACGTCGTGTTCGTCGGAGGCATCGAGCCCCGCAAGAACCTTCCGGCGCTGGGGCGGGCATTCGCCACCGTCGGGGGCGACCTCCGCCTGGTGGTGGCAGGATCGTCGGTGCCGTGGAACCCGGAGGGCCGGACCGCTCTGGACCGGTCGCTCGGCAGCCTGCCCACCCAGGCCCGGGCCCGGATCGAGTTCACCGGCTACGTGTCCGAACGCGACAAGGTCGGGCTGCTGGGCGGCGCCGAAGCCCTGGTGTTCCCCTCCCTGTACGAAGGGTTCGGGTTCCCGGTGGTCGAGGCCATGGCCTGCGGAACGCCGGTGCTGACCTCGAACGTCTCCTCGCTTCCCGAGATCGCCGGCGACGCGGCCCTCCTGGTGGACCCCCGAGATGAGGAGTCCATCGCCGGGGGGATCCGCCGGGTGGTCGAGGACGGGGACCTCCGGTCCCGGTTGCGGGAGCGAGGCCTGGCCCGGGCCCAGTCGTTCCGGTGGGAGGAGACCGCTCGCCGCACGGCCGAGGTTCTCAGAAGAGCCTGACCGGGGGGCAGCTCGCTAAAACAGGCGAGAATGCCCTGGTAGACTGCGCGTTACCGCAGGATCGACCCCCCAGGAGCTCCCATGGCAGACGAGATCGACGGCGTGTGGGTCAAGGAACTGAGCCTCATCCTCTCCAGCTGGGACACCATCTTCAGGTGATGGTGGTCCGCCGGCCATGAAGGTCCTGGTCACGGGCGGTGCCGGGTTCATCGGCTCGCACTTCGTCGACGTTCTGCTGGAGGACCCCGGGACGAGCGTCACCGTCCTCGATCGCCTGTCAACTGGGGGGAGCCGGGCGAACCTCGAGGAGCATGACACGGACCCCCGGTTCACCTTCGTGCAGGGGGACGTGCAGGACCTCGCCACCACGGCCGACCTCGTTCGCACCTCGGATGCGGTGATCCACGCCGCCGCCGAGTCACACGTCGACCGGAGCATCGACGAACCCGGCGAGTTCCTGGCCTCCAACGTGATCGGGACCCAGGGGGTCCTGGAGGCCTGTCGTTCCTCGGAGACCAGGATGCTGATGATCTCCACGGACGAGGTGTACGGGGCCGGTGACCCCGGTGGCGGCCTGTTCGAAGAGGACCACGCGCTGGCCCCCCGAAGTCCCTACGCAGCGAGCAAGGCCGCGGCGGACCTCCTCTGCCAGGCCTACGTGACCACGTACGGCGCGAACGTGACCGTGGTGCGGGGGACGAACGCGTACGGCCCTCGGCAGATCGAGCGAGTGGTCCCCACGTACACCATCGCCGCCCTGGAGGGCCGGCAGATCCCCGTGTACGGGGAGGGCCGGCAGCGCCGTGAGTTCCTGCACGTCCGGGACTGGGTCCGGGCAGCTCTTCGGGTGCTGGATCGCGGCGAGCCCGGCGTGGTCTACAACATCGGGGGAGGACACGAGCTGGAGAACCGAGAGCTGGCTCGGAGGATCTGCGCGCTCGCGGGCGCCCCGGAGTCGCTCATCACGTTCGTGGTGGATCGACCGGGTCACGACTTCCGGTACGGTGTGGCCGCCGAGCGGGTCTCGTCACTCGGCTGGAGTCCGGATATCTCCTTCGATGAGGGGCTGGCGAGCACGGTCGAGTGGTACAGGGACCACCTGGAGTGGCTCCGCGGCGCCCACGAGACCCCGATCGTCACGGCCCCCCGGAAGGGGTCGGCGTGAGGATCGTCGTCACGGGCGCCGGTGGCGGGCTGGGCAGCGCGTTCGTGTCCCGGGTCCCCGGCCGGCACGACCTGCACGCCTTCACCCGGCGCGACCTCGACGTCGCCGATCACCAGGCGGTGCAGGAACGCATCGTGCCGCTGGAACCGGACGTGGTATTCCACCTGGCCGCGATGACCTCGGTCGACGGATGCGAGACCGACCCGGCCGGGGCGGTGGCCACCAACGTGGCCGGGACGTTCAACGTGGCGACGGCCGCTCGCAGGACCGGCGCGCTCCTGGTGGCGCTGTCGACGGACTACGTGTTCGACGGTGAGAAAGGGGAGCCGTACGACGAACGTGACGAGCCACGGCCGCTGGCGTCCATGTACGCGTGGACGAAGCTGGCGGGGGAGCGCGCGGCCCAGTCAGTGGGGCCCGATCTCCTGATCGTCCGTACCGCGTGGGTGTTCGGTTCGGGGAAAGAGTTCATGTCGAACGCGGTCCGGCGGCTGGCCGCCGGCGAGGATGTCGGGGGGATCGTCGACCAGGTGGGCAGCCCCACCCATGTGGTCGATCTGGCGGAGCGACTCCTTCCTCTGGCCGTCACGGATGTGCGGGGAGTGGTGCACCTCGCGGGCCCGGAGGCCACAACGTGGCACGACGTCCTCAGCCGGGTGAGAGAGCTGGGGGATCTGGCGGGGGCCGTGCTCGACCAGAAGGCCGACGAGCTCGACCGCCCGGCGCCCCGCCCGGTGAACTCGTCGCTCACCAGCGTGGTGCTCCCGGGGACCGCCGTCCCTCCGATGCCACCGCTGGACGACTCCCTTCGGAGGGTGCTGGCCGATGTCGGCGCCTGAAGTCCAGGTCCGCACCAACGAGCCTCCGCGGCTCAAGCTCCTCCCGCGTCTCCGGGAGCTGTGGCGGAGCCGGGAGATCCTGGCCAACCTGGCCAAGAAGGAGCGGAAGGCCAAGTACAAGTCGACGGCGCTCGGGGCGGCGTGGTCCATGCTCAACCCGCTGCTGTACCTGGTGGTCTTCTACGTGGTGTTCACGGTGTTCCTGCCCAGCGGCATTCCGGTGTTCCCCGTGTACCTGCTCTCCGGGCTGCTGCCGTGGACCCTGTTCTCCACCGGCCTGGCCGGGGCCACCGTTTCTGTGACGGGGAACGCCCAGCTCGTCTCCAAGGTGGCCTTCGCCAAGGAGTACCTCCCGCTGGCGACGATCCGGGCGCAGACCGTGAACTTCTTCTATCAGTTCGCCGTCCTGGTGGTGTTCGTCCTGGTGTTCGGGTACCCGCTGATCCACAAGGGCTTGGTCCTGCTTCCCCTGGCCTTCGTGGTGCTCCTGCTGTTCGTCTCGGCGGTCGGGATGGCCACCGCGGCGTGGAACGTCCGTTACCGGGACATGGGTTACCTGGTCGAGCTGCTCCTGCTGGCGTGGTTCTGGAGCACCCCGATCGTGTACCCGGCGGCCACCGTGCTCGACCGGCTGGGACCGACGGGCCAGTTCCTGTACCTGTTGAACCCGATGGCCAACATCGTGCTGGGCTTCCAGCGAGCGGTGTACGGCGGCGTGTCCGGCGAGGCCCTGAGGGAGCTGCCCAGGCTGGGCGTCACGTGGTACGGCGCCCGGCTATTGGCGCTCGGCGCGGTGTCCCTGGTGATCCTGTACCTGAGCTGGCGATTGTTCTTCCGCAACGCCGGCGACTTCGCCGAGGAGCTCTGACGTGGCGGAGTCCGCCATCTCCGTGAACGACGTCTCCAAGCGGTTCCGCCTTTATCACGAACGGCCAACCTCGCTGAAGGAGCGACTGCTCCGGTTCCGCAGGGTGAAGGCCGAGGACTTCTGGGCCCTTCGGGACGTCGGCCTCGAGGTCCCCCCGGGTCAGACCTGGGGGCTGGTGGGCGCCAACGGGTCCGGGAAGACCACGCTGCTGAAGATCGTCGGCGGGATCCTCCGTCCCACGGAGGGGCAGGTGGTGACCCGGGGACGGATCGCCGCGCTGCTCGAGCTCGGTGCGGGGTTCCATCCCGAGCTCACCGGGCGAGAGAACGTGTACCTCAACGCCTCGATCCTGGGGCTGTCGAAGCGGGAGACAGACCGCCACTTCGACGCCATCGTGGCGTTCGCCGAGCTCGAGGACTTCATCGACAACCAGGTCAAGCACTACTCCTCGGGGATGTTCGTGCGTCTGGGGTTCGCGGTGGCGGTGCACGTCGACCCGGGCATCCTGCTCATCGACGAGGTCCTGGCGGTGGGGGACGAGGCCTTCCAGCGGAAGTGCCTGGACCGGGTGGGCGAGCTCCAGCGCCAGGGCCGGACGATCGTGTTCGTCACCCACGCCATGCAGCTCGTCCACCAGATCTGCGACCGGGCCGTGCTCCTGGACGGGGGACGGGTGCGCAAATCCGGGGATGTGGACGGGGTGATCAAGGAGTTCCGGGCGGTGATGATGCGGGGCCAGGGGCTGGAGGTCGAGGGGGCCACCAAGGAGGTGGAGATCACCGGCGTGGAGCTGCTGGACGCCAAGGGGCGGCCCAGCGCTATGGTGGCGCCGGGCGAGTCGCTGGCGGTGCAGGTGGAGCTCCGGGCCAACCGGCCCGTGGACGCTCCCGTCGTGGTGTTCGGCGTTCACAACGCCCGGGACGAGTGGGTGTACACCACCGACACCGACCGGCTCGACGTGGATCTCGGCCGGGTGGACGGCAAGGTCCGGGTGACGTTCGAGCTCCGGGCCATCCCGCTGATGGAGGGGCAGTACTTCGCCACGGTGGGGGTCCGGGACCGGGAGGAGACCGTGACCTACGACTGGCACAGCCAGCGGTACCCCTTCGACATCGTTCGGTACGTCAAGGGCGGCCTGGCCATCCCCGTGGAGGTCCGGGTGGAGCGACTCTGACATGCGGATCGTGGTGGTCTCCTCGTTTCCTCCTCGGCACTGTGGGATCGGGGCGTACGCCGCCGCGCAGGTCGCCCGGCTACGGGAGGAGGGGCACGAGGTCACGGTGATCTCACCGCCCGACGGCGACGGCGACCTCCGGGTCCCGTTCTCCGGGGGCCGTCCGTTCAGGCTGGCGTCCCGGGTGGGGCGCGGCGCGGATCGCATCGTGGTCCACTTCCAGCCGGCCCTGTACTACCGGCCCCGGGCCCCGGTCTCGAAGGTGGCCACGTCGATGGCCCTGCTGGAGCTGTGCCGGCGGCGCCCCCAGACCGAGATCGTGGTGCACGAGGCGGATACCCCGAAACGGTGGCGGCCGGATTACGTCCTGCTGGGCGCGGCGTTCCGAGCCGCTCCGGTGCTCCTGTTCCACACCGAGCGGGAGCGCCGGGAGCTCGAGCGGGCCTACGGCATCGAGGTGCGGTCCCGGCTGATCCCCCATGGCGACGGGATCAGGCTGCACGGTGCCTGGACCCGGGAGACGGCCCGGGACCGGCTGGGTGTGCAAGCAGACGAGGTCCTGTTCGTGGCTCCGGGGTTCATCCACCCCGACAAGGGGCTCGACCGTGCGGTGGAGGCGGTTGCCCTGGCGGGGACCGGCCGGCTGGTGATCATCGGCTCGGTGAAGGATCCCTCGCGGAGGAACCTGGCCTACGCCGAGGGCCTCCGAGAGCTGGCGGGCCGGGTGCCGAACGTCGACATGGTGGAGCGGTACGTGGGCGACGACGAGTTCGACGCCTGGCTGGCCGCGGCCGACGCGGTGGTGCTGCCCTACCGCCGCTCCTGGTCATCCGGCGCGCTGGCCCGGGCCCAGCGGTTGGGGACTCCGGCCGTGGTGACGGCGGTGGGAGGTCTTGGTGAGCAGGCGTCCGAGCGAGACGTGGTCGTCCACGGCGACGACGAGCTGGCCGCCGCCCTGGCGGAGATCGCCGCTCGCCGCCACGATGCCAGGGCGGCACGATGAAGCTGTTCAAGCGAACCAAGGACCCGCATCACCACGAGCGGGCCCTGGACATCGACTACGAGCCTCCGCTCGAGCCGGGGGAGAAGAAGAGGAGGAAGCCGTTGCTGATCCTGTTCATCTTGCTGTCGGTCCTCCTGGCGGCGCTGGCTCAGCTGACGCTGAAGTACGGCGTCGATCGGGTCACCAGTCACGGTCACTCCGGCATCGTCTTCAGCCAGCCGGTGACCTCCGTTCTCCGAGTGGCCAGGGAGCCGTTCATCTGGGCGGGGCTGGCCCTGTTCGCGATCTCGGCCGCGGTGTGGATCGTGGTGCTCTCGCGGGCCTCCCTGTCTTTCGCGTATCCCTTCGCCGCGTTGACCTACGTGATCATCCTGCTGTTCGACCGGTTGTTCCTGCACGTCCAGGTTCCGGGGCTGCGGTGGGCGGGGGTGTTGTTCATCGTCACCGGCATCGTCCTGATCTCCAGGACGCAACACACGTAGGCTCGTCCCGATGGTGGATCCCGATCTCGCCGTGGTGGTGGTGAACCACAACGCGGGCCCGTACCTCCGGCGGTGCATGGAGTCCGTACACACCGCGGCGGGGGACGTGGCCCTCGACGTCCTGGTGGTGGACAACGCCTCGAAGGACGGGAGCGTGGAGCGGGCGATGGACCCCCGGTACCCGGACGTCCGGGTCATCCGCAACCACCATAACCGCGGGTTCGCCGCGGCCGCCAACCAGGGGATGGCGGAAACCGCCGCCCCCTTCGTGCTGTTGCTCAACCCCGACGCCCAGGTGGTGGGGGGCACCCTTGCGGCCCTGGTCAAGACGGCCATGGATCGCCCCCGGGCCGGGGTCGTCGGGGCGCTGGTCCGGAACCCGGATGGGTCCATCCAGCCGTCGGCCCGCAGGGTGCCGCGGCTCGGCGAGGGCCTGGGACACGCGTTCCTCGGCCCCCTGATGCCGGGGAACCGCTACACCCGGTCGTACACCATGGCGGGGTGGGACCGGTCCTCCGAGCGGGAGGTCGAATGGGTCTCGGGCTCCGCGATGCTCCTTCGGCGGTCGGCCTTCGAAGAGGCGGGAGGGTTCGACGAGGGGTTCTTCATGTACGTCGAGGACGTGGACCTGTGCACCCGATTGCGGGCCGCCCGGTGGCAGGTTCTGTTCTCCCCGGAGCTCGAGGTGATCCATCAGATCGGCGTGTCCACCAAGGGGCAGACCGGCCGGATGGCCTTCGAGCACTCCCGGAGCATCTACCGCTACTTCTCCAAGCACCTGGCCCACGGGCCCCGGGCCCTCCTCAAGCCCCTCGTCCGCCTGGCGCTGTGGAAGCGGGCCGTGCTGATGGTCCTGGTGGCTCGGAGGCGCAGGTGAAGGCCGTCGTGCTGGTGGGCGGCGAGGGGACCCGGCTCCGGCCGCTCACCGAGACCATCCCCAAGCCCCTGGTCCACTTCATGAACCGGCCGTTCATCGATCACGTCCTGGACCACCTGGGCGGCCACGGCGTGGAAGAGGTGATCCTGTCGTCGTCGTACCTGGAAGAGGAGTTTCATTCCTATCTCCATGAGCGCCGTGGGCCTCCGTCGGTGACCTGGATCACCGAGCCCCAGCCACTGGGGACCAGCGGAGCGATCGTGGGGGCCCGAGACCACCTCGACGACACCTTCCTGGTCCTGAACGGCGATGTGCTCACGGATCTGGACCTCGAAGCCCTGGTGGCCTTCCATCGGGACCGTGGCGCCATCGCCACGATCGCCCTCACCCCGGTCGACGACGCTCGGCCGTACGGCCTGGTGGAGACGGAGCCGGACGGCCGGGTCCTGGCGTTCCGGGAGAAGCCCTCCCAACTGGTGCCCGGCACCATCAACGCGGGAACGTACGTGCTCGAGCCTCGGGCCCTGGAGAAGGTTCCCGCACGGGAGGAGGTGTCCATCGAGCGACAGACGTTCCCGTCGCTCATCGAGGGGGGCGAGCCGGTGTACGCGCTCGTCTCTCACGCGTACTGGCGTGACCTGGGGACCCCCGAGGCGTACATCCAGGCCCACATCGACGCCATGGAAGGCTTGGTCGCTCCGTACCGGGGGAGCGCCGGTCCCTTGGTGGACGAACGCGCCGTGGTGCACCCCGAGGCCGTCCTGGGGCCTCACGTGGTGGTGGGTGAGGGTACTCGGGTGGGGCCCGGTGCATCCATCGACCGCTCCGTGCTCCAACGCGACGTCGTGGTCGAAGAGGGCGCCACGGTGGAGGGCAGCATCCTGGGGCCGGCCAGCCGGGTGGGTGCCGGAGCCAGGGTCAGGAACGCCGTGCTGGCTGAAGGGGCCCGGGTGGCCGGGGGGGCCGCGCTCGACGGCCTCGGTGTACGGCCCGGCCAGGTGGCCGCGGCTTCTGCCGGCTGAACCGTCCCTCCGTGGTGTAGCGTGGGAGCCCCCCTGACCTGGCGATATGCGAAGAGGTGTCGTCCTGTTCCTTGTGCTGGTGGTGGCCTCGTCGGCGAGCGTCGCCCCGGCTCAGGCCCCCGCTCGGTTCACCTTCCGCGGCTCGGGGTACGGCCACGGGCTTGGGCTCAGCCAGTACGGCGTTCTGGGCCTGGCCAGACAGGGCTGGCCTGCGGCCAAGATCCTCCGTCACTTCTACACGGGTGTGAAGGTGGGCCGTCAAGCGCCCCCCGACCCGATGATCCGGGTGGGCCTGCTCCAGAATGCTCGGGCCGTGCCCCTCGAGGCGGTGTCCGGAGGGTTCGACCTCCTTCTTCAGAGCGGACAGATAGTGGAGTCGGTTCCGGCGGGGGCCCGGCGGACCGTGGAGATCACCGCCGACGAGCGCTTCCGGGTGGTGCGCCCCGACGGGACGGTGGTGGGCGACACCGCGTGGGGTGGGAGAGCGGATCCCCTGATCGCCAGGCCCGCCAACGGGCGGATCGGGGTGCTGGACTGGGGGCACGTGATCGGCCGCGGCGAGGTGTGGTTCGAGATCGTTGCCCAGGGCGCCGCCCACGTGGTGGCGCTGGTGCCGGTGGAGGAGTACCTGTTCGGCGTCTCGGAGGTCCCGTCCTCGTGGCCGGACACGGCGTTGCGGGTCCAGGCCATCGCCGGCCGGACGTACGCGTACTGGCGATGGCCGGGACGCCGCGGGCCGGGTGTGCATGCGACGTGTTCTCCTCGACGGGAGACCAGACCTACGTCGGGTGGGACAAGGAGGCCGGGTCCGGAGGCAACCGATGGGTGGCGGCGGTCCGGTCCACCGACCGCACCGTGGTGACCTACGGGGGCAATCCCATCTACGCCGCCTACTCCTCGTCCAGTGGCGGCTACACGGAGAACGTCGAGGCGGCGTGGCCGGGGGCCCAGGCGCTGGCGTACCTGCGGGGGGTCTGCGATCCCGGCGACAACGTGCAGGACAATCCCAACCGCACCTGGGCCACGACGCTCGACGCCACCGAGGTGACCTCCGGCCTGCGCCCCTACACCGGTGACGTCGGTACCGTGAGGAAGTTCACCGAGGAGGTCTACGGCGTCTCGGGACGCGTGTCCACGGTCCGGGTGGTGGGTACGGCCGGAAGCGCGGTGGTGGCCGGAGCGGACCTCCGCATCGGGCTGGGGTTGAAGAGCACCCGCTTCGCCGTCAACCGGGACCTCACGATCACCGGGGACATCCGGCTGGCGTACGACCGGCTGGGGTGCCGCCCGGGCCGGGCCGTTCGTCCGGATCGAGCCGTGCGGGGGGGCCGGGTCCAGCGGTTCGCGGAAGGCCGGATGTATGTCAACGACCACCGGAACACCTTGGTGTGGCTTCGCGGGCGGATCCTGAGGGCCTATGTCCAGCGCGGCGCGCACACCGGCCGGTTGCGGCTCCCGATGCGCTACCGGCTCGTGAAGCGAGGAGCGAAGGCCCGGTTCGAAGGCGGGACGATCACCTGCGCCCCCGTCTGCCGGGTGCGGCTCACGTAGAGATCAGGGCGCCGACGCCTCCGGAGCCAGCCCCCCGCCCCGGAACTCGTTGACGAACGCCCTGGCCACAAGCTCGGCGTCGCCCGGATCCGCGTCCGCCGGTGGGTCGCACGTCTGTAGCTGTCGCCAGGCGACCAGGTCCAAGGTGTTTGCCAGACCGGCGTATGGGGCCATCAGGACCTTCGTCTCCCCCTCGGCCAGATCCTCGAGCTCGGAGCGGATCTCCTCGGAGAGAGCCCCATCCCCCTCTGCCCTGTAGTAGATGACCACGTAGCCGTGCTCGAGGTTGTGGACGGCGTTCTCCTCCGGGATCGGTTCGTCGTAGACGGCGGGCTCGGGCTCCAGGGGCGAGCTGTGAGCACCGCTCGTGGCCGGAACTCCGTTCAGACCCTCGGCGAAGGGCGGGGTATGACCCGCTCCCGCGTCGGGTTGCTCAGCCTCGGCCAGCGGCGTGCATCCGAGTCGAGAGGCCGCCGTCGCCGCTCGCTCGGTGAGGCGGGCGTCCTGGACCACCCGGTAGGTGATGACCCCCCCGATGCCGCCGATGATGGCCACGGCGATGCCCCACCGGGCCGCCCGACGGAAGCGCACCTGACGGCGGGCCTGGCGGATCCGGCGCTCCCGTTCCTTCCGGGCCTCCTCCTTGCGCAGGGCGCGCTGGGACGTCGCTCGCTCGGCTGCGGGGCGCTCCTGGATCTGGGTCTGGGTTGCCGCCGCGCCCGCGGGCCGTCTGGCTGGCTTCCTGCGTCGTTTCTTCTTGGCCATGGAGCGGAGACTCCACTATACGGGGTCACCTGAAGCTCAGGTGATCGCCGGGGTCGAGCGGGGGCCGTGGCGAGGGCTCGTTCGACGGCAGAGGTCCGGCGGCCACGGCGCCCATTGCCAGCCACTCCGCGCCCATGCCGACGGCTTCAGCGGCCTCCTCCTTGCAGAACAGGCTGGAGGACACCCACGCCGAGCCGAACCCCTGCGCGTGGAGCGCCAGCATGAAGTTCTGTACGGCGGCCCCCGTGGCCAGGAGGAACATGTCGCGTTCCGCCTCCCGGCGACGCTCATCGGGGTAGTGGTCCGCGGCTTCGAGGGAGAGGAACGGCACAGCGAGGACCGGTGCGGCCCCCAGGAGCGCGTCGGACCGGCGGAGGCGGCGGGCCACGCGATCCTTCGAGAGCCCATCGCCCCGGAGGTCGCGCTCCCAGGCCGCCGCCATCGCGGACAGGAACGCCCCGCGGCCCGTGCCGCGGTCAAGGATCACCCAGCGCCAGGGACGGGTAGGGGACCGGGAGCCGTGCGGCACCGGCGCCGTGAGCGCGGCGGCGACGGCCTCCATCACCGCTTCCCTGGGTACCGCTCCCTCACCGAACTCCCTGATCGTTCTTCTGGTGGAGATCGACAGGAGCGGGGAGGTCCGGAACAGGTCCTCCTCGGGTGGACGGACCAGATCGCGGGCCGGACCCTCGGGGCCGAGTGGGGCGAGCCCTCGGACCAGGGCGGCGGGCACCTCCTCGGCCTTTCCCATCACCAGGCCCGACGCGGCGGCCACCTCGTCGGCCGCGGCGATGACCGTAGCTTCCAGGAGCCGGCCGTGGGCGTCCTTCGTCCCCCTGAGATCGACCAGCGGAGCCAGTCCGGCGCACCCGATGGCCACGTTCACCTGGCCCCGCCGCCACGGCCGTCCGAACGTGTCGGTGATCACCACGCCCGTCTCGGCCGCGGCCCGGTCCCGGAGGCCATCGCGGATGCGGGCCGCCGATCCGTCGGGGTCCTCCGGGAGAAGAGAGACCGTCGATCCGGGGACGTTGGAGGCGTCGACGCCGGCGTTGGCGCACACAAAGCCGTGTCGGGTCTCCGCGATCACCAGGTCCCCGCGACGGGCCACCACCCGCCGAGCCTCCCGGGAGACCCAGGCGGCCTTGCCCTCGCCTTCGGGGACCACCCGTTCCTCCGCCTTCGAAACCACCTTCTGGGTGACCGCGACCACGTCGCCGTCACGGATCGTCCCGGGCCCCGCGGCCTCCGCGATGAGCTCCGCCAGATCAGCCCCGGCCTCGACTTCGGGGATGCCGCTGACCGGGACGACCTCGACGGTCATCCGGTGGCCAGGTCCACCACGGCCCGGGCCACTCGCTCGGCTGCGGCGTCGTCGGCCATGATGGTGTCGGTGGCGGCCACTCGCATGCCGAGCTCTCGCTCGATGCGCGGCGCCAGCGCGGCGTCGCGGTGGTCGATCACGAAGCTCGAGAGCAGCCCGCGGTAGGCCGAGGCCGCGCCGAACGCCGAGACCTCCATCCCCACCGCCGGCATCAGGCGATCCGCCATGCCGGACACCGGAGCGCCTCCCACGATGGGGGAGACCCCACCTGCCGGACCGGATCGTTCCATGAGGGTCTCGGCGATCCCCGGCACCTCGAGGATGGGCCCGATGCTCACCACGGGGTTGGACGGGCAGAACAGCACGACGTCGGCGCGGCGGATGGCCTCCCGGACCCCGGGAGCAGGCCGGGCGGCGTCGATGCCCTCGAAGCGCACCTGCTTGACCCGGCCCCGTGCGCCGTGAGCCACCCAGTAGGTCTGGAACGGCGCCTCCACGCCGACCCCTTCCTCAGACTCCCAGTGGATCCACGTCTCCACACCGTCCTCCGTCATGGGGAGCACTCGGGTCCGGACGCCGAGGGCTTCACAGATCCGGGCGGTGACCTCGGTCAGCGTTCGCCCCTCCGCCAGCCACTGGGTGCGGACCAGATGCGTGGCCAGGTCCAGGTCGCCGAGACCGAACCAGGCCTGACCGCCGAGGCGGCGAACCTCCTCGAGCGCCCGGAAGGATTCGTCGGCCCGGCCCCAGCCGCGCCGGCGATCGGCCACCCCGGACAGCCAGTAGGTCACCGAGTCCAGGTCCGGGCAGATCCGGAGCCCGTGGAGGACGAGGTCGTCGCCGCCGTTCACCACCACGGTCACGTCTTCGGGGTCCACCACCCGCACCAGGCCGCGGAGGAACTTGCCCGCCCCCACCCCGCCGGCCAGCGCCACGATCTTCACGGCCGCAAGCCTACCCGCGGTGCTAGGCTGCGGTGTCTATGGCCGTCGCCGCTTCCCACGCCACACGGCGGGCCCTCCGCCGCGCAGCCGAGGGCAAGTCCCTGTCGCTCCAGGAATCGGCGGCGCTGATGGAAGCCCGGGGCCCGGCCCTGGAAGCGCTGATGGACGTGGCCGGCTCGTTGCGAGACCTGGGTCACGGGCGCCGGGTCACCTATTCCCGGAAGGTGTTCGTCCCGCTCACGATGTTGTGCCGCGACGTCTGCCACTACTGCACGTTCGCCCAGCCGCCGGCGAAGCTCGAGCGCCCGTACCTCTCGCCGGAGGACGTGGTGGCCATCGCCGAGGCCGGTGGCCGGGCGGGATGCAAGGAAGCGTTGTTCACACTCGGCGACCGGCCCGAGGCGCGTTACGAGGTGGCCAGGACATGGCTGGCAGAGCGCGGATACCACTCCACGCTCGACTACCTCCGTGCGGTGTCGATCCGGGTGATCGAGGAGACCGGGCTGCTGCCGCATCTCAACCCCGGGGTCATGTCGTACGAGGACCTCGCTCGCCTGAAGCACGTCTCGGCGTCGATGGGGCTCATGCTGGAGCAGTCGAGCGACCGGCTCACCGAGCGCGGGATGCCGCACCACGGCTCGCCCGACAAGGTTCCGGCCGTCCGGCTCCGAACGATCGAGGACGCGGGACGGCTGGGGATCCCGTTCACCACCGGGATCCTGGTGGGGATCGGAGAGACGGTGCCGGAGCGAGTGGCGTCGCTGTTCGCCATACGCGACCTCCACCGACGGTACCGGCACGTGCAGGAAGTCATCGTGCAGAACTTCAAGGCCAAGCCGGGCACCCGGATGCACGACCGCCCGGAGCCGGACACCGAGAAGTTTCTGGCGACGGTTGCCACCGCGCGCGTGGTGCTCGGACCGCGGATGCATCTCCAGGCGCCCCCGAACCTCTCGGACCCGCACTATCCGCGGCTGCTGGACGCGGGCATCGACGACTGGGGCGGCGTGTCACCGGTCACTCCCGACCACGTGAATCCCGAGGCGCCGTGGCCCCGGCTGGAGGACCTGCGCCGGCGCACCGCCGAACGCGGGTTCGAGCTGCGGGAGCGGCTGTGCGTGTACCCGGAGTACGCCACGCGAGCGGATCCCTGGATCGCCGGGAAGATGCGAGCCCCCGTGGCCGCGCTCACCGGGGAGGCCGGGCTCGCCGTGGACGGCCAGGGCCCGGAGCCGGTGGCCTGGCAGGACCCCGACGTCCAGTGGAAGCCGCGCACCATCGAGCTCACCTTCGCCAAGGGCGCGGAGGCCGGTCTTCGACAGGACGCCGACACGGTGTACGGGGACCTGGACGGGCTCGAGGTGGAGGCCACCCGAGCCTGGGCCCGCCGCAAGGTGGACCCCCATCGCCTGTCCGCGGAGGTCCGCGAGGCTCTCCGGCGGGCCGCGTCGCACCGGCCCATCACGGATCAGGCGGCCCTGGCCCTGTTCCAGGCGGAGGGGGAGGACCTGGAGGCGCTGTGCCGGGTGGCCGACGACCTCCGCCGGGAGGCGGTGGGGGACGAGATCACCTACGTGGTCAATCGGAACATCAACTTCACCAACGTGTGCTACGTGGGGTGCCGGTTCTGTGCGTTCGCCCAACGGGAAGTCGATCCGGAGTCCTACACCCTCACCCTCCAGGAGGTGGCCGACCGGGCCGAGGAGGCCCGGGCCTACGGAGCCACCGAGATCTGCATGCAGGGCGGTATCCACCCCGACCTCCCCGGGGACTTCTACCTCCGGCTCCTGGACTCGGTGAAGGCCCGGGTCCCGGAGATCCACGTCCACGCGTTCAGCCCCATGGAGGTGCTGAACGGGGCCACCCGCCTGGGCGTCTCGTTCCGGGAGTTCCTGGCTGAGGCCCGGCGTCGGGGGCTGGGAACGATCCCGGGAACCGCGGCGGAGATCCTCGACGACGAGGTGCGATGGGTCCTGACCAAGGGGAAGCTTCCTGCCGACACGTGGGAGGAGATCGTTCGCACCGCGCACGACCTGGGGATCCGATCCTCATCGACCATCATGTACGGGCACGTCGACGCTCCGCCGCACTGGGTGTCGCACCTTCGCCGGCTGGCGCGCATCCAGGACGATACGGGTGGGTTCACGGAGTTCGTCCCGCTTCCGTTCGTGCACCAGAACGCTCCGATCTACCTGGCGGGCAAGGCTCGCCCGGGCGCCACGTTCGACGAGAACCGGAGGATGCACGCCGTCGCTCGCATCCTGCTCGATGGTCGCATCGACAACGTTCAGGTGTCGTGGGTGAAGCTGGGGACCGAAGCGTGCAAGGTGATCTTGCGCGGCGGTGCCAACGACTTCGGTGGCACGTTGATGGAGGAAACGATCTCGCGCATGGCCGGAGCTGAGTGGGGCATCCGCATGGAACCACGCGAGTTCGACGAAGCGATCGTCGACATCGATCGCGTGCCCGCGCAGCGCACTACCACATACGAACGCGTCGTAGCAATAGCTGATCGCTAATCAGTTCGTCGCGGAAAAAGTCGCCGACAAATGCTTCAAACCCCCTTGCAAAAAGTTCATCATGGGGACTGGACAAACATGGTGCTACCCAGTCAGAATTACACCCGTGTAGTTTCTGACACGGGGGAGGGCAGGGGATGCACCACTACATCCCATGGCAGGAGAGAGCGAAGTGCCGGGAGTTCGACCCGGAAGTCTTCTTCCCCGAGAAAGGCGGATCGTCGCGCGAGGCGAAACGGATCTGCGCCGAGTGCACGGTCCGGATCCAGTGCCTCAACTACGCCCTGCGTCGCGACGAGCGCTACGGCGTGTGGGGAGGCATGAGCGAACGGGAACGACGACGCCTGAAGCGCATGGCGTCCTGACCGCAGAAGGGAGGTGACGAATGGCACCAGCGCGGAGGAAAAAGTCGGCAGCGCGTAAGAAGAGCACCGGGCGCAAGAAGTCGACCGCCAGACGGAAGACGACGGCCGCGAGGAAGCGCACCACCAGAAAGTCCACGGCGCGCAGAAAGACCACGGGGCGGAAGTCGACCGGTAGGAAGCGCTCCACCGGCCGCAAGAAGTCGACAGCGCGCAAGCGCACGACCGGCCGGAAGAGGACCACGCGCAAGCGCACCACGGCCGCACGCCGGCCCAGGAAGCGCGCGGCGCGGAAGTCCACGGCAAAACGCACCACCGCGAGACGCAAGTCGAAGTAGCTCGCGGAGGACCACAGAGAGGGGGGCCGTCGCGCCCCCCTCTCGGCGTTCCCCCCGGAACTGATACGCCTATAGGCTAGGCCCCCGGCCGCATGCAGAGCTCTACGCCGAGCGTCCTCGCCGTCCTCGTTGTGAAGGACGGCGCCTCCTGGCTCAAGCGGGTCCTGGACTCGCTGGCTCGCCAGACCCATCCTCGCTTTGCCGTCCTCGCCGTGGACAACGGCTCGAGAGACGGCTCCGGTGATCTCCTGGCCTCGTTCCTGGGCCCCCGGCGGGTGATCCGTCTGGAGGAAGACCAGGGGTTCCCCGGCGCGGTTCGCCGGGCCATGGAGACCCCGGCGGCCGCCGAAGCCGACTACCTGTTGCTGCTGCACGACGACACGGTGCTCACGCCCGGAACCGTGTCGAGCCTGGTGGAGGCCGCGGGCCGGATCCCCGGTGTCGGTGCGGTGGGTCCCAAGGTCATGGACTGGGAGTCCCCCAGGGTGCTTCGGGAGGTGGGGTTCGCCACCGACCGATTCGGATACGCCTATTCCCCCCTGGAGGAAGGCGAGATCGACCAGGGCCAGTACGACGCCCCCCGGGAGGTGCTGTTCGTGTCCTCGGCTGCGATGTTGGTGGCCGGGGATGCGTGGAAGCGGGCCGGTCCGCCGGACGAACGCCTCCGTCACGGAGGCATGGACCTGGACTTCTGCTGGCGGATCCGGCTGTCGGGGTTCCGGGTCCTGGTGGCGCCGGCAGCGGTGGTTCAGCACGGTGCGGTGGGGGAGCGTGGAGAGCGTCCCGCCGGGCCTCCGCGCCGGGAGCGCTACGTGGCCGAGCGAGCCGCCCTCCTGAGCCTGTTGAAGAACTACCGGGTTCTGACCCTGGCGTGGGTGCTTCCCATCTATCTGGTCCAGGGGATCGCCCGACTGGCGCTGTACGTGGTGTCCCGGCGGTTCGACCGGGCCGGCCAGGTGCTTGGAGCGTGGGGATGGAACTTCATCCATCTTCTCGGCACCGCGGCTCGCCGGGCCCGTGCGCAGGCAGTCCGACAGGTGCCGGACCGCGAGATCGCCCGGTTCATGGCTCCTGCCGGGACCAGGCTGTCGCGCTGGGCGCTCCAGGCCTCGTCGCTCCTGGTTCGTCGGCCCAGCGAAGGCACGGCGGAGCCCGGCGAGGAGGTGGAGGCCGTCCCGCTCGGCCGGCGGGTGGCGTCACTGGCCACGGCTCATCCCGTTGCCGTTGGACTGTCCGTCGCCGTCGTGGTGACGCTGATCGCCTTCCGAGGGGTGCTCTTCGTTCCCCACATCGAGGGGGGCGCGCTGCCGGTATTCCCCGCCGACCCCGGCGCCTTCTTCCGAGAGTTCGGAGCCGGCTGGCGCTCGACCGGGTTTGGGGGACAGGAAGGAGCCAGCCCCGCCCTGGTGGCGCTGGGGGTGGGCAGCGTGATCACCCTGGGGGACCCACAGCTCCTGGTTCGGCTCCTGGTGGGGCTGGGTCCGCTGCTCGCCGGAGCCTCGTGTCACGTCGCGGTGCGCCGACTGGGGATCTCCGGAGTAGCCGCGGTGGTGGCGGCAGGGGCGTACGGCCTCTCGGCCGTCACCCTGTGGTCCGCGTCCGAAGGGCGGGTCTCGGCCCTGGTGTTGTTGGTGGCCCTGCCCTGGCTGGTGGCCCGCCTGCTGGCCGGCTTCAAACCGAGACCTCCGGCCCGTCCTCTTCGGTGGCTGGTGGGAACGGGGATGGCCCTGGGGCTCACGACGTCGTTCTTCCCCGCTGCGTGGGTGGCGGTGGCCGCGGTTGTGGGGCCTGCGGTGATCCTTCCGGACAAGGGTGGCAGCAGGGCCGTCGGCTCGATGATGACGGTCGCCGCGGTGGCTGTCGGCGCCGCCCTGGTGTTCCCCCTGGCCGCGGCGCTCACCCAGGCGGGCGGTGGTGGGTCCGTGGGCGCCGCCGTCCGGCCGTCGTTCTCCGATGTTCTGAGGCTGGCGCCCGGCCCGTCCCCGGGATCGTGGATCCCGGCGTTGTTCCTTCCTGTTGCGGGGATCCTGGGCTTCGTGCTGGGCCAAGCGGCGGTGCGCCGAACGGCCGCACGCTCGCTGGCCACCGCATCGATCTCGGTGATGCTGGCGTGGCTGGCCGGGGCGGGCCGGCTGCCGGAACCGGTGGCCAGCCCGGTCGCCTTCCTGGCCGGGGCGGCGTTTTCTCTGTCGGTTCTCTCGGGCCTCGGCGCGCGGGCCCTGGCCAGTGGAGTCCGCCTCCGCCGCGCGGCATTCGGCGCCGGCCAGCTCACGGGGGCTGCCCTGGTGACGGTGCTGTCGGTCGGGCTGGGGGCGCAAACGATCAGGTCGCTGGGTGGGGACTGGGCCGTGGGGGAGTCTCGTGTGCCGCCCGCGTGGCCGGTGGTGGCGTCCGCGGATCCCGGTGTGGCCTTCCGGGTGCTGTGGCTGGCCCCCCCCGGCCGGTCGCCGTTGCCGCCTCCTGCCGGTGATCCGGAGGGCTCATCCGCGGGTGGAGGATCCGCGGTGTCGTACGCGGTCACCGGGCGAGGAGGTCGGTCGATCCTCGCAGTGGCGCTGCCGACCGATGGACCGGCCTATCCGCGGCTCGACCGGATCCTGTCGGCGATGCTGGCCGATGAGGTTCGCCACGCCGGTGCTCTGCTCGCACCTCTGGGGATCCGGTTCGTGGTTGCCGGCGATGAGGCCCTGTCGCCGGGCGCCGCCGAGAGCCTGGGCGCCCAGGTGGACCTGGACCTGATCCAGCGAGCGGGTGGCCTGTCGATCTACCGGAACGCCAGGGCGCTGCCTCCGGCCGGGTTGCTTCCGGGTCAGGCAGCTCTCGACGCGGCTCGATCGCCATCCCTGCTGGCCGCCACCGTCCTGGACCCCGCGACCACCGCGGCCCTGGCTCCCGACGGCGGGGCCACCTGGGCAGCGGACGTGGACCGGGGCGAGGCCTCCCTGGTAAGCGTGGCGGACACGTTCTCCGTGGCGTGGCGATTGGAGGCCCCCGAAGGCTCGGCCGCGCCGTTCCCCGCGTTCGGCTGGGGCCTGGGGTTCGAGGCCCAAGCGGGGACCGGCTCCCTGGAGGCCCGGTTCGAGGGCCAGCTCCGCAGGCGAGTGGAGCTCCTGGCATTAGCAGCGCTGTGGATCGTGGCCGTGTGGATGGTGCGACGGACCGCCCGCGACGAGCGACCCGTCCGGCGGCGAGCAGTGGCGGACGAGCCGGTCGCCGCTCGGGCGCCGACCACGGAGCCGGTGGGATGAGCTTCGGCGGCCGGCTGTTGGTGGGCGCCGTGGTCGCTGCGGTGGTGGCGGTGGGAGGACTCCAGCTCGAGGCGCAGGTCGGGGCCCGGGCGATCGCTCCCGGGCCATCCGTCGAGGAGCTCTCCGGGGCCTGGTACTGCCCGCACGGCGGCGGTGAAGGTTGGCAGGCGTGGGTGGTGGTGGCGAACCCGTCGGACGCCGCAGCGACCCTGAGGGTCAGCACTCATGCAGGGAGCACTCCGGAGTCGTCGCAAACCGTGCTCGAGCCGGGGACCAGCCGGTACCTGGAGGTCGCCGCACCGGTGATGGCATCGGCCACGGTGGTCGAGTACTTCGGCGCCGAGGTGGCTGCCGGGATGGTCGTCGCTGCCGGCGAGGACGGGGGCGTGGCTGCCGAACCGTGCGCAGGCAACGCGGGGGGCCGCTGGTACGTCCCCGAGGCCTCCACGCTGCGCGGCGAGCAGGCCAGCGCGGTGATCACCAACCCGTTCGCCGCCAACGCGGTCGTGGACCTGGCCCTGTATGCCGGTGATCGGCAGATCCGCCCCGGACCGCTCCGAGGGCTGGTCCTGGAGCCCGGGCGGACCAAGGCGGTGAACCTGAACCGCTTCGCCCTGGGGGAGGAGTCGCTGTCCGTTGAGGTGACCGCGCTGCTGGGGAGGGTCGCGGTCTCCGGGATGGTGACCAGCAACAGCGGGGTTCGGGCGGTGCAGGCCGTGCCGGAGGCCGCGCACAGCTGGGCGTTGCCGGGTGCCGGTGGAGCGGAGGGGCAGGACCGGCTCCTGGTGACCTCTCCGAGCGGCCTGGAGGCTCCCTTCCACGCCACGGCCCAGGGAGGGGACGGTGCGTTCCCGGTCCTGGATCTGGAATCGGCCCGGGGAGGCGCGGTGACGGGGTTCGAGATCGAGGCCCAGGATGCTTCGGTCCTGGTGGAGGCCGACGGGCCGGATGTCCTGGTGGTGGGGCGGCGGCTGGGAGGCCCTGCCCCGGCTCCGCCGAAGGAGCCCCCAAAGGATCAGAAGACCGGGAAGGACGGCCCGGGAAAGAAGAAGGAGGCCGACCAGGAGCAGGAGGAACCGGCCCCCGCCGCGAGCGACGTGGCCTCCACCTCCGGGGTCCCTGCGGCCGCGGCCTCCTGGGTGACCATTCCACCGGTGGTCCCCGGAGGGGGGCCCGCGGTGCTCCTGATCCAGAACCCCGGGTCCGAGGAAGCCGAGGTGCGGGTCACGCTGCTGGGACAGGGGGGGCCGCAAGGGGAGGAGACCACCCTCCCCGTGGCTCCGGGGGCCACGGCTCGCGTCGACCTGCCGGCCGGAGATCCTCCCGCAGCGGTGGTGGAGGCCCTCCAGGGGTCGGTGGTCCCGGCCCAGATCACCCCTGACCCCGCGGCCTACGCACTGTCGGTGGGTATACCCGTGGGCCGACCGACCGGTTGACGGTAATAGGGCTCTGGGTATCATTCCTTTTGGATGTCCAGAGCTAGACGCCACGCGCGGCCCCGATCACGCGCGCGCGGAAGCGTGCGCGTTACGGTTTCGATCGCCCTCGGCCTGGTGCTGATCGGCGGGGGGGCGGCCTATGCCGCCTACCGGTACGACGCTGCCACCTCGAACCGCATCATGCCGGGGGTGTCGATCGCCGGGGTGGAGGTGGGCGAGCTCACCCGGCAGGAGGCCATCGGCGAGGTCGCCGGTGCGGTCGAGGTCACCCTCGATCGGGAGATCCAGGTCCACGCCGGGGACGAGACGTGGCACATCACGCCGCAGGAGCTGGGAGCCACCGCGGTGGTCGACCCCATGGTCGATCGGGCCCTGGCCCTGTCCGATGGCTACACCTGGCCGGAGCGGGTCTTCCACCGGCTCCTGGACCGCGAGGTCGACGAGACGCTCGGTCTCCGGTACCGGCAGAACGGGGACGACCTCGGCCGGTTCGTGGAGACCGTGGCCCAAACGGTGAACGTGGACCCCACGGATGCCTCCGTGTCGGTCGTGGACGGAGGGCTGGTGCTGGAGCGTCCGGAGGTGGGCTGGGCCCTCCCCATGAAGGAGTCTCTGCGAACCATTCGCCGGGCCGTGGCGGGGGAGACCGATTCGGTGGATCTCGGACTGGAGCGGATCGCCCCGGAGGTGGGGCGGGACGACATCGGAAAGACCCTCGTGGTCAATCTGTCCGAGCTCGAGCTGTACCTGTATGACGGGCTCCGACTGAAGAAGACCTACCCGGTGGCGGCGGGGTCGCCCTCGTACCCCACCCCGCCGGGTGAGTGGGAGATCTGGGACAAGCGTGAGAACCCCACGTGGGTGAACCCGGCCCCCGACGGGTGGGGCAAGGGTCTTCCCGCCAGCGTTCCGGGAGGCCCGGGAAGCCCGCTGGGGACTCGGGCTCTGTACCTCGACGCCCCAGGCATCCGGATCCACGGCACCCCGGCGTCCTACTCGATCGGAACCTATGCCTCCCACGGGTGCATCCGGATGCTGATGGAGGACGTGGAGGAGCTCTACGAAATCGTCCCCATCGGGACCAAGGTTCACGTCGTTTCGTAGCAAAGACCGACAAGAACCGCTGATCGGCTTGCGCCCATCGTTCCGGCGGGATTATGATGGTGTAGTACTCCGAAGAGGCACGAAGGGGCGACCCGGAAGGCCACTTCGGAGTACGCTTTCGTGGAGAGGTCCCCGGCGGGCCTCTCTCGTCTTTACCTGGGGCTTCCTCGGGCGGCCACTCGGCCGCGGGGAGACCCGAAACCTGGGGTTTCTTAGGTAGCACCTCTGTTACCCAAGGCGCCTATTTCATCCGGCCGGCCCGGGAAAGAGGCCACCCCCCTGAAGAAGCCCCCGTGCGGGCTTCGTTGCGGAATCACAAGGCTGTGATTATGCTTCCCCCGTGCGGGAATGCGTGAAGCCCGGTTGCGGCCGGCCCGCGGAGGTCTCGGCGGGGGTTCGGTATGCAGAGCGGGTGGCCTGGCTGGGGGATCTGGTCCCCGAGCGCGACCCCAACCTGCTCGATCTGTGCACCGAGCACGCCGACCGTCTGCGACCGCCTCGGGGATGGCGGGTGGTCGACGATCGGTCGCCGGCCTCGGATGTCAGCCTCGAGCCCGTTCAGGAGGTTGTGGCCGGGGGTTGAGCCCGGAGGCCAAACTTGGGTACGCTCGTTACCCAAGATGCCTCTCGACCGGCAGCTGATTCGACAGGTTCGCGGTCTCGACGAGCACGACCTGCGCCGGCTGGTGATCTTCACCCGCGGCCTGCTGGTCTCCCGGTACGGGGCCGAGATGCCCGAGCGGGAGCGTCGAAGCCGGGTCACCTTTCGCCAGGAGCGGGTCAGGTGCGGCCGGACCGGATGCACCAAGTGTCCTCACGGGCCGTATTGGTATGCGTACTGGCGCGAAGGGGGACGGCTCAGGTCCCGGTACATCGGCAAGGAGCTCCCCGAGGTCAGCGGACCGAGGCGTCGGCCGTCTGGCGGACGGGCGGAATAGTCATGTTTGACCATCCGAAAATGGCTCGCCCGGGCTATGCAGCCCCGGACCCTTGCGAGCCGACCACTAGAGTGACATGAACAGCACGCGCGGAAGGCACTCGGCCCGGTGCGAGCGATGTGACACCGACCTGATCACCATCTCCATGCGGGATGGGGAGATCCGGTTCTCGTCCTGTGTCTCGTGCGAGATCACCGTGTGGGAGCGGGGCGGTTCAGTGGTCCCCCGCGCCGCGGTGATCGCGGACATCCCACGGCGCTGACCGGACCCCCCGATCGAGGGGGGCCCGGAGAGGCGGGATAGAATCCTCCGGTGGGCGACCTGGCGTCCATCTTCAAGGCCTACGACGTCCGCGGCACCTACCCAGATCAGCTCGACGAAGACGTTGCGCGCCGCATCGGCGCTGCGTTCGCCGAGTTCACGGGAGCGGCGCGGGTCACTTTGGGGCGTGACGCCCGGCTGTCGTCACCCCCCCTGTCCGCGGCGTTCATCGAGGGCGTCACTTCCCGGGGGACCGACGTCGTCGACATCGGCCTGGCCACCACCGACATGCTGTATCTGGCCTCCGGTCGTCTCGAGGTCCCCGGTGTGATGTTCACCGCCAGCCACAACCCTCCGAACTGGAACGGCATGAAGCTGTGCCGCGAGGGGGCGGCACCGGTGGGAGAGGACTCCGGGCTGATGGAGGTCCGGGACCTGGCGGCTCGAGACCGGGGCCCGCCCAAGAAGGGCCCGGGCACCGTGACGTCGCGGAGCATGCTGGGGGAGTACGTCGAGCACGTCCTGTCGTTCGTCCAGGTGGACCGGCTGGCCCCCCTCACCGTGGTGGCCGACGCGGCGAACGGGATGGCCGGCCTGGTCCTGCCGCCCATCTTCGAGCGGCTCCCGATGAAGCTGGTGGGCCTGTATCTGGAGCTCGACGGAACGTTCCCCAATCATCCGGCGGACCCGATCCAGCCGGAGAACCAGGAAGACGTCCGCAAGGCGGTGACGGAGCACGGGGCCGACGTGGGTCTGGCCTTCGACGGCGATGCGGATCGCGTGTTCCTGGTGGATGAGCGCGCGGAGGGAGTGTCCGGCTCCTTGGTCACCGCGCTGGTCGCCGAAGCCATGCTGGAGCGGGAGCCTGGGGCAAAGATCGTCCACAACCTGATCTGCTCCTGGGTGGTCCCCGAAGTGATCCGGGAGCACGGGGGGGTGCCGGTGCGGACCCGGGTCGGCCATTCTCTGATCAAGAAGGTCATGGCGGAGACGGGCGCGGTGTTCGGCGGCGAGCATTCCGGTCACTACTACTTCCGCGACCACTACCGGGCGGACTCGGGGCTGATCGCCGCGCTGGTGGTCCTGGAACGGCTTTCCGAGGCCGGTTTGCCGCTCTCAGAGCTGCTGGCCCCGTACCGGCGATACCACGACTCGGGAGAGATCAACTCGGAGGTTGCGGATCAGGAGGCGGCTATTGAGGCCGTGGCCCGGGCATTCGCCGACGGCCAAGAGGACCGGCTCGACGGGCTCACTGTGGAGTACGACGACTGGTGGTTCAATGTTCGCGCGTCCAACACCGAGCCGCTGCTCCGCCTCAACGTGGAAGCACGGACCCCGGAGCTGTTGGAAGAGAAGACCCGTGAGGTCCTCAAGGTGATCCGAGAATCGAGCCGACCGAGGAGGGTGTGATGGCCGTCGACAAGGAGCTCCTGGACATCCTGGCCTGTCCCAACTGTCGCGGTGACGTGGAGTACCGCGAGGAGGAGGGCTTCATCGAGTGCGTCGGGCGGTGCCGGTACAAGTATCCGGTCCGCGACGACATCCCGGTGATGCTCATCGACGAAGCGGTCAAGCCGAACTCCTGAATGCCTGTGTTGCTGGACGATCCGGCCGGGCTGCGGGCCGGCGACCCCTCCGGGATCCTTGCCGCGTTCGGGTCGGCCGGCGAGCGGCTCCAGGCCTCGTACGAGGCGGCCAGAGGTGCCGGTGTCCCGTTCGGTCCGGACATCCGATCCCTGACGTTCTGCGCGATGGGGGGGTCGGCGGCGGTCGGTGACGTCGTGGCGGGGGCCTTCGCCGACCGGGCTCCGGTCCCCCTGGTGACGCTCCGGGGCTACCGGGTCCCGGCGGCGTACGGGACCGACGACCTGGCCATGTGTGTCTCGTACTCCGGCAACACCGAGGAGACCGTGGCCGCGTTCGCCGAGGCCCGAGGCCGAGGATGCCGGACCGTGGTGGTATGCGGAGGAGGGACGCTGGCGGAACGGGCCCGCGAGGCGGGGACCCCAGTGGTGATGATTCCTGCGGACGCGCCGGTCCCTCGGGCCGCACTGAGCACCATGGTCGGCGGGGTGCTGGGGGCCCTGGTCGGCACCGGGGTCCTGTCGGGGATCGAACCGGACGTCGCCTCCGCCGGGAAGACCCTGGATGGGCTGACTCACGATATCGGTCCCGACGTGGCGGTCGCTGACAACGAGGCCAAGCAGATCGCCGACTGGGTTGGGGATCGCATCCCCGTGATCTGGGGATCGGAGGGTGTCAGCGCGGTGGCGGCGTGGCGGTGGAAGACGGCGTTCAACGAAAACGCCGAGGTGCCCGCGTTCGCCTCAGCGCTCCCCGAGCTCGACCACCACGAGGTGGTGGGGTGGACCGGCGATCGAGGGAAGGGGTTCTGCCTCCTGATCCTTCGCGAGGCCGGGGAGCACGAGCGGGTCCAGGCCCGGCTGGACGCCACCCTCGAGGAGATCGGTGGGTCGGGGCTCGAATGGCGAGAGGTGCGGGCCCGGGGCGAGGGTCCCCTCGACCGTGCCCTGTCGCTCTCGCTCTTCGGCGACTTCGCCAGCGCCTATCACGCGCTCTCCCGAGGGATCGACCCCGCGTCCATGGACGCCATCATCAGGGTGAAGGAGCGGCTGGAGGGAGACGGCGGATGACCCGGATCCCCGGCCCGGGCGACTCGTTTGCCGTTGACGCCGCGGAGAAGGTTCGAGCCCAGATCGGAACGGTCCCCACTGCGGCGGTGATCCTGGGCTCCGGTCTCGGCGAGGCCGCCCGCAGCCTGGAGACCGAAGCGGAGTTCGCCTATCGCGACCTCCCGGGGTTCCCGGAACCGACCGTCCCGGGGCACGCGGGCCGGCTGGTGATCGGGGCCCTGACCGGGACGCCGGTGGCGGTCTTCATGGGGCGGGTCCACCTCTACGAGGGCCATCCCATGAGCCTGGTGACGTTGCCCGCCCGCCTGGCCGCCGCGTTGGGAGCCGGGATCCTGGTGTCGACCGCGGCGGTGGGGGGGCTGGATCCCTCCCTCCGGCCCGGACAGCTCGTGGTGGGAACCGATCACCTGAACTTCCTGGGCGAGAATCCGCTCCGGGGCTGGCGTGACGCCGATGGCCGGCCGGCGTTCGTGAATCCGGCCGACGCGTACGACCTGGGACTGGCTCGTGCGGCCATGGACGCCGCCTCGGCGGCGGGCCTGTCGGTCACGACCGGCGTGTACGCCGCTGGTGCCGGGCCGACATACGAGACGCCCGTGGAGATCGAGTACCTTCGGCAGACAGGTGCCACCGTGGTAGGGATGTCGGTTGTCCCGGAGGTCTGTGCCGCGGCCGCCCTGGGGACGCGGTTCCTGGGGCTGTACTGCGTGACCAACTTGGCGGGGCCCGGAACCTCCCACCAGGAGGTGGAGCGGGTCGCCGGAGCGTTCGCTCCGCGTCTGGCGGCGGTGCTCGAGCGGGTCCTGCCCGGAGAGGAGTAGCTCAATGGACTGCGATGTGAAGGATCTGCAGCTGGCCGAGAAGGGCCGGGAGCGGATCGACTGGGCCGAGCGGGAGATGCGGGTCCTGGCCTTGATCCGGGAGCGGTTCGAGAAGGAGCGTCCCCTGGCCGGGCTCAGGGTCGCCGCGTGCCTTCATGTGACCACGGAGACCGCCAACCTCCTGGCCACGCTGAAGTCCGGCGGCGCGGAGGTGGCAGTGTGCGCGTCGAACCCCCTGTCCACCCAGGACGACGTGGCGGCGGCGCTATGCGAGCAGGACGGGATCGACGCCTATGCGATCCGGGGAGAGGACGACGAGACCTATTACGGGCACATCCGGGCCGTGCTGGATCGCCATCCCCACATCACCATGGACGACGGGGCGGACCTGGTGTCAACCCTCCACAAGGAGCGTCCCGAGCAGATCTCGGAGCTGATCGGAGGCACCGAGGAGACCACCACCGGGGTGATCCGCTTGCGAGCCATGGCGGCGGACGGTCGCCTGGGGTACCCCATCGTGGCGGTGAACGACGCTCGGACCAAGCATCTGTTCGACAACCGGTTCGGGACCGGCCAGTCGACCATCGACGGGATCATCCGGGCCACCAACCTGTTGCTGGCCGGACGGGTGATCGTGGTCTGTGGATACGGGATGTGCGGCCGCGGGGTGGCCTCCAGGGCCCGAGGACTCGGGGCTCGGGTGGTGATCACCGAGGTCTCGCCACTCTCCGCCCTCGAGGCGGCCATGGAGGGATTCGAGGTCCTGCCGCTCCGGGAGGCCGCGCGGACGGGTGACGTGTTCGTCACGGTGACCGGAGACACCCACGTGATCCGGGAGGAGCATCTCGAGTCGATGAAGGACGGGGCCATCCTGGCCAACTCGGGCCACTTCGACGTGGAGATCGACAAGGGCGCCCTGGAGCGGTTGTCCACGGCCCGGCGGCGGATCCGCGACGTCGTCGACGAGTACCGCATGCCCGACGGCCGGCGGATCCACCTCCTGGCAGAGGGGAGATTGGTGAACCTGGCGGCGGCCGAGGGACATCCCGCCGCAGTGATGGACATGTCGTTCTCCAATCAGGCTCTGTGTGCGGAGTGGATCGCCAGAGGTGCCCGGGACCTCCAGCCCTTGGTGTACGAGGTGCCGACGGAGATCGACGAGGAGGTGGCCCGGCTGAAGCTCCAGGCCATGGGGATCGAGATCGACGCCCTGACGCCGGAGCAGCAGGCCTATCTGTCCTCGTGGGAGCACGGGACGTAGCGCGTGGCCGAGCAGGTCACGGTGGACGTGGTGTTCGAGCGGTTCCCCGCGTCGGTTCGAGGAGCGGTGGTCATCCGAGGCGCCGATCCCGAGCCCCATCAGATCCGGCTCACAGAGGCCGCGGTGGTGGAGGCCCACGCGCCCGGCCGCTCCGTCAGCCCGGTCTCCGTGGACGCGGTGACCGTCGACATGGCCCCGCACGGAGAGGTCCTGGTCCCCTTCGACGTCTCGTTCACCACGCTCGAACCGGGCTGGTACACCGTGGTCGCAGAGGTGGCAGTGGACGGTGCGGCCCGGGCCCGGGGCCCTGAGGCCGGGAAGCGCTTCGTGGTCCCGTGGCCGGAGGGGGAGGTCCGTCGGGGAGAGGTCAAGGCCGGTGTGGACATCAAGGTCCCCGGCGGAGCAGCAGCCACCATCGATCGCATCGAGTGCCGAACGGACCGCGCCGTGGTCAGGTGGCGCCACGCGCCGGGGGAGCCGGCCGAGTTCGGAGACCTGCGGGTGCTGAGCGGGACCCGGCGCCTACCCGTGCTGGAGTCGTCCCACGATCCCGGTACCGGGTCCCGGACCACCGTGGTGCACCCGGTCCTCCGCAGGTATCGGAGGCTGGTGTTCGAGGTTGACCGCCGGAGCCCGTCGGGGCGCTCCTCGCAACGCGGCCGGGGGTCCGCGTCCCTGGACCTGCCCTGACCGCGGGAGTGTCGGTACCCCCGGCTACCCTTCGCCCGGATGTCCGCCCTCCTGGATTCCCTGTTCCCTCCGAGGTGTGCGGCGTGCGGTGGCTCCGGCTGGCCGCTCTGCCTGGGCTGTGCCCGCCGGGTGGGCGTGATCACCCCCCCGTGGTGCCGGCGGTGCGGCCGGCCCACCGAAGAACCGGTGGCCCGGTGCGCGGACTGCCCGCCCGGAGCGGTGAACTCGGTCCGTGCCCCGTTCCTGTACCGGGGACCGGTGGCTCGCGCGGTCAAGGGGATGAAGTTCTCCGGATGGCACGCCCTCGGTCCCCTCTTCGCCGGTGCCATCGCGGCCATGTCCGGCCACGCCGGTGACGTGGTGACCTGGGTGCCGTTGTCGCGGCGGCGGATGGCTCGCCGGGGCTTTGACCAGGCGGAGGTCCTGGCCCGGGCCGTGGCTCCGCTTCTGGGACTCCCGATCCGGGGCCTGCTGAACCGGGCACGCGACGTTCCCGCTCAGGCCCGGCGTAGCGGCCGGGACCGGCGAACCGCCCTGGCGGGGGCGTTCACCCCGGCCGGGTCGTCCCCCAGGAGGGTCCTGTTGGTGGACGACGTGGTCACCACCGGTTCCACCGCCGCGGCGTGCGCCGCGGTCCTGCGAGCCGCCGGGGCCCGATGGGTGGGGGTGCTGGCGGTGGCCCGTTCGGTGGGGGGACCGGTTCCCGCTCGGTGCTTCGGGCCTGGAGCGGCGGACCGGGGGCGAGTACCATAGGTGCGGGCTCGCGCCTGGGTCTGTGGTTGCCCGGAGGGACGTCCTCCGGTAGTCGACGCCAGCCGCAGGCGAAACGACCCACGTAAGGCGACCATTGGTTGCTGAGCATGGTGCGGCTTAGATGTAAGCCCTGCCTCGGCCATCGGCCGGGAGAAGGTGCTAAGCCGTCGTCCTCGACGGCGAACCCCTCAGCAGGCGGGTGTGGGGGCAAAGACCAGGTCAGCCGGACGCGAGCTTCGAGAGGACCGGGCACCGCCCGGTCCTCTCTTTCTTCTTCCGGGTAGTCCGACAGAAAGGGCCGCGGATGGATCTGGTGATGAAGGCCAGGGGAGAGCGGGTGGTGGGCCGGACCAGGGCGCGGGCGGAGCGCAAACTCTCCCGACTCCTGCGGCTGGACGCCGGGATCGACTACGTGGAGATCGAGGTGATTCGGGAGAAGCGTGCCCGGATCGGGGGCGGCCACCGAGTGGAGGCCTCGTGCCGTGCCGGCCGCCGGACCTACCGGGCCTCGGCATCCGGGCGGGACGTGGATGGGGCGCTCGATCGGCTGATCGAGCGCTTGGAGCGGCAGATCACCGACGGCCGGGGCCGGCGGAGGGCCCGCCTGCTGTCGGGCGCCGGCAGGGTAAAATCACGCGGAATGTCCGCATTTGAGGGCCGCACGAGCCCCAGCCCGCCCACCGAACCAGAGCCCCCTCGGTGAGCCCCAAGAAGGACCCTGAGCCGGAGAAGCTCAAGGTCCTGATCGCCGACGACCATGCCCTGTTCCGTCACGGGCTGGTGATGACTCTGGGCCAGGAGCCGGACCTCGAGGTCGTCGGCGAAGCCACCGACGGACAGCACGCCGTGGACCGGGCGGTCGAGCTGATGCCCGACATCGTGCTCATGGACGTGCGGATGCCGAAGCGGTCGGGGATCGAGGCCACCCAGAAGATCAAGGAGCTGCTCCCTCACGTGAAGATCCTGGTCCTCACGAACAGCGACGAGGAGGCCGACCTGTACGAGTCGATCAAGGCCGGGGCCTCCGGCTACCTGCTGAAGGAGATCGCCCCGGAAGAGATGCCCGAGGCCATCCGGTCCGTGTGGCAGGGCCACTCCCGGATCTCCCCGGCCATGGCCTCCAAGCTCCTGTCGGAGTTCGCCGCCATGACCAGGCGGGAGGGGGACCGCCAGCCGCTGGGGCCGCCGCGCCTCACCGAGCGAGAGCTCGAGGTCCTCCGGCTGGTGGCCAAGGGCCTGGGGAACCGGGAGATCGCCAAGGACCTGTACATCTCCGAGAACACGGTGAAGAACCACATCCGCAACATCCTGGAGAAGCTCCAGCTCCACTCCCGGATGGAGGCGGTGATCTACGCGGTCCGAGAGAAGCTCCTGGACATCAAGTAGGGCCGAGATAACCGGGGACCGCCTGTACAATCGGAGGTCGGAACCTCCCCGGAAGGAACACGTTTGGTACTCGGCAAGATCACCGAGATCGGCGAAGGGCGAAAGCGCAAGCACTATCAGCACTACGTCGACCTGGTCAACACGTTCGAACCCGAGGTCGAGGACCTCTCGGACGCCGAGCTGGGGGCGCGGACCGACTCGCTGAAGGAGCGCCTGCGCGAAGGCGAGTCCCTGGAGGACCTCCTCCCCGAGGCGTTCGCCGCGGTCCGGGAAGCAGCCCGGAGGACCCTCGGCCAGCGGCACTTCGACGTCCAGGTGATGGGCGCGGCGGCCCTCCACGATGGCAATATCGCCGAGATGAAGACCGGCGAGGGGAAGACGCTGGTCTCCACCATGCCCGCGTACCTCAACGCCCTCACCGGGGAGGGCGTCCACGTGGTCACGGTCAACGACTATCTGGCCAAGCGGGACTCCGAGTGGATGGGCCCGATCTTCCGGCTCCTGGGACTGTCGGTCGGCCTGATCCAGGCCCAGATGCGGCCGGACGAGCGCCGTCCCGCGTACGCGGCCGACATCACCTACGGGACCAACAACGAGTTCGGCTTCGACTACCTCCGCGACAACATGGCCATGCGGAAGGAGGACATGGTCCAGCGTGGCCACCACTACGCCATCGTCGACGAGGTGGACTCCATCCTCATCGACGAGGCCCGGACCCCGCTGATCATCAGCGGCCCGGTCCAGGACTCGGCGAAGTGGTACCAGACCTTCGCCCGGCTGGCCCCTCGGCTGAAGCGCGATGCCGACTACGAGGTGGACGAGGCCAAGCACACCGTGGCGGTGACCGAGGAGGGGGTCCGCAAGGTCGAGGAGTACGTCGGCGTCGACAACCTGTACGAGCACGTCCACACCCCGCTGGTCCACCACCTCCAGAACGCGCTGAGGGCCAAGGAGCTGTACAAGCGGGACGTCGAGTACATCGTCAAGGATGGCCAGGTCCTGATCGTCGACGAGTTCACCGGCCGGATCCTCGACGGACGCCGGTATTCCGAGGGGCTCCACCAGGCCATCGAGGCCAAGGAGGGCGTGAGGATCAAGGAAGAGAACCAGACCCTGGCCACGATCACGATCCAGAACTACTTCCGGATGTACGAGAAGCTCGCCGGGATGACCGGGACCGCCAAGACGCAGGCCCGGGAGTTCGAGGAGGTCTACAAGCTCGGGGTGGTGGAGATCCCCACCAACCGCGACATGATCCGTCTCGATCAGCAGGACCTCATCTACAAGACCGAGGACGCCAAGTGGAAGGCCGTGGTCGAGGACGTCGCGGAGCGCCACGAGCGCGGGCAGCCGGTCCTCCTGGGCACCGTGTCGATCGAGAAGTCCGAGCGGCTCTCCGGGTACCTGAACCGGCGAGGGGTCCCTCACCACGTCCTGAACGCCAAGCACCACGAGAAGGAGGCCATGATCATCGCCCAGGCCGGCCGCAAGCACGCGGTCACGGTGGCTACCAACATGGCCGGGCGCGGCGTGGACATCATGCTGGGGGGCAACCCCGAGTACCTGGCCCGTCAGGAGATGGCCGCGAACGAGTGGGACAACGACCGGTACCTCCTGTTCGAGATGGACCCCGAGGAGCGGGAGCAGTACGAGCGGGAGTACGAGCCGGTCCTGGAGCGGTTCAAGAAGCAGACCGATGCCGAGCACGACGAGATCGTGGAGGTCGGCGGCCTGTACGTGCTGGGCACCGAGCGACACGAGTCGCGTCGAATCGACAACCAGCTCCGGGGGCGGTCGGGCCGTCAGGGAGACCCCGGAGAGTCCCGGTTCTATCTCTCGCTGCAGGACGACCTGATGCGGCTGTTCGCGGCGCAGCGCATCGAATCCATCATGAACCGGTTCAAGTGGCCCGAGGACGAGCCGATCACCGCGCGGATCGTCAGCCGGGCCATCGAGAACGCTCAGAAGCAGGTTGAGGCGGTCAACTTCGAGCGACGAAAGAACGTCCTCAAGTACGACGACGTGATGAACACTCAGCGGCAGATCGTCTACCGCGACCGAGGAAGGATCCTGGAGGGCGAGAACCTTCGGGACCAGGCCCTGGACATGGTGGCCGAGGTGATCGAGGGGACCGTGGCCCAGTACGTGAGCAAGGAGATCTATCCGGAGGAGTGGGATCTCGAGGGGCTCCTGACCACCATCCACGCCACGTACCCCAGCGACCTGAAGAAGACCGAACTCGAGGAGATCGACGACGCCGAGGAGATCACCCGGAAGGTGCTCGAGGAGTCCATCGCGGCATACGAGCGCAGGGAGCAGGAGCTGGGCGAGAACGTGTTGCGGGAGCTCGAGCGCATGGTCCTGTTGTCGGTGACCGACAACAAGTGGCGAGAGCATCTCTACGAGATGGACTACCTGGAGGAGGGGATCCACCTTCGAGCCTACGGCCAGCGCGATCCCCTGGTCGAGTACCAGCGCGAGGCCCACGAGATGTTCGAGACCATGAAGTCCTCGATCGTCGAGGAGTTCGTGCGGTACATCTACCGGGTGGATCTGGTCCGCAAGGACGAGCCGGCCCGGCCCCGCCCGCAGCGCCTGGTGGCCTCCGGACCCGGCCAGCAGGCCGAAGCCCCCGACGGAGGGTCCGGCACCGGCGGGCAGGTGTCCGGGAAGATCCCCCGGAACGCGCCGTGTCCCTGTGGCTCCGGGCGGAAGTACAAGAAGTGCCACGGCGCCACCGCCTGACCGCCGATGACCGAGTACACCGATCGCGTGAAGGAGCTTGCCGGACGGCTGGCGAGCGCGAAGGAGTACCTTTGACCTCGATCGGAAGCGGAGAGAGGCCGAAGACCTCGAGAAGCGGGTCTCGGAGCCCGGGGTCTGGGACGATCCCACTCGGGGCCAGGAGCTGACCAAGGCCCTCTCCGCGGCCCGCGCCGAACTCGAACGCCACGACCAGCTCGCCGAGCAGCTCGAGGAGGCAGAAGTCCTCGACCAGCTGCTCGAGGAGTCGGCCGACGCCGACATGGAGGAGGAGCTGCGGGCGTCGCTCGCTCGTCTGGAGTCGGATGTCGCCAAGCTGGAGCTCGCCTCACTCCTGTCCGGCGAGTACGACCAGAACGACGCGGTGGCCAGCCTGCACGCCGGCGCCGGAGGAACAGAGTCCCAGGACTGGGCGGAGATGCTGCTCCGGATGTACCTCCGGTGGGCGGAGCAGGAGGGTTTTCAGGTAGAGCTCGACGAGGTGAACCCCGGCGACGAGGCGGGGATCAAGAGTTCGACGTTCATCGTCCAGGGCCGGAACGCCTACGGGCTGCTGTCGACGGAGCGGGGCGTGCACCGCCTGGTCCGGATCTCTCCGTTCGACGCCTCCAGCCGCCGGCACACCTCGTTCGCCAGCCTCGATGTGATCCCTCTCCTGCCCGACGAGGTGGAAGTCGAAATCGACCCCAAGGACCTCCGGATCGAGACCTACCGATCCACGGGCGCCGGCGGCCAGCACGTCAACGTCACCGACTCCGCGGTGCGGATCACCCACGTTCCCACGGGGATCACCGCGGCGTGCCAGAACGAGCGGAGCCAAATGCAGAATCGGGCCGTGGCCATGCGGATCCTCAAGGCCCGGCTGGCCGACCTGGCCCGCAGGAAGCGGGAGGAGAAGATCGAGAGCCTCCGGGGGGAGCGGCGGGACATCGAGTTCGGATCACAGATCCGTTCCTACGTTCTCCATCCCTACCAACTGGTCAAGGACCACCGGACGGGAGTGGAGATCGGGAACGTCGAGCGGGTGCTGGACGGAGACTTGGAGGGACTAATCGAGGCCGCGCTTCGGGCCAGGGCCTCCGCCGACGGCTCTCGGGAGGATGGATAGGGTAGGAGCGTGGACCTCCGGACCGACACCGACCGCGCGGCCCTGGTCGACCGGCTGTCCGAGGTGGCCCGCGATCTCCGGATCACCGATATCCGAATGATCACGGAGGCGGGATCCGGGCACCCGGGCGGCACCCTGTCGGCGGCGGAGATGGTCGCCGGGCTGTTCTTCCACAAGCTTCGGCTCCGGCCGGAGGAGCCCGATTGGCCGGACCGGGACCGGTTCATCCTGTCCAAGGGACATTGCATCCCCATCGTGTACGCCGCCATGGCCAAGCTGGGCTTCTTCCCCGAACAGGAGCTCAAGACGCTCCGCAAGCTGGGGTCGCCGCTCCAGGGGCATCCCGACCGGACCCGACTGCCGGGGATCGAGGCCTCCACCGGCTCCCTCGGCCAGGGCCTTTCGATCGCGGTGGGGATGGCCCTGGCCGGAAAGATCGATGGCGCCTCGTGGCGGGTGTACTGCATGCTCGGGGACGGCGAGATCCAGGCCGGGCAGGTGTGGGAGGCGGCGATGTTCGCGCCTCGCCGCGGCCTCGACAACCTGTGCGCGATCCTCGATCAGAACCAGGTCCAGCAGACCGGGAAGGTTGCCGAGCGACTGGACATCGAGCCCGCGGTGGCCAAGTTGCGGAGCTTCAACTGGCACGTCCGGGAGATCGACGGCCACGACATGGGGGAGGTCCTGGAGGCCCTCGACGAGGCCGAGGTGGTGCACGACCGGCCCACGTTCATCGTCTCCCACACCGTGAAGGGCAAGGGCGTTTCGTGGATGGAGCTCGACCCCGCGTGGCACGGGAAGGCTCCCAAGCCCGAGGAAGCCGAGCGGGCCATCGAGGAGATACAGGGGGGCTAAGTGGGGGCTGCCACCAGGGACGCGTTCGGCGAAGCCATCGTTCGCCTGGGAGAGGATCCCCGGGTGGTGGTCCTCACCGGAGATCTCCGGGACTCCACCCGCACCGAGGACTTCGCCGAGCGGTACGCGGACCGATTCGTGGAGTGCGGCATCGCCGAGGGCAACATGGTGGGGATCGCCTCGGGCCTGGCGCTTTCGGGGAAGGTCCCGTGGGCCTGCTCGTTCTCGTGCTTCGTCAGCGGCCGCTTCGAGCAGATCCGGGTGTCCGTGGCGTACCAGGAAGCTAACGTGCGCATCGTGGGAACGCACTCGGGCATCGGCGTCGGGGAGGATGGGTACTCGCAGATGTCCCTCGAGGACATCGCCATGCTCCGGTCGCTGCCCAACGTGGCCATCGTCAACCCGGCCGACGCCGTGGAGACCGAACGAGCGGTGGAGTATCTCCTGGATCACCAGGGCCCGGCGTTCCTCCGACTGACCCGGCAGGGAGTCGAGGACGTCAACGGCGACGGGTACCGCTTCGAGCTGGGAACCGCTGTCCAGCTCCGGGACGGATCCGACGTTGCGCTGGTGGCCACCGGGGCCACGGTTGGCGAGGCGGTGAAGGCGGCCGCGCTTCTGGCAGAGGAGGGCATCGCGGCCCGGGTGCTCAACGTCCACACGATCAAGCCGCTCGACCAGGAGGCAGTTCTGGCCGCGGCGGCCGACTGCCGGGCGGTGGTCACGGTGGAAGACCACAGTGCCCACGGCGGCTTGGGCGGGGCGGTGGCCGAGGTCCTGGCCGCCCGGGGCAACGGGGCGCCGCTGCGCATCATCGGGATGCGCACCTTTGGGGAGTCGGGCAAGCCTCCGGAGCTCTACCAGAAGTTCGGTTTGGATGCGGGCGGCATCGCCCGGACCGCGCGATCGGCCCTCAAAGCCGAATCGTAACGTTCAGTTGATTCACTTGACCCAATGGGTCTGCTAGCATGACTGGCCGGTCGATGACCGGAACCCCTTCATGATCAAGACCGAGCACATCACCAAGATCTATAAGGACTCCGTCGTCGCCCTCGAAGACGTCAACATCGAGGTCGAGAAAGGGGAGTTCGTCTTCGTCGTGGGCCCGTCGGGCTCCGGCAAGTCCACGTTCATCCGTTTGCTGCTGAAGGAGGAGGAGCCCACCCGGGGCAACATCTTCGTGGCCGGCAAGAACATCGCCACGATGTCGCCGTGGAAGGTTCCCTACCTGCGACGCAACGTCGGCACGGTGTTCCAGGACTTCAAGCTCCTTCCCGACAAGACGGTGTTCGAGAACGTGGCCTTCGCGCTGGAGGTGATCGGCCAACCCCGTGCGGTGATCGATCGCCGGGTCCCTGAGATCCTCGAACTGGTCGGACTGGGAGACAAGCTGAACAACTATCCGGAGGAGCTGTCAGGGGGCGAGCAGCAGCGGGTGTCGATCGCCCGCGCCTTCGTCAACCGTCCGCTGATCCTGCTGGCCGACGAGCCCACCGGGAACCTCGACCCCTCCACCTCGGTGGACATCATGAAGCTGCTGGACCGGATCAACCGCACCGGGACCACGGTGATCATGGCCACCCACGACAACGCCATCGTCGACGCCATGCGGCGTCGTGTGGTGGAGCTGGACAAGGGCTCGGTGGTCCGGGACCAGGCCCGGGGAGTGTACGGGTATGGGGCGTAGTTGGAGCTACTTCTTCCGGGAGACCGCCGCCGCGCTGCGGCGCAACGCCCTGGTGACCTTCGCGGCGATCTCCACGGTTTTCATCTCCCTGTTCCTCCTGGGCGGGGCGCTGCTGGTGGAGCGGCAGGTCCGGCTGATGACGGGGGAGTGGGCGTCCCGGGTGGAGGTCTCCGTGTTCCTCCGCGACGACGCATCGCCGGAGGAGATCGAGGCACTGGGACGGAGGATCGAGGAGATCCCCGAGGTCCAGGACACGTACTTCGAGAACCGGGAGCAGGCCTACGAGAACTACCGCGAGCTTTTCAAGGACAACCCCGCGCTGGTGGAGAACGTGGGACCGGAGGCCATGCCCCAGTCCTACCGGATCAAGCTGGTCGATCCGGAGGACTTCCCGGTGATCCGGGCCCGGCTGGCCGGTGATCCGGCGATCGACGAGATCAAGGACGAGCAGGCCCTGCTCAAGAAGCTCCTTGCAGTCACCGGCGTGCTCCGCACCGGGGTCATCGCCGTGGCCGCGATCATGCTGGTGTCCGCGGCCGGCCTGATCGGGAACACCGTGCGGATGGCCGTGTTCGCTCGCCGCAAGGAGATCGCCATCATGAAGCTGGTGGGCGCGACGAACTGGTTCATCAGGGTGCCGTTCCTGATCGAGGGCGTGGTCGAGGGTCTCCTGGGCGGCGTAACGGCCGTCCTGGCCATCTTCGCCATGAAGTTCCTGTTCATCGACCCGCTGCGCGGCCAGGTGGCGTTCGTACCCACGTGGATCGGGACCAGCGAGATCCTGATCACCGCCCCGATCCTGCTGGGTGCGGGGATCATCATCGCCGCGGTGGCCAGCCTGGTGGCCATGCGGCGGTTCCTCGAAGTCTGACCCCGCCCGGGGTGCTTGTTCGGGCACCAACCGGCCCCTACAATTGTCAGTCCCCCACGTCGGAAAGGATTTCGCGCGTGCCCGGGATCATGCGCGGGGCCGCCACCCTCGCGACCGCACTGGCGCTGTTGGCTGCTTTCGCTCCACCCACGGGTGCCGAACCGGATCCCGATCGCCTGGAGGAGATCCAGCAGGAGATCGAGGCCAAGGAAGAGCGCCTCGAGGAGGCGGAGCAGCAGAGCCAGAACATCGAGGAGCAGCTGGACGCCGCTGAGGCCCAGCGCCGATCGCTGACCGCACAGATCGACCTCCTCACCACGGACCTCCAGGAAGCCCAGGCGGAGCTGGCCCGGATCCAGGCGGACCTCGAGGCCACCAGGGTCGAGCTTCGCCGGTGGACCACGATGCTCGGCCGGGCCCGGACTCGCCTCGACGCCCGACAGGCGGTCCTCGACGAACGTGCGGCCACCGCGTACATCGCCGGACCGGCTGTGTACCTCGATGTGCTCCTGGGAGCGGACGACCTCGCCGACCTGAGTGACCGCGCGACGTACCTGGACAACGTCCTCACCGTGGACTCCGACGCCCTGGTGGGGGTTCAGACCGCCCGGGCACTGGTGGCGGACCGGCAGACGCACATCAAGGGCATCGAGGCTCGCCTGGACCACCAGTGGGAGCAGGTGCACGCCCGCACCGAGCGGATCGCCGCCATCCGGGAGCAGCAGCAGAGCCTCCTGGGCCAGGTGGATCTGGAGATCGCCGTCCAGACCGACCTGTTGGGAGGGCTTGAGGAGGCCCGGGAGCGATACGAAGCGGCGATCGCCGCACTGGAAGCGGAGTCGGCCCGGATCCGCGGCGTCATCCAGGCCACCGGGTCCGCCGGCACCGGCCAGGTCGGCGGGGCGCTGGCCTGGCCGTCCTCGGGTCCCATCGTCTCCGGGTTTGGATGGCGCACCCACCCGGTCTACGGGAGCCAGCGATTCCACGCGGGAGTCGACATCGACGGCGCGTGCGGGCAGCCGATCATCGCCGCGGAGTCGGGGAGCGTGCTGTCCGCGGGTAGCAACGGCGGCTACGGGCTGGCCACGGTGATCGACCACGGGAACGGGCTCTCGACGCTGTACGGGCACCAATCCCAGCTCGGTGTGTCGTCCGGACAGAGCGTGAGTCGAGGCCAGCAGATCGGTCTGGTGGGGACCACCGGGCTGTCCACGGGATGCCACCTCCACTTCGAGGTCCGAGTCAACGGCGAGCCCGTCGACCCCGTTCCGTACCTGACTTAACCTCCGGGGTACGCTAAGCGCTCGTGAGCAGGTCCCGCTCCCTTCTCTTCGCTCTGGTGGTGGTGCTCGTCGGCGTCGGAGGCTTCTTCGCCGGCCGGCTGACGGTGGACCAAGCGGTGGAGTTCGAGGAAGTTGCCACGGCCGCGGAAGGCATCGAGCGGCGGGCGCTGGTCCCACCCACCCGGGAGGACCTGGTCCGGGGAGCGATCCGGGGGATGCTCGAGACCCTCGACGACCCCTACGCGGCCATCCTGGGCCCGGAAGAGGCCGCCGCGGCTCGCGACCTGAGCACCGGCTCGTTCGTGGGCATCGGGGCCTTCGTGGAGGGCGGACCCGAGGGACTGGTGGTCACCTCGGTGCTGCAAGGGTCGCCGGCAGGGGACGCCGGGATCGTCCCCGGTGACCTGCTGACCACCGTCGACGGCCGCCCGATGGCCGGACTCACCGCCGCGCAGGCAGCGCCCATCCTCTCGGGAGCGGAGGGAAGCACCGCACGGCTGGTGATCCGCACCGTGGGGAGCGAGCGTGAGGTGACCGTGGTGCGAGCCCGGATCTCGTTGTCGGACGTGCAGGCCAGGATGCTCGAGGGCCAGGTGGCGTACGCCCGCGCGCTCCAGTTCGGCGAAGGGGTGGCCGGGGATCTCCGGCGGCAGATCGGGCGGCTCCTGGACCAGGGGGCCAGGGGGCTGGTGCTCGACCTCCGAGGAAATCCCGGCGGAGTGGTGGACGAGGCCGTTGCCACGGCCAGCCTGTTCCTGGCCGACGGGTCGGTTGCCAGGATCCAGGAGGCCGGCGAGGAGGAGCAGGACCTTCCCGTGTCCGGCGATCCGCTGCCCGAGGTTCCCATGGCCGTGGTCGTCGACGGCGGAACGGCCGGCGCCGCGGAGCTGGTGGCCGGTGCTCTGCAGGATCGTGACCGGGCCACGCTGGTCGGCATCCAGACGTTCGGAAAGGGCTCGGTGCTGGAGGTGCAGGACCTCGAGGCATCGGACGAGGCCATCCGGTTCACCTCCGCCACGTTCCTGACGCCGTCCGGCGGAAGCATCGAGGGCCGAGGGCTGATCCCCGACGTGGCCCTCCTTCCGGGCGGACCCACCGACGCCCAGGTCGAGCGGGCGGTACAGGTGGTCCTGGCCCAGCAGACGGCCTGATGGCCACCGGCGAGCGGGCCGTGGCCACGAACCGCCGGGCCCGTCACGACTACGAGATCGAGGAGACCTTCGAAGCGGGCATGGTCCTTACCGGCTCGGAGGTCAAATCCCTGCGGGCGGGCCAGGCCTCGCTGGCCGAGGCCTACGCGCGGCTGGATGGGGGCGAGGTGTGGGTCGAGAACCTCCACATCCCTCCCTACAGCCATGGATCTCCGCAGGAGAGGGACCCTCGACGGCGCCGGAAGCTGCTGCTCCACCGGAAAGAGATCGACCGGCTGGTCGGGAAGATCCAGGAACGCGGCCTGACCCTGGTTCCCCTCCGCCTGTACTTTCGCCGCGGGCGGGCCAAGATCGAGCTGGGTCTGGGGCGGGGCCGCCGGAGGTTCGAGAAGCGCCAGGCCATCGCGGAGCGGGAGCATCGGCGGGAGATGGAGCGGGCGGCCTCCCAGCGGCACCGCCGCCGGTAGGGACCCCGCGCCGGGTCTCCTATACTGAAAGGGAACTGAATAGGGGGTGACCTGGCTTCGACTTGGGTGATTGCCGCCCGGGGGAAGCGGGCCGAGGTTCCCGGAGTCCTCGTTAAAGAGCCGGGACCAACACAAGCGCCGACGATTACGCGCTCGCTGCCTAGTTAGCTAGGTAGCCGTCCGCCGTGGCTCGCCTGTGGCCACGGGCCGGACGTCATCAACAGGCTTACCCGGCAGGGTGCGCCTCGTGCCCCGCCGGGGACATCTCAGCGAGGCTGGTCCGGCGGACCTCCGCCTGTGGGAACCGCCGGACGAGATCGATCCGCAGGCTGCGCCCGGAGAAGACCCGGACGGTCGCCCGAGGACGCGGGTTCGATTCCCGCCACCTCCACGAGCGCCACCGCATCCGTGACACGGATCCCCGTCGGCTGAGCCCACATCCACAGTTCGAGATTCTCCGGTCTGTTGTCCTCACGCCATCTCGGCTCAAGGAGAACGTGCGACCGCGGCAGCATGCCGCCTATGCTCAAGCGCGCGAGGACGAGCGGCGCTGCGGAAGGGCGCGAGGAACAGGGGGACGGATATGTCCGAGGCGATCGTGTACATGGACACGTCGGAGGTTCGCCAGGGAGCGCTCGACGAGCTCAAGACGGCCCTCGGAGAGCTGGTCGCTTTCGTCGAAGCGAACGAGCCCCAGCTCATCGCCTACAACGTCCACCTGAGCGATGACGGCACCCACGTGACCGTCATGCACATGCATCCGGACTCTGCATCGCTCGAGTACCACATGGAGGTTGCTGGCCCGGTATTTCGGCGGTTCGTGGACCTCGTCACGCTGTCATCGATCGATATCTACGGTAGCCCCAGCGAGAAGGTCCTGAGGCAGTTGCACGAGAAGGCACGGTTGTTGGGAAGCGGAGCTGTGGTGGTCCATGGGCTCCACGCAGGATTCACCCGTTTCGGGGCCCGCTGAGAAGAGGCCATTCCTCAGCGGATGCACCCACCCTCCCCGTCGGGTCGGACGTGGGGGCGCATGAGATCGGCCGTCCCCCTGAAGGCTTCAATTCCTCCCCCGATAGGCCGATCCCTCTGAGGTGACCGGAACGAGGACCCTCAGGGGTCGGGGCGCACCGCTGTTCCTCCTGGTGGTATCCGTCCTCCTGGTGGCCGTCAGTCTGGGGTTCGGCTATGCGCAGCAGATCAAGGCGCGGACCGAGCTCCACACCCATCTGCGGACGGTGGCCCGGGAAGAGACCGTGGCCCTGGCCAACTACTTCGAGCGAGCTCGTTCCATCGTGCTGCTCACCGCCCGGAACCCCTCCTTCGCGGATTTCTACGAGGCGCCCGGATCGCGCAGGGCCAAGATCGCCGAGGGTGGTCCGGTGGTCGGGGAGCCGAATCAGGCCCTGGACTATCTCCAGGAGCTGTACCCCACCAGCATCGGCGAGTCCTGTTTCATCGACGTCGGGGGCGGGGAGAACTCCCGGGTCGTCCGGGGCGTGTACGCGCAGCCCGACGAGCTCTCGCCGGACGAGTCCGCGAACCCGTTCTTCGATCCCACCTTCGCCATGGAGGAAGGCCAGGTCTACCAGGCGGAACCATACGTCTCGCCGGACACCGGGGAGTGGGTGATCTCCAACTCCACCCCGATGCCCTGGGACGAGGAGCAGGAGCGGGCCATCGTCCACTACGAGGTGACGGTGGAGAGCTTCCGGATCGAGGCGGAGGGGCTCGCCGAAGACACCGAGGTGGTCGTCCTGGACGAGCGGTCCGGTCAGGTGGTCATCGATTCGAGCCGGCCGCAGGTGAAGGGCGCCGGGCTGGGACGGGGACCCGACGAGGGGTACGCGGGGATCCTGTCGTCAGGATCGGATTCCGGGCTCACCGAGATCGACGGCGCCGCGGCGGCCTTCCGTCGCCTTCCGGCGACCGAAGGTAATGCCAACCGGTGGATCGTGGTGGCCACCTCCGAGCATCCCTTCGGTTTCCTGGCGTCGGTGGGGGTCGGTCCCCCGGGGATGCTCCTGGCCTCGTTGGTCCTCCTCACGGTGGGCATCGGCAACTTCCGCACCGCGCAGCGAGAGCTCACCACGGCCGCGCTGACGGACGGGCTGACCGGGCTGGGGAACCGGCGGCAGTTGATGGCGACCCTCGAGGACGCCATCGAGAGCGCCACGCTCGAGCAACCGATCCGAGTGGCGATCTTCGATCTCGACGGGTTCAAGAGCTACAACGACGCGTTCGGCCATCCCGCGGGGGACGCCTTGCTCCAACGTCTCAGCAGGAAGCTCAAGGACATGGTGGGGCGTCGCGGAACCGTGTATCGGCTGGGGGGCGACGAGTTCTGTCTGCTGACCGGGGAGGCCGGGGGCGTCGGCCATGCCCTGGTGGAGGCGGCCTCCATGGCTTTGTCGGAGCGCGGAGAGGGCTTCATGGTCACCAGCTCGAAGGGTTCGTGCCTGGTGCCGACCGAAGCCCGGGAGGTATCCGAGGCGCTACGCATCGCAGACACCCGGATGTACGCGGAGAAGCTCATCCGGCGACCCTCGCCCGAGCGCCAGAGCCGGGATGTCCTGCTCCGCGCTCTCCAGGAGCGCTATCCGGAGCTCTCGGCTCACCTCGAGGCCGTGGGGGAGTACGCCGAGATGGTCGGGCGGCATCTGGGCCTGGAAGGGACGGACCTCGCGAAGGTCCGCCGCGCCGGCGAGCTGCACGATGTGGGCAAGGTGGCCATCCCGGACGTGATCCTTCGCAAGCCCGGTCCACTGGACGAGGAGGAGTGGGCGTTCCTACGGCGTCACAGCCTGGTGGGGGAGCGGATCCTGGAGGCCGCTCCGTCACTCTCGAACGTGGCGAAGCTCGTGCGGGCCCATCACGAGCGGTGGGACGGTTCCGGCTACCCCTCGGGGCTTGCGGGAGAAGACATCCCTCTCGGCGCTCGCATCGTGGCGGTATGCGACGCGTACCACGCCATGGTGGCGGGCCGAGCCTACCAGCGGGCCAAGACGCACGGGGAGGCCCTCGCGGAGCTCCGGGAGTTCGCCGGGACCCAGTTCGACGCTTCGGTGGTGGAGGCGTTCTGCGAGATGGTCAACGACGTGCCACCTCCAGATCACCTGGACGCGCTGACCCACCGCCACGAGTACGCCTGAAGCGTCAGTCCCGAGACCCCATCCACGCCTTCCCGGCCCGGTCGAGCTCCCTGGCCGCCTGGGCCAGCCCCGCCTCGAGGGCCTCCGCTCGCCTACCCGGGTCGAGCGGGTTGGGTCCGATGGCCTCCAGGGCTTCCCGGTCCGGCGAGACGATCACCACACTGGCGTCTCCCAGGGCTACGACCTCGTCCTCCAACGAGCCCTCCAGCCCGAGGGTATAGGGGGCCAGGATCGCCACGGGGTTGTAGCCGGCCGCGAGGTCGGAGTTGTTGATCGAGCGAACGCCTCCGTCCATGTATCGGCGGCCGTCGATGCCGACCGGCGGCCACACCCCCGGTACCGCGCAGCTGGCCGCGACGGCCTGGACCAACGGGACGCCGGAGTCCCGGTCCCAGACCACGAACCTCCCGTCGCCGGCGTCCACGGCGGTGATCAGGAGCTTGCGCTCCGGCCACTGGTGACTTGGCAGGCGCGATGCGATGACTCCTAGTCGCTCGGTCTCGCTCACCCTCGACGACGTGAGGGCCATCTCCCCGATCCGGGCTCGAAGCTCCTGGGGGGTCCGACCTTTCTTCCTCAGGGCGACGATCGCGGCGACCATCTGCCCGGGGTCGAGCTCAGGGGCGGCCGGCGCCGCCTCGGAGGCACGGCGGGACGCCGCCACATCAACGAGGTCGACGCCCGTGGCGATCAGGGCACCCACGAAGGAGCCCGCCGAGGTCCCCACGATGAGGTCGGCGGCCGTGAGATCCACCCCACCGTCCCGCAAACCCCTGAGGACCCCGAGCTCCCACCAGATCCCGGTGACACCGCCACCGCCGAGGACGAGGGCCCGCTCCACGCTGGCTCAGTCGCCCAGGCTGAGCTCCATGCCTTCGTAGGCCAGGACCGGTTCGGGGCCCGCCCCTTCCCACAGCCCCGTGGCCCGCTCCAGGAGACGCTCGAGGTCATCGTCGGTGTGCAACGGATCGTGATGGAACATCACCAGCTGCCGGGCCTCCACGATCTGAGCGAACGTCACCACGTGCACCACGCTGGAGTGCCCCCACCCCACTCGCTGCGTGTATTCCTCTTCGGTGTACTGGGAGTCGTGGAACAGGAGGTCGGCCTGATGGGCCACGGCGTGGCCGCTGATCCACTCCGGCTCCACGGTCCGGAGGTCCACGCCGAGCGCCGGCTCGTGGTCGGGGATGTAGGCCAGGCTCTGCCCGTTCTCGGAGACACGGAAGCCAACCGTGGGTCCCCGGTGCGAGACGGGACGGGCCCGGATCAGCGCGTTGCCGATCTTCCAGTCGTCGTCCGGCACGTCGTGGAAGGTCGGCTTCGAGGGGATGTCCGACAAATGGATGGGGAACAGTGGAGGAGATAGGTACCGGGCGATGCGCCGCTCCAGGCTCCGAAGGGGGGACGGCGGCCCCCAGATGTGGAGGTCCACGTCGGGGCGCCACAGCGGGCCGAAGAACCCCAGGCCCTCCAGGTGGTCGAGGTGCAGGTGGGTGAGGAACAGATGGATCGTCCGGGGAAGCTCCTCGTTCAGGGCGATGCCAAGCGGACGGATCCCGGTGCCCGCGTCGAGGATGATCAGGGACTCGTCATCCAGCCGGAGCTCCACGCACGAGGTGTTGCCTCCGTAGCGAACCGTTTCCGGACCGGGTGACGCCAGCGAGCCCCGGCATCCCCAGATCCTTGCCTGCACGCTATCCCTCGCCCCGCTCCCAGAAGATGGCCACCGCCCCGACGAACTCGTCGGTCCGGGCGAACAGCGGGAAGGCGGTGACCGCGATGTTCCGGCGCACACCGTCCAGCCCGGTGATCACCAGCCCCCGGTGAGCGGGGTGGCGGCCGACCAGGGCCTGGGTGAGCGGCAGATCATCGGAGTCCAGCTTCTCCCCCGAGTCGGGGTCCTCGGGATAGAACCTCGTTCCCCACTCCTCGGGGGACAGCTCCCCCGTCTCCGCGAAGCTCTGGCCGAGGATCGACTCGGCCGGTTCGTTGAAGTAGACCAGGGTGCCGTCGGGGTCGACGAGGAACATCGGCGTGGCGATGCTGGAGGCCAGCCCGCGGCCCAGGATGAGAACGAGGTTGTGCTCCTCGGTAGGCACGGGGGTCACGCCTTGTCGCCCTTCCCCACCACACCCTCGATGACGTCTCGCGGAAGCGAGGCGGCGGCCCGGAGCCCCTTCTTCACGGCCTCGACGGCGTCCTTGGAGACCTCGCCGGCGGCCTCGACCGCGGCCTCCGCGGCGCCCTTGGCCACTCCGGCCACGTCCTTCCCAACCCGTCCGGCGGCCTCCACCGCACCCTCCACCGCGGCCACGGCGGTCCCCGCCACGTCCCCTCCGACCTCGACGGCACCCTTCACCGCGGCCCGAACGGCGTGGCGAGCCCCGTCGATCACGTCGCCGCCCACCTCGGCCACTGCCTGCACGGCTCCGGACACCACGCCCTTGGCTCCGGCCGCAAGCTCGACGCCGGCCTCCGAGGTGCCCCGGACGGCGCCCTTCACGGTGTCGGTGACCACGCCGACCGTTGCTGCGGCGACCTCGCTGGCGCTTCGCAACGCCCCCGTGACCAGGTCGGTAGCGGTCTGGCGCACGGCGTCCACGATGTCGCCTGTCCCCTTCACCACCCCGACCACTGCGTTCTTGGCCTTCTCTACCAGGTTCTCGGCCACGCTCACTCACCTCCTGTGCTCGGTTCGGTCCACTATAGGCGGGCGGTGCTCGGGGGGGAACACAGGAGGCCACGCTATGCTCGGGCCATGCGCGACGAGGTGCGCCTCACGAAATACAGCCACGGGGCCGGCTGAGCCTGCAAGCTCAGTCCACAGGACCTGGCTCAGGTGCTGGGCCAGCTGACCCCCACCGAATACCCCGGCGACGTCCTGGTGGCCGCGGACACCCGGGACGACGCCGCCGTGTACCGTCTGCCCGGCGGCACCGCCCTGGTGCAGACGGTGGACTTCTTCACGCCCATCGTGGACGACCCGTTCGACTGGGGCCGCATCGCCGCAGCCAACGCGGTGAGCGACGTGTACGCCATGGGCGGGCGTCCGGCGCTGGCGCTCAACCTGGTGGCCTGGCCGGTGGACGATCTGCCGCTCGACCTCCTGGTGCGGGTGCTGGAGGGTGGGGCCAAGACCGCGGTGGAGGCCGGGATGGCCATCGTGGGCGGCCACAGCATCCATGACCCCGAGCCGAAGTACGGGATGGCCGTGACCGGCTTCGTCGATCCGGACCGGATGGTCAGGAACTCGACCGCTCCCGCGGGTGGTCGCCTGTTCCTCACCAAGCCTCTGGGCCTGGGGATCGTCACCACCGCGATCAAGCGGCAGGAGGCCTCTAGGGACCAGGTCGCCACGGCCGTGGACACCATGGCCGCGTTGAACGCCCCGGCCGCGGAGGCCATGGTCGAGGCCGGGGCGGACGCCGCCACCGACGTCACCGGGTTCGGGCTCCTGGGCCACCTCCACGAGATGCTCCTGGCCTCGGAGGTGGCCGCTCGTCTGGACGCCGCGGCCGTTCCGCTGCTCGCGGGTACGCTCGACCTGGCCAAGCGGGACGTGGTGCCGGGAGGGACGAAGGCGAACTACACCTATCTGCATCCGCACGTCGATTGGGGCGATCTCCCGACGAGCGAGCAACTGGTTCTGGCCGACGCCCAGACCTCCGGTGGGCTGCTAATCGCCGTGGCGGAGGAGCGGGCCTCCGGGCTGGCCGGGGCCCTGGAACAGCGAGCCGTGTCGTACCGGGACATCGGGGTCACCGAGGCCGGCGGGAGCGGACGGATCGCCATCCGGGGCAGGCTGTCCGAAGGCTGAATCCGATCGCTCTGGTACGATTTTCCGTGATGGACCTCTCCCGTTCGATGTTCGACGAGATCGTGGCCCACGCCCGTGCCGGCCTGCCCAACGAGGCCTGCGGCGTGCTCGCGGGTGAGAAGGGCCGTCCCGTCCGGGTCTACCCGATGCGGAACGCCGAGCAGAGCCCTGTGGTCTATCGCTTCGACGAGCGGGAGCAGCTCGAGGTGTTCAACGAGATCGAGGACAAGGGCTGGGATCTCCTGGGCTTCTTCCACTCCCACACCCACACCGAGGCCCAGCCGTCGCCGACCGACCGGGCTCACGCGCACTGGCCGGATCCCATCACCGGCAAGGAGGTCCCGGCCTACCCAGGCACCTCCTACCTGATACTTTCGCTGGCCGGGGACCGGCCGGAGCTCCGGGCGTTCCGGTTCGAGAACGGCCGCTCCGAAGAGGAGGAGGTGCGCATCTGGTGAGCGCACCCTTCACCGAGGATCAGGTCCGCCGCTACGCCCGGCACGTGATCCTCCCGGGCATCGGGGGGGATGGACAGCGACGGTTGATGGACGCCAGCGTGCTGGTCATCGGGGCCGGCGGCCTGGGATCGCCGGCGGCCATGTACCTCGCCGCCGCCGGCGTGGGGACCATCGGGCTGGTGGACTTCGACCGCGTGGAGCTGTCGAACCTGCAGCGCCAGCTCCTCCACGACACCGCCGACGTCGGGCGCCCCAAGGTGGAGTCGGGGAAGGAGCGGCTCGCCGGACTGAACCCCAACGTCGAGGTGGTCACCCACCCCACCCTGCTGACGTCGTCGAATGCGTTCGACGTGCTGGGCGGCTACGACGTGGTGGTGGACGGCACCGACAACTTCCCGGTCCGGTACCTGGTCAACGACGCCACCCAGATGCTCGGCAAGCCGCTGGTTTACGGGTCGATCTATCAATGGGAGGGCCAAGCCAGCGTGTTCCTGCCGGGCCCGGAGACCCCGTGCTATCGCTGCCTGTTCCCGGAGCCGCCACCTCCGGGCACCGTCCCCTCCTGCGCGGAGGGCGGGGTGTTCGGCGTCCTGCCCGGGATCATCGGCTCGATCCAGGCCGTGGAGGCCATCAAGCTGATCCTGGACGTGGGCCAGTCGCTGGCCGGCAAGCTGGTCCTGTACGACGCCCTGCGGAACGAGTTCACCACGGTGAAGCTGCGCTGGGACCTCGACTGCCCGGTGTGCGGAAAGCACCCGTCGGTGACCGAGCTGATCGACTACGAGGCGTTCTGCGGCCTGGCCCCGGGGCAGGCGCCCCCGGAAGCCGAGCACACCCCATCAGGGAGGGAGTGACGGTGCCCGTCGAGGTCAAGATCCCCACGATCCTGCGAACCGCCACCGGCGGTGAGTCCGTGGTTACCGGGGATGGGGGGACCGTCCGCGAGCTCCTGGAGGATCTCGAGGCGAGATATCCTGGCATCCGGGCTCGGGTGGTCACCGACGACGGCGGTCTCCACCGGTTCGTGAACGTGTACGTGAACGACGAGGACGTTCGGTACCTGGGCTCCCTGGAGACCGAGCTGAAGGACGGTGACGTGGTCTCCATCCTCCCCGCCGTGGCCGGCGGGGCTGGCGCTCGTGCGTCGCTGGGATAGTCCCCGGCGGTGAGAGCGGACGACATCCTCGGGGCGGTGGGGAACACACCGCTGGTCGGGATCCAGCGGCTGTCGCCGAAACCGTCCGTGCGGCTGTGGGCCAAGCTCGAGGGCCAGAACCCCACCGGCTCGTTGAAGGACCGGATCGCGGTGGCCATGGTCGAAGATGCCGAGCGCACCGGACACCTGACCGCGGACAAGATCATCCTCGAGCCGACCAGCGGAAATACCGGGATCGCCCTGGCCATGGTGGCCCGACGGAAGGGCTACCGGATGATGGCGGTGATGCCCGACAACGCCAGCGAGGAGCGGGTCCGGCTCCTCGAGCTGTATGGCGCCGAGATCGTGTTCAGCCCCGCCGACAAGGGCACCAACGGTTCGATCGACGTGGCCAGGAGGATGGCCGAGGACCCCCGGTACTTCATGCCGTTCCAGTACGGCAATCCCGCGAACCCCAGAGCTCACTACGAGGGCACCGGCGCGGAGATCGTTCGGGACCTCCCCGAGATCACCCACTTCGTCGCCGGGTTGGGAACCGGGGGGACGCTCACCGGGGCCGGCCGGCGACTCAAGGAGCACGACCCGGCCGTCAAGGTCATCGCCGCGGAGCCGGAGCTCGGGGAGCTCGTCTACGGTCTCCGGTCGCTGGATGAGGGGTTCATCCCGCCGATCCTGGACGAAGGCGTCCTGGACCGAAAGATCCTGGTGGGTTCGGGCGACGCACTCCGCTCGACCCGGGCGCTGGCGGAGCAGGAGGGCATCTTCGCGGGCATCTCGTCGGGCGCGGTGATCCATGCGGCGCGAAGGGTCGTGGAGGAGATCGAGTCGGGTGACGTCGTGTGTCTGCTGGCCGACGGTGGATGGAAGTACCTGTCCACGGACGCGTGGGCGGAGGACGCCGAGCAGGCGGCGAAGAAAGTCGACGAGACCCTGTGGTGGTAGGCTGCGCCGATGCCTGACCGAAGGCCGATCGGCATCTTCGACTCAGGCGTCGGTGGCCTGACGGTCGTTCGAGCGGTCCTGGATCTCCTCCCCAAGGAGTCCGTCATCTATTTCGGGGACACCGCCCGGTTCCCCTACGGCCCCCGGGCGCTGGAAGAGATCCGGACATTCGCCCGGGAGATCACCGCGTACCTCCTGGACCGTGATGTGAAGCTGCTCGTGGTGGCGTGCAACTCGGTGCAGGTTGCGGCGATCGAGGACCTGGCCCGGGCGGCCCCCGTCCCGGTCATCGGGGTGATCGATCCAGGGGTTCGCGCGGGGCTCCGGGCCACCCGGAACGGCAGGATCGGGGTGATCGGCACCGTGGCCACCATCGACAGCGGCGCCTACGATCGGGCGGTGGCCGGACAGCCGGTGACCCTTCACTCGGCGGCGTGCCCGGAGTTCGTCCCGTTCGTGGAACGCGGTGACACCACCAGCCCGGAGCTCCTGGCCGCGGCTCGGGAGTATCTCGCTCCGCTGGTGGATGCCGGCGTCGACACCTTGATCCTGGGCTGCACCCACTACCCGTTGCTCTCCGGTCTCCTGCAGCGGGTCATGGGTTCAGAGGTGGTGCTGATCTCTTCTGCCGAGGAGACGGCCAAGGACGTGTACGCGGCGCTGCTCGACGGGGACCTGTCGTCCGGTGACGGATCGACGCCGCGTCACGACTTCCTGTGCTCCGGAGATCCCGAGTCGTTCCTCGCGCTGGCCACGAGGTTCCTGGGTCCGGAGGCCACCGAGGTCCGGGCCACCAGCGTGCAGCCGGCGCCCCTCGGGGAGCCCGAGTGGAGCTGATCGTCCTCGGGGCCCACGGCACCTGGCCCGCGGCCGGGGGAGCCACCAGCGGTTTCCTGCTCCGCCACGACGGGTTCTCGCTGTGGATCGACGCCGGCACCGGGACGCTGGCCAACCTTCAGCGCCACGTGGACATCTTCGACGTCGGCGCGGTGGTGATCTCCCACTCGCACCCCGACCACGTGACGGATCTGTACGCGTATCTGTTCGCCCGGTTGTTCACCCCCCAGCGGCCCCCGAACATCCCGCTGTATCTGGCTCCGCGGGTGGCCGAGCGATTCAACCCCCTGCTCACCGACGACTCCGGGGACATGCGGCTGGCCGAAGGGTTCGACGTTACCGAGGTCACCCCGGGAGACCAGGTGAACGTGGGCCCCTTCCGGCTCACCACCGCACCCATGCGCCACACGGTGCCCACCATCGGCGTCCGGGTCGAGGCCGACGTGGGAGTGGTGGCCTACTCCGCCGACACCGGACCCACCGACGAGCTGACCTCCCTGGCCCGGGGATGCGACGTTCTGGTGGCCGAGGCATCGTGGCTGGGAAAGGATCCCCAGCGCCCTCCGATCCACCTCACGGCCCGGGAGGCCGGCCAGGCCGCCGCCGCCGCCGGCGCCGCTCGCGTGGTGCTCACCCACATGCGCCCGTACGTCGACCGAGACGCGTCCCGAGAGGAGGCCGCGTCCGCGTTCGACGGTGAGGTGCTGGTGGCGGTGGAGGGGCTCACGCTGGACGTGCCGGGATGAGAACGGACGGCCGCGGCTTCCATGATCTTCGCCCGGTCAGGTACGAGATCGGCTACCTCGAATGGGCCGAGGGCTCCGTGCTCCTGGAGATGGGCAAGACCAGGGTCCTGTGCGCGGCGTCCTACGAGAAGAGCGTGCCGCGGTTCCTCCAGGGGGGTGGGAAGGGCTGGGTGACCGCCGAGTACGGGATGCTCCCGAGGGCCACGTCGGAGCGGACCCCGCGAGAGGCCGGACGGGGGCGCCTCTCCGGGCGGACCCAGGAGATCCAGCGCCTGATCGGACGTTCGCTCCGTGCGGTGGTCGACATGGCCTGTCTCGGCGAGTCGACCATCTGGATCGACTGCGACGTCCTCCAGGCCGACGGCGGTACCAGGACGGCCTCCATCACCGGTGGGTACATCGCCCTGGCCCTGGCGGCTCGGACCCTCAAGGACCAGGGGGTCTTGGAGGGAGAGGTCCTCCGCGACTCCGTGGCCGCGGTCAGCGCCGGGATCGTGGACGGCGAGGCCATGCTCGACCTGTGCTACGAGGAGGACGCCCGGGCCGAGGTTGACTTCAACGTGGTGATGACCGGCTCCGGCCGGCTGGTCGAGGTCCAGGGTACGGCGGAGGGGGAGCCGTTCAGCCGGGAGCGCCTCGACGCCATGCTCGATCTGGCAGGGGAAGGGATCGACCGGCTCACCGAGATCCAGCGGGCCGCCGCCGGCTTCTGAGCGGTGCCCGTTCCTCCGCGGCTGGTGGTGGCCACCCGCAACCCCGGGAAGGCCCGAGAGATCCTTCGGATCTGTGCGGACTGGCCGGTCGAATGGCTCACCGGGGAGGATCTGTCCTGGCCCGACGTCGAGGAGACCGGCGCGAGCTACCTGGAGAACGCGTTGCTCAAGGCCCGTGCGGTCGCTGGTGCGACCGGTGAGGCCGCGCTGGCCGACGACTCCGGCATCGAGGTCGACGCCCTCGGCGGCGCCCCGGGCCCTCGCTCCGCCAGGTATGCGGGAGCCGGAGCCACAGACGAGCAGAACCTCCGTGCCCTGCTTCGCGCGGTTGCCGGCGTCCCGTCGTCGGGCCGGACCGCCCGGTACCGGGCCGTGGCCGCCGTGGCCTGGCCGGACGGCCGCGAGGTACACGCCGAGGGTACGTGCGAGGGCACGCTCCGCTCCAGGCCTCAGGGGACCGGAGGGTTCGGCTACGACCCCATCTTCCAGCCCGCCGGCTGGGACCGCACCATGGCCGAGCTGCCGCCGGAGGAGAAGGACCGCATCGGCCACCGGGGCCAGGCCCTCCGGGCCCTCCGCGCCCAGCTCCAGATGAACGCGTAGGCGAACCTGTTTCGCTGGCGATATGCTCCCCTGCGGTTTTGGCCCCGACCGGGCCGGGAAGGTTCTGAGGGAGGAAGGGAGGTCGACATGTGTCTGACCTGTGGGTGCGGGATACCGAACGACGATCACGGTGACAGCCGGCACATCACCATGGACGAGCTGAAGGCGGCGGCCGAAGCCTCGGAGATCTCGGTCGACGAGGCGGCCGGCAACATCCAGGCGACCTACCCCAAGGGGAAGTAGCTCTCGTTGACTCGCGGTGGGCCCCGGCCGATGATGGCCGGGGCCCAGCCATGGAGGAGATAGCCCATGCCGATCAGCATGACCAACCAGGCCGAGGGGCGTGGATGGACACTCAAGGAGTGGGTCCAGGGCCGCCCCCTGGGCCACCCCAGCCATCCGCTGTTCGTCCACTTCCCGATCGCCTTCTACCTGGCCGTGCTGGTGTTCGACGTGATGACCAGGATCGAGCCGAACCGGGGCCTGGTACAGGCCGGCACGTACCTGCTGATCGGGGCGGGGCTGGCCACCGTGGGGGCGGCGACCACCGGGCTGATCGACTGGTGGGGGATGGTCCCCGGTTCCTCCAAGCGGCGGATCGCCACCCGCCACCTCCTGTTCCAGGTAACAGCGGCGATCTTCTTCTTGACCAGCCTGGTCATCCGGTTCGGGGATCGGTTCCAACCCCGAGCCGAGACGCTATGGATCATCCTCGAGGCCGTCGGGTACCTGATCATCGTGGTGGGCCAGTACCTGGGCGGGGTCCTGGTCTATGAGAAGGCCATGCGAGTGAGCACCGGCGGAGGCGCCGACTGAGGCCCTCAGTCGAGGGGAACGTCGACGAGGATCAGCTCGCTGGTCTCGGTGGCCCGCAGGACGAGGGAGCGCTCATCCCGAACCTTGAGGGCGTCTCCCGTGGCCAGCTTCTCCGAGCCCACGTCGAGCCCGCCAGAGATCAGGTAAAGGTAGGCACCCCGGGTGCCGTCCTTGAAAGGGTGCTCCACCGCCCCCTGGGGATTGAGCCGGGACACGTACACCCTGGCGTCCGCATGCACCAGGACCGCCGGGTCGCCCTCGGGGGAGACCACCTCCAGGAGCCGGTCGGTCCGGTCGGCCTCCGTGTAGACCCGCTGCTCGACCTGGGGTGGCAGGCCCCGCCGGTCCGGCAGGATCCACATCTGGATGAACCGCATGGGCTCGGTCTCCGACCCGTTCTGCTCGGAGTGCCAGGCCCCGCTGCCGAGGGTCATCCTCTGGACCGACCCCGCGGGAAGGATTCCGTCGTTCCCGAGGTTATCCTCATGGCGGAACGTGCCCTCGACGACGTACGTGATCCCTTCGATGTCCCTGTGGGGATGGAGGGGCCAGACGGCCCCGGGAATCAGGCGATCGTCGTTGAACACCCGCAGCGGCCCCCAGCCCATGTTCTCGGGGTCGTGATAGGTGTCGAAGGAGAAGTGCCAGCGGGCCGAGAACCACCCGCCTTCCGTGCGGTGGATCTCTTCGTCCCGCCGAACCAGCAGCATGACTCCATGATAGAACCGCCAGCCGGAGAGACATGAGCGAGCGAGCAGAAGCGTTCCACCCAACCGACATCGACGACCTGCGCCTGTACCTGGAGGCAGCGGGGGCCGAGCCCCTCCTCACCAAGGAGGAGGAGGTCGACCTGGCCATGACCATCGAGCACGGCAAGGAGGCCGAGCAGAAGCTGGCCTCGAGCCGGATCCGATCCGAGCGCACCCGTCGCCGCCTGAAGGAAGCAGTCCGACGGGCACGCAAGGCCAGGCGTCGATTCATCCTGGCCAACCTGCGGCTGGTGGTGTCCATCGCCAAGAAGTACCAGGGCCAGGGCCTCCCGCTCCTCGACCTGATCCAGGAAGGCAACATCGGGCTGATGCGTGGAGTGGAGCTGTTCGACTGGCGTCGCGGCTTCAAGTTCTCGACCTACGCGACCTGGTGGATCCGCCAGGCCATCACCCGAGCAATCGCCGACCGGGGGCGGCAGATCCGGATCCCCGTCCACGTCCACGAGCGGATCCGCAAGGTCCGGCAGGTCCGCGAGCGCCTGATGCAGACGACCGGACGGGAGCCCACCCCGGAGGAGATCGCGGAGGCCGCGGACGTGCCGGTCGAGGCCCTCGACCAGCTGGAGACCGCTTCCCGGCGAGAGCCCCGGTCGCTCCAGGAGCCGGTGGGGGAGGACACGGAGCTCGGGGACCTGGTGGCGCTGGTCGAGGCGGAGACGCCCCTGGATGCCGTTGAGGACAGCATGCTCCGCGAGGAGATCGGCCAGGCCGTGGAGACCGAGCTGGAGCCACTGGAGCAGGACGTGGTGACCCTTCGGTACGGGCTGGGCAACGGCCACCCTCTGAGCCTCCGCGAGGTTGCGGAGATGGTGGGGGTGTCCGCGGAGACCGTGCGGAAGGTGGAGCGGGTGGCCCTCCGGAAGCTCCGCGACTCGGAGCTGTTCGAGGGCGACCTGTGATCTCTCCGCGGTAGCGTGCCGGTCGTCGTCACCGGGGCCAACGGGTTCGTTGGACGGGCCACGATCCCCGTGTTCCTCGACCGAGGCTCCGAGGTTCGTGCCGTGGTCCGCGACCGGGGAGCGGCCCCCGCGCTCCGGGCCCTGGGGGCCAAGGTCGCCATCGCCGGGCTCGAGGATCCCGGTGCCCTGGGCGCCGTCATGCGGGATGCCCACACCGTCTGCCACCTGGCCGGCTCGATGGACTTTCCCGACGACGACACCTACGAGCGGGTGAACCATGAGCTCACCCGCTCGGTCCTGGAGGCCGCCACGGAGGCGGGAGTCATCCGGTTCCTGCTCCTCTCCTATCCCGGCGCATCGCCGGACGCGGCCAACGCGTATCTGCGGTCGAAGGGTCGGGCCGAAGAGGCCGTGCGGGCCTCGGGACTCCAGCACGTGATCCTCCGGTCGACGCATGTCTACGGCCCCGGCAGCCGGTGGCTCCGGGAGAGCGCCGAGGGAGCCCGGCTCCCGGTGGCCTCCGTGGTCATCGGCCCGGGGACCCAGCGCCTGGCTCCCGCGTTCGTGAAGGACGTGGCTGCGGGACTGGGCGCCGCGGATGATCGCTCGGACGAGATCGCCGGGACCTTCGGCCTCCAGGGCCCCGACGTGGTCACCGCCGATGACCTGGCGGACCTCCTGGCCGGGCGGCGCAGGCGGAAGATCCACCTGTCCCCCCGGTCGGCCGCCCGATTCGCCCGGTTCCGGGCCCGGGCACCGTCCGTGACAGCACTGGAGGTGCTGGCCGCCGATTCCCTGGCCGATGCCCCCGATGCCTTCGCGGAGTTCGGTTTGCCGCGAACGCCCCTTTTGGAGGGGCTCCGGACTACGTCACCGAAGGCTTGACCAGGGGTATGAGGCCAACTTACACTCCGCGCGACGATACGAGCGCCCCAGGTACGGGCCCCGTTCCCGCGGGGGGAGGAGGAGAGATGAGAAGACTTGCCCTAGGACTTGCCCTTGCGCTTGTCCTGGTTCCCATGGCCGCCGTAGGGCCGGCATCCGGCCAGGCCGGAGGAGCCGGCGGACCGATCGTCCTGATGGGGATCGACGCCGAGGACGGGGGCCCGGGAGGCCACGGGCCGACCGACGTGTATGCCAGCGTCCTGACGAACGGGTTGATCGCCAAGGCCGCCAAGGGCGCCGGCCTGCTGGTCATCGGAGGCAACAAGAGCGCCACCGACGACGTCACCGAGTTCTGGAACGAGGTGGCCACCAAGGCCGGGATCGCCGTGACCTACGCGAACGGCGCGGCCATCGACACCGTGGACTTCACCCCGTTCAAGATCATCGCGGTCGCCAGCGACGAGGACCAGACTCCCGGCGGCGGCCTGACCCAGGCGGAGAACGACTCCCTGGCCGCTCGCCGGAACGCCATCGCTCAACACGTGAACGCGAACGGCGGGCTGTTCGGGATGGCCAGCACGTTCACCGCGGGCGCCGGAGCGTACGGCTACCTGGCCGCGGTGGGGTCGTTCCAGGTCTCCACCACCAGCTTCGACGACATCACCTCGACGGCCGATGGGCAGGCGGTGGGGATTAACGACACCGACCTGGACGTGTGCTGCTGGCACAATACCTACACACGGTTCCCCAACTTCCTGCGGGTCCTGGCCACGAATGCAGCCCCCGGGACCACGGGAGCCGGTGAGCCGGCCGCCCTCGGCGGCGCGGCCGTCACGCTGGGTGAGTGCCCCGGATACGAGGGCCGGCCCGGCAACCACATCGTCGGCACGGACCAGGCGGAGACGCTGAAGGGCACCAACGGGGCCGACATCATCTGCGGCCTCGGCGGGAACGACAGGCTCTTCGGCCTTCCCGGTGACGACATCGTGGACGGGGGCAAGGGCAACGACACCCTGCGCGGCGGTCACGGCAACGACAGGGTCCTTGGCCTCGATGGCAACGACAAGCTGTTCGGCCAGCCGGGCAACGACAAGCTGAACGGCGGCAAGGGGAACGACAATCTGTCCGGCGGTCGGGGCAACGACGACCTGAACGGCGGGTCGGGCACCGACACGTGCAAGGGAGGTCAGGGGCAGGACTCCGCGAAGGCCTGCGAACGCTGACCTCTCGCTAGCAGGATCGAAGAGCCCTGCCGATCGGCGGGGCTCTTCGCTTTGTGATGGCCGCTCGCCGCCGGCGATCGGTCAACTGCCGTCCGATACCCTGGTCGCCTTGACTGACGACGCCGGCGAACGGGGACGGACGCGGCCGCTGAGCGCCGGGTATCGGGAAGGGGTCCGAGCCGCGCTTCCGCTTGCGGTGGCCGTGGCGGGCTTCGGGATCACCTTCGGCGTTTTGGCGCGCCAGGCCGAGTTGGGGCCGCTGGCTTCCGTGGTGATGTCGGGGACCACCTTCGCCGGATCCTCCCAGTTCGCCGCGGTGTCGGTCCTGGAGACGGGAGGGGCTGTGGCCTCCGCGGTGTTCGCGGCGATCCTCCTCAACGCCCGCTACCTGCCCATCGGGATCTCGGTGGCCCCGGTCCTCGGGGGGAGCGTCCTCAAGCGGCTCCTCACCGCACAGCTCGTGGTGGACGAATCGTGGGCCATCGCTCACCTGGGAGGGGGCCGGTTCGACCGCGGGCGGCTGATCGGAGCCGGGCTGGTCCTGTACGTCGGGTGGGTCACCAGCACGGCGGTGGGCGCGCTCGGCGCCGAGCTGTTCGGCGATCCCGCGACCCTCGGGCTGGACGCCGCCTTCCCCGCTCTGTTCCTGGCGTTGCTGTGGCCCCAGGTCAGGGACCGCCGCTCCGGGGCGGCAGCGGTCTTGGGGGCTGCGATCGCCCTGGCCCTGACGCCGATCAGCTCTCCCGGAGTGCCGATCATCGCCGCGGCGGCGGCGTGTCTCGTGGGGGTCCGGGGGCGATGACCGAGCCCTGGGTGATCGTGGTCGTTGTCGGCGTGGCCACCATCGCCATCAAGGGCGCGGGTCCGGTGCTCCTGGGCGGACGGGAGCTCCCGACCTCCATCACCCGAGTGGTGGGGCTCCTGGCCCCGGCGCTCCTGGCCGCCCTGGTGGTGACCCAGGTGTTCGCGGACGGGACCGACCTGGTGCTGGACGAGCGGGTGGCCGGCCTGGGGCCGCGTTCCCGGCGGTGCTCCTGCGAGCGCCGCTGCTCGTGGTGGTGATCGTGGCCGCCGCGGTCACCGCGCTGGTGCGCTTGGCGCTGTAGGGCTGCACCATATCTCCACATCTGCCGCAACATCCCTCGACGAACGCGCACCTAGACTGGAACCATGGCCCGTCGCACGATCCTCGTGGTCGAGGATGAGGCCACGATCGCCTCTTCGGTGGCTGCCCGGCTGCGGAAGGAGGGGTTCGACGCCCACGTGGCGACCGACGGTCCCGGCGGCATCGAGCGGTGTCGCGAGCTGCGGCCCGACCTGGTCGTCCTGGACGTGATGCTCCCCGGAGTTGACGGGTTGGAGGTGTGCCGGGAGATCCAGCGGGCCCGGCCGGTGCCGGTGCTCATGCTCACCGCCCGGGACTCCGAGACCGACGTCCTGGTCGGCCTGGGCGTCGGAGCGGACGACTACATGACCAAGCCGTTCAGTCCACGCGAGCTGGTGGCCCGGGTCAAGGCCCTGCTGCGCCGGGTCGACCGGGCGCCGCCACTTCCGCGCGAGGCAGTTCGGGTGGGCGAGCTCGAGATCGACCCACCTCGGCGGGAGGTGCGCCGGGACGGCAGGGACGTGCACCTGACCCCCACCGAGTTCGACCTCCTGTACGAACTGGCCACCCGGCCGGGCGTGGTCCTGGATCGGACCAGGCTGCTCATCGACGTGTGGGGCTACCGGGACGGGTCGGGAGCCCGGACGGTCGACTCCCACGTCCGAGCGCTCCGCAAGAAGCTCGGTCCCGGCGTCATCCGCACCGTCCACGGCGTCGGCTACGCGCTCGAGGCCTCATGAGACCCCTCGATCCCCTGTCGTCGATCAAGTTCAAGCTCGGCGTGGTGATCGTGGCGGCCGTGGGGGTCACGGTCCTGGTCCACAGCCTGGGGCTCCGTGCGGAGCTTCCGTTGCTCCTGGTGGGAGTGGTCTCCGCGGTGCTGGCCCTGGGCATCGTCCAGGTCCTGGCCCGGGGGATGACCTCTCCCCTGCGAGAGATGGTGGCGGCCAGCCGGGCCATGGCCCGGGGAGACTACTCGCGAAGGGTCACCGCGACGTCGCGGGACGAGGTCGGCGAGCTGGCCCGGGCGTTCAACACCATGGCCGCCGAGCTGGCGGAGATCGACCGCCTTCGTCGTGACCTCATCGCCAACGTCTCCCACGAGCTCAGGACCCCGATCAGCGCCCTCCAGGCGGTCCTGGAGAACCTGGTGGACGGGGTAGAACCGTCCGACCCCACCATGTTCCGAACCATGCTGGCCCAGGTGGTCCGGCTGGGGCGGCTGGTGGAGCAGCTGCTCGATCTGTCGCGCCTGGAGGCCGGTACCGTCCCCCTCGATCGCCGGGCGTTCTCGGTGGCCCCCGTCCTGGAGCAAGCCGCCGATGAGTCCCGTGTGGCGGTGGAGCGAGGGATGGGTCGCGACGTTCGGCTCACCGTCCGCGTGGAGCCGGGGGATCTGGTGGCCGACGGCGACCCCGAGCGCATCCATCAGGTGGTCGCCAACCTCGTGGAGAATGCCATGCGCCACTCGCCGGACGGCTCTGAGGTTTCCATCCTGGCCCGTCGGGACGACGGTCGGGTCAGGATCGACGTTGTGGACCAGGGCCCCGGGATCCCCGAACGAGAAGCGGAACGGGTCTTCGAGCGGTTCTACCGAGCCGATGCCGCCAGGGCTTCGGGTGATGGAGGCAGTGGCCTGGGTCTGGCCATCGCCCGGTGGATCGTCGACCTCCACGGCGGAAGCATCCGGGCGGAGCGGAATACGCCCACCGGCTGCCGGATGGTCGTGGCCCTCCCGGGAGGGGGGTCGTGAGCGTCGAGGCTCGCTCGATCTCCGGGGCCTGGGTGGGCGACCGGCCCGCGGCCACTCCGGCCTTTCTGGGGGCCGCCGCGGGAGCGGCGCTCCTGGCGGCCGCGGTCGTGCCGTGGTCCAGGCCCGGCCTCGGTCTCGCCGCGGTGGGGGGCGCGGGAGCCATGGCGGTGGCCGTGGGGCGCCGAGAGCGACTGGACGGGTCCACGCTGCTGTGGGGGGCGCTCGGCGTGGCCCTGGTGTCCATGGCTGCGGTCCGAGCGGCGCCGTGGGTCGTGGGCCTCGACATCATGTTCGCCTTGCTGGTCGCCGCGGTCGCGCTTGCGGGGGAGGGAAGGTGGTGGGATCTCCTCCAGGCGCCGGTGATCGTCATCGTGAAGGCGGTGGGGGCCATCCCGTTCGTGGGCCGGGCCCTCGGTCGCGCATCGGGCGGGGTGCGAAGCCTCCCTGCGGTTCTCCGGGGCGGCGCGCTGGCCATCGCTTTGCTCCTGGTGTTCGGGACGCTGTTCGCCTCCGCGGACGGGGTCTTCGCCCGCCTGGTCGGGGACGTGGTGCTCCCGGACGTTGACCTCGCGGACGCGGCCGGGCGGATCCTCGTGTTCGCCGTGGTGCTCATCACGGCGTCGGCGCTGACGCTGGCCGCCCCGTGGCCCGGTTCGGAGCCGGCCCCTTCGCCCCGCGGCCTCAGCCGCACCGAGTGGGGGATCGCCCTCGGGGCGCTGAACCTGCTGTTCGCGTCCTTCCTGATCGTGCAGCTCACGGTCCTGTTCGGCGGCCAACGATACGTCCTGGACACGGCCGGTCTCTCCTACGCGGAGTACGCCCGGCAGGGCTTCTTCCAGCTCGTTGGGGTGGTGGTGCTGACCCTCCTCGTGGTGGCCGGAGCGGTCCGCTGGGCTCGCCGCCGGGAGCCGCGAGACGTACTGCTCCAGATCCTCCTCGGCGTCTTGTGCGTGCTCACCTTGGTGGTGCTGGTCTCCGCCCTCCGCCGGCTCCTGGTCTACGAAGAGGCCTTCGGGTTCACCCGGCTGCGGATCTCGGTGCACGCCACGATCCTGTGGCTCGGTGGCCTGTTCCTTCTCGTGCTCGTGGCGGGGATCCGGATGCGAGGGAGGTGGCTGCCCCGAGCCGCGATCGCCTTCACCGGCGTGGCCCTCCTGGCCTTCACCCTCCTCGATCCGGAAGCCCTGGTGGCATCGAAGAACGTGCAGCGATTCCAAGAGACCGGGGAGATCGACGTCGCCTACCTCTCGACCCTGGGGGAGGATGCCGTGCCCGCACTGGCCGAGCTCCCCGCCTCGCTCCGCGATTGCCTCCTGGCGGATCCCCTGACCGGCCGCCCTCGCCTGGAAGGACCCCGCGGCTGGGCCGAGTGGAGCTACGGACGGGCCCGGGCGGGGGACCTGTTGGCCCGGCTGTACCCGGCGGGGAGCCCCGGCCCCGGGTGCTCGGTGGTGATTCCATGAAGTCGCGAGCCACGGAGTTCTCGTTCGCGCCGGGGCGGCGGCTGGACATCCTCGACCTCACCGACGACCTTCGCCGGGCGATCAAGGATGCCGGGGTGACCGAGGGGTGTGCGGTGGCGTTCTGCGCCCACACGACCTGCGTCCTGGTGATCAACGAGTGGGAGGAAGGGGCGCTCGAGGACCTGCGCCGGCGGATCGATGCGCTGGTGCCCGGCACGGTCTATTACGCCCACGACGACCTCGAACGACGGACCCAGAACCTCCAGGAGGCCCACGAGCGAGCCAACGGACGGTCCCACGTGGCGGCCATGCTGCTGGGAGGCTCGTCGCATGCCATCCCGGTGTTGGGAGGCGAGCCGGCTCTGGGGACGTGGCAACGGCTGCTGCTGGTCGAGCTCGACGAGCCCAAGGAACGCCGGATCCTGTTCCACGTGTTCGGCGACTGAGCGTGCCCCCGGCAGTGTCTGGTTTCACGACATAGTTCACAGCTGTCTCGGGACATCGTTCACACCTCGATCAAGGAGGGTGGGCGATGGGCCTGGGGCAGCTGGTGGTGGCGGCGGTCAAGGAGCAGG
>JBOGVS010000011.1:0-74938 GCA_050692555.1 Actinomycetota bacterium
CCTGCTCCTTGACCGCCGCCACCACCAGCTGCCCCAGGCCCATCGCCCACCCTCCTTGATCGAGGTGTGAACGATGTCCCGAGACAGCTGTGAACTATGTCGTGAAACCAGACACTGCCGGGGGCACCGGGGGCACCGTTGGGGTGCCGAGCGCCGAGAGCGGGCGGCAGGCCTTCGGTGAGGCTGTTGTCCATGCCTGAGTCCGGCCCAGGAGGTGGGTGGCGGGGAGCTCACGTCCAAGGGTATCGTTCCGGCCTAACTTGAGCACCCAGAGCCGGGCACAGGTGCTTCGCCCCGATCGGGTCACCCTCGCGGGGTTTGCCGCGCTGGTCCTGATCGCCGGGCTCAATCCTCCCGCCGTAAAGGCCACCGTCCAGGAGCTGGCGCCCATGTGGAGCGCCGGCGTCCGATTCGCCGCCGCCTCGCTGATACTGGTCGCCGTCATGCTGGTTCGGCGGCAAGCGCTCCCCCGCGGCCGGGCGCTCGCCGGCACCCTGCTGTACGGCGGGCTTTCGTTCGCCGGCTTCTTCGCCTTCGCCTACCTGGGGATCTCTCGCCTTCCCGCGGGCGTCGCCGCCGTCGTGTTCGCCGCCGTGCCGCTGCTGACGTTTGCAGCCGCGCTGTTGCACCGGTTGGAGCCGTTCCGGCTGCTCACCCTGGCCGGCGCGCTGCTGGCCATCGCGGGGATCGCCGTCATGGTCGGCGGGCCCGGGACCGGCTCGATCTCCGCCGCCGGGATCCTGGCGATGGTCGTGGCGGCTGCGTGCGCCGCCGAAGCCGCCATCGTGGCCAAGCGGTTCCCGCCGGTTCCGCCGCTAGTGATGAACGCGGTGGGGATGACGGTCGGAGCGGCGGTCCTGCTCGGCCTCTCGTTCGCGTCGGGCGAGGCACACACGGCGCCCCGGGAGTCCGCCACCTGGCTCTGGCTCGGATACCTGGTGCTGTTCGGCTCCGTCGCCCTGTTCATCATCTACCTCTTCGTGCTCCGCCGCTGGACGGCATCGGGCACCTCGTACCAGTTCGTGCTCTTCCCGGTGGTGTCCGTGTTGTTCGCGTCCCTGTTCCAGGACGAGGCGATCACGGTCGGGCTGGTGGCCGGCGGTGCCCTGGTCCTGGCCGGGGTCTACGTTGGCGCCCTCCTCAACATCGGGAAGAAGGAGAGGGAGCGCCGCCCCGAACCGGTCCCCGTGCCGGCCGCCGTGGCGGATGAGGCTCGCCCCGAGCTCGCCGGGGTCCCCGCCGACTGCATCCGCTGCCCCTGATCGCCGGCGGTTCGACACGGGCGGAACGCTCGGAGTCCATGGGGCCCTTCCCTACAAGCAGGCAGGGCCCGAATCCCGCCAGGCAACTCGCGCCCGGCCTAGTCGACGCACGATGGCTCCAGGATCACCACCGGGATGTCCCGCTCCGTCCGGGCCTGGTACCGGTCGTAGTCGGGCCATATGGAAGCCATCAACCGCCAGAGCCTGGGTTTCTCCTTCGTGGTCGCGCTACGGGCTCGTGCCGGGAACTTCTCCGGACCGACCTGCACCTCGACCTCGCGGTTCTCAGCCAGGTTGAGGTACCACGACGGATGCCTCTTTGCCCCACCCGTCGAGGCAACCACCAGGTATCGGTCGCCGTCACGCCCGTAGATCAACGCCGTCCGCCGGAGCTTCCCGGACCTCCGTCCGCGGGTGGTTAGCAGGAGCGCCTGCACGCCGCCCCATCGGTGCCCACTCCTCCCCACACTCTCTACGTAGCGACGGATGTGTTCAGCCACCCAGCCCTTGGGACTGTCGTACACCTCTTCCTGGGTCATCGCCTTATAGCCCGGGCGGCGCTGCCGATTCGATCAGAACTGGAAGAAGGGCGTCCCGGTGATGTACTCCTTGGCGAAGTTCAGGAAGAAGAAGCCGAAGAACACGAAGTTGATCAGCAGGATGACGTATTGCCACCAGGCGGGCCTGGCGGGACGGGGCAGCTTGCTGTTCAGGTAGATGAGGATGAAGGGGAAGATGAGCGCCCCGAAGTTGGCCATGTTGGCGGAGATCTGGATCAGCCCCACCGGCAGCTCGAGATGGATGACCACGCCGATCACGATGACCATGAGCCCCATGAACGGGAAGTAGAAGCGTCGGGGGTCGCCCTCCACCAAGCGCCGGAACCCGGCGCTGATCCCATTGGCACCGTCGGTGAAGTTCCGGACCATGGCCTCGAAGATCCCCAGCTGCGTGCTGAACAGGATGAGCGTGCCCACCAGCAGGGCCAGCCAGAACAGGAACCGCCCGTACTCGGCATCGAGCGCGGAGGCCACGAAGGTGGGAACGTTCGCCTCCGTCGGCTGCTCCCCGGAGAGCTGCACGGCCGTCCGCATGAGGATGGTGGGAAGGAGCATGCCCAGGAAGGCACCGACGGCGAAGACCACCCACATGTCCAAAAGCAAGAGCCGGTACCACCGCTTCCAGAGACGGGTGTTCTTCTCGTCCTCGGGGAAGGTCACCCCGACCGCCAGGACCTCTTTCCGCACCCCCCGCAGGCCCGCGATGTAGCCGATCCGGGAGCCCATCCCGTAGCCCTTGTCGCGGTAGTGGCCCATCACGTACCAGTTGAGCCCCGAGGCCAGGGCGGCGAACCCGGCCAGAGCGCCGATGTCCGTCGCGCTGATGCCCGCGGGGGGCCGGGCCGGGGTGAAGAGCCCCCGGATGCCCTCCCACCAGATGCTCCCCGGCACCAGGAAGATGTCCATGACCAGCAGGACCACCAGGATGAAGCCCACGATCGCCCAGTTCACCAGCTCCAGACCGCGACTCACGATCCGGGACAGGGCGGCGATCACGAACACGATCACCAGGAGCCCGATCGCCAGCCACCGGACCGTCTGGAGCTCGGAAGCCACGTCGAGGTCGGGTACGCGACCGAAGATGAAGGCGAACACCCCCTGGCCGGCCGCGGCCGCCCACCCGCCCCAGATGAACGCGAAGAACACCACGAAGACGGCGAACGGGACCCACAACAAGTAGCCGGGGGGCGCCCGGCCGAACCCCACGGCCGGGATCTCCCCTGTGGCCACCACGTAGCGAGAGATCTCGACGTTGTAGAAGGTCTGCAGGAGGATCGAGAGGGTGATCACCCAGCCGACCCCGACGAACCCGAACTGCCCCACGTTCAGCGGCCCCAGCAGCCACTCGCCGGAGCCGATGGAGATCCCCAGGGCGATCAGGCTGGGGCCGATGGCGAACTTGATGAGCTCTTTCGGACCGATCCGGGGGACGCCGAAGACCTCTTCGGGCGTCGGAAGGTCCGCGACCTCGAGGTCCGGCCGGCTGACGCCGAGGCGATACTTCCCCGTAACCGGTGGTGCAGCCTCCGTGCTCATCGCGCCACTCTCCGCGAGAAGCTAGACGAACGCTCGAACCGCCCGTGAGCATCCCAAAACCGCGGGGATGGAGTCAAATTCACTCCAGGTGGCCATACCCCGGCAGGGTGAGGAACTCGACGAACTCCTGCGACAGGGCCACCGCCTCGAACAGGGCCCGGGCCTCCTCGAACCGCCCCTGCTCGTAGGCCTCCTCCCCGATGGCCGAACGGACCTGGTCCAGCTCCTCCTGCTCGATCCGGTGCACGAGGTCCCGGTCGATCGCCCGGCCGTCCTCGAGCTTCGACCGGTGACGGATCCACTGCCACACCTGGGACCTGGCGATCTCCGCCGTGGCCGTGTCCTCCATCAGGTTGAGGATCGCCGCCGCCCCGTTCCCACCGAGCCACGCCGCCAGGTACTGGATCCCCACGCCGACGTCGTTCCGGAGCCCCTCCTCCGTGATCGTTCCCTCCGGCACGCGGATGTCCAGCAGCTCGCCGGCCGAGACGTCGACGTCGTCCCGCCTCCGATCGACCTGGTTGGGCCTCTCGGCGAGGACCTCGTCGAACGGTTCCATGGCCACCGCCACGAGGTCGGGGTGGGCCACCCAGGTCCCGTCGAACCCGTCGCCCGACTCGCGGACCTTGTCTTCCCGCACCTTGGCCAGGGCCACCTCGTTCACCTGGGGGTCCTTGCGGCTGGGGATGAACGCGGCCATGCCGCCGATGGCGTGCGCGGCTCGCCGGTGACAGGTCTTCACCAGGAGCTCCGTGTAGCGGCGCATGAAGGGCACGGTCATGGTGACCTGGATCCGGTCCGGCAGCACGAAGTCGTCCCGGCCCCGGAACTTCTTGATCAGGCTGAAGATGTAGTCCCACCGCCCCGCGTTCAGGCCCGCGGAGTGCTCCCGGAGCTCGGAGAGGATCTCCTCCATCTCGAAAGCCGCCAGGATCGTCTCGATCAGCACGGTGGCCTTGATCGTCCCCCGGGGGATCCCCAGCTCGTCCTGGGACAACGCGAAGACGTCGTTCCACAACCGGGCCTCGAGGTGGCTCTCCAGCTTCGGCAGATAGAAGTAGGGCCCGGTGCCCCGATCGAGGAGGCCCCGGGCGTTGTGGAAGAAATAGAGCCCGTAGTCGAACAGGCTGGCGGACATCGGTCGGCCGTCGACCAGGACGTGTCTCTCCTCCAGGTGCCAGCCGCGGGGGCGGACGACCAGGGTAGCCACGTCGTCGGCGAGCCGGTACTCCTTCCCCTCGGGGCTGGCGAAGTCGATGGTCCCCTCGACAGCGTCGATGAGGTTCACCTGCCCTTCGACCATGTTCCTCCACGAGGGGCTGTTGGCATCCTCGAAGTCGGCCATGAACACCCGGGCCCCGGAGTTGAACGCGTTGATCATCATCTTGCGGTCCGTGGGACCGGTGATCTCCACCCGGCGGTCCTGGAGGTCCGAGGGGACCGGGGCCACCGTCCATTCGGCTTCTCGGATGTCCTTGGTCTCCGGGAGGAAGTCGGGGAGCTCGCCGGCGGCCAACCTCTCCTGGCGCTCGGCGCGCCGGTGGAGCAGATCCCGGCGGACCGGGCCGACCTCACGCTCCAGCCCGGCCAGGAACGCCAGCGCCTCCGGGGAGAGGATCTCGGCGAACCGGCCGGGGACAGGACCCCGAACCTCGACACCCTCGGTCACAGCCGCGCTCCCCGGATCGAGGCGTCCAGGATCTCCATGGGGTGATAGACGGCCAGGGTGCGCCCGGCGGCCTCCAGGTGGGCGGTGATCTGGAGGGCGCAGCCGGGGTTGGCCGCCGCCACGGCCTGGGCCCCGGTGGCCAGGAGGTTCGCCGCCTTCCGCCCCCCCAGTTCCTCGGCGGCCGCGGGCTCCAGCAGGTTGTACAGGCCGGCCGACCCGCAGCAGATCTCCCACTCCTCGGGCTCCGCCAGCTCGACGCCCGGGACGCTCCGCAGCAGGTCCCGCGGCTGCCGGCGGATCCCCTGGGCGTGAGCCAGGTGGCAGGGGTCGTGGTAGGCCAGCCGGAGAGGGACGGGGTGGCGCTCGGCGACGGGCCCGGCCTCCGCCAGGAGCTCGGACACGTCACGCACCTTCTCCGAGAACCGCCGGGCCCGGTCCGCCCACCGCGGGTCGTCCCGAAGCAGGTGGCCGTACTCCTTCATCGCCGAGCCGCACCCGGCGGCGTTTACCGCCACCAGGTCACAGTCCTCGAAGGCCACGATCGTGGCCTTGGCCAGGTCCATGGCTTCCGGCTCGTACCCGGTGTGCATGGCCAGCGCCCCGCAGCAGCGAGGCCGCCGGGGGGCGGCCACCTCGAACCCCTCGGCCGCCAGCACCCTGGCCGTGGCCGCGTTCACGTCGTGGAAGAACACCCTCTGCACGCATCCCAGGAGGAGCCCGACACGGCCCCGGGGCCTTCCCCGGGCCCGGATCCGTTCGGGGAGGCGAGCGTAGGCGCCCCTCGCCCGAACGGGTGGCGAGAGCCGCTCCAGAGCCCGCACGGAGGGGAAGCGCCGCAGCAGATCGCGGCGGCGCACCACACCCCGGAGGCCGAGGCGCCGGTAGGCCGCCAGGACCGGGGCCAGAACCCGGAGCCGCCCGGGGTGGGTGAACAACGCGAAGAGGAGCCGACGGAACGCCCGCTGGCCCCAGGACCGCCGGAGATTCCGCTCCACCTGCGGGCGGGTGGCCTCGATCAGCTTGTCGTACTCCACCCCCGAGGGGCAGGCGGTCACACAGGCCATGCAGCCCAGACACCGGTCGAAGTGCTTCGCCATCCCGGCCATGTCGCTGCCCTGTTCCAGGCCGTGGTTCATCAGCACGATCCTGCCCCGAGGGGAGTCCATCTCCTCGCCCCACAGCGCGTAGGTGGGGCAGGTGGGCAGGCAGAAGCCGCAGTGGACGCACACGTCGATCAGGTCCTGGTCCGGGGCCCGGCGGAGGTCGAATGCCCGGGGCTCTGTGGCCTCGGCCATCAGATCGCCCCCACGAACACACCTGGGTTGTACACGCCGGAGGGGTCGAAGCTGGCCTTCACTCGACGCATGAGCGCGACCTCCGGGCCGTCCGCGCGGCCCCACACGTCCACCTTTTCACGCACCTCGAGGGGAGCGCCCTGCACCACGCAGGGCAGGGGGGCTAGGTCATCTCTCAGCTCCTGGATCGCTCCCACCAGGTCGCCGGGGGGGGACGGCCGGAGGGCGATCCAGGTGAGGCCCAGGCCGGCCCGACCGACGACCGAGCCGCCGGCCCGCTCCACGGCTCCGATGATCCGGCCCAGCCGGGAGGGGACACCGGAGACCCGGACCACCGCCCCCTCCCCGACCCGTTGACGGTCCCGCTGGGCGGCCCACAGGTCCTCTTCGTTCTCGGATACCTCGCCGTCCACTCCCGCCTCGCTCATCAGGCGGGCCGCCTCCCGGGCCCGGGGCTCGGGAACGACCCCGGCACAACGAGCAAGCACCCTCCCGCTCCCCTGCCCCCAGGCCAGGTCCAGCGACTCCAGCTCCAGGGAGGCCGCGGCCAGCGCCCCAACCGCCTGCTGGAGGGCGTGGGGGTCGGTGGTCGAACCCACGGCGGTGGCCCGGCCGGCGGGCAGCGGGTGCAGGCGCACGGCCACCTGGGCCACCAGCCCAAGGGTCCCGAAGGACCCGCACAGGAGCTTGCCCAGGTCGTAGCCGGCCACGTTCTTGATGACCTTCCCCCCGGCCTTCGCCACCGTGCCGTCGGCCAGGACCGCGGTGACGCCGACCAGGAGGTCCCGCAAAGCTCCGTATCGGTGCCGGAGCGGACCGGAGTCGCCGACGGCCACCACGCCGCCCACGGTGGCGGCATCCTCCGGGCCCAGGGGAGGGTCCAGGGCCAGCATCTGCCCGGCCTCGGCGAATGTCCGCTGGGCCACGGCGAGGGGAACACCGGCCTCGACCACCGCGGTGAGGTCGGCGGCGTTGTGCTCGACGATGCGGCCCAGCCCCGCGGTCAGGAGCTCGACGTCGGGTCGGGGTCCGGGCCGGCCCCAGTCCAGCTTGGTGCCGCCTCCCCGAGCCCGGACCGTGAGACCCCGGCCTCCAGCTGCCCGAACGATCTCCGCGGCCTCGTTCACCGAGGCGGGGCGTTCCGTCCTCAGCCGCGCCGTGGAAACCATCCTCCCCCTCAGAATCGCTCCGCGACCCCGGCGGCCTCCAGCGGGTGCTGCCGGTAGGGTCCCGGGACCTCACCGCACAGACGAGGCGTGGGCATGACCTTCCCCCGGTTGGCCAGCTGGGGTGGGTCGAAGGCGCACCGGAGCCGTTGGAAGGCGTCCAGATCCGCCTGGGAGAACATCTTGGTCATGTGGAGCTTCTTGTCGATGCCGATCCCGTGCTCCCCGGTGATCGACCCTCCTGCATCCACGCAGGCCTGGAGGATGAGCCCGGCGAGCTCCTCGGCTTTCCCCGGCTCCTCTGGACGGGTGGCGTCGTAGCAGACCAGGGGATGCAGGTTCCCATCCCCGGCGTGGAACACGTTGGCCACCCGAAGCCCGTAGCGGCGGGAGAGCAGATCGATGCGTTCCAGCACCTCGGACAGCTTGGTGCGAGGGATCACCCCGTCCTGGACGTAGTAGTCCCTCGAGATGCGACCCATGGAGGCGAATGCTGCCTTCCGGGCCTTCCAGATCAATTCCCGCTCGGCCTGGTCCCGGGCCACCCGGATGCCGGTGGCCCCGTTCTTCTCGCTGATCGCCACCACGTCGTCGAACCTGGCCTCGCACTCTGGGGCCGGACCGTCAAGCTCCACGATCAGGGCCGCTCCCACGTCCAGGGGGTATCCCGCGTGGGTGGCGGCCTCGGCGGCCTCGATGGAGAGCCGGTCCATCATCTCGATGGCCCCCGGCACAATGCCCGCCGCCACCACGTCCGAAACCGTCTGCCCGGCCGCCGCGGTGTCTTCGAAATAGGCCACCAGCGTGCGGTGGGCCTCCGGGGCCGGCACCACCCGGAGGGTGATCTCCGTGGCGATCCCCAGCGTCCCCTCGGAGCCCACGAAGGCTCCCAGGAGGTCGTATCCCGGCGTGTCCAGCTCCTTGCCGCCCAACCGCACCGTCTCCCCGTCCGACAGGACGACCTGAAGGCCGGTCACGTAGTTGGTGGTGAACCCATGCTTGAAGCAGTGGGCGCCGCCGGAGTTCTCCGCGACGTTCCCCCCGATCGTGCAGACGATCTGACTCGAAGGATCAGGCGGGTAGACGTGGGTGGGACCCACGGCCCGGTTCACCTCCACGTTGGTGACCCCGGGCTCGACCACGATCCGCTGGTTGGCCAGGTCGACCTCCAGGATGCGCCGCATCCGTGACAGCGCGATGACCACGCCGCTCTCCAGGGGGAGAGCGCCTCCGGAGAGGCCCGTCCCCGAACCCCGGGCCACCCAGGGCACGCCGTCCTGATGGCATGCCCGGACGACCCGCCGGACCTCCTCCGCGGTGTCCGGGAGAACCACCACCCGGGGTACCACGCGGTACTGGAGGAGGCCGTCGGACTCGTAGGTCTCCAGGGCGTGCCGGTCGGTGACGACCCGCTCTGCCCCACAGATCCTCACGAGTCGATCGATGAAGGGGTCCACCATCGACGCCTGGACCGAACGTAGCACAGGCGAGTCTGCCACCCGCAACCTCTCCTACTTCTCGACTCGGAAGCTGAGGCTGGTCCTCGCCCCGACCTCCTGCACGCCGATCTTCTCGAGCCGGACGTGCTCGAGACCCTTGTTGCCGAACAATCGGAGGCCGGCGCCCATCAGCACCGGCATGACATCGACGCGCAGCTCGTCGACCAGACCGGCCCGCAGAAGCTGCTGGATCACGCTGATGCCACCGACCACTTGAACGGCCTTGTCGCCCGCGGCGACCGTGGCCTGGGCGCTCGCCGACTCGACGCCGTCCGTCACGAACGTGAACGTCAGGCGCTCGTCCTGCTTCGGGGCGACATGCGGTGGCTCATGGCTCAACACGAAGATGGGTACCTGGAACTCGTAGTTGCCGACATACGAGTCCGGCTCCCCCATCTCGAACGCCCTTCTTCCCATGAGGACCGCACCTGTTTCTTCGATGGCGGCATCCATGTAGGCGGTGCCGCGGAGTTCGGCAAGGTCGGGGTAGAGACGATCCACGCTGCCGCTCTGGTCGGCGACGAATCCATCCAGCGACATGGTCATTCCAGCGATCACCTTTGCCATCGAGCCTTCCCCAAGTATGAGGTGATCGCCCGCCGGCCGTGACCAACTTCCGCTCCTCGCGGACGGGGGCCCGGCTCTGATCCATGCCCGCCATTGTGCGCCGGGCGTCCCGAGCAGGAAGGACCGGCCCTCGGGTCGAGGAACCCCCTCCCGAGAGATGTAGGCTCCCGCCCGTGGCCATCGATCCTCAGCGCGAGGCGCGCAAGGCCCGGATCCTGATCCCCCTGGGGATCGTGATCATCTTGGCCTCGGCGGGGTTGCTGATCATCGGGATCCTCGCGGTGACCGGCTTCGAGCTCGACTACATGTGGATGCTGTTCGTGGGGGGATTCGGGCTGTTCCCCGGGATCTTCATGACCGTGGCGGGCTTCCACGCCCGGGGGTCCGCGAGATACGCCGCGGGGACGGGATGGACCTCCCCGACGGGAGCGCCGATGACGCCGATGGCGGGCGGAACGGTCTGCTCGTCGTGCGGGAACCTGAACCCCGCCGGGGCCACGGTGTGCGGGTCCTGCGGTGCGAAGCTGGCCTAAGCTTCCCCCACCCCGGCGGAATCCCGGAGCGCTTCCAGGACCTCGTCGGACGACGACGCCGCGTGGAGCAGGTCGAAGTCCACCCCCTCCGCCAGCAGGAGCTCGCGGAACGTCCGGAGGGCCCGGTCCCATCGCTCTCCCACGATCACCAGCGGCCGGGGTGATACCGACTCCGTCTGGATCAGGTTCCAGCACAACGCCACCTCCGAGAGGGTCCCCACCCCGCCGGGGAACGCCACCCATGCGTCGGCGTCGCAGATCAGCGGGAGGCGAGCGAACAGGTCCCGGGCCTCCACCTCGTGGCTCAGCCACCGGTTGACCGGGACGTCCTCCGAGAACGCGGCGATGGTCACCCCGACCACGGTGCCGCCGGCCTCACGGGCTCCTCGGGACACCGCGGCCATCACGCCCAGGTACCCGCCGTTCACCACCTCCACGCCGCGCTCGCCGAGGAGTTGTCCCAGGCGCAGCGCCTCGGCGTGCTCCGGCTCGGTCTCGTCGATCCAGGCCCCGCCGAACACGGCAACGCGAGGACGCGGGCTGGCCTCGGTGGCCTTCTGGATCAACGGCACCGCCCGATCCCGGTCGCTCCGAACGGCCCGCTCGCCGGGCGCCGCCACCGCAACGGCGTCGTCCTCCGACGCCACACTCGCCCGCCGGGTCGCGGACGCCCAGAACTCCGCCGCCGAGGGGCCGATCCTGTCGACGGGATCGCGGAGCCCGGCGTCGGCGGGCAGCACGGACGCCACGCCCAGGCCTTCGAGCCACTGTCGGTCGTCGAGCGCGCGCTGCCGGTCCTCGGTGGCCACCACGGCCCCGGCGCCGCCGGGACCGATCACCGCCCTCATCCGCGAGCTACGCCGCGCGGATCCCGGGGCCGGCCGTCCCGCCGGTCAGGCTGAATGCGTCCATCCCTTGCCGCCGGAGGTCGTGGGCCACGGCCTCCGACCGGTTCCCGTGGGTGCACACGAACACGTAGGTCCGGGAACGGTCCAGGCCCGGAGCCCAGTCGCCCACCCGGCTGAACGGCAGGCGGAGGTGGCCCACGGTTCCACCCTCCTGAGGCTCTCGGACGTCCACGATCACCGCGCCATCGGGCACCACTTCGACCACGTGCGCCGGCGGTGGGCCGGGCACCCAGGCCGTGAGGTCCACCGTCTGGCGGCTCTCAATCGCCGACACCAGGAAGGACTCGTCGAGCGCACCCTCCGCCCCGACCACATCTCGAAGGCGTGCCGCGGTCTCCACCCGTCCGGTGGCGATGTCGCAGTGCTCCTGGACCCGCTCGGATGCATCGTGGGTCCCGATGGCCCGGGCCCGGCGGAGGATCTCCTCCTTGTCCATCCCGATCAGTGGCCGGAGCACCGGCATGCCGATGGACTCCTCGGCGACGGCGAGGTTGTGCAGCGTCTGGGTGGACACCTGGCCGAGAGACTCTCCGGTGATCAGGGCCTCGGCCCCCACCGCCTCCGCCGCCAGGGTCCCGGCCCGGTACATGGCCCGCTTCAACACCACCTGACGGATCGAGGAGGCCACCCGGGCGCGCAGCGCCGCCACCACCGGCGCGAGGTCCACCACCTGGGCCCTGGGCTCACGGCCCGGCGACCACCGGGTGACCAGGTCGCGGGCCACGGTGAGCGCGGCGTCGACCTGCCCACACCCCCCCAGATCGAAGACCAGGAGCTCCAGGGCGATCCCCCGGCGCATGGCCATCCACGACGCCACCGGCGAGTCGAACCCGCCGGAGAACAGAGCCACGGCCTTCCCGCCGGTGCCCAGAGGGAGCCCGCCGGCCCCGGGCGCCGCGTCCAGCACCACGTACGCCAGGTCGTCCACGATCTCGAGCCGAACCTCGACGGCGGGGTCGTCGAGATCCACACCGGCCGAGCCGGGAAGCAGCGCCGTCCCCAGCGCCACCGCGACATCCGGCGAGCGGAACGGGTGCGTTCCCGACCGCTTCACCCGGACGGCGAAGGTCCGGCCGGCTACCCGGTCCCGGTTCAGAGCCGCGACCCGGTCCACCAGCTCGTCGAGGGAGCCGAACGGCACCACGGCGACCTCGGAGACCGAATGGAGTCCGAACACCCTGCCGAGGACCTCCATGGCCCCGGGGCGGTCCGGGGTCCGGGCGAACAGCCGGCTCCACCGGGCTTCGACTTCACCGGGCACGCCGGCTCGCGTGAGGGCCTTGCGGGCGTTGGCGGACAGCACCCGGAGGAACCGCCGCCGGGTCCGGGCCGACTTCGTCCCCAGCTCGCCGGCGATCTTCAGCATCAGGATCCGTTCGTCCACGGATCCCATCGTAGCGGAGGAAGCCGGCCCCTCTTCCCGACTACGCCGGGCCCCCGCCGAGGGTCTCCCGGAAGGGAACGTCCTTGTCCGGGCGGGGGTCTCGGGGCATGCCCAGAACCCGCTCGGCGATCAGGTTGCGCTGGACCTCGTCGGTGCCGCCCCCCAGATGGAAGGCCTTGCTCCCCAGAAGGGCCCTCTGGATCCCCTCGTGGCCCCCGATCATGCCCAGGGAACCGAGGATCCCCACGCCGACCGTGGCGGAATCGGTGACCAGGTCGGCCAGCACCAGCTTCATGATCGACCCCTCGGCATCGGGGATCTGGCCTTGCGCCAGCTTCGACAGGATCCGCTCGTTCAGGAACTCCAGGATCCGGTTCTGGGTGTACACCCGCGACAGGGCCTGCCGGGTCAGGAACTCGTCCCCCGGACGGTCCCGGGCCAGGTCCACCAGGCTCTCGAATGGAACGGCAAACCCCGCGGTGGCGGCCCCCAGTGAGACCCGCTCGTGCATCAGCGTGGTGACCGCCACCTTCCACCCTTCGCCGGGCTCGCCGACCCGGTTCGCGTCGGGGACACGGACCTCGGAGAGGAACACCTCACTGAAGTGGGACCCCCCGTCCATCTGGCGCAGGGGACGGACATCGACGCCGGCGCCGTGCATGTCGACCAGCAGGTAGACCAGCCCTCGGTGCTTGGGCACATCGAAGTCTGACCGGGCCAGGAGGATCCCCCAGTCGGCCTCGCCGGCCCCGGAGCTCCACACCTTCTGTCCGGTGACCACCCAGTCATCGCCGTCACGCACGGCGCGGGTGGTGAGGGCGGCTAGGTCGGACCCGGCTCCCGGCTCTGAGAACAGCTGGCACCAGATCTCGTCGCCGCGGAGCATCGGTCCCAGGCACCGGTCCTTCTGCTCCTCGGTCCCGTGGGCGATGATCGTGGGCCCGGCCATCCCGAACCCGGGAACGTTGAACGGGAAATTCGCTCGGGCCCGAGCCTTCTCCTGTTGCCACACGGCCGACTCCACCGGGCCGAACCCTCGCCCCCCGTGCTCCACCGGCCACGCCGGAGCGCCCCAGCCGCCGTCGGCCAGCGTGCGCTGCCAGGACCGCTGCTCCTCGAGTGTGGGCTCCCGGCCTTCGTCCAGCCCCACGCTCCGTTTCCACGCCGGGAAGTGCTCCTCGAGCCAGGCCCGGGCCTCGGCCCGGATGGCCGCGTGCTCCGGGGACTCCCTCGACCTCACGGCCGGTCGACCCCCAGGACCAGCCCGCTGGTGGGCACCCCGACCCCGGCCGTCACCAGGGCGTGCTCCACGCCGGGAACCTGGTTCACGGCCGTCCCCCGAACCTGACGGACCCCCTCCACGATGCCGTTCATCCCGTGGATGTAGCCCTCGCCGATCTGCCCCCCGTTGGTGTTGACCGGCAGTCGTCCCCCCGGGTCGATGTAGCCCTCCCGAACGAAGCCCGGGGCCTCGCCGCGGCCGCAGAACCCGAACGCCTCCAGCTGCATGAGCACGAAGGGGGTGAAGGGGTCGTAGATCACCGCGGTCTGCACGTCCTCCGGACCCAGCCCCGCCTCCGCCCACAGCCGCCGGGCCACCAGCTCCGCCTCCGGCAGGCCGGTGAGGTCGTCGCGGTAGTAGCTGGTCATCTCCTCCTGGCCCTTCGCGGAGCCCTGCGTCGCGGCCCGGATCACCGCCGGCGGATTGGGAAGGTCCCTGGCCCGTTCCGCGCTGGTGACCACCACGGCCGACGCGCCGTCGGTCTCTTGGCAGCAGTCCAGCAGGCGAAGGGGCTCGACGATCCACCGGGACGACCGGTGGTCCTCGAGGGTGATCGGCTTCCCGTGGAACCACGCCGCGGGGTTGGTGGCGGCGAAACGGCGGTGGGACACGGCCACCCGTCCGAGGTCTTCCTCGGTGGCGCCGTAAGCGTGCAGGTACCGCCGGGCGAACATGGCCACCCAGCCGGCCGGGGTGGTCAGCCCGAACGGGATGTACCAGCTGTAGTGGATCGTCGAGGCCGTCGGCTTGGAATGGGTGCTGGTCCCGAACCGTCTCCAGGAGCGACCGTTGAGAGCCCGGTAGCACACCACCACGTTCGCGGCCCCGGTGGCCACGGCCATGGCGGCCTGGTGGACGGTGGCGCACGCCGCCCCCCCGCCGTAATGGACCCTGCTGAAGAACGTGAGGTCGCCGGCCCCCACGGTCCTGGCCACCTCGATCTCCTCGTTCGTGTCCATCGAGAACGTCACCAGGCCGTCGACCTCGGAAGGGTCCAGGCCGGCGTCGTCCAGGGCGGCGGAGACCGCCTCGGCCGCCAATCGGAGCTCGGAGCGGCCGGAGTCCTTGGAGAACTCCGTGGTCCCCACCCCGGCGATGGCCGTCCGGCCGGAGAGGTTCATGCCGCCCCCGCTGCGAACGTCAGGTGCACCTTGGCCGAGACGTGCTCGCCGAGGTCGTTGGCGCCGCGGACCTCGACGTCCACCTCGTCTCCCTCCACCGCGGTCACCCGGCCGGTCATCCGCATGGTGTCCCCGGGGTAGTTGGGAGCCCCCAGGGACAGAGACACCTTCTTGAGGATGGCGTCCGGGCCCGCCCAGTCGGTCACGAACCGGCCCACGAAGCCGTTGGTAGTGAGGATGTTCATGAACACGTCCCTGGCTCCCCGGGCCCGGGCCAGGCCGGGGTCGTGGTGCACGTCCTGGTAGTCCCGGGAGGCGATGGCCCCCGCGACGATGAGGCCGGTGGTGATCTCCACGGTGAGCGGTGGGAGCTCGTCGCCCACCCTGGCCTCCGGGCGCGCCGGCCCGCTCATCCCTTCCTCATCTCCGCTCCCAGCCGAGCCAGGTGCCGGTTGGCCCCGCCAAGGGTCAGCTCAACCAGCTTCGACCACCGGGTGTAGCGGTACAGCGGATACTCGACATCGACCCCGATGCCGCCGTGGAGATGCTGGGCAGCGGCCAGGACCCGCTGCCCCGCCTCGGCGGCCCAGAACTTGGCTACGGCGACGTGCTCGGCTGCGGGCAATCCCTCCGACAGCCGCCACGCGGCCTCCCACATCGTCCATCGCATGGCCTCGACGTCGATGTACGAGTCTGCGGCGCGCTGCTGCACGGCCTGGAAGCTGGCCAGAGGCCGCCCGAACTGCTCGCGGCCGGTGGTGTACTCGGCGGTCAGGTGAAGAGCTCGCTCCGCCAGCCCCACCTGGAGGGCACACAGCCCCACCGTGGCTCGCTCCGAGATCCACGTGGCGGCGGCGGGATCAGTGCCCGGCGCCGCGAGGCTCTCGCCATCCGCTCCGCTCAGCGTCAGCTCGAATCTCGGCTCGCCGCCGGTGGCCTCCTGCCGGACCAGGGAGACCCCGGAGCCCCCCGGGTCGACCAGGAAGATCCCGGTGTGACCTTCGGCGGTCCGGGCGGGGACCAGAACCCCGGCAGCCACGTGCGCCGCGGGGACCATGGACACCGTTCCGTCAAGAAGCCACGAGGATCCGTCGCGGCTCGCCGACACCAACACCGGCGCGGGATCCTCTTCCTCCGGTTCGGCGAGCGCGGACGTGAGGATGACATCGCCTCGAGCGACCCCCGGGAGGAGCCGGCCTCGCTGCTCGTCGGTGCCGAAGGCGACGACAGGGAGCGCACCGAGGACCAGAGCCGGCCATACCGGGACCGGGGCCACGGTCCGTCCGACCTCCTCGAGGAGGAGGCAGGCCTCCAGGATCCCTCCGCCGGAGCCGTCGTGCTCCTGGGGGACGGTGATCCCCAGCAGACCGGCCCTGGCCAGCTCGGCCCACAGGGCCCGGTCGAACCGTTCGGGGCCGGCCTCCACCTCTCGCAGCCGGGCCGGCGTGACCTCCGCCTCCAGGATCTTCCTGGCCAGATCTCGAAGGGCCTCCTGTTCTTCGGTGAACGACAGATCCATCAGACGGCCCCCTCCGGGGCCACGCCCCGCATCAGCCGTCCTTCCTCGGCCGGAACACCGGCACGGCCAGGTCTTCGTCCACCCCAACGAACGTCACCTCGACCGGCATCCCGATAGTCACCTCGGCGGGATCCACATCCACGACGTTGGACACCAGCCGGGTGCCCTCCTCGAGCCCAACCAGTGCCACCACGAACGGGGGCTCGAATCCCGGGATCGGCGGGTGGTGGTGGACCACGAAGCTGTAGACCTCCCCGCGGCCGGAGGCCCGGACGGTGTCCCATTCCGTCGACCGGCAGCGGGGGCACATGGGGCCGGGCGGGTGCCGGAGCTCGCCGCACGACGAGCACCGCTGGATGAGGAGCTCGCCCCGAGCAGCGCCCTGCCAGAAGAACTCGGTGTCCTGGTTCATCGCCGGCCGGGGACGCCGCTGCGCGACCTCGGTCCCATCGGTACGCTGGGCGCCGTCGCCCGGGCGGAACTTGAGCAGGCCCAACACCTGCGTGCCCACCACGTCGCCGCGCTGGTCCGTGTACCTGATCCGGGTGGTGACGAAGTGACCGGAGCCCAGTGCCGTGCGCTTCTCCTCCGACACGTCCTCGACGATCGTGGTGGCGGTGATGGCGTCACCTGGACGGAGGTACCGGACGTATTCCTGCTCGGAAGACACGGCCACCACCGAGGTGAACCCCGCCTCGTCGAGGACCTCGAGTAGGCGGGGCATCGGAGCCCCCGGCCCCGGCCCCCCGTTCACGAACCCCCGCATGGTCCAGGCCTGGAGCATGGTGGGCGGGGCCACAATCCCGCCGTGGACCGACCGGGCCGCGACGTCCGCATCGGTGTACAGGGGGTTTCGGTCACCGACGGCGTCGCACCAGTGCCGGATCATGGCCTCGTTCACCGGGTCCCTGGCCACCAGCGGAGAGCCGGCCTCCTTCCCCACGAACGACCGGAGGCGGTCCAGGAACGCGGCGTCCTGGGGTTCGGCCCGGGTAGCGGCCCCGGTCTCGCTCACCTCAGGTCTCCGTGCCCACGGGAGCAGGGACCTCGCGCGGCGATCGGGGGAGCCCCAGCCCGACGGTGGCGATGATCTCTCGCTGAACCTCGTTGACCCCGCCCCCGAACGTCAGGACCAGGGCGGACTGGTACACCCGCTCGAGCCGGCCGGACAGCACGGCGCCCGGCGACCCGGCCCGCAGCGTCCCGGCCTGCCCCACCACCTCGAGCAGCAGCCGGTAGGCCTCCACGAACAGCTCGGAGCCGTACACCTTCACCGCGGAGGCGTCCGCGGGGTTGAGGACTCCGGAGGACAGCTCCCAGGCCAGCCGCCAGTTCAGGAGCCGGAGGGCGTCGACCTTGGCCTTCACCCGGGCCAGCGCCAGGCGGGCCCACGGCTCGTCGATCACCGGCCGGCCGCCGGGACCGTTCGTCTCCCGAGCCCAGGCCACGACGTCGTCCAGCAGCCCCTCGACCCTCCCGGGCGGGGCCAGGGCCACCCGCTCGTGGTTGAGCTGGGCGGTGATCAGCCGCCACCCCTCGTTCTCCTTGCCGACCACCGCCGAGGCGGGGACGTGGATGTCCTCGTAGAACGTGGCGTTGGTGCGTCCGCCGTCGAGTGTCTCGATCGGGGTAACCTTGAACCCGGGGAGCCCGGTGTCCACGATGAAGATCGTGATCCCCTTGTGCTTGGGCGCCTGGGGATCGGTCCGGGCGGCCAGCCAGATGTAGTCGGCGTCGTGGGCCCCGGTGGTGAACACCTTCTGGCCGTTGATCCGGTACCCATCTCCGTCGCGCACCGCCCGGGTGATCAGAGAAGCGAGATCGGTGCCCGAACCCGGCTCGGAGTACCCGATGGCGAAGTGGATCTCGCCGCGGAGGATCCCAGGGAGGAACTCGCGCTTCTGGTCCTCGCTGCCGAAAGCCATGAGGGTCGGACCCACGGTGTTCAGGGTGACCACGGGGATGGGAGCGGTCGCTCGCCGGGCCTCGGAGAAGAAGATGAACTGCTCGACCGCCCCGCGGCCCTGGCCCCCGTACTCGGTGGGCCACCCGATGCCCAGCCAGCCGTCCTCGCCGATCTGCCTGGCGACACGCCGGTACACCGGGCCGCAGTGCTCGCCGGGACTGGGACCAAGCTCTTCCCTGATCTCGGGGGTGAGCAATCGATCGAAGTAGGCCCGGAGCTCGTCGCGGAGGGCCCGCTGCTCGGCGGTGTAGTCGAGGAACACGGGCTACCTCGGTACCGGGGCCGATCCGCCCCACCCGATGAACGCAGTGGCTCCGCCGTCGATGACGAAGTCGGCGCCGGTGAAGTAGCTGGACTCGTCGGAGGCCAGGAACACCATGAGCCCGGCCACGTCCTCGGTTCGTCCGACCCTCGCCGCCGGGATCTTCCCGAACAGCCCGTCGAGGTCCAGTCCGTCGAGACCCTGGGCCCGGACCATCGGGGTGTCGATCACCCCCGGGGCCACCGCGTTCACCCGGATCTTCGAGGGACCGAGCTCCACCGCGGCAGACTTGGTCATCCCCCGGATGGCGAACTTGCTGGCGCAGTAGGCCACCAGGCCCGCCGAGCCCCGGATACCCTCCACCGAAGAGACGTTGACGATCGAACCACCGCCGGCGTCCTTCATCGCAGGGACCGCCGTCCGCATCCCCAGGAACGCGCCGATCTGGTTCACCCGGATCACGGCCATGTAGTCGTCCAGCGAGGTGCCTTCCACGCCCCCGAACTTGAGGATCCCGGCGTTGTTGATGAGCACGTCGAGGCGTCCGAACCGGTCTCGGACCTCCGACACCCCGGAGCTCCAGTCGTCCTCGCTGGTCACGTCGAGAGCGAGGTAGTGAGCTCCGTCCCCCAGCTCGGACGCCAGGGCCTTCCCGGGCTCGGAGGCCACGTCGGCGATGGCCACCCCGGCCCCCTCCTCCACGAACGAACGGGCCGTGGCCGCCCCGGATCCGCCCGCACCCCCGGTGATGAGCGCGACCTTCCCGTCGAGCCGGCCCACGCTCAGATCCCGATGCGCCGGGCCAGGAGGTCGCGATGGTACGTGGCGTCGCCCAGCAGCAGCTCGGACGACTTGGCCCGTCGGAAATACAGATGGGCGTCGTGCTCCCAGGTGAACCCGATCCCTCCGTGGACCTGGATGTTCTCGGAGGCCACGTCGAAGAAGGCGTCCGAGCAGAACGCCTTGGCCAGTGAGGCAACCACCGGGAGTTCCTCGTCGTCCTCCGCGGCGGCCACCAGCGCGTAGGCCACCGCCGCCCGGCCCGACTCCACCTGCACCAGCATGTCCGCGCACTTGTGCTTGATGGCCTGGAACATCCCGATGGGCCTGCCGAACTGCACCCGGTCCTTGGCGTAGGCCACCGCGGTGTCCAGGCACCGCTGCGCCCCGCCCACCATCTCCGCCGACAGACACACCGCGGCCTGGTCCAGGGTCATGGACAGCGCGGGCCACGCCGCCCCGGGCTCGCCGAGGGGCCGGGCAGTCACGTCGGTGAACGTCAGCTCCGCTTGCTTCCGGGTGGAATCCAGCACCGGGAGGCTTGTTCGGGCCAGGCCGTCGGCGTCGCCGTCCACCACGAACAGGCCGACCCCCTCGGCCCCGGCGCTTCCCGGCGAGCGAGCGGCCACCACGATGAGGCTCGCGGTGACGCCGTCGGTCACGTACGACTTGGTGCCGGAGAGCCGGTAGCCGTCACCGTCCGGGGTGGCCTCCATCCCGATGCCCTCGGCATCCCACCTCCCGGCCGGCTCGGCCAGGGCGAGGGTGGCCACCGTCTCCCCCGAGGCGATCCGGGGAAGGAGCGCGGCCTTCTGTTCCTCGCTTCCGGCGGCCAGGATGGCGCCCGCGGCCAGGCACACCGTGGAGAAGAACGGAGCGCACAGCAGGGCCCCACCCATCTCCCCCAGCACGATCCCCAGCTCGACGAACGAGAAGCCCTGGCCTCCGTACTCCTCGGGGATGTGGATCCCCTGGAGGGCCAGCTCCTGGGCCATCTGCTTCCACACGGCCTCGTCGAAACCCTCTTGCGTCTCCATGAGCCGGCGAACCTCGGAGGAGGGGGACTTCTCGTCGAGGAACCGCCGCACGGTTCGACGGAGCTCCTCCTGCTCGTCGGTCAGCGCCAAGCTCACGGCTTCTCGCTCCCCACGATCCACATGGCGAAGAACTGCGAGCCTCCACCGTACGCGTGTCCGAGGGCCCGGCGGGCCCCGTCCACCTGGTGCTCACCGGCCCGGCCGCGGACCTGGAGGGCGGCCTCGGCGAACCGGAGCATCCCCGAGGCGCCGATGGGGTTCGTGGACATCACCCCGCCGGACGCGTCGATGGGGATGTCTCCGTCCAGCGCGGTGGCGTCCTCGTCCACGAGCTTCCAGCCCGCTCCCTCGTCCGCGAACCCCAGGTTCTCGAGCCACATAGGCTCGTACCAGGAGAACGGAACGTAGATCTCCGCCACGTCGATGTCCCGCCGGGGATCGGTGATCCCGGCCTGGCCGTACACGTCGGCCGCACAGTCCCGTCCGGCACGGGGGTTGACCTCGTCCCGGCCGGCCACGCTGATGGCTTCGCTCCGTACCGCCGTGGCGTGGACCCAGGCCGGAGGGGTGGGAGCGAACGAGGCCGCGTCGTCCGAAGCCAGGACCATGGCGCAGGCGCCGTCGGAGGCGGGGCAGGTCTCCAGGTACCGGATCGGTTCCCACAGCATCGGTGAGTCCGAGACCTGCTCGAAGCTGATGTCCTCCTGGTGGAGGTGGGCATACGGGTTCTTGAGCGCGTTCAGCCGATCCTTCACGGCCACCTTGATGCCCACGTGGTCGGGAGCGCTCGAGCGACGGATGTACTCCCGGATGTGGGGAGCGAAGTACCCGCCCGCTCCCGCCACCACCGGGGGGTTGAACGGGATCTTCGGAGCCAGGGCCCACATGGTGTCGCTCTCCGACTGCTTCTCGTATGCCACCGTGAGGACCCGCTCGTGGATCCCCGCCTGGATCAGGCTCGCGGCCACCACCGACGTGGATCCCCCAACGCTGCCGGCGGTGTGGACCCGGAGCATGGGCTTTCCCGTCGCGCCGAGCGCGTCGGCCAGGAACAGCTCGGGCATCATCACGCCCTCGAAGATGTCGGGGGCCTTGCCGATGACCACGGCGTCGATGTCGCTCCATCCCAGCCCCGCGTCCTCCAGGGCTCGGATGGCGGCCTCCCGGACCAGCCCGGGCATCGACACGTCGTCCCGCTCCGCGGCGTGCTTGGTCTGGCCGATCCCGATCACCGCGCAGGCCCTGCCCACTAGACGGCCCCCTTCCGGGGCGCGCCCGCCATCTACGCCGCCTCCAGCACGCACACCAGGTTCTGCTGGAGACACGGACCCGAGGTGGCGTGGGCCACGGCCCGCGTTGCCCCGTGCTCCGTGATCCGGGTGGCGGCCTCCCCGATCCGGGTCAGCCCGGCGACCATCACGGGATTGGCCGCCTGCGCGCCGCCCGAGGGGTTGACGGCCACCTCGTCGCCCAGGCCCAGCGCGTGGCGAAGGATCAGCTCCTGGTGGGTGAACGGAGCATGGAGCTCGGCGAGGTCCACCGAACCGTCGGAGACACCGGCGAATCGCCCCGCCTGGCTGGTCGACGGCGAGGTCGCCAGATCCCTGACTCCCAGCGAGTGGGGCTCGATGCGATGGTCGATGCCGCGGATCCACGCGGGTCGGCCGGTCAGACGCCCGGCCAGGTCGCCGGCGGCCAGCACCACAGCGGCGGCGCCGTCGGAGATCGGCGGACAGTCGTGCTTCCGAAGCGGGGACACCAGGTACGGCTCGGACAACAGGTCTTCGGCCTTCCGATCCCCGGTCACCTGGGCGTTGGGATTGGACAGCGCGTCGCGCCGGCTCCGCGCGGCAACCTCGGCCAGGTCCGCCTCGGTCCGCCCGGTGGCTTCCAGGAAGGCCCGGGCCTGGAGAGCCGCCAGGCTAACGGGATCCGGCCACAGCGGTGCCACGTAATAGGGGTCCAGCTGGATGGCCAGCACCTCGGCGAGATCGCCCGACGACGACTTGCCGAATGAGTAGACGAGAGCCGAGTCGATGTCGCCGTGCTGGAGCCGAACCCAGGCCTCGTACAGGGCCCAGGCTCCGTCCATCTCCACGTGGGACTCGCGGATCGGCGGCCATGCCCCGATCACGTCGAGCCCGGCCACGAAGGCGAAAGGGAGGCCCGCGGTGTAGTCGGCACTCCCGGAAACGGTGAACGCGATCTCCTCCTTGGAGATGCCGGAGCGCTCCACCGCCTCGGCCACCACGGGGGCGAGGATCTCCACCTCGGTCCGCGCCTCGTCGCGCCGGACGTTCGGTGCCTGGGCGAAGGAGACGACGGCCACGTCACGCATCGGGCACACCCTCGATCTGACGCAACGGTGTGTCCGGCTCGCCGGTCGGCTTGAAGTACCGGATGCTCCCCAGCGTGGGCTCACGTTCGGCGGGGTCGGCCCACACGGCCTGAACCCGCATCCCCATGCGGACCTCCTGCGGATCGGCCTCCTGGATCAGGTGGAACACCGGCGTGTCGGCGCCGTCGAGGAGTACCGACGCGCACACGTACGGGCACTCCACGGCCTGTCCGGCGAACGGCAGGTTCACCACGCAGAACGTGGAGATCGTGCCGCGGTCCGAGACATCCACGTCTCGCTCCGTGGGCACCCCGCATCTCGGGCAGACCTCTCGGGACGGGACGTACACCTTCCCGCAAGATCCGCAAGCCCGGCCGGTCAACCGCCCCCCGGCGACTTCACCCAGGAACGCGGACATGGCCCGCCCGGGGGTGTAGTCGTACTCGAGGCGGATCGGCGACACGAACGAGCGCACGGGGTCGGCGGGGGCTTCGGCCGCACCCGCCCGGCTCACCGGGCCTCCTCGGGCTCGAAGCACTCGATGTCGGTGATGTGTCCCGACCGCTCGTCCCGCCAGCGAACCCGGACCCGCATCCCCGTTCGCATCGTGGATTCGTCGCCGGCGTCGACCGCGTGGAGCATGGCCGTGTCGGCGCCGTCCAGTCGAACGAGGGCCCAGGCGAACGGCCGGTCCAGTGGGTGCTTGGGCCGCGGTTCGGTGACCCACGCCCACGTGGTGACCTCTCCCGACGTTCCCACCTCGACGACGTCTCCGGTGGCCTCGCCGGTCTCCGGGTCGTACTCCGCGGGTGGGACCAGGACCTTGCCCGACGACGTCCGCACTCCCTCGATCCGGCCGTCCCGGAGCCCGGCCAGAAACCGGCCGATGACCGGCCCCACGCTGCGTTTATAGGGGTATTCGAGAACGTGAGGGGCGGAAAGAACCTCGGGATTCCCGGCAGCCTCCGGCATACGGAAAAGTAGAACACGTTCCAATCTTCGCCGTCAAGCACGCCGTAGGTGGCGATTGGGCATACTCCTCTAGTTGGAGGGGCATCGCTTCACTTGGCGAGCCCAGGGCGTCATGCAGGCAAAGCCGGGTTCCGAAGCGACCTCCGAAGCCTCCATCCGCACGTTCCTGATCGCGGATATCCGGGGGTACACGCTCTTCACGGCGGAACGTGGAGATGAAGCCGCCGCCGAGCTGGCCACCAGGTTCGCCGCCGTGGCCAGGGAGGGCGTGGAATCCCGGGGCGGAACAGTCATCGAGCTGCGAGGGGACGAGGCGCTGGCGGTCTTCGACTCGGCCCGGCAGGCCATCCGGACGGCGATCGAGCTCCAGAGGCGGTTCGTGGAAGAGACGGTGGCCGATCCGAGGATGCCGCTTCCCGTCGGGATAGGGCTCGATGCCGGAGAAGCCGTGGCCGTCGAGGACGGGTATCGGGGCGGGGCGCTCAACCTGGCGGCACGACTCTGTTCCCTGGCAGCGCCCGCGGAGATCCTGGCAAGCAGGGAAGTGGTCCACCTGGCTCGGAAGGTGGACGGCGTCACGTCCGTCGATCGGGGATCGGTCCGACTGAAGGGCCTCACAGATCCGGTGCACGTCATCAGGCTGAGGGCCGAGGCCGAGGATGCGGCGGAGGACACGGCGTTCCGCCGGGCCCTGGGACCCTCCGCAGCCCAGCTCGCTCCAGTTGTTCCCGGTGTCATGGTTCCCAACCCGTACAAGGGCCTCCGTCCGTTCGAGGAGGGGGACGCGCCCGACTTCTTCGGGCGGGAGGCCCTCACCGAGCAGCTGGTGGAGCGCTTGGGCGAGACGCGCTTCCTGGCGGTGGTCGGCCCCAGCGGGAGCGGGAAATCCTCCGTCGTGCGGGCCGGGCTGATCCCGGCCCTTCGGCGCGGGGCCCTCCCCGGTTCGGGTGATTGGCTGATCGTGGAGATGTTCCCCGGTGCTCACCCGCTCGCTGAGCTGGAAGCCGGTCTGCTGCGGGTCGCGGTGAATCCACCAAGCAGTCTGATCGAGCAACTGGAGCGCGATGACCATGGGCTGCTCCGCGCAGCCAAACGGGTCCTGCCCGCCGGTGGCTCGGAGCTCGTGCTGCTCATCGACCAGTTCGAGGAGGTCTTCACGCTGGTCGAGGACGATGCGGCGCGGACGCATTTCCTCGAGAGCCTCGAAGCGGCGGTCACCGAGCCCCACGGCCGCCTCCGCGTGGTCACCACACTGCGCGCCGACTTCTACGACCGACCCCTGCTCTACCGGGGCTTCGCCGAGCTGCTCCGCTCGCGGGTGGAGGCCGTGGTCCCGCTGTCGCCCGAGGAGCTGGAGCGGGCTATCTCGGGGCCGGCCAAACGCGTGGACATGAGGCTCGAGCACGGGCTGGTGGCCCAGATGCTGGCCGAGGTGGCCGACGAGCCCGGGGCCCTGCCTCTCTTGCAGTACGCGCTGACCGAGCTGTTCGAGCGTCGGGAGGACAGCGTCCTCAGCCTGGAGGCGTACCGGGCGATCGGGGGTGTCTCGGGAGCTCTGGGTCGCCGGGCCGAAGAGCTGTACGGAGACCTGGACGCGGAAGGCCGGGAGGCCGCCCGGCAGCTGTTCCTGCGCCTGGTGGCCCTGGGCGAGGGGACGGAGGACACCCGCCGCCCGGTGCTGCGGTCCGAACTCGTCTCCCTGGAGGTCGACCAGCAGGCCATGGCGGCCGTGATCGACTCGTTCGGAGCCTCGCGCCTGCTCTCCTTCGACCGGGACTCCCGCACCGGGGCTCCAACGGTCGAGGTGGCCCACGAGGCCCTGCTCACGGCATGGGGCCGGCTCCGCCGGTGGATCGACGAGGCCCGCGAGGACCTCCGGACCGAGCGCCGCCTGGCCCTCGCCGCTCGTGAGTGGCTCGACGCGGGGCGCGACCGTTCCTTCCTGGCGAGCGGGTCGCGGCTGGAGCAGTTCGAGACGTTGCGGCAGAGCGGCGCCATCTCGATCACTCCTGAGGAGCGCGCCTTCGTGGAGGCCTCCCTTGCCGAGAGGGACCGCCGTCGGACGGAGGAGGAGGCCAGGCAGGCCCGGGAACATGCCCTGGAGCGCCGCTCCGTCCGCCGGCTTCGTGCCTTCGTGGCCCTCCTCGGGGCGGCGGTCCTGATCGCCAGCGGTCTCACGGTTTTCGCCTTCACCCAGCAGGAGCGGGCCGAGCGGGAGGGGACGGTCGCCGCCGCTCGAGAGCTCGCCGCCGCCGCGGTGGCCAACCTCGACGCAGACCCGGAACGGAGCATCCTCCTGGCACTGGAAGCCATCGAGCGGACCCGATCCAGGGACGGAACCGTCCTCCCCGAAGCCGAGGAGGCCTTGCACCGCGCCGTGGTGGCCTCCCGGATCGTGTTGAGCGTGCCCGGAGTCGGTGGCTGGCTGGACTGGAGCCCGGACGGGACCAGGTTCGTGACCGAGGGCCCGGAGGAGACCGGGATCGTCGACATCAGAAACGCGGAGACGGGCGAGTCGATGCTGTCGTTCACCGGACACCAGATGGATGTCAACGGGGTTACCTTCAGCAGCGATGGTTCCATGCTGGCCACCACCGGAGACGACGGCGCCGCCAAGATCTGGGATCCCCAGTCAGGAGAAGAGCTGGGGAGCGTTCAGGGGCCCGAGGGCGCGGTGCTGGGGCCCTCGTTCAGTCCGGACGGCTCTCTGGCCGCGGCGGCCTGGCTCGACGACGGCACGGTGCGGGTGTGGGACCCGGCCACGGGGCGGACGGTCCATGAGCTCCATCCCGTGCCGGGTCCATTCAGGACGTCCTTCAGCCCGGATGGCCGGCGGCTGGCGATCGCCGCGCTCGAGCCCCCCGTGGCCGTGGTCGTGGACGTCGCCTCCGGCAGGGAGGTCTTCACCCTGGAGGGCCACGACTTCGAGGTCCATGACGTCGATTGGAGCCCGGACGGCCGATGGATCGCCACGTCCAGCGTCGACGCCACCGTCCGCATCTGGGACGCCCGGATCGGGAGCCTGCGGTTCAGCCTGTTCCACGACGGTCCGATCGGAGACGCGGACTGGAGCCCGGACTCCACCCGCCTGGTGACCGGGGCGGGCGATGGAACCGCGACTGTGTGGCAGGTCACCGAAGCCGGGGGAAGGGAGCTGCTCTCCCTCTCGGCCCAGGACACCAGGGCCGGTATCTCGGGGGTGGCCTTCTCGCCCGAAGGTGATCGGGTGATGGCCGGGGACTCGGGGATCACGGCGGTGCAGGTCTGGGACGTGAGCCGGGCCGGCGACGCGGAGTGGGTGAACGTGCCCGGCGACCCCGCCTGGGTCTCCAGCGTGGCTTTCACCTCCTCGGGACGCCAACTGGTCGCCAGCAGTGAGGATGGGTCGGTATCGGTCTGGGACGCGGAGACAGGGCGAAGGGTCCGAACGTTCCAGGCTCACCAGTCTCCGTCCGACCCCGACTCCGTCTACGCCCTCGACGTGACTGCGGACGACAGACTGATCGCCACCGCCGGAACCGACCAGACAGCCAGGGTGTCCGATGCGGCCACGGGGGGCGAGGTGTTCACCGTTGCATTCGAGGGATCGGTTGACGACGTCCACTGGAGTCCGGACGGCCGGCTGCTGGCCATGGCGGCGTTCGACGAGGGCGTGGCCAGGATCGTCGACCGATCCGGGGCGGAGATCGCCGTCCTGCGAGAGGACTCCGGCCTCGGGATCATCCACGTCCAGTTCAGTCCGGACGGTCGCCTGCTGGCCACGGCCAGCCTGTGGACGGGCCGGCCCGATCCGACGGCCCAGCGGGTGAAGATCTGGGACTGGCGACGGGGGAAGGTCGTTCGGGCCATTCCCGTCGTTGCCGAAGGCATGGCCTTCGATCCGAGCGGCCAACGGATCGCCATCGCCCACGGAGGCTTGGCCGGGATCTGGGATCTCCAGAGCGGGCGGAAGGGGGCGACCTTCGCCGGCCACGAGGGGGCACTCTGGGATGTCGCGTTCAGCCCCGATGGTTCCGTCATCGCCACCGCCGGCTTCGACAACACGGTGCGGCTCTGGGACTCGGAGTCCGGAGTCCAGCTCCTGGTACTCCGCGGACACCAGTTCATCGTGGGGCGGCTGGCCTTCAGCCCGGACGGTTCGAAGCTCGCTTCCGGGGCCGCCGATGGAACGGTGCGCGTGTGGGCCCTCGACCTCGACGACCTCATCGAGATCGCCAGGGGAGAGGTGACCCGGGGCCTTACCGACGCGGAGTGCCGACAGTATCTGCACGGGCCTTGTCCCTAGGCCCGTAAGGGCTCAGATGGCCCGCTCCCGGCCCTTCCAGTACGGGTCGCGGAGCACCCGCTTGTACAGCTTGCCGTTTGGATCGCGGGGCATCTCGTCGACGAAGTCGATCGACCGGGGAACCTTGTACTTGGCGGCGTGCTCGGCGGTGAACGCCAGCAGCTTTTCCTCCATCTCGGGGCCGGCCCGGCCCTTGTCCCGCAGCTCGATCGCCGCTTTCACCTCCTCGCCCCAGTCCTCGTTCGGGATCCCGAACACCGCCGCGTCCGCGATGTCCGAGTGGGTCAGGAGCACCGCCTCGATCTCGGCGGGATAGATGTTCACGCCGCCGGAGATGATCATGTCCGCCTTTCGGTCCGCCAGGAACAGGAACCCGTCTTCGTCGAGGTATCCGACGTCTCCGACCGTGAAGAACCCCTCGCTCCAGCTCTCCTCGGTCTTGGCCTTGTCCTTGTAGTACTCGAAGGTGTAGTCGGCCATCTTGATCCACACCGTTCCGGGCTCGTTCGGTGACACGGGCTTCCCGTCGTCGTCGAGGATGCGGATCTCCGAGATCGGCCAGGGCTTCCCCACCGTTCCCGGCTTCTGCTTCCACTCCTCCGGGGTCGCCAACGTTCCCCCGCCCTCGGTGGCCGCGTAGTACTCGTAGATCACCGGGCCCCACCATTCGAGCATCCGCCGCTTCACGTCGACCGGGCACGGGGCGGCGCTGTGAACGATGTGGCGGAGGGAAGAGACGGCTGCCTTCGACCGGGCCTCCTCGGGCAGCGCCAGAAGCCGGTGGAACTGGGTGGGAACCATGTGGGAGGTGGTGACTTTGTACCGCTCGATCCGCTCCAGGGTTCCCTCCGGGGTCCACTTGTCCATGAGCACCACCGGATGCCCCATGTGCAGCGAGTCGGAGGCGAACGTGAGCACGGCCGTGTGATACAGGGGGGAGACCACCAGGTGGACGTTGTCCTTGTTCGGCTCGATGCTGAACAGCATCAGGAACGCGGCGTGCATGTCGGCCACGATGTCCACGTCGAGGTCCACGGTGTCCCGGCGCACTCCCTTCGGCTTCCCCGTGGTCCCCGCGGTGTAGTTCATCACCCCGCCCGGAGCCCGCTCCTCCGGCCGCGTACCGGGCTGGCCCTCTTTCAGCTCCGCGTACGGGCGGAACCCCTCGATGGTGCCCACCGCGAACCGGGCCTGTTCCGGGAAGCCGATCCCGTCTGCGGCCTGACGTCCTGCCTCCCCGTATCGCTCGGAGCACACGAACGCCTCGGCCTCGCAGTCCTTGATGATGTAGCCGATCTCCTCGGCGGTGAGGTGGTAGTTGATCGGGGTGAGGCGCCACCCCGACTGGAGGCAAGCGAGGTACAGCTCCACGAACTCGGCGCCGTTCGGCAACAGGGCCGCCACCACGGAATCACGCTTCAGCCCCTGGCCCCGGAGTCCATGCGCCAGCCGGTTGCTCTCCTCGAACAGCTCCCCCGCCGAGACCTCGCGGCCCTCCGGCTCCACCAGGGCCAGACGGGAGGCGTCCTGCTCAGCGAGCGTCCAGAACGACATGCCCCACCTCCTTCGACCTCCACTCGAAATTAGAACACGTTCCTGTTTCTGGACGCAACTCGGGGAGGCGGTCCATCAGAACGTGTTCTAGTATTCGGCCATGCGGGCCGCCGTGCTCCCGGCGCTGAATGAGTCCCTAGTGATCCGGGACGACGCCGAGATCGTGGGCCCCGACCCCGAGCAGGTCCGGATCCGGGTGGCGGCCAGCGGTGTATGCCACTCGGATATCCATCTCCAGACCGGCTCCCTCCCCCATCCCCTGCCGTGCGTCCCCGGCCATGAGGGCGCCGGCGAGGTCGTCGAGGTCGGCGAGGCCGTCTCCAGCGTCGCGGTGGGCGACCACGTGATCGTGTCGTGGGTCCCGCCGTGTGGGGACTGCGCGTTCTGCCTCGGTGGGCAGCCGAACCTGTGCGAGGCCCACATGCTGGCCGCGGTGGGGACCCCGGGGTTCACCGTGGGAGGAGAACCGATGTTCGGCTATGCGGGCACCGGGACGTTCGCCGAGGAGGTTGTGGTCCGGGCGGAGTCCGCCATCCCCATCCCCAAGGACGTCCCGTTCGACGTGGCATCCCTGATCGGGTGCGGGGTGATGACCGGCGCCGGCGCGGCACTCAACACCGCGAGGGTCCGCCCGGGCTCCTCGGTCGCGGTGTTCGGGTGCGGGGGCGTGGGGATCAGCATCATCCAGGGAGCCCGGATCGCCGGCGCCGCGGACATCGCGGCGATCGACGTGGTCGATGGCAAGCTCGACATGGCCCGCAAGTTCGGGGCGACCCACGCCGGCACCCCGTCGGAGGTGTCCGGCCTGTCCCAGGAGATCACCGAGGGGCGGGGGTTCGACTACGCCTTCGAGGCGGTGGGCACACCGGAGACCATCCGGGCGGCGTGGGACGCCACCCGCCGCGGCGGGACCACCGTGGTCGTCGGAGCCGGACGCATGGACGCCATGGTCCCGTTCAGCGCGTTCGAGCTCTTCTACATGGAGCGAGCGCTGAAGGGCTCCTGGTACGGCTCGGCGAACGTGCGCACGGACTTTCACCGCCTGCTGCGGTTCTGGCGCCAGGGGAAGCTCGATCTCGAGGGGATGATCACCCGCCGGTTCGACCTGGCCGACGTGAACGAAGCCCTGGCCGCGATGGAACGCGGCGAGGTGGTCCGCTCGATCATCGAGTTCTCCTAGCCCTAGCTCCAACAACGCCGGAAGGCAGCGCGTAGGGGGGCTTGGTCTGCCTGGTACCAGGTACGGTGAGTAGCCGGGGGACCGGCGGGACACTCGTACTTGGTACGAGCCAAAGGGACCGGTCGTACCAAGTACCGGCCACCGGAGAACCCCCTCGGACCTAGGCGCGTTCCGGGGTGAATCGCACGGGCATGTGCTTCAGCCCGTTGATGAAGTTCGACCGCAGCCGAGGAACGGGGCCCGCCAGCTCGATGTCCGGCAGCCGCCGGAGCAACTCCTCGAACATCACCCGGATCTCCAACCGTGCCAGGTTGGCTCCCAGGCAGAAGTGCGGGCCGCCGCCACCGAACCCGAGATGCTCGTTGGGGGTCCTGCCCACGTCGAATCGGTCGGGCTGGGGGAAGACCTCCTCGTCCCGGTTCCCCGAGATGTACCACAGCAGGACCTTCTGGCCTTCCTTGATCGGGACGCCTCGGACCTCGGTGTCCTTGGTGGCCGTCCGCCGGAAGTGCATGACCGGCGTGGCGGTGCGAAGCATCTCCTCGACGGTGAGCGGGAGCAGGTCGGGCTGGGCCAGAAGGCGCTCCTTCTCTTCGGGGTTCTGAGCCAGGGAGTGCATCCCATGAGAGATCAGGTTGCGGGTGGTCTCGTTCCCCGCCACCGCCAGGAGCAGGAGGAACACGTCGATCTCCAGGTCGGACAGGCCCTGGCTGTCGATCTCCGCCTCGACCAGCGCGGTCACCAGATCCTCACGGCGCTCGCCCCGTCGCTCCTTCCCCAGCCCGTCCCAGTACTCGTACATCTCGAACGCGGCTGCGGTAGCGACGTCGATGGAGTTCCCGTACTCGGGATCGTCGAGGCCGATCATCTGGTTGCTCCAGTGGAAGATCTTGTGCCGGTCCTCGTCGGGAACCCCGATCATCTCGGTGATCACCTGGAGCGGGAGCTCGGCGGCGATGTCCGTGACGAAGTCGCACTCCCCCTTCCCGGCCACGCCGTCGATGATCTTGGTGGCGATCTCCCGGACGTGGGGCTCGATGTTGCCCACCCTCCGCGGGGTGAACCCCGTGCGGACCAGCATCCGGAGCTTGGTGTGCTTGGGGGGATCCATGTTGACCATCATCAGCTCCACCCCGCCGGCGGGATCGTCGATGTTCGTGCCCCGTGCGGAAGAGAACGTCTCCCAGTTGCGGGACGCGCTCACCACGTCGTCGTACTTGGTGAGGTTCCAGAATCCCGGCCCGTTCTCCTGGGGGTTGAAGTACACGGGCTCGTTCTCCCGGAGCCACCGAAAGTCCTCGAGCGGAACTGAGTCGACGAATCGACCGGGGTCGTAGAAGTCGATGCTGGCCGTCTTCATGGGGCGCCTCCTCGGCCTGCTCTCGGTGGCCAAGTAGAACATGTTCTCGTTTCTGGCGCAAGGCCCGCGGAATTGCCGCTCAAACTAGAATGTGTTCTACTTTTCGCCTGTGAGCTCCCAGCCCCACCTTCTGGTCGAGCGCGACGGACCGATCGTCACGCTGACCATGAACCGTCCCGAAGCGCGGAACGCCCTGTCCTCGGAGATGATTGGCCGGCTGGCGGACGCCTGGGAGATGGTCGACGGGGACGAGGCGATCCGGGTGGCCATCCTCACCGGGGCCGGCGGCCACTTCTCCGCTGGCGCCGACCTCAAGGCCATGTCCGGCGGCTATGGCGACGACGAATGGGCGGCTCGGTCTCGGGACGACCCCGACCTGCCCTGGAAGGCCCTCCTCCGCCACTACCGGCTCAGCAAGCCCCTGATCGCCGCGGTGGAGGGATACGCGGTGGCCGGCGGGACCGAGATCCTCCAGGCCACCGACATCCGGATCGCCGGGGAGAGCGCCCGGTTCGCCGTGGCCGAGGTGACCCGGGGCCTGTTCCCCCTGGGCGGCTCGACGGTGCGCCTCCGCCGCCAGATCCCCTACACCAACGCCATGGAGATCCTGCTCACCGGGGAGCAGATCCCCGCGCCGGAGGCACTGCGGATCGGGCTGATCGGCCGGGTGGTGCCCGACGGACAGGCCCTCCCCACCGCCCGCAAGGTTGCCGAGCGAGTGGCCAAGAACGCGCCCCTGTCGGTCCAGGCGATCAAGCGGGCGGTCCAGGAGACCGAGGGCCTTCCCGAGGCCGACGCCCTGAAGGTGGAGCTGGAGATCGGCCTGCCGATCTTCGGCAGCGACGACGCCCGCGAGGGGGCCAAGGCCTTCACGGAGAAGCGCGACCCGGACTTCAAGGGACGCTGACCGTCGCCCAGAGCGAGGGAGAGCGAGTCGTCGTCGGTGACTAGCTAGGCACCGGGGACGAGCGCCACGAACGCCAGCCCCGCCTCGAGGGCCAGGAACGCCCAGTAGGTCCAGTCCGCACGTGGGGAGTCCAGGGCCAACGCGAGCAACCTGACCATCGCTGCCCCGGCCCACGCCAAGCCGACACCGATGAACAGCGCTGCGCTGCCTTCGATCAGTGCCCAGACTCCGATGCCCGCGAAAGCGCCGTTGGCGATTCGGAACTCGGCCCGGGCCCGGCCCGACGGCAACGGGGTGTCGAGAACCGGCGCGATCCGTTCGGGGATCAGCACTCCGGCGACGCCGGCGGCCGCCAGGAACGCGCTGCTGATGTAGCCGCCGATCATGAAGTCATCTGATTAGGAGGCCGGCTCCCGGTCCCGCTCGACGCGACGGAGCCGCTCGAGCGTCTCCTCACACTCGGCCGCCATCGACCGGATGATCTCCGCGGCGGGACGGACCTCGTTCATGCGTCCCACGATCTGGCCCACCGGCATGCCGATCAACGCCTCGTTCTCCGAGAGGAAGATCCGGTGCTGGGCCTCGGCGGTGAGCATGAACTGGAGCGGCATTTGCAGGGTCCCGGGAGACCGGGGATCGTCCCAGGCGTCTGTCCACGCGGTGCGGAGCAGCCGGGCGGGCTTCCCGGTCCAGGCGCGCGTCCGCACGGTGTCCCGGGCGGTAGCGTCGAGCAGCTTCTGAACCACCACCGGTGACAGCTCGTCGTTCTCCTCGGCCGTGAGCCAGATCGACCCGGTCCACACGCCCTCCGCGCCGAGGGCCAGGGCGGCCGCCATCTGCCTCCCGCTTCCGATGCCTCCGGCCGCCAGGACCGGCGCGGGGTGGACGGCGTCCACGACGTCGGGGGTCAGCACCATGCTCGCCACAACCCCGGTGTGGCCAGCGGCCTCGGTCCCCTGGGCCACGATGATGTCCACTCCGGTCTCCACCTGCTTCCTGGCCTGGTCGACGTGGCCCACCAACGCCGCGACGGGCAGTCCCCGGCGGTGGGCCTCGTCGATCACGTCTTTGGGCGGGGGGCCGAGGGCGCTGGACAGCAGCTTGATCGGATGGGAGAACGCCACCTCGAGCTGCGGCCGGGCCGTGGCTTCGGTCCAACCCAGGAGCTCACGGGGCGGGGGAGCGTCCGCCGGGAGCGGGGGGACGTCGTGTCGCTTCAGGACGTCCTCGACGTACTGGCGGTGCCCCTCGGGGATCATCCCCTCCAGGTCACCGAACAGCTTGGCCGGGTCGAGGGTCCCGGCTCCCTCGTACGAAACGGGAGTGACCACGTTCACGCCGTAGGGCTTGCCGTCCACGTTCTGGTCGATCCAGGACAGCTCCTCCTCCAGCTCGTCGGGGGAGAACCGCAGCGCGCCCAGGACCCCGAACCCTCCATCCCTGCTCACCGCGGCGACCACCTTGCCCGAATGGCTGAAGGCGAAGATCGGATGCTCGATGTCAAAGAGCTCGGTGACCCGCGTCTGCATTCGCTCCTCCGTAGGCTTCAGGCACCGGCCATGGCCCCGGTGGCCACGGCCTTGGCCCAGGGGTAGTCGGGCTTGCCGCTGGGCTGGCGAACGACCCGTTCGACCAGGTGAACTTCCCGGGGGACCTTGTATCCGGCGACGTGCTCCCGGCAGTGGCGATCCAGGGCTTCCAGGGTGACCTCGGTGCCGGACCGGGGTTGCACCACGGCGGACACCCGCTCCCCCCATCGCTGGTCCGGAACCCCCACCACCACGGCGTCATACACGTCGGGGTGGGACTTCAGGGCCTTCTCGACCTCCTCCGGGAACACCTTCTCCCCCCCGGTATTGATGCACCCGGTTCCCCGGCCGAACACCACGATGGTCCCGTCCTCCTCCACGGTGGCCAGGTCGCCCTGCATCGCCCACCGGACCCCCTCCACCTCCACGAAGGTCCGGCGGGTTCGCTCCTCGTCCTTGTAGTAGCCGAGCGGCAGGCGGTCGCGGCGGGCCAGCTTCCCCACCACGCCGGAGCCCGGGGCTACGGGCCGGAGGTCGTCGTCCAGCACGGTGGTCCGGTCGTTCATCATGAACCGCAACCCGCCGCCTTCCGGTGGGCCGCCGGGGGCCTCCATCCCCTGGAACCCGGTCTCCGTGGACCCGAAGTTCTCGGTGACGATGGTGTTGGGGAGCAGCCCCCGGAGCTGCTCCTTGACCGAGGGCGACAGCACCGCCCCGGTCGATCCCAGGTACACCAGCGACGAGAGGTCGTGGGCCTCCGGGTCGGCGGCCAGCGCCTCGGCCAGGGGCCGGGCCATGGCGTCGCCCACGATTGTTATCGTGTTGACCCGCTCCCGCTCGACCGTCTCCCACACACCGTTCGCGTCGAACCTCGGGACCAGCACCACCTTGTCGCCCCAGAACAGCCCGATGAGCACTCCCAGTTGGGCCGCCCCGTGGATCAGCGGAGGCACGGGGAACTGCACCACCGTGGGCCGGGCCACGGCGTTCTCGGCGAGCTGCTCGGGACGGTCGATGGGGTCCCCGGTGGGGTTGCCGCCTCCCAGCGCGGTGAAGAACAGGTCCTCCTGCCGCCACATGACCCCCTTGGGCATCCCTGTGGTCCCGCCGGTGTAGATCACGAACAGGTCGTCGCCGGACCGAGCCGGGAACCCCCGCTCGGGGGACGCCGCGGCCAGGGCGTCCTCGAATGGAACGGACCCGGGGCTGTCGTCATCGGATCCATCCTCGACCATCACGAGGTGGCGGAGATCGGGGGTCCGGGAACCCTGCAAGCGAGAGGCGAGCGACCGCCCGTGGACCACCGCCACGAGGTCGGCATTGTCGAACAGGTAGCGAAGCTCGTCCTCCACGTACCGGTAGTTGACGTTGATCGAGGTAGCCCGGATCTTGGCGCACGCCAGCATGGCCTCCACGTACTCGGTGCCGTTGTGCATATACAGGCCCACGTGGTCTCCGGGGCCGATCCCGGCGTCGAGGAGATGGTGGGCCAGCCGGTTGGCCCGCTCTTCCAGGGCCGCGTACGTCAGCCGCCGGTCACCGCAGACCAGCGCTTCCCGGTCGGGAACCGCGTCCGCCACGGACTCGAACAGGTCGCCCAGGTTGTATTCCACCGGAATAAGAAGTAGAACACGTTCTCATTCCCGGGCGCAAGGTGGGAGGTGGTGCTAGTTGGCTACCGTGCCCAGTGGGTCGCAGACCTTGCAGGGCTCCAGGCCCGATTCCGCGGAGACCTGACGGAGGTCCTCCCGTCCGGCCACCACCATGCAGTCGCGACGGTGGAACAAGGTCCCCTTCTCGGTGACCACGAACTCGCCGTTGGTGCTGCCGGGTGCGCCGGCCTCCGCGGCCGCTCCGAACACTGCACCGGAGGCCAGCAGCCCGTGGATCTTGTCCAGGACGTCGGCGGTGCGCTTGGCCTGGATCCGGTTCTCCAGGATCAGCCGGCTGAGCCAGAAGGCGAAATAGAGGAACGCTCCGAGGAATACCAGGCCCAGCCCCAGGAGGCCGCCGGAGATCATGTAGGGCACCTGCTCGAACAGGAACGGCGTATGGGCAGCCCCGTACCACCCCAGCAGGATCAGACCGAATCCAAGAACGATGGCCACGGCTCCGCCGACCATCAGGGCTCGGGGGAGGTCGATCCTGGCTGCGCGGGCCTTGATCTTGGCGACCCGTTCGGCGAACGTCTGAGGGGTCTGGGAGCTCATTGATCGCCCAGCGGGCAGGTGGCTCCAGTTGCTTGAGCGGTCACGGCCCTTCGGGCCAGCCCGGTCAGGAAGCGGCCTCCGAGGGCCGCGGCGCCAACAGCCACTCCACCGAGGGCGGCGGGCAACGCCGCCGCCTCGGGGATCGGAAGCGGTGCCGCAACGGGCTGGGTGGTGACGATCTCCTGGGCCGGCACCGTGCTCCCGGCGGTCGGCGGCGTGCCGGGGATGGTGGTGGTGGTCGGGCCCGAGCCAGATCCCGAGGTTCCGCCGGCGGCCGGCGTCCCCGAGGTCCCGCCACCCTGGGCCTTCCCCTTACCGGTCGTGGCGGGCTCGGGAGCAGGCCCCCCGCCGCCCCCGCCGCTGACCGACACCGGAGGAAGTGCTGCCGAGCTCACGCTCACTCCAGCGAACTGGTAGGTGGTGGTGAAGTTGGCGGGCAAACCGGACGTGCCCGGGGAGAAGGTGACGACCAGACCTCCGGCCGTCCGAGCGGAGTCCGCTCCGTTGATGGTGTCCACCGGCTGGGCCACCCGGATCGTGATCCCCATCTGATCGAGGGCCGACTGGGCCGGGTTGGGCGCAAACGGGATCGTCGTGGTGGCGACGTGGACCCCCGACTGATCGATGGTCACCGGCGTGCCGGCGATGGTGGCGCCGGTCACCACGGTCTGCCCCTCCACGGTCCCCGTGGTCCCGTCGGAGATGGCTTTCGCGTCGGTGACCACCGAGCCGATGTGGATCACCCCATTCAGCAGGCTGATGTCGTTCGCGGCGGCGGTGGCCGCCGAGACGACCCGGGCGGACTCCACGGCCGTGGACGCCGTGCTCGTCAGGGACCCGATCACACCGACCGGCCCTCCGGGCACGCTCTGGGTAGTGGTGCTGGCCTCGGACTTGGAATCGTCGCTGTGGGTCTTCATCGTCAGGGTGCCGCCGTCGTTCGACACATGATCCGCCGGTCCCTGCGGGAAGAAGGACTCAGACCGCACGGGGTAGTTGGGGAACCCGAAGAACGACCCTGCGTTGGCCGCCGTGGATCCCGGCCACAGCACGCTGGAGAGGGAGTGGCCGGTCGGTCCGGTCTCGTGGCGGGCCTGGCTGTAGGCCTCGTGCATCTCCCCGGTGGGGTCGGCGGGGATCGGCGAGCCGGGCTGGTTGAACGTCACGGTGACTCCTGAAGACGCGGCCTTGAGCGTGAAGCCCTGGAAGGTCTGGGTCTGAGCGGACGCCGACGCTACCCCGAAGAGCCAGAGTGCCCCTCCGGCGCAGATGATCGCGAGCACACGCCGTTTTGACCTCATGCCGCACCACCAAGGTACGCCCCGTGGAGCTGCTCCGCCACATCCCCCGGCTCTCCGAGGATCCTCACCCGGCCGTGGGCCATGACCGCCGCGTAGTCCGCCACCGAAAGTGCCATCTGTGCATATTGTTCGATGATCAGCACCGAAACACCTTCCCCGGCGATCCCCGCGATGATCTCGTAGAGATCGGCCACGATCAGGGGCCCAAGGCCCATCGAGATCTCGTCGAGCATCAGCAGGCTGGGCTTGGTGACCAGGGCCCGGGCGATGGCCAGCATCTGCTGCTCGCCCCCCGACATCGTCCCGGCCAGCTGCCTGCGGCGCTCCTTCAGCCGGGGGAACCGGGCGAACGCTCCGGCCGTCACCTCCGACATGGGGATCCCGCCGAACGTCACCATCTCAAGGTTCTCGGTCACCGTGAGGTTGGGGAAGATCCCCCGGCCCTCGGGGATCGTGCACACCCCGGCGCGGGCCAGGGCGTCGGGGTCGGCTCCGTTGACGTGCTTGCCCGCCACGTGGACACAGCCCGACATGGGCCGGATCTGACCGCTGGCCACCTTGACGGTGGTGGTCTTCCCCGCTCCGTTCGGACCCAACAGCGCCACCACGCTGGCCGGTGGCACCACCAGGTTCACGCCGTGGAGGACCTGGATCTTGCCGTAGCCGGCCCGGACGTCTCGCAGCTCGAGCACGGGGGTGGTCATCTACGCGGTCTCCTCCACCTGTGCCGTCCCCAGGTACGCCTCGCGCACGGCCTCGTTGGCCTGGACCTCCCCGGGCGTCCCGGCGGCGATGATCTTGCCAAACTCCAGCACGAACACCCCGGTGCACACCTGCATGACCAGCTCCATGTCGTGTCCCACTAGGAGGATGCCGAGGCCTTCGGTGGCCAGCTCCCGCATGAGGTCGGCGACCTCCCGCCCCTCCTCGTCCGACAGCCCGGATGACACCTCGTCCAGGAGGAGGAGCCTGGGCTTGGCCGCCAGGGCTCGCCCGAACTCCACCAGACGCATGAGCCCGGTGGGAAGCGAGTCCGCCCGCTCGTCGGCAACCGACTGGAGACCGATGGTGTTCACGGCGTGCTCGGCCACGGCTCTCGGCTCCGAGCCGTCCCACACCCACCGCTGCCTGGCCTCCGCCGCCACCAGCTGGTTCTCCCGGACGGTGAGCGACCCGAAGATCTCCAGCTTCTGGAACGTCCGGGCGATCCCCAGCCTGGCCCGGTGATGCGGCTTCAGGCGAGTGACGTCCTGGCCGTCGAACATCACCTTGCCTTGAGTGGGGGGCTGAAGCCCGCAGATCACGTTGAACAGCGTCGTCTTGCCGGCGCCGTTCGGCCCGATCAGGCCGGTCACCGCGCCCTCGTCGGCGTCGAGGCTCACCCGGTCCAGGGCGGCCACCCCTCCGAACCGGACGCTCACGTCATCGACCTCGAGCAGTGGCAATCCGCGTCACCCCCCCACCGGGGCTCCCGCCTCCACCGCCGCGGTGGCGGCTTGTGGACTCGGGCGTAGAGGCCGCCGCCAGAACGCCAGCGGGCGAAGCGACTCGAACAGGAGGAACGCGAATCCATTGGGGTTCCGGCCCAGGCTGACGGCACCCAGTCCGATCAGCAGGGGTACCAGCCCGCCCAGGGCCGGGACCTCTGCCGCCAGGACCGGGAGCAGGGCCAGGCCCAGCCCGCCGATCAGGGCCCCGGTCACCGAGGTGATCCCCCCCAGGACCGCCGCCAGGAGGAGCGGGAGGCTCTCGAACATAATGAAGTTCTGGCCCCCTGCCACCCCGGCGACCCCCCCGTACAGGGCCCCGGCGAGGCCGGCCATGCCGGCCGAGATCGTGAACACGGCCAGCTTGGTCCTGGTGAGGTCCAGGCCCAGCATGGTGGACGCGGCTGGGCTGTCGCGCATGGCCGCCAGGCGCCGGCCGAACCGGCCGCGCCGAAGGGCCAGCACGAACATACCCAGCAGGCCGAACGCCGTGGCCAGCACGATGAAGTAGGCCCGCTCACCATCGAAGGACCAGCCCAAGAGGTCGAGGCGCCCGACGTCCCTGCTTCCGAAGGGGCCGAAGAAGAAGTCCTGGCGGAACACCACGAAGTCCATGAACAGGGCGAAGGCCATGGTGGCCAGGGCCAGATACAGGCCCTGGAGGCGGAGCGCGGGGAGGGCCACGATGGCCCCCACCGGGGCCGCCAGCGCCACGGCCAGCAGGAGGCCCATCGGCGACCCGTCGCCCCCGAACCTCCCCATGGCGAAGGCTCCCACCCCGGCGAAGGTCAGCTGGCATAGGGACACCTGCCCGCCGTACCCGGTCAGCAGGACCAGGGACAGCATGATCAGGGCCAGCGCGAGCCCCTTGCCCACCGTCACCCGATTCGAGTCCGACAGGACCCCGGAGAGGAACACCGCGGCACCTACGAACAGGACCGCGACGACCAGCGACTGCAGCCGCCCAGGAACCCGCGGGGCCCGGGCCCCGGCCAGCCGGCCCGCCGACAGCCGCTCCTCCGGCATCGCGATCATCACCGCGAACAGTAGGAGTGCCGGCAGTGCCGGGCGGAGGTCGTTGATGACCCCCGCGAAGCTCTCCAGCGAGAACACCCGGATGATCGTGCTCTGGTACCCCAGCAGATAGGACTGCCCCAGGCCCAGGATCATGGCCCCCAGGAACGTGAGCGGCAGGCTCTTCAGCCTCCCCACCATGGCCGCCGCGTACGCGCTGATCACCAGGAGGGTCAGCGTGATGATGTCCAGGGACAGGAGCGGGGCCAACAGGATCCCCGCCAGGGCCGCCAGCGACGCCCCGATGGCCCACGAGAGCATGCCGAGCCGGGCGGTTCTCGCCCCGTTCAGCGCCGCAAGGTCCCGGGCGTCGACCACCGCCCGCATGGCCGTCCCGGTACGGGTGTTGAACAGGAGCACCCGGAGCCCCACGGCAACCGCCCCGGCGATGACCAGCGTGATGACCTGGTGCCAGCTCACGAAGATGCCGGCCAGCCGGAACCCGGCAAACCCCAGGAACTGGGGTACCTCACGGGTGGCGGGAGGCCAGATGGACTGGGCCAGGCCCACCAGAAGCACCAGGAGACCGATCGTCACCACCAGGGAGGTCCCCGCCGACGACCCATGGAGGTTCCGCATCAGCGTCCGCTCGATGAGAGCGCCCATCAGCGGGGCCAGCACCACAACCACCAGGAACAGCGCCACCGGTGTGGGGAGCCCCAGGTTCACCAGGAGCTCCCAGTAAGTGAAGGCCATGAACATCCCGATGGCCCCGTGGGCGAAGTTGAAGATCCCGGACGCCGTGTAGGTGACCACCAGCCCACCGGCGGCGATGGCGTAGACGGCTCCCGTCACCACCCCCAGCACTGTGAAGGCCAGGAACTCAGCCACTCCGGCTCCCCTCGCGGCGACCCCGTGCCGCGCTAGACCTTGATCACGGGCCCCTTGTCACACATCCAGCCCGAGGCCGGGTCCCGTCGGGTGAACTTGCCGCCCCCGATGGTGCCGTACAGCAGGCAGGGCGAAGAGATCTTGGCTCCGATGTCGTGCTCGGCGTGCATGCCGTTCCCACCCCAGGCGTGGAGCTTCCCGAGCTCGCCGAGCAGGGCCTGCCGGGTGGGGGCGGGCCCAAGGCCTTCCATCAGTTGCACGAACAACCGCCCGGCCGACCAGGCGTACAGCCCGAAGTAGTCGGGCTTGGCCCCGGGAACCGTTCGGCTGAGCCATTGCGTGTACAGCTGCATCTCCTGGTTCCCGCCGGCTTCCTCGAACATCGCGGTGTTGATGAAGAACAGCGAGCCATCGGCCGCCGGACCGGCGTCCGTCAGGAAGTCGGGGTCGTACACCACCGAGTCGAAGTCCTTGACCGTCGGGGACCACTGCTGCTGTCGCATGGCGTCGAGCAGCCGGGCGATGCTCTGGAAGTTCCCGATCATCGTGACGTACTGGACCCCGAGCCGTTGCATGTCGAACACGTACGGCGCGTAGTTCGGCTCGACGGGCTGGACCTCTTGGCGGTAAACGAAGTTGAACCCCGAGGCCCTGAGGCCCTTCTCCCGGGATGCCGCTGCGGCCCGGGGCACATCGGCGGCCAGCCAGATGATGGCCGCCTTGCTGATGACCTGAGGGAATTTCTCCTTGATGTAGTTGCCTTCCGCGGAGATGAAGTAGTCGGGACGGTTCGGATAGGCGGGGTACACCGTTGAGGCCTGGACCTTCTGCAAGGACGTGGTGATCGCGGGGATCTCGGGGATCCCACACTGCTGGCCGCTGGAGGCTCCTCCATGGTCGAACGCCGACATCGATCCGACGATGGCGAACGACTTCTGGCAGGCCTCGAGGGTGGCCGCCCGGTTGCCGGCGACGTCCTGCTTGGTGTCCAGATAGATCCCCTGGAGGTTCCGGCCGCACACCCCGCCGGTGCTGTTCTCGTAGGCCACCAGGGCCTTGATGGCGTCCTGCGACGACTGGAACAGCCCGGGCTGGATGCCGCTGATGTCGGCGACGTTGGAGATCGTGATGGAGTTCGGGGTGACCCCGGTGTCCGAGGAACCCTGGGGGCTGCACTGACCGCCCTTGGAGCCGCCGCCTCCTCCGCCCTTCCCTCCCTTGCCGCCCTTCCCGCCGCCTCCGCCGGACCCCGTGGTTCCCGTCGTCCCCGTGGTGGTCCCGCCCCCGCCGCCACCGGTCGTTACGGTCTGGTCCTCCGTCCCGGCCGTTCCCGGCTGTCCGGTTCCCCCACCCTGGACCGTGGTGCCCAGCGTGCCGGTTCCACCTTCGGCGCCCGATGTCTGGCCGGACAGGACCAGGTCCCACTGCTCTTCGGTCAGCCGGGCGCCGCACGCGGTCGTCAGCAACAGGGAGACGGCCAGGAACGCGACGGCTCGGCCCTTCATCGTTCTGTGTTTCGACGACCGGCGGGTCATATCCTGCCCACCCCTTCAGCCCTCGGCGGTGCGAATGGCCGTTTTCGGACATACCCGGACGGCGTGCTCCACCTTCTCGCGCAGGTCCTCCCTGGGAAACTCGATGAGCACGTGAGAGATCTCGTCGTCACCCACCTCGAAGACCTCCGGGGCCACCTCCATGCACCGGGCGTTCCCCTCGCACAGGGCCTCGTCGACGATCACCTTCATGTCGGGCCGCTCCCGGCCGTCACCTCGACCCGCTCGGCTCGGCTCGCCGACCACGGCCGTCCGGCATCGACGTCGGGCTCCCGGGGAAGGCCGAGGGCCCGCTCGGCGATGATGTTCCGCAGGACCTCGGTGGTCCCGCCCCCCACCGTGAGCGCCGGGCTGAACAGGAACCCCTGCGTCCACCACCCCGTTGCTGAGCCCAGGGGTCCGGCCTCCTGGAGCATCCCGGCCGTCCCGGCCAGGTCCCTGGCCAGGCGGAACACGTCCTGGCCGTGGGGATCGTTGAGAGCCTTGAGGATCGCGGCGCTCGACTCCGCGGGGGTCCCCTGGATCTTCCGGGCCACGTTCAGCAGGCCGTAGATCCGGCAGATCTCGCCGTCGATGTACAGCTGGGCCACCCGCTGGCGCATGGCGGGGTCCGGGGCGCCGCCCTGCTCGCGGACCACGTCCGCCAGGTCCCGGGCGGTGGGTCCCCAGCCCCACTGGGCGCCGTCCCGAGACAACGTGACCCGCTCGTTGGCCAGGGTCTCCTTGGCCAGTACCCACCCGCGGTTCTCCTCGCCGATCAGGTTCTCCGCGGGGAGCCGGACGTCGGAGAAGAACACGTCGTTGAAGCTGTGCCAGCCGGTCATGTCCACGATCGGCCGGACCTCGACCCCCGGGAGGTCCATCGGGATGATGAAGTAGGACAGGCCCTCGTGTTTGGGGGCCTCGGGGTTCGTGCGGGCCAGGAGGATGCCGAACCTGGCCAGGTGGCCCAGCGACGTCCAGGTCTTCTGGCCGGTCACCACGTACTCATCACCTTCGCGCCTGGCCCGGGTGGCCACCGCGGCGAGGTCGGAGCCCGCCTCCGGCTCGGAGAACAGCTGGCACCAGATCTCCTCGCCGGAGAGCATCGGCGGCAGGTATCGGTCCTTCTGCTCCTCGGTCCCGTGCATCAGCAGGATGGGGCCGCAGTGTCCGGTGCCGACCGGGTTGATGGGCCGGCGCACGTCGGCGCGGCGGAGCTCGTCCTCGATCACCAGCTGGAGCATGGGGTCAGCGTCGAGACCCCAGGGCCGGGGCCAGTGGGGAACGATATAGCCGGCCTCGGCGAGGTCCTGGCCGGTGGGGTCGGGGTGCTCCTCGAGCCACTTCCGCACTTCCTGGCGGCGGGGGTCGTCGTCGGCAGGCAGCTCGACGAACATGAACCGGCAGTCTAGTCCGGGGCCTCAGGAATTGCAACAGGTTCTAGATTCGGGTACCGTGCCGGTGATGGCGGAAGCGAACAGGCTCACCCCCAAACAGGAAGCCCGGCGCCGGCGGGTCATCGAGGCCGCCGCTCAGCTGGCCTCCGAGGGCGGGTACGACGCCGTGCAGATGCGCGACGTGGCCACTCGAGCCGACGTGGCCCTGGGCACCGTGTACCGGTACTTCTCCTCCAAGGACCAGCTCCTGGTGGAGTGCCTGTGGCAGGTGGCCCACCAGCTCCAACAGGACCTGGCCGGGCGGCCACCCAAGGGAGAGTCCACCGCCGACCGGGTGGTGGAGGTCATCCGCCGAGCCACCCGGGCCCTGGAAGCCGATCCCAAGGTCGCCTCGGCGCTGGTGACCGCGCTCGCGTCGCTGTCGTCGGAGGACCCCGCCGGCCTGGAATCCGCACAGGCGGTCTACGCCATCGTCAGCGACATGTTCACCGAGGCCATGGACGGCGGCGACCACCCCGACCGGGAAGCGGTGATCCGCACGCTCGGCCACGTGTGGCTGGCCGCCCTGATCACCTGGGTCCGCGGCTGGTCGACCAAGAACGAGATGTGGAGGGACCTGGAGGCCGCGGTTCGGCTGCTGCTCCCGGCGGGGGAGAAGGCCACCCGCTCCCTGGCCAAGGCCCGGGCGTGACCCCCGCCGGCGAGCGACCTCTCGAGGGCAAGGTGGCCGTGGTCACCGGGGCCGGACGCGGGCTGGGAAGGGCCGAAGCACTCCAGCTTGCCGGGCTCGGCGCCCGGGTGGTGGTCAACGACTTCGGGGTGGCCCTGGACGGCGCGGAGCCCCAGGACCAGCCGGCTCAGCAGGTGGTCGACGAGATCGCCGCGGCCGGCGGAGAGGCCGTGGCCCACGTCGGCGACGTGGCCGACTGGGACGAGTCGCGAAGCCTCATCGAGCTGGCCCGGGAGACGTTCGGCGACCTCCATGTTCTGGTCAACAACGCTGGCATCCTTCGCGATCGCATGGTGTTCAACATGGCCGAGGAGGAATGGGACGCGGTGATCCGCGTCCACCTCAAGGGCCATTTCTCCACCACGCGATGGGCCACCGAGTACTGGCGGGGCCGGTCGAAGTCGGAGGGCGGCCCGGTCTACGGCCGCATCGTGAACACCTCGTCGGAGGCGTTCCTGTTCGGGTCTCCCGGGCAGCCGAACTACGCGGCGGCCAAGGCGGGGATCGTCGCGCTGACCCTGGCCACCGCCCAGTCCTGTTACGGGTACGGGGTGACCGCCAACGCCATCTGTCCACGGGCGCGCACCAGGATGACCGAGGCCATGGGGCTCGACGCGGACATGTTCGCCCCGGAGAACGTGGCTCCCCTGGTCGGATACCTGGCCTCCCCCGCGGCCGAGCGAGTATCCGGGCAGGTGTTCGTGGTGTACGACGGCACCGTCCAGGTCGTGGAAGGGCCGGCCATCGGCGAGCGGTTCGACACCGAAGGCCGATGGACCGCGGAGGGGCTGGAGGAAGCCCTGGGACCGCTGTTCGACAAGCGGGAGCCGGTCACCGACGGCTACGTGATGCCGTTCGCCTAACGAGGAGGAAGCATGGCCGACAGCGTGATCACCGTCCGCAGCGAGGACCGGATGCTGATCGACGGACGCATGGTCGAGGCGGAGTCCGGAAAGACCTTCGAGAACGAAGATCCCGCCACCGAAGAGGTCATCGGCACGGCCGCCGATGCCTCTCCCCAGGATGCCGCCCGGGCCGTGGCCGCCGCCAGGAAGGCGTTCGACGAGACGTCCTGGTCCACCGACCACGCCCTCCGGAAACGGTCCTTGGAGCAGCTCCGGGCCGCGCTCGAGGAGGCCAAGGAGGAGCTCCGGGCCACGATCGTGGCCGAGGCCGGCTCCCCCATCCTGCTGACCTACACCGTCCAGCTCGACTACCCCGTCGAGTGGCTGTCGCACTGGGCGGACCTCGCGGAGAGCTACGAGTACGAACGGCCGCTGCCCGAGATCGAGAGCTTCGGGGGCAAGCACCGGGGATCGCTCCTGGCCGAGCCCGTCGGGGTGGTCGCCGCCATCACCCCGTTCAACTTCCCCCTATACCTGAACCTGGCCAAGCTAGGGCCGGCCCTGGCGGCCGGCTGCACGGTGATCCTCAAGCCGTCCCCCTACACGCCGTGGGCGGCCACGATCATGGGACGGCTGGTGGCCGAGAAGACGGACATCCCTCCGGGGGTGGTGAACGTGGTGACCTCGTCCGATCCCGCCACCGCCGAGGCGCTGACCACCGACCCCCGAGTGGACATGGTCAGCTTCACCGGCTCCACGGCGACGGGCCGGAAGATCATGGCCGCCGCCGCGGAGACCGTGAAGAAGGTGCAGCTGGAGCTGGGCGGGAAGTCGGCCAACATCGTCCTCGACGACGCCGACCTGATGACCGCCCTGCCACTGGCCGCCGGGTGGGTGTGCGCCCACTCCGGGCAGGGGTGCGGGATCTACTCCCGCCTGCTCCTCCCCCGCGAGCGGTACGACGAGGGCGTGGCCCTGATGGAGATGGCCTTCCAGAACATGGCCGTTGGCGACCCGAAGGACCCGGCCACGCTCCAGGGCCCACAGATCAGCGCGGCCCAGCGGGACCGGGTGCTGGACTACGTCGCCAAGGGGAAGGAAGAAGGAGCGCGCCTGGTGTCGGGCGGGGGGATCCCCGAGAATCTGGAGCGGGGCTACTACGTGCAGCCAACGCTGTTCGCCGACGTTGACCCCGGCTCCACGATCGCCAGGGAGGAGATCTTCGGGCCGGTCCTCTGCGTGATCCCGTTCGATGATCAGGACGACGCGGTCCGCATCGCCAACGACTCCATTTTTGGGCTCACCGGCAACGTGTGGAGCGCCTCGGAGGAGCGAGGCCTCGACGTGGCCCGGCGGATCCGGGCCGGGTCCATGTCGGTCAACGGAGCTCAGTGGCTCGACCGCACCCGTCCGTTCGGTGGCTACAAGCAGAGTGGGATCGGCCGGGAGAACGGCGTCAAGGGTTTCGAGGAGTTCCTCGAGACCAAGGTCCTGGCCCTCCCAGGCTGATCATGGCCGACCCGCTCCGCCTCGGACTGGCCCTCGGCTACTGGGGCGCCGAGCCGACCCCCGGGTTCGTCGACCTGGCCCTGGAGGCCGAGCGCCTGGGCTACGAGTCCGTGTGGACCGCGGAGGCCTACGGGTCCGACGTGTTCACCCCCCTGTGCTGGATCGGGGCGCGGACCACCAAGATCAAGCTGGGGTCGGGGCTGGCCCAGATCTCCGCACGGACCCCCGCCTCCCTGGCCATGACCGCGGCCACCATCGATCACCTGTCGGAGGGCCGGCTGATCCTGGGCCTGGGAGTCTCCGGGCCGCAGGTGGTGGAGGGATGGTACGGGCAGCCGTTCCCCAAGCCGCTGGCCCGAGCTAGGGAGTACGTGGAGATCGTCCGGGCCATCCTTCGCCGGGAGGGACCGGTGGTCCACGAGGGCGAGCACTATCCGCTTCCCTACCCGGGCGGGACCGGTTTGGGCAAGCCGCTGAAGATCACCGTCCATCCGCTGCGGGCCGACATCCCCATCTACCTGGGCGCCCAGGGGCCCAAGAACGTCGCGCTGGCCACGGAGATCGCCGACGGGTGGGCGCCGATGTTCTTCTCCCCCTATCGCATCGAGCGCTACGAGGAGGCCCTGGCCGGCGCACCCGAGGGCTTCGAGGTGGCCTGCGTGGCCACGGTGGTGCTGGGCGACGACGTGGCCGAGGCCCTGATCCCGGTGAAGTGGGCCATGGCCTTCTACATCGGAGGGATGGGCGCGCCGGGGATGAACTTCCACCTCGACGTGGTGGCCAACATGGGGTTCGCCGAGGAAGCCCGGCGGGTGGCGGAGCTGTTCCGGGATGGGAAGCGGGAAGAGGCGGCCATGGCGGTCCCAGACGAGCTGGCCGACGAGATCTCGCTCGTCGGGCCCGAGAGCCGGATCCGGGAGCGGCTGGAGGCCTGGATCAAGAGCCCCGTCACCCAGCTGCTGGCGGGGACCGGGGACCCGGCGGCCCTGCGGGTCCTGGCCGACGCGCTGTGGTGAGACCAAGAGGAGGTTGTCGTGACTGATGCGGTGATCGTCGAGGCGGTTAGGACACCGATCGGGAAGCGCAACGGAGCTCTGGCCGGGGTGCACGCCGCGGATCTGCTGGGCACCGTGCTGGTGGACGTGATCAAGCGGTCGGGCATCCCCCCGTCCGAGGTCCAGCAGGTGATCGGCGGATGCGTGTCCCAGGCCGGCGAGCAGGGACTCAACGTGACCAGGACGGCGTGGCTGGGCGCCGGGCTCCCGTACGAGGCCGCGGCCACCACGATCGACTCCCAGTGCGGCTCCTCTCAGCAGGCCAACCACCTGATCCAGGGTCTGATCGCCGCTGGGGCCATCGACGTGGGGATCGCCTCTGGTCTGGAGTCGATGACCCGGGTGCCGCTGGGATCCAACGTGTCGTCGGGGCCCGGCTCGTTCATCCCTCCGGACTGGTCTTTGGACATGCCCGATCAGTTCGGCGGCGCCGAGCGGATCGCCCAGAACCGGAGCATCACCCGCGAGGACGCGGATGCCTTCGGCCTGGCCTCCCAGCAGAAGGCCAAGGCCGCCTGGGCCGAAGGCCGGTTCGACCGAGAGGTGGTGCCGGTCGAGGCTCCCGCGCTGGGCGAGGACGGCCAGCCCACCGGCGAACGCGTCGCGGTGAGCCGGGACCAGGGGCTCCGGGAAACTACCCTGGAAGGGCTGGCCGGGTTGAAGCCGGTCCAGGAGGGCGGGATCCACACGGCGGGGACCTCGTCCCAGATCTCCGACGGCGCGGCGACCGTCCTGTGGATGACGGACGAGAAGGCTCGGGCGCTGGGCGTAACCCCCCGTGCCCGGTTGCGGGCCCAGGTGTTGGTCGGATCGGACCCCTACTACCTGCTCGACGGGCCGGTGGACGCCACTCGCGCCGTTCTGGCCAAGGCCGGAATGACCATGGCCGACATCGACCTGGTGGAGATCAACGAGGCCTTCGCCTCCGTGGTCCTGTCCTGGGCAAGCGTTCACCAGCCGGACATGGACCAGGTCAACGTGAACGGCGGGGCCATCGCCCTGGGCCACCCGGTGGGAGCCACCGGCTCCAGGCTGATAACCACCGCCCTGCACGAGCTGGAGCGCTCCGACCGGACCACCGCCCTGGTCACCATGTGCTGCGGCGGTGCCCTGGGCTCGGGCAGCATCCTCGAGCGGATCTAGAGGGGGGCAGGGTCCCTCGTGAGTGTGGTCGGGATCATGTCCAGGTGGTCGGGATCCTGACCACCCCTGCGGAGCACCCCGCCACCATGTCCTCACGCGGTGGTATCCACCTTCCGGTGGATGACCCCGACCGGGAGCTGGCGGCCATCTTCGGGCACCCGATCACGCGGACGCCCAAGCCGACCGACCGCGCCCTGGACGAGATCCTGGCCAGCCGGACCCATGTCCGGGTCCTCAGGACGCTGGCGGCCCTCGACCAGGAGCTCAATCTCACCGCCCGGGATGTGGCTCGCCGAGCCGGAGCTTCACATGGACGGGTCATGGAGGTGTTGCGGCAACTGGAGTCGCTCGGCGTGGTCACCACTCACTGGGCCCCAACTCATGCCGTGCATCGCCTGAACGTCGAGCACCCGTTGCACGCAGCTCTGCGCTCCTTGTTCGACGCGGAGCGGGAACTCTAGGTGGCCCTGGAGGTCGGCGCCCCGGGGACCGTCGGTCCTCCAGTAGAGGGCCTCCTCAAGACCGCCCGGCGCAATGAAGAGAAGGGCTACGACGCCATCTGGTGGCCCGACCACTGGATGGGGTGGTTTCCCGACTCCATGTGGACTCCCGACGTGAGCCCCCTTGCGCAGTACTCACCCAATCCCCACATCCACCTCGACCCGGTGGCCGCCATCGCCGCGGTGGGGGTGCACACGGATCGGATCCGGTTGGGCACCTCGGTGACCGAGCCCATCCGGCGCCACCCCGCGATGCTGGCCAACGAGTGGCTGACGCTCGATCACCTGACCCGGGGACGAGCGATCCTGGGGATCGGGGCCGGCGAAGCGGAGAACATCACCCCATACGGGATGGACTTCTCCAAGCCAGCGTCACGGTTCGAAGAGGCCCTGGCGATCATCCGCCTCCTGTGGGAGAGCGACGGGCCCGTGGACTTCGACGGCGACCGATGGACGCTGCGCGACGCCGTCCAGGGTCTCGGTCCGTACGAGGCCGGCCGGTACCCGCCGATCTGGACCGGGGCCCGTGGACCCCGGATGCTCGACATCACCGGGCATCTCGCCGACGGATGGCTCCCGTGGTACATGCCGATCGACGAGTTCACCTCCGGGCTGGAACGGATACGCGCAGCGGCCACGAGCGCGGGCCGGGACCCCCAGGCGATCACTCCTGCGATGTGGTGCTACGTGGTGACCGACGAGGACCACGAGGAGACGCACCGGCTCCTAGGCCATCGCCTGCCCAAGTCCAACCTCCTGATCCTGCCCAGCGAGGCGTACGATGAGGCCGGATACATGCATCCGCTGGGCCCCGGGTTCGACGGGATCCGCGACTACATACCCACCCGATACGGGAGGGAGGAGATCCTGTCCGCCATCGACGCCATCCCCGAGGAGTTCGCCCACGACCGAACCCTCCATGGCACACCCGATGAGCTGGTGAAGGTGGCTCGGGAGTACGAGGCCGCCGGCCTTCGGCACATCGTGCTGTGGAACATGACGTTCTTCGCCGACACGTCCCTGGTGCGGCAGAGCTTCGCACTGATCGACGAGGTCGCAGCCGCCCTGAAACGCTAGGCGGTCAGGCGAACAGCCCGCGGCCGATCACCGTGGGGATGTCCAGGGCGGTGAGCAGGCCGGGCGGCGCCGCGACCACGGCGGGGATGGCGTTCACCAACCGCATGGCCGTGGCCTTCAGCCCCGCGGTGTTGTGGTCGCCGTCGGTGCCCAGGAGCTGGAGGTCCAGGGTGTAGTTGGGCTCCCCGGTGACCTTGACCCGGTAGCATCCCTGCCCCACGGGCTGGGGCCACTCGGGGGCCAGGTCGTCGCGAAGCCGGGTGACGTGCTCGAGCACCGTGACCGGGCGGCCATCCTTCATCCCTCGGACCTCGAACCGGAGGGCCGCCGCCGTTCCCTCCTCGATGGTCCCGGAGTCGATCTCGAACTTCTCCGGCGCCGGCCGCCGCTCGTACCACTCCTCTGTTCCGTCGAGCTCGATCCCCAGGCCCGCTGCCAGCCCCCGAACCACGCCGCCCCACGCCAGCGTGAGGATCCCCGGTTGGAGCAGCATGGGGATGTCAGCGACCGGCTTGCCGAATCCCATGATGTCGAAGATGACCATGGGCTGGTCGTAGGTGGCGTAGTTGAGGATCTCCATGCACCGGACCTCCTCGATCCGCTCGGAGATCCCCGTCAGCACCAGGGCCAGGGCGTCGTTGGCGAACCCGGGGTCGATGCCGTTGACCCACAGCGACGCACCACCCTCGGCCGCGGCGTCTCGTACCCCTTGCACCATGTCCGGAGGGGCCACCCCGTCGGGGAAGTGGAGGAGCACTGGGCTGCTGGACACCACGTTGATCCCGGCGCGGAGGAACCGCTTGAGGTCCTCGACCGCTTCGAACAGCCGGTCGTCGGCCATGGCCGTGTGCACGATGCAATCGGGACGGAGGGCCAGCAGAGCATCCGCGTCGTCCGAGGCCTTGATCCCCAGGTCGCGTCCCAGGCCGGCCAGCTCCCCCGCGTCCCGCCCCACCTTGTCGGGGTTGGACACCCACACCCCGATCAGCTCCAGTTCCGGCCGGGCGTCGATCCCGGCGATGGCGTGCCGGCCCACGTGGCCGGTGCTCCACTCCACCACCCGGTACGTCACGCGGCCCTCCTCATAGGTCCGGGATCCCGATCTCCAGGGTGGGCGCCTCGGTCCCTCCATCGACCTCCAGCACCTTCCCGGTGATGTACGCGCCGGCCGGTGAGGTGAGGAACAGCACGGCCGTGGCGATGTCCTCGGGCTCGCCGATCCGCTTCAGCGGCGTGGCCGCCTCCATCCGAGTGCGGAGCTCCTCTTCGGTGAGCACCAGCTCCAGCGCCGAGGTGGCCACCGACCCGACGGCGATGGCGTTCACCCTGATCCGGGGCGCGAGGTCCCGAGCCGCCAGCCTGGTGTAGTGGGCCAGCGCGGCCTTGGCCGTTCCGTAGCCCAGGTATCCGCGCCCGGTGACCCGGCCCATCACCGAGGAGATGTTCACCACCGCCCCCCCGTCGTTCTCCACCATGATCGGGGCCGCGGCCTGGGTGAGGGCGTGGGCGGTGCCCACGTTGAACCGGAAGGCCTGCTCCAGCGTCTTGGGTGAGGTGTCCATGAACGGGGCGGGCATCCACCCGCCCACGTTGTTGACCACAACATCGACCCGGCCGAACGCGTCCTTCGCCGTCTCCGCCAGTCCGGCCACCGCGTCGAGGTCGCTGAGGTCGGCGGGGACCACCACGGCCCGGCGACCGACCTCCTCCACCCGGTTGGCGACCTCCTTGAGCTGTTCCTCGGTGCGAGAGGAGATCACCACGTCCGCTCCGGCCTCGGCCAGGGCGATGGCGATGGCGGCGCCGATCCCCCGGCCCGCGCCGGTGATGACGGCGACTCGGTCGGTGAGCTGGAAGCGGTCGAGTATCACGCGGCTAGGCCGCGACGGCCGCGGCTTCCCGGAACTTCGTGGTGCGGTGCACCGGGTCGGGGTCGAGCTTGGGGATCACGTGCTTGCCGAACAGCCGGATCGACTCCAGAGCCGCCTCGTGGGGCATGTCCACCGGCAGGCCGAACACGATCTGGTCGGCCCCGATGCTCTCGTACTTCTTGACCTGCTCCAGGACCTCGTCGGGGTCCCCACACAGGAGGTACCCCTCCTGGATCCGGAACTCCACCTCTTCGGGGGTGGGGTCGGGGAGGAGGCTGGGCCAGTCGGGGATGCCGGGGGGCTTGGGGAAGGTGTCGTGGTACCGGAACACCAGGCTCTGGAGGAGCCCGGAACCCATGTCCGCGGCCACCTCGCGGGCCCGCCTGCCATCCTCCAGGCAGACCACGCTGTTGGTGATCATCACGTTGTCGTTCACGAAGTCGCCGATCGGCTCGGCTTCGGCGATGGCGTTCTTGTACGCCGAGACCATGGGCTCCATCTGCTTCGCGGCGGAGAAGTTGAACCCCAGGACGCCGAGGCCGTTGCGGGCGGCCTTCTCGTACGTCGGGGGGTTCCCGGCGGCCTGCCAGATCGCCGGGTGGGGCTTCTTCCACGGCTTGGGGAGGACGTTCCGGGTGGGGACCGAGAACGACTTCCCCTCGAAGCTGTACTCGGTCTCCCGCCACATCCGGGGGAACTCCTTCAGGACCTCGTCGAACATCGGCTTGGTGTCGTCGGTGGAGGGGATCCCGAACCCGGTGACCTCCAGGCTCCCCGCACCCCGGCCCACGCCGAACTCGTACCGGCCGTCCGACAGGTGGTCGAGGAGGGCCGCCCGCTCGGCCACCCGGACGGGGTGGTTCACCGGCGGGGAGATGTTGAAGATCGCCGAGCCCAGGTGGATCCGCTCGGTGGCCGCCGCCAGGTAGCCCAGGAACACCTCGGACGCCGACAGGTGGGAGTACTCCTCCAGGAAGTGGTGCTCGGACACCCACACGTACTTGAACCCGGCCCTGTCGGCCTCCTTGGCCAGGGCGACGTCCTCGAGCAGCGTGGTGTGCTCATAGTCCGGGTCCTGCTGGAGCCGGCGCCGAGGTACGTGACCCTGGAGGAAGATGCCGAACTCCACGTGGCTCCCTTCGGATGGCTCGGAACGGTGCCAGCAGACTCTATAGAACGTGTTTCAGTTTTTCAAGCCCGGCCCCCGAGGCGAGCGAGGTGTGGGCCCACCTGGACTGACCGAGCGGCCTAGGGGTGCTGGTTGCTCACCGAGACGATCTCCCCGGTCATGTACGAGGAGTAGTCGCTGGCCAGGAACACGATCACGTTGGCCACCTCCCACGGCTCGGCGGCTCGGCCGAACGCTTCCCTGGTGACCAGCGCCTCCAGCACCTCCTCGTCCATCACCTTCTTCAGGAACGGGTGCATGGCCAGGCTGGGGGCCACGGCGTTGACCCGGACGCCCGCGGAGGCGGCCTCGATCGCCGCCGTCCGGGTGATGGCCATGATCCCCGCCTTGGCCGCGGCGTAGTGGGCCTGGCCCTCCTGGGCCCGCCAGCCGAGGACGGACGAGACGTTCACGATCACTCCGGACCGCCGAGGCAGCATGTGCCGGAGCGCCGCCCGGGTGCACCGGAGCGTCCCGGTCAGGGACACGTCGATCACCGCGTTCCACTGGTCGTCGGTCATGTCCACGATGGTGGCGGTCCCGCCCAGCCCGGCGTTGTTGACCGCAACGTCGAGCGATCCGAACTCGGCGACGGCCGCGTCGAACAGCCGCTGGACGTCCTCCTCCACGGTGACGTCGCATCGAACGGCCACGGGCATCGCGCCGGAGATGTCCTTGAGCTGGCCGGCCGCCTCCGCCAGCCGGCGCTCGTGGATGTCGCCGATGGCCAGCCGGGCACCCTCCTCCGCGGCCCGGCGGGCCGTGGCGAACCCGATCCCGGCGCCGGCCGCCGCGGTCACCAGGACCGACTTGCCCTCCAGCAGGTTGTGCGCGCTGGGGTACGGAGGGAGCTCAGTCACGGGCGGCGTCCTCCCGGAGGCGAGCGGCCACCGCCGCCCGGTGCTCCGCGGGGGTCCCGAACGCGAACTCCAGGGCCTTCCCCCGCTTCAGCCACAGGTGGAGGTCGTGCTCCCAGGTGAACCCGATCCCCCCGTGACACTGGAGCGCCTCGGTGCCGGCGAAGGCCGCCACGTCGGAGGCATGGGCCTTGGCCACGGCGGCGGCGATGTGCCGATCGGGAGAGGACCGGGCCAGGGCGTACGCCGCCCACCACGCCGCCGACCGAGACGACTCGAGGAGGACGTACACGGATGCCAGCTTGTGCTGGACGGCCTGGAACGAGCCCACCGGGCGACCGAATTGGTGGCGGTCCTTCACGTGGGCCACGGACATGTCGAGCATCCGGATCGCGATCCCGTTCAGCACTGCCGCAGTTGCTGCCGCCCCTCGGGCAAGGCCTTCCGCATCCGCCGTGCTTCGGCCGACCATCCGGGTGGAGGTCGACGTGGTCGCCTCCACCGAGAAGAGCCGGCGAGAGCGGTCCTCGGCCGTTACGGCTCGATATCGGAACTCGCCGCTGGGCACCGCGTGCAACTCGCTCTTTCGCTCGACGATCAAGAGATCGGCGATGTCGGCGTCGACGACGACGGGCGCATCGTGAAGCTGCACGCCGACCACTGCCTCGCCTCGGGCGATCCTCGGAAGCCACTCCTGGCGCTGCGCTTCGGTGCCGGCCTCCGCGATGAGCGGAGAGGCAACTGCCACCGTCTCCACCAGCGGCTCGGGGAGGGCGGCCCGGCCGGCCTCCTCCAGGACCAGAGCCAGGTCCACCTCGTCACCCCCCGCGCCCCCGTGCTCCTCGGGGACGGTGAGCCCCAGGAGTCCCACGTCGGCCAGGGTTCGCCACACCGCGGGGTCCCGCGGCTTGCGGTCCCACAGCTCGCGCAGCCTGGTGGGCGGCGACTCCTTCTCGAACAGGTCCCGGGCCATATCCCGGAGCGCGTACTGCTCGGGCGAGAAGTCGAAGTCCATCGCTAGCCCCGCGGAAGCCCCAGGACCCGCTCGGCCACGATGTTCCGCTGGATCTCGCTGGTCCCCGCGTAGATCGTGGCCGCCCGGGCGAACCAGTACCGGGAGTTCCAGCCCGCCTGATCGGCCACCGGCGCGTCGGAGAGCGTCTCGCCGTACGGCCCCAGCACGTCGCGGCCGGTCTCATACAGGTCTCGCTCCAGCTCCGACCACAGCAGCTTGGTGACGCTGGCCTCCGAGCCGAGGGACTCCCCGCTGGCCAGCCGGGTCAGAGTCCGGAGCGTGTAGGCCCGGTACGCCTCGGCCCGCACGAACAGCTTGGCCAGAGCGTCGCTCGTCACCGGGTCCTGATCCAGGCCCCGGGTCCGGGCCACGGCGGCAAGCTCCCGGACCTCGCGGAGATACGCGGCTGCCGGCGCGGCCGGAGAGTCGCGCTCGAACCCCAGGATGGCCAGGGCCACGGCCCAGCCGCCGTCCACCTCGCCGATCACGTTCTCGTGCGGGACCCGAACCCCGGTGAAGAACACCTGGGCGAACCCCGCGTGGCCGTCGATCTGGATGATGGGCCGGGCTTCGACACCGTCGGAGCGCATGTCGATGCCCAGCACGGTGATCCCACGGTGACGCTCGGCGTCCGGGTCGGTTCGGACCAGGGCGAAGATCGAGTCGGCGAACGGACCGTACGACGTCCAGATCTTCTGTCCGTCGACCACCCAGTCGTCTCCGTCGCGAACGGCCTTGCACCGGAGCCCGGCCAGGTCGCTTCCGGCCTCGGGCTCCGAGAACCCTTGCGACCAGATCACGTCGGCCGACAGGATCCCCGGCAGCCACCGGCTCCGCTGCTCGTCGGTGCCGTGAGCCATCAGCGCCGGGCCGAGGAGGTTGTGGCCGACCACGGTGATCCGTTCGGGGCCACCGGCAAGGAGGTACTCCTCCTCGAAGATCGCCTGGTGGACCACGTCCAGGCCTCGGCCGCCGTACTCCTCGGGCCAGCGGATGGCCCCGTATCCGGCGGAGGCCAGCGTTCGCTCCCACGCGCGATGCGCGTCGAACCCCTCACGGGTCCCCGTCGACGGCAGGGGCTCCTTAGGCACGTCGGCCCGGAGCCACTCGCGCACCTCGTCGCGAAACGACTCCTGTTCGGGTGAGAGGTCGAGGTCCATCGGCAGCGGAAGCCTACCTCGTCATTCGGCCCGGGCTAAGATCGGAGCGGTGGTTCGCGGATGTGCAACCGAATCTACCTTTGCCTCGACTGCCGTTGGCCCATCTGCTTCCCGTTCGGCCAGAAGATGCACATCGGTACCGGCTGGTACTGCTGGAAAGAACACCGCGCGGATGAAGATGAAGGGTTACCGGACGTCCCACTTCCCTTTGAGGCCATCACGGATGCCGAGCGTTTCTCCGAGCTCGTGGAGGAAGGCCTTGGCTTCTACAAAGCGTGGAAGAAGGACGACAAGCAGCGCAAGGTCTTCAATGTCATGCGGAGGAACCTGCGCCAGAGGCGCACGGATGTGGTTCACGAATTCCTGAGGCGCATCCACCGTGACGACAAGGTCGGGACGTTCCTGAGGCGATTCACCGCAACGGAGGAATGGCGCGGCTGGGCCCGGCGGGCGATACGGAAGCCGAAGCTTCGCCAAGCGTAGCGCTCCGTCCTCCGTGGCGCCGGGTCTCCCGACCTGCTGAGAAATCGTCCTCGGGGACGAGGGCCGGAGAACGTCGGGCCGCTATCGTTGCGTCGTGGAGCGGCACACCCTGTGGGATCGGCTTCGCCGCGTCAATCCCGTGGTCTGGGACGCCCTGTTGGCCGTTGCCGTCTTCCTGGCCAGCGTCCTCGCCGGATCCTCCTACTTCTCGGGCGAAGGCCGAGTGGAGATTCGCTTCTACGCAGGTGCAGAGCAGGACCCCGCGTTCCTCCTGTTATCCAGAGAAGGAGTGACGGCACATCTCGGCGAGGGCTGGCCGGCGCTGGCCCTTATCGCCGCGGCGTGTGCTCCCCTCGTGTGGCGTCGCCGAGCGCCGATCGGGACGCTGGTGCTCACCTCGATCGCGGCCGGTGCCTATCAGTTCTTTGGGTACCGGGACGGATTGGTGGGGTTCCCGCTCGTCGTCGCGGCATACACGGCGGCGGCGTACCGCGATCGGGTGCCGGTGCTCGTGGCGGCGCTTCCCGTCGCCCTGGCCGCGGCCCTGACCATCTTGCTGATCGGATTCGACGATCGAGGCCGGCTTGAGTCGGCCGCCATCCTGTTGATCCTGGTCGGGCTGCCGATGCTCTTCGGCCAGATCGCGTACAACCGACGGCGGCGCATCCAGCTAGACCTCGGGCGGGCGACCCGCGACGCCGTCGGCAGCGAGCGCGCCCGGATCGCCCGGGAGCTGCACGACGTGGTGGCTCACGCCATGGGGGTGATGGTGGTTCAGGCCGGGGCTGGCCGCGTCACCATCGACCGCGATCCCGCAGAAGCGGCGACCGCGTTCAAGCGGATCGAGGAAACGGGCCGCACCGGCCTCGCCGAGATGCGCCGGCTGGTCGGCATCCTGCAGAAGGAAGAGGAGGCCGCAGCCCTGGTCCCTCAGCCCGGGCTCGACCAGCTAGACGAGCTCCTGGAACGGATGCGGCAAACAGGCCTACCCGTCGAGGCCGACATCGAGCCGGTGCCGGGATCACTGCCGCCGGGTGTCGACCTCACCGCCTATCGGGTAATCCAGGAGGCGCTGACGAACGCCCTCAAGCACGGGGGAGGCGCGCGGGCTCGCCTCTTACTCCGCTTCGATGCCGAAGCACTCGACGTGCAGGTCTCCGACGACGGACGAGGGCCGCCGCCGGACGGCACGCGGATCCAGGGTCACGGCCTCATCGGGATGCGCGAGCGAGTGGCGTTGTTCGGGGGGACGTTGGAAACCGGAGAACGTCCGGGGCGGGGGCTTCGTGGTGAAGGCCCGGATCCCGCTGGCGGAACCGACGTGACGATCAGGGTCCTGATCGCGGACGACCAGGCCCTCATGCGGGGCGGGTTCCGGATGATCCTGGAGGCCGAGGAGGACATCGAAGTGGTGGGCGAGGCCATCGACGGCCGGGACGCACTCGAGCAGTTCGGGCGGTTCGATCCGGACGTCGTGGTCATGGACATCCGGATGCCGGCCATGGATGGGATCGAGGCCACTCGTCGCCTCACCGAAGGCGACTCCCCGGCCCGCGTGCTCATCCTGACCACGTTCGACCTCGACGAGTACGTCTACGGCGCGCTGCGGGCCGGAGCCAGCGGGTTCCTGCTCAAGGACCGCCCGCCCGAGGAGCTGGTGGCCGCGGTGCGGGTGGTGGCCTCCGGCGAAGCCCTGCTCGCGCCATCGGTCACCCGTCGCCTGATCGAGGAGTTCGCCAAGCGACCCGGGGCTTCGACGCCGCCGGAGGGGCTCGACGAGCTCACCGATCGCGAGCGGGAGGTCCTGGTGCTGATGGCCCAGGGGCTATCCAACTCGGAGATCGCCGGCCGATTGTTCGTGGCGGAAACCACGGTGAAGACCCACGTGGGCCACGTGCTCCAGAAGCTCCAGCTGCGCGACCGGGCCCAGGCCGTCGTCGTGGCCTACGAGTCCGGCCTGGTCCAGCCAAGCCCGTGAGCGCCTCCTCCTCCTGAAGGAGGAGACCCGGACCGTTCCCCCTCCCTCGGTGCCGGGCCACGACGGCACCTGAGGCCGACGACGCGCCTCCCTCCCGGCCCTAGCGTGGCCTCGGAGGTGACGATGGTGGACACATCGGTCGTGCTCAACCTGTTGATCCCGGTGCTCGTCGCGGTGGCCGTGGCGAGTCGTGGCTTTCGCGTGGACGAGGCGTACGTCGAGCGATGGGCCACCTCGGCCGGACTCCCGCTCACGGAGGAAGACCGGCGCCTGGCTCGTCGCTTCCTCCTGTGGAGCCGGCGATCGCGAACCCTGGGAGGGCTGATCGGGTGGCTCGGGCCCTTCGCGTACGCGGGGATCGGCCGGGCAATCGCCGGACGCGAGGTGATGAGCGAGACCGAGATCGGCGGCGCGCCTATCACGCTAATGCTTCTCGGGTACCTGCTCGGCGGGCTGTTCGCGGAGCTCGTGGTCAACCGGCCGCGCTTCGGAACCGTTCGGATGCCCCGGAGGCTGGAGGACTACCTGTCCCGCTACCTGCTGGTCGGCCAGCGCGGGCTCGGCGTGCTCGTCGCCGTGATGACGGGAGTGCTCGCGCTCATCCCCCTTGGCCCATCCCTCGCGGGCGACAAGCCCGTCATCGTGACGTTCGGGCTGATCGGCGTGGCGTTCGCGATCGTTCTGGAACTGCTGCAACGAGCGATCACCCGCCGACGACAGGATCCGCGCGCCCTGGAGCTCGACGACGCGATGCGATCCACGTCGGTGCACCTCATCGCGGGGGCCGGCGTGGCCATCCTGCTGGGGTTCACCGCCGGCCTGGGCGCCACCCTCATCGGCCTCGCCGGCTCCACCAGCCCGCTCGGGATCGGGCTGATCGCCGTCCTGTTCCCACTGTCCATCGCGATCTGGCTGGACGACGGCAAGCCGCACGGCTTTCGGGTTCGGCGTATCGAGCCGCTGGGGGCCAACGCATGAGCCCCGGAGAGGAGACTGATGTGACCGAGACATCGGAGCGACACGGCCGAGTAGCTGCTGTGCCCGGCTGGGGAGCGCTTCAGGATGCGGCGTTGATCCTGCTCTCCCCGGTCCTGTTCCCCGTCGCGATCTTCGTCGGGATCCTCCCCCTCCTGATCCACAGTTGGGTGGTCGGTGTCATCCTGCTGTCGGCGGCGAGGGCGTGGACGGCCGGGCAGAAGCTCATCGGAACGTTCCTGTCCGCCGTCTCCCTGTTCGCCTTCATGATGGTCAACGTCCAGGCCTCCGTCGGACCGGTGGCCGCCGTCGGCATCCTGCTGGTCGTCACGGGGATGATGATGGTCCCGGGAATCGTGGGGGTCCTCTACCTGTCGAGGAGGGGGCTCCCTCGTTCGACTTCCTCAGGGCTTCGAGGACCTTCACCGACTTCGCGAACCCCTTGAGCTCGAGCTCGCCAACCGCGGTGAACGGGACGCCGGGGACCGCCGCCGCCTCGGCGACGCGCTCGCTCACGAACACCTGCCCGGCGCCCGCACTCCCGGCGATCCGCGAGGCGAGGTTCACGGTCCTCCCGAAATAGTCTCCCCCGTGGGCCACCACTGGACCCGCGGCCACCCCCACGTGCGCGGGGGGGAGACCCGAATCCGGCACCTCCTCCACCATCTCCAGCGTCGAGGCCACCGCGCCGGCCGAGTCCCGGAAGTGGAACATCACGCCGTCGCCGAGCCACTTCACCGGAGCGCCCCCATGGCGCCGGGACGACCGTTCGACAAGCTTTCCAAGTGACACGGCCAGCTCGGCGGCCGCCTCGTCGCCTCGCTCCTCGGTCAGACGGGTGTAGCCCACCAGGTCCAGGAAGACCATGGCAGGCACCCGTTCCGGGCCGGTGAGGACACCGGCCTCCTCGAGCCCCGTTTCGATGTTCTCGACCAGATGCTCGGTCCACACCAGCTCCTGCTGCCGGCGGTATCCGGCCATCAGGGCTCGATCCACGAGCACGTTCCACTCCTCGGCCATCCGTGCGGCTTGCTCGGTCGCCCGCGGCCGGCCCATCCCGGCCTGGAGCGCGGGCATCTCGAACCGGGCGTGATAGGCCTCGGTCTCCGACATGACGGCCTTCGACAGCCCCTGGGCGTGGGCTCGGGCGACCCGGGTCAACCAGGCCTCATCGAGCACCCCGGTTGCGATCGCATGACGGACCAGAGGAAGGATCTCGAGCTCGTCCTCCCGGATCCGCTCGTCGGGGTCCATGCGCGCGAAGCCGTAGGCCTGGAGAACGGTCCGGAGGAGCTCGAAGGGGACGCCGGCTTCCCTGCACACTTCGCGATAGGTGCGGTCCGAGCGCTGAGCCCACCTCCGGAAGGCGGGAGCCTCCAGGAACCCAAAGGACAACCGGCCCTGCTCGATGGCTCGGCCGATCCCGTCCATGGGGAGTCCGGCCCGCTCACACGCCTTGGCCAGCCTCACCTTCTGCACGTCGCTGGGGAGGAACGGGTGCGAGTCCTCTCGCGGCACCAGGATCCCAAGGGCCACCATCCGCTCGAGCTCGTCCTCGGTGGCGCCGGTCCGCTCCGCCAGCGCCGCGGCGGAGAGTCCCTGGATCGTTCCTTCGTCGGCCATGCCGCCGCTATTCTGCCCGGCCGGTCGACCGGTGGCGGTCCGGAGCAAGCTATGCCGCCGGAGGAACGGAGTCGGGCCGCTGCCCTCGGCGGAGTGACCGGCGGTTCCTTATCCTCGGCGACGTGGACCGCTCGGTCGACGCCATCCTGCGCTGCTTCCGGCGCGAACAGACCCGAGGGAGGTAACCGAATGGCCGAGGACAAGCCGTACTTCGCCCCCGCCTACGAGTACGAGGTCGATCCCGAGTTCCCGTCCTCGTACGTGAGCCTCGAGCAGGACGTCCCCTCCCTCCCTGTCGAACCGGGCATCGTAGTGCGACCGGTCATCGGGAAGCGCCTGAACATGAGCTTCATCCACTTCGAGCCCCGGGCCGTGGCTCCCGTCCACCAGCATGGAGAGGAGCAGCTGGGCACGGTCCTGGAAGGATCCCTCGAGTTCGAGCTTGCCGGCGAGAAACGCGTTCTCCGGAACGGCGACGCGTACGTGATCCCACCTAACGTCCCCCACGGAGGCAGCACCGGCGACGAGGGATGCGTCACCCTCGACGTCTTCTCGCCGCCGAGGGCGGGCCTCCGGGAGCTGGTCGAGAAAGCCGGCATGCCACCGGAGGCAGAAGCATGAGCACGGAGCTTCGGCAACGGTTCGCGTCCCTGACCACCGCCCACCTGGCGGATGCGTGCCTTCGCGCACAGGTCCCGGTGCGCTGTGCGCCCGCACCCATGCAGGCCGTGATGCCTGACACCCGCCTCGCCGGGCGGGTGTGTCCCGCTCGACACGTCGGGAGCGTCGACATCTTCCTCGAGGCCTTCGAGGGGGCCACGCCCGGCGACGTCCTGGTCGTGGACAACGGCGGCCGAGTGGACGAGGCATGCGTCGGCGATCTCGTGGCCCTCGAGGCCCAGACCGCCGGACTGGAGGGACTGGTGGTCTGGGGGCTGCATCGGGACACGGCCGACATCCGGGCGATCGGGCTGCCGGTCTTCAGCCTGGGCGCCACCCCCACCGGCCCCCAACGGCTCGATGCTCGCCCCGAGGATGCCCTGGAGTCGACCACGGTCGGAGAGTGGACGGTGACCCGCGAAGACCTGGTTCTCGGCGATGACGACGGCGTGCTCTTCCTGCCGGCCACCGCCGCCGGAGACGTCTTCACGCTCGCGGAGTCGATCCGCGACACCGAGCAACACCAGGCCGAACGGATCCGGACGGGAGACTCTCTGCGCAGCCAGGTGCGGTTCGCCGACTACCTCGCCCGGCGCCAACAGGAGCCGTCTCTTACCTTCCGCGACCATCTGCGAGCCGTGGGAGGAGCCATTGAGGAATAAGGTGAACCTCGCGGAGGGCCTCAGCCGGTTCTCGGACCTGTGGAAGCCCAAGATCATCGCCGACCTAAACGACAACAAGGTGCAGCTGGTCAAGGTCCGGGACGAGTGGGTGTGGCACACCCACGACGACACCGATGAGCTGTTCCTGGTGATCGAGGGTCGCCTGACGATACAGATGCGCGACGGGGACGTGGAGCTGGGACCGGGAGACCTCCTGGTCGTCCCCAAAGGCGTCGAGCATTGCCCGAAGGCTTCCGAGGTGTGCCACCTGCTGCTGATCGAGCCGTACGGAACGCCGAACACCGGCGATGTTGGAGGCGAGCGAACCGCGCCCGAAGAGCGTCTCAGCGGCTAGACGTGGAGTCGATCTTCGAGCCAGCCGGCCACGATCTCTACGTGGCCACGGAGGCGGCGCTGGGGCCGTGGTCGGACCAGGCGCTGCACGGCGGGCCCCCGGCGATGTTGATGGCCCGGGAGATCGAGCGCTTCCCATCCGACCAGGCCATGTTCGTCACCCGTCTGACCGTCGACTTCATGCGGCCGGTCGGCAGGACGCCTCTCGCGCTACGGAGCAGGCTGGTTCGTCCCGGCCGCAAGGTTCAACTGGTCGAGGCCTCCCTGTGGAACGACGAGACCGAAGTGGCCCGAGCGACCGCGCTGCGCATCCGGCGCGCCGAGGTGGACGTCCCGGAGGTCTCCGAACCGCCTCCGCACCCACTGCCCGACGCGTACGGCGGGTGGACCGGCCCGTATCGCTCTCCCGCCTATCACCTTGACGGCGTGGAGATCCGGACGCCCCCCGAGGCTGGGCCCGAGGATGCGCCGCAGTGGGCGTGGCTCCGCCTGAGGCTCTCGCTCGTGCCGGGAGAGGAGCCCAGCGGACTGGTGCGCGTCTGCGCTGCCGCCGATTTCCCCAACGGCATCAGCTTCGTGGTCGACCCGCGCACGATCGCCTACATCAACCCCGACCTCACCGTGTACCTGCACCGCCTGCCGGCCGGCGAGTGGGTGATGGTGGACGCGGGGACGTGGCTCCAGCCGCACGGCACGGGAATGGCGGAAGGGGCGCTGTACGACGAGGACGGCAGGATCGGCCGCAGCGTGCAGGGCCTGCTCGTCGAACCGCAGTCCTGACCTCGGTTGTCTCTTCAGGATCAGGCTTCCGCGGCCGTGCCCAGGCGCTCCTCGAGAATCCGCCGCGCTTCGCCCGCGTCTCGCGCCTTCTCGATGGCCTCCTCGACGGCCTCGATGCACTGCAGTCGCGTCAAGCGCCGTAGGGCGTCCTTCACCTCGGGGATCGCCACCCTGGTCATGGACAGCTCGTCGATGCCCAGCCCCACCAGGGCCGCCGCGACCGTCGGATCGCCTGCGGCCTCGCCGCACACGCCCACCCACGCCCCGTTCGCGTGTCCCGCCTCCACCACGCGCTCGATCAGCGAAAGCACATCGGGGTCGAGGACGTCGGCGAGGTCCGCAACCGCCCCGATCAATCGGTCGGCCGCGAACACGTACTGGAGCAGGTCATTGGTCCCGATCGAGAAGAAGTCGGCATGCTCGGCCAGCTTCCGGGCGGCGAGGGCGGCCGAAGGTACCTCGATCATCACCCCGACCTCGATAACGTCGAGGTCCGCCGCTTCCTCCTCCGCGACCTCTCGCAGGATCTCCCGCGCCCGGACGAGCTCATCGACGGTGGACACCAGCGGGAACATGATCGCCAGCCGTCCACCACCCTCACCGACCTCGCCGCGCGCGCGCAGCAGCGCCCGGAGCTGGTCCCGGAAGAGGTCGGCGCGCAGCAAGCTGAGCCTGATCCCCCGGATCCCTAGCGCGGGATTCTCCTCGGGTTCCCGGTCCAGGTAGGGCACCTGTTTGTCGGCCCCCACGTCGAGCGTTCGAAACACCACCCGGGCCCCCGGGAACGAGCGCAGCACTTCGGCGTAGACCTTGACCTGCTCCTCGACCGTGGGAGCCACCGTCCGATCCATGAACATGAACTCGGTGCGAACGAGGCCACTGCCCTCTCCCCCGGCCTCCACCGCAGCGGGGATGTGCTGGATGGACCCGATGTTGGCCGCCAGCTCGACCCGCTGCCCGTCGGCCGTGCGCCCGGGCTCGTCACGAAGGACTGCCAGCGCCTGCCGTCGCTGCTCCTCCGCCTGCATCCGCTTTCGGATGGCTTGTCGCTCCGCCGGTTCCGGGGCCACGATCACCCCACCGGTCCTCCCGTCAACCGCGATATCCGAACCGCCACCGATCGCCTCGAGCAGTCCGGGGCATGACACGACGGCGGGCACCCCCAAGGCCCGGGCGAGGATCGCGGCGTGGCTCGTGGGTGACCCGGTCTCGGTGACGATCCCGGCGATCAGGTCCGCCGGCATGCTGGCCGTCTGCGACGGCGTCAGCTCCTGGGCGGCGATGACGGAGCGAACGTCGGGCCTCTCCCCGGCCGTGCTTCGGCCCAGCAGGATCCTGACGATGCGGTCCCGCACGTCGTCCAGGTCGGTGGCTCTCTCGGCCAGGTACTCGCTGTCGGACGCAACCAGGAGCTCCCGGAACGACCCGAACGCGCCGACCACGGCCCGCTCGGCCGACGTCCCGTCGCGGATGGCTTCGTCCGCCAGCCGGAACAGCTCCGGATCGGCGGCGAACTCCGCGTGGGCCTCGAAGATCTCGGCCTCCGCCGGTGCGGCGATCCCCTCGATGGTGAGCGCCAGAGCACGAAGCTCCGTCTCCGCCCGCTCTAGGGCGGACCGAAGCCTGGCCGTCTCGGTCTCCGGAGACCCCGAGGCTCCTTCCGGCAGATCCTCGGTGACCGGGGCTTGGGGTTCAACGACGAAGGCCGGCGCGAGCGCCGCGCCGGGCGCCGCGGCCCGCCCGGTGAGCGTGGTGCTCACTCGTGCTCCGCATCGCCAAGCCCGGCCTCCACCAGCCCCACCAGCTTGGCCAGGACCTCCTCAGCGCCATCGCCCGTGGTCCGGATGAGGATCTCATCCCCCTGCCGGCAGTCGAGCGTGAGGACCGACAGCACCGACTTGGCGTTGACCTCCTTCCCGCCCTTCACCAGCACGACGTCTCCGGAAGAAGCCGCGGCGGATCTCGCGAACACCTTGGCGGGGCGCGCGTGGAGCCCGCTCGCGTTGCGCAGCGTGACGGTGGCTTCAGGCACCCGCGATCACCCGGGGACACCCCCGTGCGCTTCCTCCGAGGGAGCCGTGCCGGCGCTCAGGGGGCGGTGTCGATCGCTGCCCCGTTTCAGCGACCGCTCCGGATCGATCGGCTGAACGCGCACCTCTTCTCGGTGAAGGTCCCCCGGACCCGGAAGGGCAGTGCCCGGAAGCACGCACGCCGCGGCGCCCCACGCGACTCCTTCGGCCAGCGCCTCGGGACCCTGTCCCCCGGTGGCCAGGAACCCGGCCAGCAAGGCATCTCCGGCCCCCACCGTGCTCGATGGAACCACCGTGCTGCTCTCCGCGTGGACGGCCCCCGCATCGTCCACGAGGACCGCGCCGTCGGGCCCCAGCGAGACCAGGACGGCCCCCACTCCGTGGGAACGGAGCTTCTCGGCCGCGGCCACGACGTCGCCGAGCGTTTCGAGGACGCCTCCGATCACCTCGGCCAGCTCGTCCTGGTTCGGCTTGAGCAGGTCGGGGCCCGCGGGGAGCACCTTCGCCAGGGCGGCCCCGCTGGTGTCCACCGCGACCCGAACTCCGGCGCGGCGGACCGCCTTCACCAGCCGGGCGTAGAGATCGTCGGGTGCCCCGGGCGGGAGCCTTCCGCATCCGGCTACCCACCCGGCCCCATCGCCGGCTGCCGTGCGAGCACCCTCGAGCAGGGCCCGGACCTCGGAGCCGCTCAGGCTGGGACCCGGGGCGTTGAGCTTCGTCACCGTCCCGTCCGGCTCGACCACGGCGACGTTCGATCGGATGGAGTTCGCGATCCGGACCGGGGCTACCTCGATGCCCAGGCCCAGGAGGAGCGATGCGAGCTGATCCCCCTCGAATCCGCCGAGAGGAAGGACCGCCCGCGACGCATGGCCGTTGGCCACCAAGGCGCGGGAGACGTTCACGCCCTTGCCGCCCGGATCCAGGTGGACGGCCTGGGCGCGGACGACTCCACCCCGGTGGAACGCCGCGACGTCCATGGTGCGATCGAGGCTGGGGTTGGGGGTCACGGTGACGACCATCGCGGTCACGGCGCGATCACCACCTTCAGGCTCTCGCCGCTGGTCACCGCGTCGATGGCCCGCCCGACCTCGCCGAGCGGCAGCCGGTGGGTGATCAGATCCTCGACCGGGACCGCCCCGCTGGAGATCAGCGCCAGAGCTTCTCTGTTGTGCCGTGGGGCGGATCCGTAGGCCCCCAGGACGAAGAGCTCGCGGTAGTGGACGAGGTTGGAGTCGAACCGGATGACGGAGTCGTCCCGGGGCAGGCCCCCGAAGAGAGAGATGCGACCTCGGCGGGCCGCCATCTCCAGGGCCTGCTCCTGAGCCCGACCGACGCCCGTGGCGGTGATGACCACGTCGGCACCGCGGCCATCCGTCACCTTCCGGACCGCGTCGACGGGATCGTCGGTCGCGCCGTTGATCAGGTGGTCCGGCTCGGTGCGGGCCGCCAGATCCAGCCGTGTCTGGTTGACGTCCGCGAGGATGACCGTCGCGGCCCCGCGGGCCCGGGCCAGCCGGGTGTGGAGGCAGCCGATCGGTCCTGCTCCGAGGATGACGACGGCGTCTCCCTCACGCACATCGGCGATCTCCTGGCCGTTGATGACGCAGGCGAGGGGTTCGGCAAGGCTCGCGGCCTCGAACGGGACGTGCTCGGGGATGCGGTTGACGCCGTCGCGGTCCAGCACCCTGCGAGGCACCCGCATGAACTCCGCGAAGGCACCGTCGTACTGGTACCCCATGGACTCGAGGTCCTCGCAGACCGTCTCCTGTCCTCGCCGGCAGAAGTAGCAGGCACCGCAGGGGATGGCCGCGATGACCTGGACCCGGTCCCCCGGAGACCATCCCTCCACGCCGGCACCCACCTCGGCGACCTCTCCGGCGATCTCGTGACCCAGGACCCGAGGGAGGGAGATGTGGTGGTGGCCGTGGCGGAAGATCTTGGCGTCCGTTCCGCAGGTGGCGCAGGAACGTACCCGGATGGTGAGCTCCCCGTTGCTCACCTCCGGAACGGGGGCGTCCTCCACGCGAAGGTCGCCGGGTTCGTACAGACGGGCCACCTTCATCGATTGGCCTCCTGCAGTGGGGCTCCCAGGATCGCCAACACGTCCTCGACTCGCTCGGCAGAGCGCAGGGTAGCCGCCTGCTTCGGGACGACGAGCACCTCGGCCAGCCGGGCCAGGAGTCCGACATGCTCGTCTCCTCGCGCGGCGATCCCCACGCAGACGGTGACGTCCTCGTCCCCCCAGTCGACGGACTGCGGGAACTGCAGGAAGACGATCCTGGTCTCCCGGATCCACTTCCTGCTCTCGTCGGTGCCGTGGGGGATGGCGAATCCCTCTCCGAGGGCGGTGGAGATGCTCCGCTCCCGCTCCAGCATGGCGTCGACGTAGGGAGGCTCCACCGCTCCGATCTCCACCAGCACCTCCCCGGACTGACGCACCGCGTCGAACCGATCCGAGGCCTGCAACCCGAGACGAACCGCCTCGTGCGAGAGAAGGTTGCTCATCGACTATCCCTCGAGCGACTCTCCTTTCGTGATCGCTTCGACGATCCGGTCAAAGGCGGGGTCGCCGATGAACATGTCGAAGGGCACGATCACCTTGTCGGGAGCGACCTCCCTGGCCGTGGCTTCCAGCCCGCGATGACAGACGATGACATCGGCATCGGGCGGGATCCGCCCCACCGGGGTATGCCCCACCTCCACGTCGACGTCCGCCAGTCGCTTCCGGAGCTGGGTCACCAGCAACACGCTGCTGCCCATCCCGGCCTCACACGCCAGGACGACCTTCCGGACGTCGCTTCCCAGGATCTGAGCCATCATGCCGGAGCAGGAGCGGTGCCCACCGTGGGTGCCGGCTTCTCCACCACCTCCTCCGAACGGCGGCCAGCCAGCCTCAGCATAAGGCCCGCCACCCCGAACGAGACGACCGCTCCGACGAACACTCCGGCCAGGACACCGAAGTGGTTCCCCGGGGGCGTCACGGCCAGGTAGGCGAAGATGCTTCCCGGAGACGGAGTGGCCACCAGGCCGGCCCCCGTCACCAGGAAGGTCAGGACACCGGACATCCCGCCGGCGATCATCGCCACGATCAGCGATGGCCGCATGAGGACGTATGGGAAGTAGATCTCGTGGATGCCTCCGAAGAATTGGATGATAATCGCGCCGGGGGCCGTGGGACGAACCGACCGGGGGCCGAAGAACCAGTAGGCCAGCAGCAGGCCCAGGCCGGGGCCCGGGTTCGTCTCGATCATGAACAGGATGGACTTCCCGGTTTCCGCGGCCTCCGCCACCCCAAGCGGCGCAAAGACGCCGTGGTTGATGGCGTTGTTCAGGAACAGGACCTTCGCCGGCTCCACGATGATCGAGGCCAACGGCAGGAGCGTGTTGTCGACCAGGAACTCGACGGCGTTGCCCAGCACGTTGGATACGGACTCCACCGCGGGACCGATCGCCAGGAACCCCAGGATGGCCAGGATCCCCCCGAGGATCCCCGCGGAGAAGTTCCTCACCAGCATCTCGAACCCCGTGCGGATCTTCCCCTCGACCAGCCGATCGAACTGCTTGATGAGCCACCCCCCGAGGGGCCCCACGATCATGGCTCCCAGGAACATGGGGACCTCCGCTCCGACGGCGACGCCGGAGGTGGCGATGGCCCCCACGACGGCTCCGCGTTGCCCGTGGACCAGGTATCCCCCCGTGTAGCCGATCAGGATCGGCAGGAGGAACGTGATCAGCGGCCCGACCAGCTCCTCGAGCCTGGCGTTGGGCGTCCATCCCGTGGGGATGAAGAAGGCGGTGATCAGGCCCCAGGCGATGAACGCCCCGATGTTGGGGATCACCATCCCGGCCAGGAATCCTCCCAGCCTCTGGATATTGGCCCGTACACCTCCTGAAGCGGCAGGCGGGGCCGGAACTGCCGTAGACATTCAACGCACCTCCTTGATCACTGCTGCGGGCGCTCCTCGAGCACCGGGCTCTGCCAGCGCTGCGCTAGACCCTTGTGCGTCACCACCCCCTCACGCCAGGACCACCTCCACTCCGGCGTCTTCCAGCGCGCGCCGGTATGTGGGATCCAGGCCCTTGTCGGTGACCAGCACATCGACCTGCTCGAGCGGAGCGAAGCGGACCGCGTCCTCTTCTCCGACCTTGGTGCGGTCCGCCAGCACCACCACTTGCTGGGCAGCCCGGCAGATCGCCGCCTTGACCGAGGCCTCGGCCGGGTCCGGCGTGGAGAGCCCCCGCTCTATGGTCAGGCCGTTGGTGCCAACGAAGGCGACGTCGAGCCGAAGATCGGCCAGCTGGCGCAGGGCCCAATCGTCGACCTGTGCCAGGGTGCGACCCCGAACCCGACCTCCGATCACGTAGAGCTGGAGGTTCCGCCGGGCGGCAAGCTCCAACCCCACGGGCAATCCGTTGGTGAAGACGGTGAGCTCCTGGTCCGGGAAGACCTGCGCCAGGGCCAGGGTCGTCGTTCCCGCGTCCAGCATGACCGTCCCTCGACTGGGGATGAACGACAGGGCGGCTGAGGCGATCCGGCCCTTCTCCTCGGCCATCGCGGTGGCCTTCTCCGCGATGGCGGGCTCCGCGCGGAAACGCTCGATGGGGATCGCCCCACCGTGGACCCGTCGCAGGACGCTTCGCTGCTCCAGATCGGTGAGGTCCCGACGGATGGTCTCGGGGGTGACCTCGAATCGGTCCGCTAGGTGGGTGACGTCGGCCCGCCCGTTCTTCCGGACGAGCACTGCTATGTCTTCACGTCGCTCTTCCGCGTACATCAGTCCAGTGTCTGATTGTGTCCGAGCCCGTGAGAGTCTGCCCGTTTGGGGATGCGAAGTCAAGTGACCGGGCGCATTCAGAAGTCCACCGAAGCGGTTAGGTAAAACAAACTTGACATGATGTCAGCGTTGATGTACTTTCCATCATGTCAAGGATCTTTTACACCGAGAGGAGGGCAGATGTCGTTCGCCACCACGATGTGAGCGACGATCGCCGCGATGATGGTAACGACGATCGCCGTGATCATAGGCCTCACGTAGGCGATCTCGGCGACGGGGGTGTCCTGGTACCGGCCGAGGACGGTGGTGAAGTAGACCGCAGGCGCCGAGTTCGACCACTTCTGGATCGCCAACGCGCTCTACGCGGCGTTCATTCTCCAGGCCCTCACCACCTCGATCGTCAAGATCGTCGCCTATCGCAGGGGCCTGTGAGCCATGGGGAAGCCGACCAAGGTCACCAACGCCATCCGGGCCCTGCGATTCACCAACGGTGAGATGACCCAGGCCGACCTCGCGGAGCGAGTGGATGTGACCCGTCAGACGATCATCGCCATCGAGCAGGGCCGGTACTCCCCCTCGCTCGAGATGGCGTTCCGGATCGCTCAGGCCCTGGGGGTTTCGCTCGACGAAGCATTCCAGTACCCGGAGGAGGAGACATCGTGAAGGCGATCGTCCAGGACGAGTACGGCTCACCCGATGTCCTGAAGCTCAGGGAAGTGCCCAAGCCGGAGATCGGTGACGATGACGTGCTGCTCCGGGTTCACGCCGCGTCCGTCAATCCAGCCGACTGGCACATCATGAGAGGGGAGCCGCGCATCATGCGTCTGGGGTTCGGGTTCCGCAAGCCAAAGGGTCCCACTCGAGGAATCGATGTCGCGGGAACGGTTGAGGCGGTGGGCAAGGACGTGAAGGAGCTCCGGCCGGGTGATGAGGTCTTCGGTGTCTGCGACGCCGCGTTCGCCGAGTATGCGGTGGCGAAGGAGAACAGGCTCGGCTCGAAGCCGAAGCACATCACGTTCGAGCAAGCCGCGGCGATTCCTGTCGCCGCCCACTGTGCCCTCCAGGCCCTTCGTAATCGCGGCAAGGTCCGGCCGGGTCAGAGGGTCCTGATCAATGGCGCCTCGGGGGGCGTGGGGACGTTCACCGTGCAGATCGCTAAGACGATGGGCGCTCACGTCACCGGCGTGTGCAGCTCCAGGAACGTGGACTTGGTCCGGTCGCTCGGCGCGGACGAGGTCATCGACTACACGAAGGAGGATTTCACCCGGGCCGGGGAGCGGTACGACTTCATCCTGGACAACGCGGGGAACCATTCATTGACAGACATCAGGCGGGCGCTCACTCGGACAGGAACCCTGATACCCAACAACGGAGATTCCGGCCTCGGCCCTCTCTTCAGGGTAGCCCTGGTGTCGCCGTTCGTGCGCCAGAAGCTCCGACCGTTCCTCTCGAAGGAGAACAAGGACGACCTGGTCGCCCTGAAAGAGCTCATCGAAGCCGGCGAGGTGAAGCCGGTCATCGACAGAATCTACGAGCTGAAGGACGTCCCCGAAGCCATGCGGTACCTCGAAGAGGGCCACGTCCGAGGAAAAGTGGTCATCACGGTGTGAGGGCAGGGCCCCCGAGCTTGAGCCGACCCGAACGGCCCGAAGTCATGACCCGATCCGCTGGTGAACCGCAACCTCGTATTCGACGACGCTCTGCACGCTGCCGTCGACGACCTTGGCGGCCTCACTCCGGAGACCGGTCGCCTTGATGCGACTCGCCTCCATGTCGGCCTGGCTGTGCCAGAGGCTCATGGTCAGCGCCCGATCGCTCTCGGGGCTGATGAGGACGTACACGTCCGACAGCCCATTCATCTCGCTGATCTTGCCGATTGCCTCTCGGAAGCTCCCAACGGCCTCCTCCGCTCGAGGGCCGGGAATCTCGTAGACGGCTACGCGTGCGAACATCCCCCTACCTCCCTCTCTCCGGAATCACCCACCACGGTCTGCCGATGCTGCCATAAAGCGGCACAGGAAAACCAGGACGCCTTCCTGCTGATGACGCGAGTACGTCTACGCGCGTATCACGGCGTACAGACGCCACTCCCCCGGGACGCCCTTCAGAACGTGCTGCCCGCGGTCCTCGAACTCGATCCCGGCGCCGGCAACGAGATCCTTCACCGTGCCCGATGCGAGCACCTCCCCTGGGCCGGCCATGGCCAGAACCCTGGCGCCGGTGTGCACGGCGATCCCGCTCACCCGTTCGTCATTGAGCTCGCACTCGCCCGTATGCAGTCCCGCCCGGACCTCGATCCCGAGGGAGCGCACGGCTTGGGTGATCGCCAGGGCACACCTGATGGCCCGAGCGGGCCCGTCGAAAGTAGCGAGGAATCCATCGCCGGCCACGTCGATCTCCCGGCCGCGGAATCGCTCGAGCTCGCGCCTGACGACCGAGTGGTGGCTCTCGAGGAGATCTCGCCAGCGCGCATCCCCCAGCTCGGCGGCCCGCTCGGTTGACCCGACGATGTCCGTGAACAATACGGTTGCCAGGATCCGGTCGGGCTTGGGTCCGCGCCTGACCCCCGTCAGGAACTCCTCGATCTCATCGAGGACGGCGTCCTGGTCCCCCACGAACGGCAGGTGGTCCTCCCCCGGAAGTTCGACGAACTTCGCTCCGGGGATCCGGGAGGCGATGTACCGTCCCTCCTCCACACTGGCATCGCGGTCCTCGGCCCGATGGATAAGAAGCGTCGGGACCCGAACGGCGGGAAGGACGTGGCGAACGTCGATCTGGGTGTTCATCTTGCCCAGCGCGAGGGCCGTCCGAGGGCTGGCGCTCCGCCGAAGGTACGTGGCCCACCACTCCCTGAAGCGTTCGTCACCGGCTGCACTCGGTGCGAGATGGGGCAGATCCACCTCCCCACCCCAGTCGGTCTCGATCTGCTCGTACCAGACTTGCCGTTCCTCGGGTGTGGGAGCCCAGGGGTACTCAGGCGACCACTCTCGTTTCGCGAAGGTCCCGAACGTGATGAGAGCAAGCGAACGCTCTGGATAGGTCGCGGCGAACAGGACGGACATCGGCCCCCCTTCAGACCAGCCGAAGATCGCCGCCCGCTCCACCCCCGCCGCATCCATGACCGCTCTGACGTCGTCCATGCGCTGCTCCAAGGTGGGCAGCTCGATCTCGGGGACCGGGTCGGACAGACCCGTTCCCCGCTTGTCGAAGAGGATCAGCCGAGAGAACGACCCCAGCCGTCGGAGGAACCGTGCCACTCTCGGCTCCTCCCAAACGTATTCGACGTTCGAGATCCAACCGGGCACGTACACCAGGTCGAAGGGGCCCTCTCCGACCACCTGGTACGCGATGTGAACGTGGCCGCTCCGGGCGTACCTGGTCT